>NZ_MXQF01000003.1 GCF_002165575.1 Pseudoalteromonas sp. A601
GTCTCAGTGGGGTCGCATTATAGGGAGATCCAAAAACAGATCAAGCATTTTTTTCGATCTTTATAAAAAAAAGGACTGTTTGAACACTTTTAAAACAAAGTGCGGTATTTTGCTACAAAAAAAGGCTCTAACGAGCCTTTTTCACCTAACTAAAAATTTCCATCCTGCTTTTGCTTGTTGTTTAGACTCAAGCTGAAGCTCACTTGCCATTAATGGATGTGCATTTAGCCAGTCACCTTCTAATGAAAGTACTAACACTTCATTATTAACAGATAACTGTAATTTTGGTAATACATCATCTTGACGGCGCATTGATAAAATCACAGAGATCCTGATCAACCTTGTTAAATACTGTGCGAGCTTTTGATGACAACCTAAATGTTGAAACATACCTTTTTGCAAATCAGCGCGATGGGCATTTGCTGCAGCAACAATTAATTTATGCTCTGATTGTGAAAAACCCGGCATATCGGTGTTTTCTAAAATATAAGCGGTATGGTTTTGGTACTGCTTATATTCAATGAGTAAGCCTATCTCATGTAAATGAGCAATCGCTTTCAATAATGCAAAACCGTTTGGCGCTAGCTCAGGCCATGGCTGACTCACTTGAAGTGCTAACTGATAACTTAACTCAGCAACACGATTCGCTTGTTTTTGATCCACATGATAACGACTCATAAATGCATCGATTGTGCGCTTACGAATATCGTGGTTATGGAACTCAGGGATCATGCTATATAAAACACCTTCTCGCAGTGCTCCACCAGCTAGACCCATTTTTTCAATTTCAAGTGATTCAAATAATGCTATTAAAATTGCAAGCCCTGAAACAAAAACTAATCTTCTCTCTTCACTTAATCCTGGTAAGTCCAACTCAGCAATCGTGCTAAAGGAAGTTGATTGATTTTTTATTTCAAGTAACTTATCAAGACTTAGTGTTTCATCTAGTGATTGCGCAACCATAATTTCTTGGATTGCTTGAACAGTACCTGACGCACCAGAAGCTACTTCCCAACCAGCTATTTTATAACTTGGGGCTATTTCATCAATTACGACTCTGGCAGCTTTTATCGCTGCATCAAAGTTGGTCTCGCTTAATTTGCCATCTTTGAAATAACGCTCGAGATAAGTTACGCAACCCATATTAAGGCTTTTATAGTGAAGGGCATCAAACCCTTTTCCTATTACAACTTCAGTACTTGCACCTCCTATATCAATAACTAATTGGCGGCCACTACAAGACGAAGTGTGTGCTACCCCTTTATATATAGTACGCGCTTCGAGCTCACCACTGATAACATTTACCTTGTGAGCAAGAATTTGTTCTGCTTTTTGTTTAAATACATCAGCATTGGTTGCCAATCTTAATGTAGCGGTTGCCACAATGGTAATATTGGCTTTAGGAATATCTTGTAAGCGTTCAGCAAAAAGTGCTAGGCACTCCCATCCTCTTTGCATTGCTTCAGCACTTAATTCGTTATTTTCATCAAGCCCTGCTGCTAATCTTACTTTGCGTTTAACGCGGCCTATGGTTTGTAAGCCGCCAGCAATTGATTTGGCAATTAACATATGAAAGCTATTTGAGCCCAAATCAATTACTGCATAAACATTTTTTTGCGGTTTAAGTTGCCCCACCGTTCAAAAACCTCTAGTTACTAATACGACTATACAACAGTCGTAAATTACGACCGTGCTTTTTGGTAGCTATTGTTTGGTCTACGTCCGTTGTTATTACTACGATTACGAGGGCCTGTCGAATAGTTGCGCTTTCTATGAATAGTAGGCTTAGTTACATCATCAAGCAATGCACTTTTATCATAATGTGATAAAGGTATGCTGTGTTCGATGTATTCTTCTATTTCATGAAGATTATAAGCATATTGCTCACAGGCAAAGCTTATTGCATGACCTGAAGCACCTGCACGGCCTGTTCGACCAATACGATGAACGTAGTCTTCACAATCATCTGGTAAATCAAAATTAAATACATGACTTACTTCAGGGATATGTAAACCACGAGCGGCAACATCTGTCGCAACTAAGAAGTCTAAATCACCTTTAGTAAATTGCGCTAGAATTGATTGACGTTTTTTCTGATTTACATCACCGGTTAGCATACCAACTCGATGACCATCGGCTTTTAACCATGCATAAACTGTTTCACAACTATGTTTAGTATTCGCAAAAACAATGGCTTTATCTGGCCACTCTTCTTCAATTAAAGTCAGTAAAAGTTTAATTTTATCATCTTGTGACGGATGAAAAAGCTCTTCTTGAATGCGTTTGCCAGTTTTTACATCTGGCTCAACTTGAACGTGCTCTGGATTAGTCATATGTTCGAAGGCTAATTCTTGCACTCGGTACGATAGTGTTGCAGAGAAAAGCAAGTTGAGGCGCTCAGAAGTATCAGGCATACGACGGAACATATAACGAATATCTTTTATAAAACCTAGATCAAACATACGATCGGCTTCATCAAGCACTACAACTTCAATTTCATTGAGGGTATAACAACCTTGCTTATACAAATCGATAAGGCGACCTGTAGTACCAATTAAAATATCTACGCCTTTTTCTAGTTGCGCACGTTGTTTTTCGTAATCTTCGCCACCATATACTAAACCTAAGTTAAGATTACAGTGTGGCGCTAAAATTTTGGCATCTTTGTGGATCTGAATCGCAAGCTCCCGAGTTGGGGCCATGATCAGGGCTCTTGGATGTTTACTAGGTGCTTTGCTAGATTGTAATAACCGATGGCATGTGGCAGTTAAAAACGCCAACGTTTTACCTGTACCTGTTTGTGCTTGACCCGCAATATCGCGGCCATCACAAATAAAAGGTAGGCATTTAGCTTGAATGGGAGTGCAGTATTCAAACCCATTTTCGGTTAAACCGGTAACCACTTCCGGTGCGATAGCAAAGTCTGAAAACTTTTTATCGGTCAAATGTGTCTTAGTCATAGCGTTTAAGCATAACGTTTAAACTTGCAATAAGAAACAAGAGTGTTTAAATACGCATTAAATAATTCGCCTAACTTATCGGAGAGCGCAATGAGCGAGAAAATTATTCAATTAACTGACGATGGCTTTGAAGCTGACGTATTACAATCAGACAAGCCTGTACTAGTTGATTTTTGGGCAGAATGGTGCGGACCTTGTAAAATGATCGCCCCTATTCTTAATGAAGTAGCAGATGAGTTTGATGGCCGCGTTGTTATCGGTAAACTAAACATTGACCAAAATGCTGGCACTCCACCAAAGTTTGGTATTCGTGGTATTCCAACGTTACTTCTTTTTAAAGATGGCCAAGTTGCAGCAACTAAAGTTGGTGCACTTTCTAAAACTCAATTAGTTGAATTTTTAGAAAACAATATCTAATACATATTGAAAAAAGGGCATTTTGCCCTTTTTTTACTTTTATTTTGTATAAAGACTGGACGCTGGGCCAGTGAACTGCTAGTTTATAAAGCCAACTAATCCTTAGTTTACCAACAAACCTCTCTCACTAATCAATGTCGATTATATGAGTATGATAACTGTAATAAAGAACCCACCAATATGCATTTACGCGAATTAAAAGACAAGTCGATCAAAGAACTTGTAGACTTAGCTGAGTCCATGGGGCTCGAAAACGTAGCCCGCTTAAGAAAGCAAGATATCATTTTTGCTATCCTTAAGGCCCACGCCAAAAGTGGTGAGAATATTTTTGGCGGCGGTGTATTAGAAATCTTACAGGATGGTTTTGGTTTCTTAAGATCATCAGAAGCCTCTTACTTAGCCGGTCCTGATGACATTTATGTATCACCTAGCCAAATTCGTCGTTTTAGCATGCGTACTGGTGACTCAATAATGGGTCTTATTCGTCCGCCTAAAGACGGTGAACGTTACTTCGCTTTACTTAAAGTAAACGAAGTAAACTTTGATAGACCAGAAAACTCTCGTACTAAAATCCTTTTTGAAAACCTCACCCCACTACATGCTAACGAACGTTTACGTATGGAACGTGGTAACGGTAGCACCGAAGATATTACTGCGCGAGTTCTTGATTTAGCATCTCCTATTGGCCGTGGCCAACGTGGTTTATTAGTAGCACCGCCAAAAGCGGGTAAAACAATGCTACTGCAAAACATTGCTCAATCAATTACCCATAACCACCCTGACGCTACATTGATGGTTTTACTTATCGATGAACGCCCGGAAGAAGTTACTGAGATGCAACGTCTTGTAAAAGGCGAAGTTATTGCATCAACATTTGATGAACCAGCGAGTCGTCACGTTCAGGTAGCTGAAATGGTCATCGAAAAAGCAAAACGTTTAGTTGAACACAAGAAAGATGTAATCATTTTACTCGATTCAATTACTCGTTTAGCCCGTGCTTATAACACTGTTATTCCTTCGTCAGGTAAAGTACTTACCGGTGGTGTTGATGCTAACGCATTGCACAAACCAAAACGTTTCTTTGGTGCTGCACGTAACGTTGAAGAAGGTGGTAGTTTAACCATTATCGCAACTGCACTTATCGATACCGGCTCTAAGATGGATGAAGTTATCTACGAAGAGTTTAAAGGTACTGGTAATATGGAATTACACTTGAATCGCAAGATTGCTGAAAAACGTGTTTTCCCTGCCATTGACTTTAACCGCTCTGGTACTCGTCGCGAAGAACTTCTTACTAAGCCAGTTGAACTACAAAAAATGTGGATTCTGCGTAAAATTGTTCATGAGATGTCTGAAATTGATGCGATGGAATTCCTAATCGATAAGTTATCGATGAGTAAAACCAATGATGAATTTTTTGATTCAATGAAACGTCAATAGATCTTACGATGTTTAAGAAAGCCCGTTTACGCGGGCTTTTTTGTTGCTGATTTTTCTAATTCAATGATTAGTTGAGTTACCAGCACTTCTATTTGCTCAAAAGCTAGCGTACCACCTTTGTGCAACAGTGCTTTATCTAGTTTTAGCGCTTGTTCAGCAACATTATCCACTGCAAAGACTTTCGCAGCACCAAGAATTCGATGGCTATCTTGCTGTAATTCGTTAAAGTCTCGCAGCTGTAAATGTGTTGCAAGTAATTGCGACTCTTGATCAAAACTGGCAATAAAACTGCTACGTAAATCTGCTATACCCACATCTTTAACTACCGAACTAGCGTCATGTCTCTGCTGTAAGTGCTTAGCAATAGTCTGATAAAAAGTACACTTATCTATAGGCTTGCCTAGATAACCGGTAAAACCATGTGCAATATAATTCTCTATTTCATGACTCATAGCATTAGCGGTCAATGCGTAAACAGGATTATTAAAACCGCATTGCTTTAATAATTCTAAAGCACTCAAACCATCCATTATAGGCATTTGTATATCAAGTAATACAATGTCTGGAAACTCACTTAAACACTTCTCTACAGCTTCTTCACCATTACTTGCAGCAATCACATCTAAACCAAGAGATACTAAATAGCGAGTGATTAAACGACGGTTATCTGGATGATCTTCTGCAAGCAATACTTTCCCCTGCAAAGGCCTGGGCTTATTAGCTTGTTGATTACTTTCTTTAAAGTCTTCAGCAGCGTACTGCTTACAAGGTAGGTTAAATGTAAACTCACTGCCTTTGTGTTGTTCACTCAATACGCTTATATAACCGCCCATCATCATTGCTAATTGTTGAGAAAGCGATAGCCCAAGACCTGAACCACCAAAACGTCGGCTAATTGTATTGTCACCTTGTTGAAAACATTCGAAGACCATTTTTAATTGTTCTTCTCTCATGCCAATCCCCGTATCAACAACGGTAAATTGCACGCCATTTTCAGTGTTAACTACCTTAAGAGTTACTTTGCCTTGCTGAGTAAATTTAATTGCATTGGTGAGCAAGTTAATCAGTATTTGTTTTACTCGCATTAAATCAAGCTTAACCCAGTAGCTATCATCCAATTGGTTATCAAACACTAAAAACAAACCTTTTTGCGATGCTTGCGCTTGGCTCATTGTATAAACATCATTAAGCAATTGAATTAAGTCAAACTTTGTTAAGTTCAACTCAAGACGATTCGCTTCAATCTTACTAAGGTCGAGTACATCATTAATGAGGTCTTTTAAGTGATCACTGTGTTTTTTGATCACAAACAACTCGTCTTGTAGCTGCTGTGGCTCATATAAGCCATTAATTAAATCATCTGTTTGACCTAAAATCGCTGTTAAAGGTGTGCGAATTTCATGGCTTATATTAGCAAGAAACTGGCTTTTAACTTCGTTAGCGGCTCTTAATTCTTGGGCGGCAAACTGCAATTCTTGAGTACGTTGTTCAACCTGCTCTGACAACTGTATTTTTGCCCTTTTCTCAATAGCACGACGATAAATTGCGATCCCACAAATTAATATCAGTACCACAACTATTGCCAGTAAAATAGTAAATTGAGAACGTTTGGCTATTTGCAACTGTTGTAAGCTACGCTCTTGTTTTAATTGCTGTATCTCTTGGTTTAGTCGATTAGCTTCAGACTGTGATTGAAATACATTTAATGCTTTTACAATTTCTTCGCTAGTCATACTTCTTTGATAATCAATAAACTGCTGATGTAAGTCTATTGCTTTTTTAAAATCCCCAAAGCCAGCACTTAGTAATGCTTCGATCCCTAAACCATCTTTTACTCGCATTTCACTTTTGTATTCTTTTGCTAAAGTAATAGACTGCTCTAGATTTTTTTTGGCTTCTACTAAGTTTCCTTGCACTAGCTGTATCTTAGCAAGTACATGTAAAGCCGCGAGTAACAGTGATTTATTATCAGCTTCGATTGCAAAGCGCTGAGCTGACATTGCATGATAAAGTGCCGTATCTAACTCATCTATTTTAAGATTTAAATTCGCTAAATTGTTATGTCGGCTAGATAGCTGATAGGCATCATTAACACTTTCATAATAGCGTAAAGCAAGTTGATAATAATGTAATGCAAGTTGATTACGCCCTGATTCATCATAAGCAACTCCCATATTGCCATAGGCTTGCGCAATACCATCTTTATCATCCAGCTGCTGAAAGACTTCTAAAACTTCTCGGTAAATTTCAAGAGCCGAATCATAACGTGCAAGCGGAATATACACTCCAGCAATATTGTGCAGTATATCGGCTTTATCTTGGGCACTCCCCTCTGTTTCATAAATTTCTTTTGCTTTTTGATAATACTCTAGTGCAAGTTCCATGTTATACATATCAAAATACGCAAGCCCTATATTACTCAATAAGTTTGCTTGTTTTATACGGCTATTAAGTTGTGTGACTATATTAAGTGCTCGAGTATACTCAATGACTGCTTGCTGAACTAAGCCCTGATAATAATAAGCCACACCTTGCATTTTTATTGCCCTGAAGTGCTGTTCAGGTTGATTTTTTAAACTGGTGTTTTGTTCAAGTAATTTATAAAAAGAAATGGCTTCTGAGTAATCATTTTCAGAAAAAGCACGTTTCGCCATAGCTGCATAGATTACGATTTTTTGCTGATTTGTGAGTTGTTTAGTACTAAGTAACTTGTTTGCTATTGATTGTTTTTTAGACCAATCATCAGTTTGTTCGAATTGCTCTAACAAAGATATTGGGGGCTGAGCAAAACTACCTTTAGAATAAATACCAAGCACAGCAATAGCAGCAATAAAGAGTAGATGCTTAAACTGACCTAGCATAATTGTGTCCTTGGTTTTAACCGTTAAAACAATAATCGCACCGCTAGAAAGTTGTAAAACATTCCATTGCGCATTTAAATATAATAATGTACTCAAGATACACTATTAACTAGAGTGCAAACAATGCTTAACCCACTGATAGATGAGATTTTTGAACGAATTCTGACAAAGCGGGTTTGGAAGGTTCATACTTTAGCGCTGGAATTAACTAATAACGGCACAATAACGACGCTAGATGAAGACCCTCATCGTGATTTGTTTAAACGTAATTTTTTAATTATGAATGCCCTGTTTCAGTTACAAAAACAATTGGCGCCCGCTCAATATCTACAAATTGCCAGTTTGCATATAGAACTTTTTGAGACACCACAGAGCAATCCCTTAAGCCAAATAGACCCTCTTAGAGATTACTACTTAAACTGGCAAAATTATGATACTTCAATAACAGAAATTGAAGCTTTACTAGATGGGTTTTGGAAAAAATTTAACACGAAAAACGAAAGTAAACAGCAACTTGCTCCCTATAAACGCAATGTTTTACTCAAACAATGGCAGTTAGCAGAAGATGCGACATTAAAAATGATACAGAAACGCTGGCGACAATTAGCATGTCGATATCATCCAGATAAATCAGCAGAAGATGAAGAGAAATTTAAACGTATTAGGGAAGAATACGAGCAGCTTAAAGCCAGCTGCTCAGTCGTTCAAAGTAATTAGCGAGTTAATCGACGGGCACGGATTTTACGCCCTTTAATATTACCTTCAGTTAATTTGCGTAATGCCGGTTTGGCACAATTGCGCTCAACCGCAACAAATGCGACGTTATCAAGTACATTGATTTTACCAACTTGACGCCCGGCAACACCCTCTTTGCCCGTTAGTGCGCCTAAAATGTCTCCGGCACGCACCTTTTGCTTTTTACCTGCATCAATCATTAATGTAGCCATTTGCGGCTTATATGGTGGCTTTTCTAATAAGCTAAACGGTGGTAACTGCTCAGGTAAAAAATCACACTCGTAATGATCGCCAATTTGCGCGACCTTAAACTGCTCAGCATCGCCGTAAATTGAACATGCAATACCTTTTTTACCCGCACGGCCAGTACGACCAATACGGTGAACGTGCGTTTGTGGGTCATGTGCTAAGTGATAGTTAATAACCATATCCATATCATCAATATCTAAACCACGAGCAGCCACATCGGTAGCGACCAAAATAGAGGCGCTTTTATTAGCAAAGTGGATAAGTGTTCGCTCGCGTTCTCGCTGCTCTAAATCACCATGTAATGCCACTGCACTAAAGCCTTCTGCAGCTAAATCATCACATACTTGTTGTGTTTCTACTTTGGTATTACAAAACACTACACAGCTGGTTGGCTGGAACTTCAACAGTAATAACTTTAACGTATTAAAACGTTGCTTGTTATTATCCATCTTATAAAAATACTGTTTAATAGTACTTTTTTCTTGTTCTTCTTCCACTTTGACCATAACAGGATTAGTCAAAACACGTTTAGCAACCGCTTCTATCGCACGTGGAAAAGTTGCACTAAATAGTAATGTTTGGCGCTGTTGTGGAATGCAATCAATAATGGCATCTAGGGTATCTTGAAAGCCCATATCAAGCATTTGATCAGCCTCATCAAGAACTAGCGTTTCAACATCATCTAACCGTAAAGTCCCCTTACGAATATGATCATCAACACGCCCTGGTGTGCCAACGATAATGTGCGCACCATGTTCAAGCGATCCTATTTGGGGGCCGATTGAAACACCACCACACAAAGTCAATATTTTAATATTGTGTATGCCGCGAGCAAGTTTACGCATTTCCACGGCAACTTGTTCGGCCAACTCTCTCGTTGGACACAACACTAAAGACTGAATACGAAAACGCTTAGCATTAAGTTTCGATAATACACCTAAACTAAACGCAGCCGTTTTACCTGAGCCTGTTTTAGCTTGTGCAATGATATCTTTCCCTTCAAGCACAGGCGGAAGACTCTGCGCCTGCACAGCCGTCATTTGGCTATAGCCTAGAGTAGATAAATTATCGACCAAACCAGAAGGTAAAGCGAGAGAAGAAAATGCAGTTGCAGTCACAATTATTTCCAAACAAAAAAGTTAACTAACAAGGATAAAAATTTACCTTGTGATTATTGCGCTAATAATAGCAGAAATAGCTAATATCGACCATTAACAACGTTTGTTATAAATTATTCAATAAAGCTATTGTAAATAAAATTTGTTTTCATTAAGATCCGTATCGTTTTTACACAACTCAGCCGGAAGCATTGAATGAAATTAAGTCCACTTTATCTTGCCCTTATCACAACTGCAGGCATTGCAAACGCCGCAGGAAATAACGAAAATATAGAAAAAATAGAAGTTAAAGGCACTTACTTTAATGACTATAAAGTAGACAATGCAAACGGGGCAATGCGCACATCAGCATCATTGCTTGAAACAGCACAATCTGTCACAGTAATTACAGATACAATTGTAAACGAACAACTTGCCACCACATTAGGTGAAGTATTAACCAACGATGCCAGCTTAACTGCAGGCTCACAGCAACGTAACCGTGAAGTATTTAACCTTCGTGGCTTTGAGCTAAGTTCAGGCACTGGTTATTTACGTGATGGTCACCAACACTGGTCACACTACCAACAACCAATCGAAATACTACAACAAGTAGAAGTTATCAAAGGTCCATCAAGTATTTTATATGGCCAATCAGGCCCTGGTGGTTTAGTTAACATGGTAACTAAAAAGCCAACAGCACAAACATTATTTAATGCCAGCGCTGATGTTGACCAACATGGCTCAACACGCTTCATGGTTGATGCTGGCGGCGCTTTAACTGAAGCTGAAGATTTACGAGCTCGTGGTATATTAGTAAAACAAGACGTTGAATATTGGCGTGAATATCAAAATGACGAAAACCGTGAGCGTGACCGTTTTTTAGGTGCCTTAGTTGTTGATTACGATATTAGCGATAATGCACTTGTTCGTGTTCATTATGACCGTACCGATGACAAAGCAGGCTTAGATACTGGCGCATGGATTGATGACAAAGCTAACGTGATTGGTGATGATAAAACGATTCGCGATATGTCTTGGGCATTTACTGATATTACAGTTGAAAACCTAGGTATTGATTTTAATATATTTTTATCTGATAACTGGCAGGTAAACCTAGGTTATAACGAGCAAACTTTTGAACGTCAGCGTTTTGAGTCATCTCCTCGTAAACCAAGTAGCTTTATGGAAGGTGATAGTTATGAGTCACGCCCATACGACCGTTTTGATGATTGGCAATTTACCACCGCGTTTATTGATTTTATTGGTGAATTTGAAACTGCTGGCGTCCAACACCAGCTATTAATTGGTGCAAATTCTCTTGATTACTACTATGGACAATTACGTACCTCTAGTGATTCAGTTTTTTATTCAGCAGGTCAAGCTGAACCGACAAGACCAGATATAAGCTACAAGTCAGATACCACTAAGAGTGAATCTGAATATGATTTTTACGGTGTTTATTTCCAAGACTTAGTCACTTTTTCACCAGAATGGCAACTATCTGTCGGTGGTCGTTTTGATAAGCAAAATAAAGAAGGTGCTGATAACGAATCATTTGTGCCTAAATTTGGTGTTTTATATCATCCAAATGCATCCGCAACTGTATATGGTAGTTATTCTGAAGGTTTTGAACCCCAAAGCAGTGATACGTTAATCAATGAAAGTGATATCAATAATGGTATGAAGTTAGACGCTGTGACTTCTGAGCAAAAAGAAATTGGCATCAAGTGGCAGCTGTTTGATGACCGTTTAATGTTAAGCAGTGCATTATTTGATATTAGCAAAACAGGAACATTAATCACTGAGCAACTAGATAACCCTGTTGGGGATATTGAAACAATCACAACACAAGCTGGTGAGCAACGCCACAAAGGTTTTGAACTTGCTGCACAAGGCGCAGCAACAGACCGTTTATTCGTCATGGCGTCAACCATGTATGTTGATGCAGAGTATATTCAAGGAGGCGCCCGCCCAACAGATGTGCCTAAGTGGTCTGCATCACTATGGACTCGTTATGAACTAAACGATGCATTTGCATTCAATGCCGGCGCATTCTATGAAGGTGAGCGTTTTGCAGACAGCGACAATTTAATTACCAAAGACGCTTATACGCGTGTAGATGTGGGTGCAACTTATAAATTTGTTATGAGTAACACCGATATTAACTTACGCCTTAACGTTGAAAACTTATTTGATACCAACTACCTTGGCGGTGGTGGTACAAACAATGTAACGGTCGGCGAAGGCACTAGCTTGCGCTTAGCTGCACAGTTTAACTTCTAAGGTTAATACACCTTAAAACAAGCCCGCACTTTGCACAAAGTGTGGGCTTTTTACTTTTTATCTCATTGTATTTTTGAATTCAGCTATTTAATGATTAAATACCGCTAACGTTTCTAACAAGCCAAGGTCAATAATGAACAAACTCATCACCGGAATGCTACTTGCCAGTAGCTTTTTAGCCTCTGCCGCAGAGCCTGAATTTACCAGCAAGCAACTGCAACAAGTCGAACAATTAAGACAAAGCGCCAGCAATAGTGATTTAAGCTATCAATTATTAGAGTCACTTACTACAGAAGTAGGCCCACGCTTACCAGGCACTGAAAACGATAAAAAAGCCGTAGCTTGGGCGCAAGCTAAATTTAAAGAACTAGGCTTTGATAAGGTGTGGCTTGAAGAAGCTACGTTTCCTGAATGGCGTCGTTTTAGCGAAAATGGCAAAATCTTAACCCCTAGTGAGCAACCTCTACATTTAACTGCACTGGGCCACAGTGTCAGTACACCTAAAGAGGGCATTACCGGTGAAGTGGTATTATTTGAAACCCTTGATGAACTCATTGCAGCACCTAAAAATAGCCTAAAAGGTAAGATTGCCTACATTAATTACCGTATGAATCGTCATATTGATGGTAACGGCTACGGACCTGCCGTTCGTGCTCGCTCTACAGGCTCTGTAGAAGCCGCTAAAAAAGGCGCGACTGGTTATATGATGCGCTCTGTCAGCACGGCTCATCACCGCTTTGCACATACTGGCGGTAGCCATTACAAAGACGGTGTTACCAAAATTCCAAATGTCACTATCGCTAACCCAGATGCCGATCAAATTGCTCGCCTTATTGCACTTGATAAAAAAGTGACCGTTAATATCAATGTGCAAACAGAAGATCGTGGTCAAGGTAGGGGTTATAACGTAATTGGTCAGTTCAACGGCACACAAAACCCAGAGCAATATGTGTTGATTGGTGGCCATTTAGACTCATGGGATTTGGGCACGGGTGCGCTTGATGATGGTGCAGGAGTTGCATTAACAATGGCGGCAGCCAAACACATTAGCGAAATTAAACGCCCAAAACGCAGTGTTCGCGTGGTGTTGTTTGCCGCCGAAGAACTTGGCTTATGGGGTGCGAAAGCTTACTTTAAGCAACATGCGAAAGAGCTTAATAATATTGTTGCTGCCGCTGAGTCTGATTTTGGTGCTGATGTAGTATATGGGTTTGAGTCAAATGTATCGGCGGAGTCACTGCCTGTAGTACGTGCTATTGCAAAAGAACTCTCAGCGTTAAATGTAGAGTATATTGCAAAGAATGGTGCTCGCGGCGGCCCAGATTTAATCCCTCTTAGAAATACCGAAGGCGCAGCTATTTTTGACCTTCATCAAGACGGTACTGACTACTTTGATTACCATCACACTGCTGATGACACATTAGATAAGGTAGACCCAGAAAAGCTCAAGCAAAATACCGCGGCTTATGCTGTATTTGCATTTATGGCCGCTGATGCCAAAACCACAATTAAACCAAAGCCTGTAAAAAAATAAACTAAGTAAACATACTTTCTTACAGTTTATTGCTTTGCTTTCGCCCTTCTATGTTTTAATTTATTAAAAAAAGCTAGGAGGGCGTTTATGCTACTTTTTAATACCTGTGACTCATTATCGTCATTTAGCCAAACAACAACTTGCCCTCACTGTAAAAGCAAAAATTACCAATTAAAAAATCACAGTCGCTTCTTACGCTTTACCATTATTCCTATTATACCACTAGCGTGGCAATACCAATATCAATGTGATGATTGCCAACATACTGAGGCTGTCTCTTTGCATAAGCTGCCTCTTATTGAGTTATTATCATTAATAAAGTACTTTATTGGTTCATTGCTGTTAATTTGTATGCTGCTTTATTTTTATCAGCAATACCATGCAAAAATTAAATTGCAGCAAAGCATCATTAACAACCCACAAGCCTATGATACATACTTAGTCAAAGCGGATAAATTTGCCCAAGAGCCACTGCGACCTGAAAACCTTAAAGTAGCGCAAGTTTTGGAATTTAATGATAAATTTATCACCTTTCAAATTAGTAACTACCGTTACAAACGCGATCGATCTATCACTATGGCTATGCGAACCAGTTTGTTAGTACAAAGAGATTTCTTTTCAGCTAACACACTGACGTTACCACGCACTGAAGTACAGCGCCTGTATGACGAGGGCACAATTTATGATGTACTGCGTCCCTATGCCTACAGTTTATATGGTGGCTTCGTGATGTTTCCACCTAGACCGAAACCTTTATATGAAGGTGTTAAACTTAACCAAAATAATCAGCAAGGCATCACCTATTATAAAGATAAGCTCTATACAGAGGCGCTCGACAGCTTTTTACTTGCCGCTAAAGAAGGCTCTCAATGGGGACAGTTAAACTTAGCGCAAATGTTTCAAGACGGACAAGGAACCGACAAAGATACGCAGCAAGCGATTTATTGGTACCAAAAAGCAGCAGCTCAAGGCAACCGAAAAGCAAAAATCGAATTAAAAGATTTATGTAGCAGTTATAAATGCAAATAAAGTGGCAAGTGTTTACTCGCCACTTCAGTTTCTAAACTACGTTCACAGTTTTAGATTTTGATTTAAAAAAGCAATTACTTGCTGATAATAGCGAGTACGGTGCTCTTGTTTATAAAAACCATGGCCTTCATCTTCCAATAGCTCATATATATAAGGATGTTTCGCTTTTTTAAGGGCCTCAATAAGTGATTCAGCTTGCTCAATCGGCGCACGCTGATCTTCACCACCATGCACTATCAGAACTGACGCCTTTAACTTATCAATATTATAGCTAGGTGAAAATGCCTTTAATTTCGCTTCATTAGTCCCCAATACTTTTTGTAAATAACGCTGACCACTGTCGCGCCCCGCAACATCCCCCTCTTTGAACATCAAAGGTAAATCGTATACACCTACAACACCAATTGCGCATTGAAACATATCAGGTTCTAGAATCGCACTTTGTAACGCTGAGTAGCCACCAAAGCTTGCGCCCATGATACACATATTATTTTGATCTACTGTGCCTTGCTCAACTAAGTGCTTGACACCATCAATAATATCAAATTGAATTTCAGCTCCCCAGTTTTGATGCCCAGCATGTTCAAAGTTACGGCCAAAACCACCAGATCCTCTAAAGTTAACTTTTAGTACGGCTATACCGCGGTTTGCCAATAACTGTGCATCAGGATCAAATGCCCACCAATCGCGAGGGCCATGAGGCCCACCATGGGGCATAACCACTAAAGGTAAGTTTTCATGTTTAACATTATTTGGTAGTGTTAGATACCCATAGATGGTTAATCCATCTCGAGCCGTATAATTGATTGGTTTGGTCGCTGCCATTTGCTCAGGCTTCAACCAACCACGAGTAGAAAATAAAAAACGTAGTTTATTCTCTCCAGCGTCGTATAAATAGTATTGCCCAGGGTTGCGATCACTTGATGCAAAAATAATACTCGTGTCACCATCTCGAGTAGTGCTGACCAATTGCGCCTGATTACCTTCGAGAGAATGCAGTAACGACTTTAAACGCATGCTTTTATCTGACTGACTATCTACAAACGTATAAGTAGGATAACCAAGTTCAGTTTCTATCGCAAACAACTCTTTTGATACTTCATCAATCCAAATTTTCTTTGGTGAAACATTTTTTTCTTTATGTACTAGGGTTGCAGACTTTGTTTTTAAATTCAGTTTATAAAGTCCTTTAGGCTCTCCCTCTAGTGAAGCTGTAACATATATATTGTCGCCAGATTCATCAAAGGCATGCAAGCTAACATCGCTATAATTGACTGTACCTAAATCAAGTAATTGCCAGTCCCCTCCTGATTTTTCTCGCGTATAAATTGTTGGGTTTATATAGTCATCACTGGATACTGCAACCCGCACATTACCCTCATGATCGGTAAGAAACTGAGCCATACGTGATGGAGAGATCGTTACCTTTCTTCGTTTGCCAGAGAAAATATCAACATCATAAACGATAGTATGTGGCTCACTCCCACCATTCCAAGGATAGGTAACAATGAGCATTTTTCTATCATCATTTACCAAAGGGTCTAATACATAAGAAGTACCTTTTAAAGGTGTTGCTTTTTTAATTCGGCTACCGGTTTGCATTTCACCTTGATAGCCAACTAGGTATTTTCCGCGGCTTCCGTCAGCATTAACTCCAAATAGTTCACCATGATATTGAGGATGATCTTGCCAGCCCCTTAGGTATTCTTTGCTAAGTACAACACGTTCATCACTCACCCATGAGTAACTACCTACTTGTGCATTACTATCAAACTTAGCTGCATGCTGAATTTTAAATGTTTTAGCATCTAAAATAACCAATACGCTTTTGCCTTCAGGTTTAGTGATCACAGACAGATATTTACCAGTTGGCGATAACTTAACTTGACTATAATCTGTGCTTTTACTAAAAGACTCAATAGGTAAGATTGTTTGCGCTGCAGCTGTGTAAGCACTTGTAATAGTTAAAAAGAACAAACACATAATTAAATTTTTTTTCATTTAAACATCCATTTTGTTAGTATCAGCCCTATCCTAGTTATTTCAGGTAAAAATGTAAATTAATAGTAAAAAAATATTCATTAAAACTCATTTACACAGTAAAATTACTTCACTGCCTTTTTAGCCATAACAGCTACTGCTGCATGATGAATTAACACCACAATCGCACCCGCTAGCACACCAAATACTCCATCGAATACTAAAGGGGCAATAACCTCACCTATTGAGCCTAGATTTAACAAAGCAAATTCTGTTACTGCCACTCGCCAATGATGGAACAAGCTTACGCCATGGACGAGAATGCTACCGCCGACTAAAAACATAGCCACAGTGCCTGCAAGCGCTAAAAAAGCCATCAGCCTAGGAGCCATAGCCAGTAGCCCTTGGCCAATTAGTTGTTTAAATTTACTGCCAGAGACTTTTGACTGATTCAATAAATATAAACCGGCATCATCAAGTTTCACTATACCGGCAACCAAGCCATAGACTCCGATAGTCATAATAATCGCTATAACACTTAAAACTAATGCTTGATTAAGTAACGTCGCACCAGCAACCGTGCCTAAAGTAATCACGATTATTTCAGCTGACAAAATGAAGTCAGTGCGTATAGCCCCTTTCACTTTTTGCTTTTCATACTCGACTAAATCTACGGGAGCCAGATCTTGTTGAATCACGTTTGAGCTAGGTAGCATTTTTTCTACTAACTTTTCTGCACCTTCAAAGCATAAGAATAATCCACCCAACATTAATAGAGGCGTTATTAACCATGGGAGCCAAACACTAATCAGTAAAGCTGCCGGAACCAATATCGCTTTATTTAAAAATGAGCCTTTTGCAACAGCCCACACCACAGGTAACTCACGCTCAGCACTAACACCCGTAACTTGTTGCGCATTAAGCGCTAGATCATCCCCTAATACACCGGCTGTTTTTTTGGTTGCCACTTTACTCATGGTTGCTATATCGTCTAGTAACGTTGTTATGTCGTCCAGTAACGTTAAAAGGTTAGTTCCTGCCATTTTCATTCCTCTAGCGGCAAAATAATTAAGCCTCAACATAGCCTAAACTGTTACTTTCACCAACGGTTAATTTTCGTTTGTTATCCTAACTATAAAATGAAATCAACCAAGGGCTGTTTTATGTATAAAACAATTTTCTTAACAACCAGCTTACTAGCATTAACTGCCTGCTCTGAACAAGCACAAAGCGATGTTTACTCTTGCGATAATAAACTAACAGCAACAATAACAAGTGAAGATGATGAAAATGCTAAGCTTTTATACAATCAACAACAATACCAATTAGTTAGACAACAAAGTGCCTCAGGTGTTAAATACACTAATGATGACATACTATTTTGGACTAAAGGCAATGAAGCCATGCTAATCATCGATGGCAACAAGCACCACTGTAATATGCAGTGAATAAAGCGCTTTCTCGCATAGCTTCGGGTGATTTATCCAAGCGTACACAGCCACGAAGCGATGATGAGTTTGGCGTATTATTAACAAATATAAATCACTTGATTGATGATTTAAGCAAATTACTAGTCGATATAAGTGATAACGCCCACACCTTAGATCAATCCGCGATTCAAACATCTGAACAAGGGCAACGTATGACCGTGGCTGCTGCGCAGCAACTTGAGCGTATTGCTGAGGCGACTTCACTTGCGCAGAATATGCTAAACAATTCGCAAACGGTTTATCAACAAGCAGATAGTACATCAAGTGAAATAGCTAATGCCTCGCAGTTTGCCAACGATGTAAATCAAATTGCAGATAGAAACAGCCAACGTATTAAAGCTCTGCTAACACGCTTAGAGCAAGCTGTACAAAGTACTGAAGAACTAGCGCAACACACTCAGCTCATTGGTGCCATTGTTGATACTATTAGCAGTATTGCAGAGCAAACTAATTTACTCGCACTCAATGCAGCAATTGAAGCTGCAAGAGCAGGTGAAAATGGCAGAGGCTTCGCCGTGGTTGCCGATGAAGTACGCTCGTTGGCAGCACGAACGCAAAGCTCCACCAACGAGATCCACACAATGATCCAAACTCTGCAACAACAAGCCCAAGCTGCGCAGCAAGAAATTAACGACGGCCAACAACAAGCCGCTGATTGCGTGGCAAATAGCAGTGAGCTAAACCAAGCAGTCGATAAAATAAAAAGCACTTTAGTCACCATAAACCAAATGAGTCAACAAATTGCCGATTCATCGCATCATCAGCTCGATAACAGTAATGAAATTAAACAAATAATGGCGACCGTAACCGAACAAGCACATAGCAATGCTGAGCATGCAGGAATGCTTGCTACGCAAAGTGAGGATGTAAATCAACTTGCACATTCACTGGCCAGTGCCGTTGAACGCTTTAAATTCTAACTATGTACTTTAGGTGACTTGCTCACTCTGAACTGGGTATAATGGGCTAAATTTAAGCTTTAAAGCGGCCCACTATGAAATACAAAGATCTTCGCGATTTTATTGAATTATTAGAGAAGCAAGGCGAGTTAAAACGTATTCATCAAGAAATTGATCCCTATTTAGAAATGACTGAAATTGCTGATCGCACCTTGCGTGCTAAAGGCCCTGCTTTACTGTTTGAAAATCCAAAAGGTCATGATATCCCAGTTTTAGCTAATTTATTTGGTACGCCTAAACGTGTAGCAATGGGCATGGGGCAAGATGATGTCAGTGAGCTTCGGGAAGTAGGCAAGTTATTAGCCTTTTTAAAAGAGCCCGAGCCACCAAAAGGCATTAAAGAAGCCCTTGGCCAAATTCCAGTATTCAAGCAAGTACTTAACATGCCTGCTAAAGAAATAAAAAAAGCGGTTTGTCAGCAAGTAATCATCGAAGGCGATGACGTTGATTTAACTAAATTACCCATTCAACATTGTTGGCCTGGTGATGCTGCCCCGCTTATCACTTGGGGCTTAACCGTCACCAAAGGGCCTTATAAAAAACGACAAAATTTAGGTATTTATCGCCAACAGTTACTGGGTAAAAACAAGATCATTATGCGTTGGTTATCACACCGCGGTGGCGCGCTGGATTTTCAAGAGTGGTGTAAAGAAAACCCTGGGCAACCTTACCCTGTGTCGGTGGCATTAGGCGCTGATCCCGCCACAATTTTAGGTGCCGTAACACCAGTACCGGATACCCTAAGCGAGTACGCTTTCGCAGGCTTATTACGAGGTAGTAAAACCGAAGTTGTAAAATCAATTTCTAATGACTTACAAGTACCTGCTAGCGCAGAAATCGTGCTTGAAGGCTATATTATGCCAGACGAAACAGCCCCCGAAGGCCCATATGGCGATCATACTGGCTATTACAACGAAGTAGATGACTTTCCAGTGATGACAATCACCCATATGACCCACCGTAAAGACCCTATTTATCATAGTACATTTACAGGCCGCCCACCTGATGAACCAGCGATTTTAGGCGTTGCATTAAACGAAGTATTTGTGCCAATTTTACAAAAGCAATTTCCTGAAATTGTTGATTTTTACTTGCCGCCAGAAGGGTGCTCTTATCGTATGGCAGTGGTCACTATGAAAAAGCAATATCCAGGGCATGCTAAACGAGTCATGATGGGAGTTTGGTCATTTTTACGTCAGTTTATGTATACCAAGTTTGTGATTGTTTGCGATGATGACGTCAACGCTCGCGATTGGAATGATGTGATTTGGGCTATTACAACACGTATGGATCCCGCTCGCGATACTACTTTGATTGAAAACACACCAATTGACTATCTCGACTTTGCCTCACCTGTCTCTGGCCTAGGCTCAAAAATGGGTATGGATGCGACAAATAAGTGGCCAGGTGAAACCACGCGTGAATGGGGTGAACCTATTGTAATGAATCAAGAAACCAAAGATCGTGTCGATGAACTTTGGGATAGCCTAGATATTCTCTAACTCACTAGCAAGAGACTGTAAACTCACTGTGCGGATATGCTACTATTGCTCAAATAAACTGCATCTCCGCTAATTTAAGGTAAAACATGCAAACATTACATGCTGAAGTTGTTGCTATCAGCCCATTAACTGAATTTGTTCATAAAGTCGTTTTAAAACCAGTAGAAAGCGTGACATTTGAAGCAGGTCAGTACCTGCAAGTTGTTTTAGGTGAAAAAGATAAACGCGCATTTTCTATTGCTAGTCGTCCTTCACAATCTGATCAGCTTGAGTTACACATTGGTGCCTCTGCTGCTGATTCATATGCAATGCAAACATTAGAACACTTGCGTGCTGCACACCAAGATAATAGCAAAGTAACGATTGAAACAGGCCTAGGTATTTCTCAACTTCGTTTACAGTGTGAGCGACCAATTATTTTGCTAGCTGGTGGTACAGGCTTTTCTTATGTAAAATCAATGGCAGATCATTTAAGTGAGATTGGCTGCGATCGCCCAGTGTTATTTTACTGGGGTGTACGTGACGAATCGGCTTTATATGCCCACCAGGAAATGCAAGCTTGGGCCGACAGCCGTGAAAACTTTAAGTTTATTCCCGTGGTTGAAAACCCAACTGATAGCTGGACTGGCCACACCGGTTACGTACATAAAGCTGTAATGAATGACATTGTCTCGCTAGCGCCATACGATATCTATATGGCTGGACGCTTTGACATGATAGGTATCGTTCGTGATGACTTCCTAGCCCATGGCGCAATCCGCGAAAATATGTATGCCGACGCATTCGCGTTTATCAAGTAATAAGACCCGATTAATGTAAAAGCACTGCTAGGTGCTTTTACATTTTCCCCAATACTCCCTTTCTTCAGCCTAGCCATAATTCAAATAACATAATAAAAATTTAACTTTGATAGCTGAAACCTATCAACTTAATCAACATAAACAATTTCACAAAAACCTATTCCTTAACCATACTTTGTATAACTAATTCATTGGGAGAGACCCAAAATGTTAAATACAAAAGTAAAAGATTTCATGCAACACAAGTTACCGTACATTACTCCTGCAACTGAAATGACAACGGCTATTGCTGAGCTACAAAAGTTTAAACTACTAGGTGCGCCAGTATTTGATGACAACAAACGCTTAGTTGGCTTTATTTCAGAGCAAGAGCTATTAAAGCCATTAATGCAAAATAGTTACTTCTGCGATGGTGTAGTGAAGGTATCTCAATTGATGCAAACTGAGGTAGTTACTGTTAACGGCGACAGCAATATTATTGAACTGGCTGAGCAAATGAAAACCGGTAAACCAAAAAACTACCCAGTGGTCGATGGGACTACTGTTATAGGTATGATTGGTCGTAGCGATATTTTAAAAGCGCTCTATGATAATTACCTAAGTTGTCAACAATAGCATTGGCGCACTTCTTAAATGCGCCTTGTCGTCGCTGTTATCGAGCAGCGGCAACGTACTTTAATTGCTGTTTATCAGCTTCACTGAGATAAGCAATTTCCAAAGCATTAACTTGCGCTTTTTCCATATCGGCTTGAGTTAAGCCCGCTGCCGGTGCAGCCACTTTGTACTCATGCTCAATTTCAATGCCTTCAACGGCAGGGTCGTCTGTATTAATACAGGCTAAAATACCATGATCTAAGAAACGTTTTAACGGGTGCACGTCTAAGCTAGTGACGGTGCTGGTTTGAATATTACTGGTTAAACATGATTCAATACCAATACGTTTATCGCGTAAGTAATCCATCAATGTAGCATCTTCAATTGCTTTTACACCATGACCGATGCGATTAGCGCCTAGGTCATTAATTGCTTGCCAAATACTAGCAGCGCCCAACGCTTCGCCAGCATGAATTGTTGCCGCCAGATACGCATCACCCACTTGCTTAAAGTGATCGACAAACAACTCACCAGGGAAACCAATTTCATCCCCAGCTAAATCAACGGCTACTAAATCATTTTTAAACGCGAGTAAGGCATCAAGCTCTTGCTGACAAATTTTGCTGCCATAAGTACGCGACATAATGCCAATCAGGTTTGCTTTCACAGTACTGATTTGAGTGGCGCTTTTAATGCCATCTACCACGGCTTCAACCACACCTTGAGGATGTAAACCTTGGCTCTGCGCCATATAGTACGGGCTAAAGCGTAGCTCTACATAATCCAAACCTTGAGCCTGTGCATCTTCAATGTTCTCAATGGCTATCCGGCGACATGCATCATAATCACCTAATACTGTGACGCCCCAATCTAGCTTTTGTAAAAATGCCATGAGATTTGGTTCAGGGTCAATTACCTGAACATGAGGGGTTAATGCTTCGACGTTATCGGCGGGCAATTGGATATTAAACTGACGCCCTAATTCCAATATTGTTTGCGCTCGCACATTGCCATCAAGGTGACGATGGATATCTAGCAGCGGGAGTTTTTTATTGATCATAGTTAGCACTCAGTCTATTTAATTTTCGCGCATAATACGCACTTAAATCGGTAATTCAAGTTTAGTTGATTTTGTTTGCAATACAGAGGTCATTTGTCATGGTTAATGTAGTGCCAAATTGTTTTAAATAGTTTTTCAGCATCAATTGGTTTAGTTAAGTAACCATCCATACCAATATTAATAGCCTTTTTAATATCCTCATCATGGGCATTTGCCGATAGCGCAATAATAGGCAGCTCACTCATACATAATTCATTGCGAATTACTTTTGTCGCTTGCAAACCATCCATATTCGGCATTTGAATATCCATAAGAACTAGGTCATATTTCGTTTCTGAAACTTTTTCTATTGCCTCAAAACCATCATTAGCAATATCAGCTATGCAATCTTTTGTTTTTAAAATAGCAGAGGCAACATGTTGATTCAGAGGATTATCCTCGACTAATAACAGCTTTATTCCTGCAAATGATAAAGCCTTAACATCAACCTCATTGTGCAAAGGAGCCAAATGCTGTGCTTGTGGCAAAGGTGAATTATTAGGTAATGAAAAACTAAAAGTGGAGCCTTGACCCTGCGCACTTTGCAACGAAATACTGCCCCCCATCAACTCCACCAACTTTTTACAGATACTCAAACCTAAACCTGTGCCACCAAACTGTCGCGATGTTGAACTATCGGCCTGTGAAAAAGGCTGAAAGAGTTGCTTTTGAGCACTAGGGCTAATCCCAATTCCGGTATCGGTAACGTTAAATATGGTACTGCTATCCTGTTGCCATACTTTTACTGTGATAGAGCCTGATGAAGTAAACTTAATCGCATTATTCAATAGATTAAGCAGTATTTGTTTTAACCGAATGGGATCCGTATTAAGTATAAGTTCAGCGCTTTTATCTATTTCAAGTTCTAAAGCCAATGATTTCACACCAACGTCAAATTGCACTAAATTCATCAACTCATCTGTCAGTTGATTTAAAGCAACCGGCTCTTGCACAAGTTCAAGTTTACCAGCTTCCATTTTGGAAAAATCTAACACATCGTTGAGCACTCTTAGTAAAACACTAAGAGCACCATCAGCTTGTTCAATATAACGTTTAGCTTGCTGCCAATCTTGTTGCTGTAATGCTAAATAATGCAGCCCTTTAATACCATTGATTGGGGTGCGAACCTCATGGCTCATATTAGCTAAAAATTGGCTTTTAATTTGGCTCGCTTCATCAGCTTTGCGCTTTTCTTCACGTAACGTACGCGTTTGCAAGGCCACTTGTTCCCTCACTTGGATATTAGTCCCCGTGACAGAAATTAAAAAAGTAATCAGCAACCAAACAAATAGCATACCTACAATTTGCGCAAGCCAGTATACAAGCCATGACTTTGGCCCCTTAGGCCCAAGTAGTTCAACCTGCCAAATACGCTTACCAATTAATAGTTGATACTCCTTAAGTAGCTCAAGCTCTTTACGAGGACTCATAAAAATAGCTTGTTTGGCTTGTTCATCAGTGACGTCATAAAAGTTTGCACTTACTTCACTATGGAGATCAAACTGTAAGCTATCTATTAGCCGAGAAAGGCTCACAACACCCACAACTAACCCTCTAAAATCACCTAAAGTATCTAAATCACCAAACACAGGAACGAAGAACAATACCGCTTTTTTATCTGGCACATTCTGCATTAGCTTAATTGGCTCACTGAGAACCAACTCATTCAGTGCTTTAGACATCAGCAGAGCTTTTCGGCGCTGCGCACTCGATGCTAAGTCAAAACCAATAATGTCCTCATTGCCAGCTAAGGGGTGTACATACCTAACGGGGAAATATTGCTCACGTTTAGCTGCTTTTTGCCAATACATTTGAGGAGACTTTTCTTTTATAAACTGAGCTTCGGCATTTTGCTGCCTCATCTGCTGTTGAAATTGCTCAACACCAGAAAATGGAACAACAGGCACCCATTCAAAAGCAATGATCTCTTTTTTATATTCAAGCTGTTGAGAAGTGAAACGTTTAAACTCGCTATAGCTAACTTCATCACCACTGGCAAAAAAGGTAGCGAGTAATGCCAAATGCCCAGAAATTTCATCTATTTTATGATTAATTTCAGATTGAATTTCGGCGACTTTCGCATTTTGCTTTTGTACGTCTTTTTCTTTTTTCACGCTTGCTGCAGCATAGAAACAAACGCTAATCACGAGATAAATAAGCAAGGAAGGAACGATAACCTGTAACCGGTGACGTATTTGCGCATAGTTAAAAGCGGCAAGTATCAGTGGTGTAAAAATTAACACCCCTATGCTATCTCCAATCCACCAAGCAATGAAGTTATCAAGAGCCAACTGAGTGGGGAGCACCTCATTGATCACAAGTAAACCAGTGCCTATACTTGCCGCGATAGTACAGCATACTGGCCCTGCCACAATTAAACTTTGTACACTGTGCTTTAACGATGATAAGTCTAAAGGGGCTTTGATCACTTTTGTGATAAGTAAACAACCTACCCAAGCTTGCAAGGTCGCAGCTAAAGATACACATAACGCTTGGAGGAATACTTGCCAATAAAGAACATCAGCAACGCCATTGAGGTGAATTAAATTGGTTAACAGTGCACCAAGCAGAACACCAAATGTAGCACGGCGGCCAACAAGCAAAAAGCTCGCAAGCGCAATACCAGAGGGAGGCCAAGAGGCAACGGCATAGCCATCAATAGCTAATAAGAGATTGCTAAAGTAACCTGTGCATAAGTAAGCAAACGCAAGACTGAAGCTTAATGTAAAAGTATTCTTCAATATCTTGGCGCTCCTATGCCTAATTAAGTAGTTATATGATTACAAATAAAGGTCGAGCGCTTTTTGTGGTTGTGCACTTTTACTATAACTAAGTTGCGCTTGCGCTAAATACTCGCGTTTATTACTTGGCGTCAATGCTTTATCAAACACTCGCGCAGCAAGGTCATACTCACCATGTGCATTTGCCAGACACGCCAATGCCAATAATAAGTCTTGGTTGTCCGGTTGCTTTTTCAGGGCATCTTGTAAGTTGGCTTGCAGTTTTAATGCATCACCCGGGGCAGATACTTTAAGTATTTGCGCAAGTTGATGCTGATCATCAGGCTTTTTCAGCATTTTTAGTAAAATCAGCTCTATTTCGCTTAAGCGCCCGCTTTTTGCCATAGCAGCTAAATATGCCGAGTCTGCTTTTGCTTTTAAGTGCTTACTTAACGATTGGTACTTTTCAGTGAGTTCAGTCTGAGCATTAAAATAAGCTGCGAATAATACATTCCATTGGCTATCAGTCAGTGCTTTTTTGCTTAATAAACGCGGCATAAACTGCTCAAGTGCAGACCATTTTTTCTGCTGTACCAGCACTTCAGCATATAACTTAAGCTCCAGCGCGCTGGCTTTTTTAGCCTCCGCTAATGCTTTTAATTCACCCGTAACAGTACTGCTATCACCACTGGCAAGCCAGAGCTTAGCAGCTTTGAGTTGATTATCAGGGCTGATATTATCTAGTTGCTCTATTGCTTTGCTAGAATCATTATTATGTAAAGCGGCTTTAGCGAGCATAGCATGGCGTAGATCTTGCCATGAATCCGTCACACGGTTGTTTGCTAATGCCAGCTCTAGCTGGTCGTAATCACCATTAACTAAACTCCAAATCCCTTGCTCAATCGCTGCTTGCTTACGCTCTTCGCTGCGGGCAAAAAAACGATGGCGAGTATTGCTGTATAAAGACCAAACATAACGAATAAGTTTATAAGTTAAATATAAACCCAGTGCGACAACTAAAAAGGTCGCACAAAAGGCAACTATTGAGCCTTCAATTGTCGTTTGATTAAACGAAATTAATACATAGCCCACTTCACCAATTAACATAGGTGATAAAGCAAGTAACACTGCAATGGCTAAAATTAGCAATATCAGGCGGATCATTGTGCCCACTCCTTGACCTGCTCGGTGCTTTGCAGTTTCACCTCAGGACTAAAGTGCATTTGCTCTTTGCTTAATTCACTCAACGCTTTGAGAGTACTCTGAGTAAGTGGCTCATCCTGTTTAAAATACTCTTTCACAATGATGTGTGCCTGACTAACAGCAGTAAAATAAATACTCGCCTGTTTGGTTAACAATGCATCTTGCGCTTGCGATAAGTACAAACTCAAACGCTGGTGAATTAAATGACGCTCTTGTTCTGTTAATAAAGGCTCGATAGACATATCTTCGCGTTGGCGAATTTTTATGAAATTGTCGGTAAATTGGTGCCATGAATTAAGTAAGTTTTGCTGCCAATCACTCACGTTTTCACTCAATGCATGTTGCTCGTCTTGCGCCACTTCTTGTGGTAAAGCCACAGCGTTGAATTCAAGTTTTTCAATTTGCTCAACTATACCATGCAGCTTTAAATAAATAGCTTCAACTGGCACACTTTGCACACTACTAAGTGCTTGTAAGTCTTGATGGATTGCTTGGCGAATAGCGCCTGTTCCAGGGTGCTCTGCAAGTAGTGAATCTAAGCGTGATAATACCGCACTTGCACCTTGGTAATCTTTTTCAGCCCAGAGTTTAAATTCAGCCATGCGCTGTAAGCTTGTAACCTCTTGTGGGTTTAAGCTATAGGCTTGTTGCTCTGCGCGTTGCAATGCACTGTCTAGTTGCTGCTGTGTTTTTTCACTGTTTTCTACCAGCGCCGCTGCTACTTTTTTCTCACTATTAAACAATGCCTGCTGTAGTGTTTGCTGCGCTTTTTTAACTGCATTTAATTCTTTATTTAACTGCTGGTTATCAGTCGTCAATTGATTCACTAACTGGGTGGCTTGCTGCTCAGAATTGAGCTTCTGATAGAACTGATAACCCGCTCCCGATGCCACAATGAGAGAAATAAGTAGCGCAAGGCTGCCTGTTTTGCTTATGCTTTGTTTGTTATTTGGCTGCATTGTTGATTCTTTTGTTGCAGCAGACGCAGACGACGCCTTTGTTGTTGGCTTCGCCGCTGCTGGTTTTACCTCTGCAGAGGTAGTTGGCTTTACATTTTCACTCATAGTATTACCTTGGCTGATGCAGGAATACATAGCGCTATCGCTCGCGCCTGCAGCAATGTGTATCTTTGCCGAGTCTAACTGTTGCTTAAGGTATTCACCAATTCGATTGCTCGCAACATAGAACTGACAGTGTCTTAACCATTGTAGTTGTTTTGACGAAAGTTGACGGAAAATAGCATCAACAGCCGCATTACTTGTTATGACTATACCTTCAACATCAATGCTTTGCCAGTGGTCTATCCAGTCTGTGGCATTTCCTTTAACAGGACCGCGTTGATAAACAACTAAACTATTTAAAAATGCCTCACGCTGCTTTAATGCTTGCGCTATAGTCGGCCGGCCATCTTTACCTTTGACCAAAACAATATTTTGCCCTGCCACTTGCTGCAACGACGTTAGTGCTAGCAACCCTTCTGAATCATGTTGTTTTGGCACAGCTGCTCGTACGCCAAAAGCTTGCCAAACAGCTTCTGCTGTTTGTTCGCCTACCGCGTAAAACTGTGCTTTAGTATTGATATCAGGTTTAAGTGCTAATAATGCAGTAACAGCATCTTGTGAAATAAAAATAATTTTATCGGCATTTAATAAGGGGGTTAATTGGGCGCTGTTAGGTTCAAGGGCGTTTATTTCTAGCACTGGAAATAAAGTCGCCTGATAACCCTCTTGCTCAAGTTGCTGCGCAAGACTGGCACCTTTTCCTTGTGGGCGAGTTATCAGGATATGTGGCATTTATGCGTCTCTGTATACGTCAGCTAAAATTTTATCTGCGCCCATTTCAAGTAGTTGCTCAGCTAATTGAGTGCCAAGCGTTTGTGCATCAACTGCTTTACCGCTGATTTCTGCACGCAATATTTCACTTCCATCAACAGCGCCTACTAAACCACGTAAATGAACTTGATCGCCATCAACTAATGCATAAGCACCAATTGGCACTTGGCAACCGCCTTCTAAACGACGATTCATAGCACGCTCTGCATTAACGCGAATACGTGTTTCGTTGTGCTCTAATGGCGCAAGCAATGCTTTTGTCACTTCATCATCAATACGACATTCAATACCCACAGCACCTTGACCATTTGCCGGAAGAGACACCTCTGGCTCAATAAATGCTTTAATACGGTCATGCATTTCAAGACGAATTAAGCCTGCAGCAGCTAAAATAATTGCATCATATTGACCGTCATCTAATTTAGCTAAGCGAGTATTTACATTGCCACGTAGATCACGAATGACTAAATCTGGGCGCAGCGCACGTATCTGGCACTGACGGCGTAAACTAGAGGTACCAACAATCGCACCTTGTGGCAACTGCTCAATATTCGCATGATTATTTGACACAAAGGCATCACGCGGATCTTCACGTTGGCAAATAGTGTGTAGTGCTAACCCTTCAGGAAATTCAACCGGTACATCTTTCATTGAATGTACGGCAATATCCGCACGGCCATCAAGCATTGCTTGTTCAAGCTCTTTAACAAAGAGGCCTTTACCGCCTATTTTGGCCAGAGGAGTATCTAAAATGATGTCACCTTGGGTTGACATAGGAACGAGCTCAACTTGGATATCACTATGAAAATGCTCAAGTTGCGCTTTAACAAACTCCGCTTGCCAAAGTGCTAAAGCACTCTTACGTGTGGCGATGCGAACGATATTTTTGTTTTCTGTTGCTTGTTTAGTCATGAAAAGGTCCAATGTTCTTTGCTAATCAAAAAATCGTTTAATCAGCTAAAATGCGAAATTCTTTTTGAGCAAGTAAATGGTCTTGTTCGTCAACCACGTCAACACGCCATTGTCCGGTTTGCTCAGGTAAAATATGTTTATTTGAATAAGTACGATAACGCGGCGAGGTAACATTAAGCTCAATACTTGCCATTACTTGGTTTTCATAACGCCAAATATGCCTAATTTGTTGACCTTGTAAGTTTTTCAACTCACTAAAAAAAGCCAAACTCTCGGTAAATTCAGAGAAGCGAATATCCGCTTTAAATACATTTACAGGTTCACGCTCAACCACATCTCGAGTTAAAACTGCGCGGCTTACTTTGTCAGTATCTATTTTAGCACCTAAAGCAACGCTGGCAATATGAGCTGTTGCGGCAAAGTTATCTTGGCTTACATTTGCTTGCGCAACCTCAATATTTTGCTCAATGGGTTCGGGTTCTTCAATGACAGCTTCATCTTGTGAAGAGTTGGCTTGCAGTGAAATTTCAGGCACAGCTTCAACCGTAGTATCGTTATCAATTACAGTTACTGGGGCTTGAGGCGAATCTAGAGGCTCTGAGGCCTGTGCATCATGCTGAGCAATGAGTGGCTCATCATCCTCTTCCTCAATTACTTCAAATGCTGAAATAAACTGGGCTGGTTCATCAGTGGCCGAATCGTTTTGTTCAGCATTAACAGAACCCATAAGACTATATGCAAAAACGATCAACGCCAGACCAACTAGTAACGCAACAGTTACAATTCGTCGCCAATGCCATTGATAAGTTACCTCGGGCACCGCAGTGCCTGCGCTTCTATTCATATTTGCAGTGATCACGATCTTTTGACTCATAATAGCCTCAATGCTTTAAAATAATTAATTTAAGCGAGCAATTAACCATTGGCGAATCGCCATAAGTTCTTCCCCACAGACCTGATGAGCCATAGGGTAATCTTGCCAACTTACATCCATGTTATGCGCTGATAAAACATCAAACGCACTTCGGCCCGCACTATGTGGCACTACATCATCTTGGCGACCATGAGCCATAAATACAGATAAACCCGTTTGCAGTGCTTCTTCGGTCAGCTTCTCTGGTACACACATATAAGTAGAGAGTGCCATCACACCAGCAAGCTTTTGCGGCAATCGCGGTGCTAAGTGTAGTGAAATTACACCACCTTGTGAAAAGCCTGCCAAAATAATTTTATCAGCAGCAATGCCATTATTAAGCTCTTGCTTAATAAGTTGCTCTACTTTAGCAGCAGATTCACGTACACCGGCCTCATCAGCACGCTTGTCTAAATCCATTGATTTAATATCGTACCAAGAGCGCATTGCCATGCCACCATTAATTGTAACAGGCTGTACAGGGGCATGCGGAAAAACGAACCTGATACCAAGTTCTTCAGGTAGTGCAAGCTGTGACGCAACAGGCAAAAAGCCCTCTCCTGAATCACCTAAACCATGCAGCCAAATCACCGTGGCTTTATGTTCACCTTTTGCTGGGTATTCTACAAACTCTAAACTCATAGTTCTGATTGCCACTCAACTGTTTGACCTGCTTGGCGCGTTGCTGCGTCATTCATAAACTGCCAAAACTCTGCACCGGAGCGGTTATCAATCCACTTATCACCTTGTAATTCAAAGTGATGACCATTAAATTTAGTTGCTACCCAAACTTGATGTAAAGGTGCCTGCTTGTTGATCACTATCTTAGAGCGATCAGCAAAAATAATTTCTAAAATACCTTCTGCTGATTCGTAATCTAGATCCGCTTCGCAATCATCAACCTGCTCTTCGATTGTGAACATAAGTGCTTCGGCTAATTGGTGATATTCATGGTCTGTCATTGTTATTTCCTTAACGGCATTAGGTACAATTTACATGCAGATAGTGTAACAGGAATAAAATCATCCGCGAATAGCTGCATTTTTTAGATATTCTGTTAATCTGCGATTATAAAGCCAGCAACGCGATTAATCTAATGAAAGAGATGCATCTTAAACAATTAAAACAACTTTCCCCAATTGCTGTACTACTTATCACACTCGCTGGTTGTGGGCAAAGCGGCCCATTGTATTTACCCGATGAAAAAGTAGAACCAAATCAACAACAAAAGCAAGCTTCAACTGAAGCAGTTAAACCATCATCAACAACCGAATCGAAACAGGACCAATAGATGGATTTTTTTGACTATAAAAATAATCAGCTGCATGCTGAAGACATCGCTGTCAATGAATTGGCAACACAATACGGTACACCATGTTACGTGTATTCACGTAAAACATTTGAACGCCATTATCTTGCCTTTGCCGAAGCTGCTAAAAATCATAAAAACTTAGTGTGTTATGCCGTTAAAGCAAATTCTAATATAGCCGTATTAAATGTATTAGCGCGTTTAGGCTCAGGCTTTGATATTGTATCTAAAGGTGAACTAGCTCGTGTAATTGAAGCCGGTGGCGATGCCAAAAAAGTGGTTTTTTCTGGGGTAGCAAAAACCGCAGATGAAATAGCGTATGCACTTAAGCTTGGCATAAAGTGCTTCAACGTTGAGTCTGTATCGGAGCTTGACCGTATTTCACAGGTTGCGACAGAACTTGATCTAATTGCACCTATTTCAATTCGTGTAAACCCAGATATCGACGCTAAAACGCACCCTTATATTTCAACAGGGTTAAAAGAAAATAAATTTGGCATAGATATTCTTACTGCTGTGAGTGTGTATCAATATGCAGCCTCATTACCAGGCCTAAAAATTACCGGCGTGGATTGCCATATAGGCTCACAACTTACCGAGATTAAACCATTCTTAGAAGCTTTAAATAAAGTATTAGCACTGATTGATGAGCTAAAAGTAAACGGTATCGTACTGAGTCATATTGATATTGGCGGCGGTCTAGGCGTGCCTTACAATGGAGAAACACCACCTCACCCTAGCGAATATGTAGCGCATATCACTGAACGTTTAGCAAACTACCAAGATTTAGAGCTTATATTTGAACCCGGCCGCGCTATTGCTGCAAATGCTGGTATTTTGGTCACTAAAGTTGAGTTTATAAAGCAAAACCAAGATAAGTATTTTGCCATTGTGGATGCTGGCATGAACGATATGCTGCGCCCATCACTTTACCAAGCGTGGCAAAATATTGTGCCTGTTTGCCCACACAGTGATAATACGCCAACTAATAATTTCGACATTGTTGGGCCAGTGTGTGAAACCGGTGATTTTTTAGGTAAAGATCGTATGTTAGCCTTAAAACAAGGCGACTTATTAGCACAGCTTAGTGCTGGTGCTTATGGCTTTACCATGAGTTCAAATTACAATTCACGCCCCCGCGTTGCCGAGATAATGGTAGATGGCGAACAAAGCCATTTGATCCGCGCGCGTGAAACCGTAGAAAGCTTATGGCAAGGCGAGAAAATTTTACCATAAACTTTTTGTAACCCGGCTGCTCTGTGGCATGATTAGCGCAGAGCAAATCCGAATTAGAGCGCTATGTTAGTTAATTTTTCTAAAATGCACGGCCTAGGCAACGATTTTGTTGTAATTGATAACATTACACAAAACGTTTTCTTATCACGAGATCAAATCAAAAAATTGGCAGATCGCCATTTTGGCATTGGCTTTGACCAACTGTTAATGGTCGAAGCGCCCTATTCTCCTGATCTCGATTTTCATTATCGTATTTTTAATGCTGACGGCAACGAAGTGGAACAATGCGGTAACGGAGCTCGCTGTTTTGCACGCTTTGTACGCATGAAAGGCTTAACCAATAAACACAAGGTAACGGTTTCTACCAAATCAGGTAACCTTACTCTTTATATTGAAAAAGATGGGCAAGTCACGGTTAATATGGGCCACCCTAATTTTGAGCCGAATAAAATTCCACTCAAAGCCAGCAAACGAGAGCTCACCTATATTATTCGTGCTGAAGAACACACCGTATTTAGTGGTGCAGTTTCTATGGGTAACCCGCACTGTGTATTAGAAGTCGATGATATAGAAACCGCTGATGTAAATACATTAGGCCCATTACTTGAAAATCATGAACGTTTTCCGCAGCGTGTAAACGTGGGCTTTATGCAGGTGATTTCGCAAGAACATATTAAACTAAGAGTATGGGAGCGCGGTGTCAGCGAAACCCTCGCCTGTGGTACTGGTGCTTGTGCTGCCATGGTTATTGGTCAGGTACAAAGCAAGCTAGCCACGACGGTACAGGTTGATTTACCTGGTGGCAGTTTACAAGTGCGCTGGCAAGGTGAAGGTCACCCAGTAAGAATGACAGGCCCTGCAGAGCACGTATTTGATGGACAAGTTGCCCTATGAGTAAAATAACCAAACAACAAGTTAGCGACTTTCTAGCTGATAATCCGGATTTTTTACTGCAAAACCCTGATCTTTTAACACAGCTTGAATTACAGCAACATGCTCAAGGCGCAACGTCTTTAGTGCATATTCAACAACGCCAGTTGCGTGAACACAATACCAAGCTAAAAGCGCAAATTGAGCAGTTAATTGAGCAAGCAACTGAAAACGAGTCTATTTATCGTCTATTTAGCCAATGTCACCGTCAGCTTTGGACTAATTACGATTTTAAAACACTCGCGATAAACCTGCGTAACATTATTTGCACCAACCCTGCAATCAGCGAGTGTCATTTAGTACGCTACGAAGCTAAATATGATGCACTAATCGAACATCGCCTAAAAGACACTGGTACTTACCTTGGTCGAGTTAGCCAGCAAGAGCGAGACTTATTATTTGCTGAGCAAACTCAATCAACTGCTTTGTACCTGATTTGCAACAACCAACATCCCGTTGCAATACTTGCCTTTGGTAGCCTTGATGCGAATCATTTTGAACCCGCCAAAGACAGCTTTTTTGTGCTTGAATTTGTACGCTCTTTACAGCTTAGATTATTGGAATTACAACTGGAACTAGCATGAGCGAGGAGCAACCTCCTGGTTTAGAGCAATTAACAGCGCAATTGAGCGAGCAATGGCTCACTCCTATCCAACTGTTTAGTGATTACTTACGGTTTGAAAAGCAGTACTCTGCGCACACCATTACCCAATATACCAGCCAGCTGCAATTTGCCGCGCACTATTTTAGCAAGCTATGTGATAACTGGCAGGACGTAAAAGGTGAACATATTCGCCGCTACAGCATGGCACTGCGCAGCAAACAACTCAGCGGTAGAACAATTAGCCTAAAACTCAGCTGCATACGTAGCTTGTATAAATTCCTTAAGTCTAAAAACATTACCCAGCAAAGCCATTATCACAACCCAGCAGAAGCGATAAAAGGCCCAAAATTCGCGAAACCCTTACCAAAAAATCTCGATGTTGATCAAATGGCCCGGTTATTAGAAATTAATGATGATGACCCCCTCGCTATCCGCGATAAAGCAATGATGGAATTAATGTATTCATCAGGGTTACGCATTAGCGAGTTAGTTGGCGCTAACATGCATGATATTAACCGCAGCGAAGGTGAAATACTGGTGCGCGGTAAAGGCAATAAAGAACGCTTATTACCTGTGGGCGGCAAAGCCCTTGATGCATTAAATTACTGGTTAAAGTTACGCCCGCAATTTGCAGGCCCTGATGAGCCAGCCGTGTTCGTCAGCAGTAAAAAATGCCGAATATCAGTGCGCCAAGTACGATTACGGATGCAACAATGGGGTATTAAGCAAGGTATTAGCAGCCAAGTGCACCCGCATAAACTGCGTCACTCATTCGCCTCACATATTCTTGAATCTTCAGGCGACTTAAGAGCCGTACAAGAACTTTTAGGGCATAGCAGTTTGTCTGCGACACAAGTGTATACCCATTTAGATTTTCAACATTTAGCTAAGGTGTACGATAACACTCACCCCCGCGCTAAAAAACGCCAGAATACCGATTAAAAGGAAACGTATGATCCGTTTTAACCGTGCTATATCACCCATAAAAGTATTGAGTTTTGATTTAGACGACACGCTTTATAACAATCACCCCATTATTAAAGCCGCGGTGCAAGCACAAATTGATTACTTAAACGCGTTACCTGACTGGCAAGCTCAAGGTAAGCAATATTGGCAACAATGTAGAGAGCAAGCTGTAAAGCAAAACCCAGCGCTCGTTGATAACGTGACCCAATGGCGCAAAGATACCCTACAATTAGGGTTAGCAAAACTGGGTTACCAAGGCGAACAACTTAAGCTACATACCACTGCTGCGTATCAAGCGTTTGCTGACGCTCGCAGCCAAATAACCGTAAGTAATGATGTTTTAGAACTACTCTCACAACTTAGTAAGCATTATCGTTTAATTGCTATTACAAATGGCAATGTTGAAATAGAGCGCTTTAATCTAAACGGCGTCTTTGAGCTGGTACTACAAGCCGGAATGCATGGCAAAGCAAAACCCCACCCAACCATGTTTGAACAAGCTTGTTCGCATTTAAGCGTAGTACCTGAGCAAATTTTACATATTGGTGATAGTTTAGATACTGATGTGCACGGCGCTCATAACGCTGGCTGTCAATCACTGTGGCTAAGCGATCAACCTACACAATATGCGTACCGTGGTTTACCTGATGTAGAAATAACAAATATTCACGCGCTTAAATATTTTTTACGCTAAAGGAGCTAAACATGGGCAGGGGTTATTACACTAAATTAATTAGTTTTTTATTATTACTCTCAGTTGCACTCAATGCCTATTTACTTTGGCCTAAACCAACTAAAACGCAGGCGCAAACTGTTACATCAACTAAAACAAAACCGATACTAAAACGCAGTGTAGAATCAACTAGCCCAGAGTACCAACAGGCCATTAACCAGTTCCAAAAACGACAATTTACTGCAGCTGTAGCAAGCTATCAACAACTGAACAACTCACACCCTCTAGAAGCTGAACAGCTTTATTTTAGTTGGTTAGACACACTTGATAGCTGGCTGCTTAATAATGAACTAACAATCAGTGAAGCCTTTTTATACGCATTTTTAAGCAGTTTTCCCTATGATATAAAAATGCTGCAATTAGAGGTTGAGCGCTTAGTTAAAAACCAGCAGCCTCATCAAGCTATCGTGGCACTTTTTACTCTACAACCTATGGCGAATGAAGCAGAGCAAGCCGCTATCTCGATGCGTTTAACGCAATTAACTCAAACCCAAATAAAAACCCTAAGTAAGCGAGAGGCATGGCAAGAAATAGTTAATCAAACAGCTGTGTGGCTAGATTACAGCAGTGAAAATCCCTATCACTTAATGGCACAAGCAAATGCATTTTATCAACTGGGTGATTTAGTCAGCGCGCAGAGTAACCTAGATAGGCTAGATGAAGAGCACCCGCTCAAATCCCAAGCAAGTGAACTACAAGCTTTAATTAACAATGCTTATTCAGAAGTCGACTTAGTACCACTGACTAAACACGGAGCACATTATTTACTTGATATTACCGTGAATGACGCACTAAATACGCAATTAATGATTGATACCGGCGCCAGCCTCACCGTTTTACCGCAAACAGTGATTGATGCTCTTTACCCAACGCCTGAATATTTAGGCACCATGATGGTAAACACAGCTAACGGAAAAGCCACTGCACAGCGCTACCGCATTGAATCAATTAAAATTGGTCAACAAGTACTAACTAATTTTGATATTTTAGCAATTAGCCAACATTCAGGGCACGGCTTACTAGGGATGAACTTTTTGCAGTATTTTAAATTTAATATTAATCAACAAACAAATCAGCTAGAGTTAGACAAACAATAAATTAAGGATAGCTATGAACCTCAACGATTTTCTCAGCAATTTAGCCAATGACCCGCAAAGTATTGCATTTACCGACACAATGGCTGCGATTGATAACAACTACACATTTACGCCATCAGGTTTTAATAATCATGGGTTGGTCAGTGGTGCTAATGAAAATAATGGTTCATGTAAAATCTTTGCCTTCGCGAAACTAAATCAGCTTAGCAAACAAAATACCTTAGATTGCTTTGGCGCTTTTTATCGCGATGAGGTCTTAGGCAATCCAGATGGCGAAGACCACATGAATATTCGCACTTTTATGCTTGCGCCAGAAGCTACTCCATTTTTAGGGATCACTTTTGATGAAAAGCAGGTCCTTGCGAGCAAAAATTAAAGTACTTTCTCCATAAAGTAACGAGCACCATCGAGTGGGTAGTCATCCATTTGGTATTTAACACGATAGCCGTTTTTTCGTAAAACGGCTTCGCTTGAAAATCTAGCGTATCAAGCTGCGCAACAATTGCACCGTGCTCTACAGCGGCTAATTCCATTTCATTCAGTAGCTGCTTGGCAAAACCACAACCTCTAAATCTCTCATCACACCAGAGCCAACTGATTAATAACCAATTACCAAAAACGTGCCCTGAAATTCCTGCCACCAAGTCCGTTTTTTCAATTATCTTAAAGCCCAAAGGAATGCGCTCTGCATTAAAATGTGTGCTGTTGAATGCGACTATTTCTGAGCGTAGCTGAGCACTTAGCTCAATGGAATCGTCTTTAACTAAGGTATACATTTAAACCTATAAAATCTTAATCTCAGTACAAATGGTTTTTCCCATAAGGAACCTCGAGCATATTACTTTCAGCTTTTTCAGGTTGACCGCACATTTCATCATATGCACTGGTATGGCGTAACACCATTTGCACGTAGCTTAAATGCTCTAATCGCTTTTGAATATGTAATGGGCTCAGGCCACGAATAAACTCACCGTGCTCATCTGTGACATAATATTCCACATTATTGATCATTACAGAAACCTGATAAAGCGCCATTTCAAGTGAGTGAACGATCACTTTTTGGATAGGCTGGTGATTAGCCAACTCTGATAATTTAATCGCCATAGTCTTACTCTTTTGCATAGTATCGTTAGGCTCAATACGTGGCTTTGTTATACTTTGATCAATTAAAATTCTTAATAACACTTATGACTGACAAAATCCGTCTTGCCAAATACCTCGCCCACGCGGGCTTATGCTCTCGCAAACAAGCATCGAGACTCATTGATCAAGGCGTAGTCACAGTAAATAACCGTGCGGCAAACCATATCGATCATGTTGATGATAATGATTTGATTCTGGTTAATGATTGCCGAGTACAAGGCAAAGCAAAACACGTCTATTTTGCTTACCATAAACCCATAGGTATCGACTGCAAACTAAATAAAACCGACCCCAGCAGTTTAATCCACCACTTACCTAAAACAACACGTGTTTACCCTATCGGGCGATTAGATAAAGACTCAAGAGGCTTACTTATTTTGACCAACGATGGTGAATTTTGTAATCAACTCATTCACCCTGACTTCCACCAGCCCAAACGCTATATTGTTAAAGTAGATAAACCACTGGATGATAACTTTTGCCACAAGATGGCAAGTGGAGTCCCTGTTGATAAACAAATCACCTTACCTTGTATTGTAGAAAAGACCGCAGATGATCAGTTCACTATCATCTTAAAACAAGGGCTAAACAGGCAAATTCGTAAAATGGCACATTACTGTGGTTATCGGGTTATTGATTTATACCGTGAACAAATTAGTGAGCTTAATTTAGCGACTCTCAACCTTGCTGAAAATAGCTACCTTAAAATTAGCAAATCCGACATTTTAAAAAATTAATCACTTTTTATACAAAAGCAGTTGCAAAAACTGATTACAAGTGTAATCCTAAATAAAAGATTACACTTGTAGGCAACACCTTCATGATCGAATTATCAAAAGCAGAATTTGAAGTGCTTGATGCACTTTGGCAAGACTACCCAGCAACAGCAAGTCAAATCATTGCACGCTTAAGCGATGAAAAGCAATGGCATGAAAAAACCATCAAAACATTACTAGGCCGTTTAGTTAAAAAAGGTGCACTGAGCTTTGAAAAAGAAGGCCGCCAGTATATTTATAGTCCTTGCATGGAGCGCGCTGAATACACGTTAAAAGAAAGCCAAAACTTTATAGAACGTTTTTTTAGTGGCCGTATAGCACCGCTGGTTAGTGGCTTTGCTAAGTCCGAACAGCTTTCTCAACAAGACATCAACGAACTTAAAAAAGTGATTGATGACTGGGAAAAACAACAAAAGTAAGGGCCCAACCATGTTAGAAAGCGCGTTTAACTGGCTTATTGAGCAGCAGCTATTAGTAACCACTTTAATTCTGAGTTTACTCATTCTAGAGCGCTATTCATTGAAATGGCTTAGTGCAAATTTTGTTTATAAATTATGGTTATTGGTGCCGCTTTCACTGCTACTGGTTAACTTACCAGAACATTATAAGCCAATTCAAAATACGGCAATGAGTACGATGTTGATTACACCGAATCAACATATAAACAGTCACTTCAGCATTAGCTGGGTATTACTGTATACCATGGTATTTTGCTTTTTAGCGGTAATCGCGGTTATGACACACAAGCAATTTATAAAACAGCTAAAACTGGCTCCTTTGCATAATAGGCAATTAGCTGAGCAAACCCCTAATATTGCGCTATTGCAAAGTGACACGGTAAATACACCGATGGTAATCGGCCTATTAAACACACAACTTGTACTGCCAACGGGATATTTACAAAAAACGGACCCTGCATCTCTTGCATTGATAATCGAACACGAACAAGTCCACATAAAACGCAGAGACAACTTACTTAATATGGTGTGCTTATTAGCCACCCTCATATTTTGGTTTAACCCAATTGCATGGCTTGGTTACATGAGCTTTCGTCGCTTACAAGAGCTCTCATGCGATGAAACCGTACTTGCGACAAAGAATACACGCCAACGGATTTTATACAGCAAAGCCCTCATTAATTGCGCGGCTAATACCCGCACAGGTTTGATGGCCTATTCACACTATGGAGATAAAAACACCATGTTACAACGACTCAAGCAAATTAAACACAACGGTAATAGTTCATTCGTTGCCAAGGGGGCATTACTGATTTTTGCCGCAGGCATGCTCAGTAGTTTTGCCAGCGCAAAACAACCAGAAGCCAAAACAGACAAACATTCAATTTCGCCTATTATGAGAATTGAACCTGTTTACCCTATCGAGGCAGCAAAGCAAGGTATTAGTGGCTCAGTGGTTTTGAAATACGATATCAGCCCAACAGGAAAGACTGAGAACGTATCCGTTGTTAATGCAAAACCCGCAGGTGTATTTAACCGCGAGGCAAAAAAAGCATTAATGGAATGGCAGTATAAGTCTTCAAACACAGGCTTCAAAGATGTGTTAGTGCAATTAGACTTCGCGATAGATAAGCATTATAAATCAGAAGATCTCATTGAAAAAGTGACTGTTGCTGCTAAGTAGGCATTCGAACCAGAAGACCCTAAAGCAAGCGCCTTATTTAAGCCGCTTGCTTTGGCGTTTTTCAATTCATAAAAAATTAAATAAAAAAGCCGCCATTACTTATCAAGCAATGGCGACTAACAATAACATCAGTTTCACTATAGCTCAGTATCACCACTTTGAAACTGTGACAAATTGTCGCAGCTGATATATTTTCATCTTACCCATTATTAGTTCGCAATCTATCTACTCTCCTGATAATTTAGCTTTCTCTTAAATACACTGTATTCATTATGACTTGGATATTTTTTACTTTTTTAGCCGCCTTTATGCAGGCATGGCGAAATGCTCTGCAAAGTAAGCTCAGTACTGATATGAGTTTGGCGGGTGTTACCCTCTCTCGATTTATTGTAGCCAGCCCCATAGCTGCAATTTACCTTTATTCTTTGTATCAATATCAACCGGCTTCCTTTCCTAGTTTTAATCATAAATTTTGGCTTTTCATTCTTGGCGCTAGCTTTATGCAAATTTTAGCTACAGGGTTAATGGTTAAACTCTTTAAAATGAATAATTACGCTGTCGGTGCAGGTCTTGCTAAAAGCGAGGCGCTCGTTGCAGCTATCTTAGGCGTATTATTTTTCGGCTCAACACTGAGTTTACTTGGTTGGCTTGGTGTATTTATCGGTGCAATAGCGGTGCTATTACTTAGTGGCATTGCCAAGGTTAAACAGTTTAACTTAACTACGGCATTAATCGGTTTAGCGTGCGGTAGCTGCTTTGCTTTGACATCTTTATGGGTGCGTGAAGCCAGCTTAAATTCAGGCTTACTGTTTCCACATTCGGCAGCATGGGTATTACTGTTTGTCATTGGTCTGCAAAGCTTGATATTACTCGTTTACCTACTAATTAAAGAGCCGCAAACAATTAAACAGATGTGGCACTACAAAAAAATGGTTTGTTTAGTCAGCTTTTTTAGCTGCATAGGTTCAATTGGTTGGTTTAGCGCAATGAGTTTACAGCATGTGGCGTATGTTAAAACGCTTGGTCAGGTAGAGGTATTTTTTACTATGCTAATTGCTGTACTTTGGCTAAAACAACCTCTTAAACGCCAAGACAGCGCAGGGCTTTTATTAATTGCCATTGCGGCAATTTTAGTGATGCTGCCAGCATAAATAGGCGGTTATCAAAATAACCGCTTATTAAGTATTAATGACTAATTTTCAAAGTGATCACACCACTTATAATCATGAGTACACCCGCAATACGGCCGAATGTCGCGGCATCGTTATAAAATAAAATACCTACTAGGAATGTACCTGCGGCACCAATCCCTGTCCATACGGCATATGAAGTGCCCATAGATATATCACGCTGGGCGAGCCATAACATAAAGCCGCTAGCGACCATAAAAGCAACCGCAATACCAATCCCCAACCAGCGATTCTCGCCCTCTTGTGACATTTTCAAACCAACTGGCCAACCTATTTCAAGCAAACCCGCGATAATCAAATAAATCCACGCCATTAATTTTCTCTCTTTTTCAATATTACATCATACAGATCTTCACGACGATCTTTTAAGTTACGCACCGTACCTTCGCTATGAAGAATTTTCAGCTTATCCATATCCAAATCACTAAACAACAACATTTCAGTGTTTGGTGTGGCTTCGTTTAAAGTGGCATCATGCGGGAATGAGAAATCAGACGGGGTTAATACCGCTGATTGCGAATATTGTACATCTAAACTTTCTACCTCAGGTAAGTTACCAACAGAGCCTGCTATTACCACATAACACTCATTTTCAATCGCACGCGCTTGCGCACAGTGACGCACCCGTAAATAGCTATTTTTGGTATCTGTCCAAAATGGTACAAATAGAATGTCTAATCCTTGCTTAGCTAAAATTCGCGATAACTCAGGGAACTCAACATCATAACAAATTTGAATACCAACGCGCCCTGCGTCAGTATCAAATACGGCAATTTTATCACCCCCTTGAATCACCCAGTCATTTTGCTCATGCGGTGTTATATGAATTTTACGCTGCTCATCAATTTTACCACTGCGGTGACACAAGTAACTCACATTATAAATTTTATCGCCTTCAGCCAGGGGCATAGAGCCAGTTATAATATTTGCATTATATTCAATCGCCATACGTGACATCGCGTCACGGAATGTCTCTGTATATTCGGCTAAGTAACGAATTGCTTCGGTTTGATTGCTTTGTTCAGTCAACCCCATTAGAGGCGCATTAAAAAATTCAGGGAATAGAATAAAATCACTTTTATAATCAGAAACCGTATCAACAAAGTATTCGACCTGCTTTAGCAGCTCATCAACTGACTCCACACACCGCATTTGCCACTGTACCGCTCCAACTCGCACAATTGACTTAGTCGATTCAAGTACTGTATCAGTGGGTTCGAACATGATGTTATTCCACTCAAGCAAGGTGGCATAGCCTACTGACTCTTGATCCTCAGGCAGATACTTTTTGAGTAACCGTTTTACTTGAAAGTCATTCGATAATTGGAAGCTCAAAATAGGGTCGTATAATTCTTTATGATCAACCTTTTCGATGTACTGCGTCGGCGTCATCTCACTGCTATAATTGTAATAACACGGAATACGCCCCCCAGCTAAAATGGCACGTAAATTATACTGACGACATAGCTCTTTACGAGCATCATAAAGCCTACGCCCTAAACGCATTCCCCGGTGGGTGGATGAAATAACCACGTCTAGGCCGTATAATGCATCCCCTTCTGGATCACTAAATACGCGATCATGGCCATCAACAATATCTTCATAAGTATGTGGATTTGAAAACCGCCCGTAATCTACTTGCACACTCAACGCAATACCGACCAAGACTCCGTCGTCAACCATACCTAATTGACCTTCAGGAAATTGATCAATTAATCTAAAAATAGTGTGAGTTGGCCATGCCCCCCCCAGATCGGGATAGGCTTGATCCATTAAGGTCTTAATTTGTGGGTACTGCTCTTTGGTTAAGTTACAAATTTCTAAATGGGTTTTTTCTGCCGACATACACAACTCCTTGAGGTGCAATACATAGTTATTTTGCCTACCTGTCATTTAAACAGCTTATACCTACAAGGTATAATTATTTGTTTTCTTATTGATACAATAGTGTAATTGAAAGGTCCTGAATAGCCGCTTATAAAAACACAGCCACTGCCCCTGTGGAACACAAAACAATGGCCGTCATTATATAAGCACTGCTAATCAATTTAATAACCTCAGAACTCACGCAACTGAGGCTGAATAACAATTTGGTGATTAACAGCTTGTGGTAACAAAGGTGTTAACTTCGCTTCAATGTAATCATTAAAGCCAGCTCTATAAAACGGTGAAAGCGGATGGCCTGATTGCCCACCTGGTATAGCCATTACTGCATTCTCTAAGTGACCTGGTTGAGCAATAAAGCGCTGTGAAGCACCAAAACTAGGGCCTTGTACTGCTGGCATAAAACTATCACCAAAACCTGGAGCTTTAGGCATATTTAATAACTTACTTAATTGAGGGATCTGCTGGGCAAAAGGATGTTCAATGGCAAGCTCATTAACTACTCCCCAGCGCCAGTTTTGCATATTACTACCAAATTTATTGGTTAAATTTGCTATCGTTTTTGTAAACGCACCTGCTAATTGCTCATCCCAACTAGTATAATCAGGACTCAACCAGCTTGTTGGTTGTTGCTTAATTAACTGCCAAACAGCCGGTTCTAAATCTCGTTTTATATACCTAAGTGAGCCAGCTTCTTGCTTAAGCCGAGTTTGCAATGGGCTAAATACTATATTAATGATTTCATCACGAAAGCCCCTTACCAAAGTATAGCCAATTGAATCTGAGCATGCACAAGCTTGCCAATCATTAAGAACCGTTATGTATTGCTGATTAGTATCTACTTGTTTATTTAATTGGCTTAATAACAAAGTGTGCCAAGATTTTAAAAAGCGCGCTTCGTTGTCATGTTGAAGTGTATTAAAATCAGCTTCATCAAAGTGATTTTGTGCAAATAACCTATCTCGTATTTGCGCCGAACGCGCTCCCATTGCATAACCACCGTTACCAAATCGTAGATCATCCGTAGCCGATACAACACGTGAATTCCCAGTCCATAAGCGCGCATCAGTTGGATTTTTGACACTTGGTCTAGCTGACTCATTTTGCTGCCATAATGAGGAATAATCAGCTTCACTAACAGCCAACTCACTCGGTGTTTTACGCGCAGGAATAGCTCCCATATGCTTCCAGGCAGCATTCCCTTGGCTATCAACAACCATTAGGTTTTGCACAGGAATACCGACGTCATTGGCAAGTTCAAGGGCATCATCTACCGTTTTAGCTTGCTCTAATTGCAGCAAGTTCATATCCACTGCATAAGGCATATGAGCAACCCAGCTAAGAGCAAACTGCTTACCATTTATGTCCCGCACAGGGCCATATTCACTCATGGTCAGTAAATATGGCTCAAAGCGCCCATCAGGTAGGGCTATTTGCTCAGTTACTTGCCACGTTTCACTGCTGCTAGTTAAAGCAACCCAATCAGCGGTATCTAAGTAACCATTAGTGAACCCCCAAGCAATATTATTATTAGTTCCAACAACTATGGCTGGCGCGCCAGGAAGAGATACCCCGGTTACCTGATAAGCATGATCGGCATACTGATAATTAAGCTGCGCACGATACCAAATAACGGGTACTCCCATCGACAAGTGCATATCATCTGATAGTAATGCAGCATTATTAGCGGTTAACTGATTAGTGACTGCCCAGTTATTACTTCCTCGCTCTTGGTTGGCCTCAATACGATGATAAACATAACTATGTTGAGTAGGTAGCTCTGGTATACCCTGCTCATACGCTGGTAGTTGACTGCCATCCAGTGGAGCCTGATATGGGCTGGGTTGTGTTATAAACTTCACCATATCAATACCATAAATATCAGCAATTTGAATGAGCGCTTGATCTCGCTCAAAGGTAGCCGTTTGTAAGTCCAAGTACATACTGTATATAACTAATAAGCTATCTTCGCTACGCCAAGGCTTTTGCTTTGCCCCTGTTAATAAGTATTCAAAGCTTACAAACCCAACTTGTGCTAGGCCCTCATTTACTCCAGCGGCATAACTTTGCAATAAGGCTTGATCTTTTAATGGTAATTGCTCAACAATCGACGCACTGCGCTTACGTAGTTGATGAAAACGCATTTTTTTATCAAGCTCTAACGCTGCCTCCCCGAATAATTCACTCAGCTCACCCGCAGCATTACGACGTAATAAATCCATTTGGAAAAAACGATCTTGGCCATGAGCAAAGCCTAGCCCATAAGCAGCATCGTTACGATTACTTGCATTTATAACAGCTTGCCCTAGGTTATCTCGCCCAAGCCGTACCTCGTTGGTTATTGCTTGGCTGCGCCCTTTACCATCAATAGCTGGTAAGCTCAGTGACAAAATACCATAAACAATAGCTGTTGCCGCCAAACCTAAAATGAGTACAATTAAAACCAACCACTTGATGAGCCTTAGCATAACTAAATTCCTTAATTATTTAGTTTCTCCATAATACTCACAGATTTATGAAAAATTAATGTTATTTTGAATGAATCTTTCCATATAACCAAAAATGTTTATTCGTATTTTCAATATTATTGAAAACACTAATAAAATTCGATGATATTGATGTTGGTATTTCTCGTAGAGATTTTTATTTCCGCTAATAATTAGCTATAGTTGAAGTGCCTTATCTTAAAAGTACGTACGCCAATGCCATTGTCACCAACTAAAGACCACATGCAAATATCAAAATTTAAGCTGGCGTTTTGGTTATCTCTTTTATTTATATTAATCACCTGCGTAGTACTCGATAGAATTAACTATAATCGGGCTAAAGAAGCTCATCGCTTACTTATTTTGTCTGAAGTGAGTAATTATAGAGCGCAGCTTGAGTCAACCTTGGTATCAAATATTCAACTTGTTCGTGGCCTTGGTGTAGCAGTAGCTGCAGAGCCAAACTTAGACCAACAACGTTTTACGCAAATTGCAAAACCTTTATTCGCTACATCTTCTGAATTACGTAACATTGGTGCAGCACCCAACATGGTTATTCGTATGACATATCCATTAAAAGGTAATGAAAAGGCTATTGGTCTGAATTTTTTAGAAAATGACAACCAGCGTGCTGACGCAATTCGTGCGCGAGATAGTAATGAAATAGTCATGGCAGGACCTCTCAAACTAATTCAAGGGGAAGAAGCTCTTATCGCCAGAGTGCCCGTTTATCTTACCAAAGACAACTCATTTTGGGGGCTCCTATCAGTTGTGCTAGATATAGAGAAAATTTACGAAAACTCAGGCTTTAACCAATTAAAAAACGATTTTGATGTAGCTATTCAAGGACAAAATGGATTGGGAAGTAATGGCGACTTCTTCTTTGGTAATGCTGATATCCTGACACGTTCACCACTACAGTTAAATTTAACGTTTCAAGGCGGTGAGTGGGAAATATATGTGGCCCCCAAAGCTGGTTGGGCACCTCCAGCATCAACTATTTGGCCTCTTAGGTTTGCGATTATTACTATTCTTGGACTACTGATTTGGGCATTTTTATTCTTTTTAAAAATGCTCAGCCGTCAGCAGCAAAGTGAAAAAATGCTTACCACCATGAGTAGCTTAGCCAAAATTGGCGCTTGGTCTTTTAGTCTTGATAGCAAACAAGTCTATTGGTCAGACACAACTAAAAAGATATTTAAATACCCTCTTGAACAGCAGCCTGATTGGCCAACTAATTTAAATTATTTTAAAGAGGGAGAGAGCCGAGACACAATCAAAGAGCTGGTAGAACGAGCAATTAAATTTGGCGAAAATTATGAAGCTGAAATTGAAATAGTCGACTCGGATGGCCAGGCAATATGGGCTTTAGTACATGGTGAAGCAGAAATGCGTAATGGTCACTGCGTACGTATTTTTGGTTCTTTACAAAATATACACTCTCGTAAATGCAGTGAGCTTGAGAATAATAAAATTGCTCTACACAACGAGACATTAGCTTCGTTAACATCACATAAAGCAATTTTAACAGGTTATCTAAAGCAATCCAAAGACGTAATTACTCAAGCTATATGCCAAGCTTTAAAGGTTGAGCGAGCAAGTATTTGGCTATTTAATGACGATCGAGATATCTTGCAGCCATATGCTAATTACGGCAATTCTTTACCAGATGGAATAACTTTTAAGGCGTGGAAAAAGGATAAAATTAGCACCTTCTTTACTGCGATTGATAATCAGGCTGTGATCAGAGTGTCGAATGCATGCTCAAATGAACTGACGGCCCCACTTTGCGACTCTTATCTTTCTTTATTAGAAATTGAATCCATGTTAATTGTTACTATAGTAGGAGGAAGTGGAGCCATAGGTATTGTGTGTGCTGAGCAATGTTACAACTCTCGAGATTGGTCTCGTAATGAAGAAAGCTTTTTAATTGCCGTTGCAGCCCTCATTGGCAGCTTACACTCAAGTGAACAACGCATTGAAACCGAGCAACAGTTGGTTGCAGCAAAAGAAGCCGCTGAGTATGCAGTAGCTGCAAAAGGTGAGTTTTTAGCGAGTATGAGCCATGAGATTCGCACACCAATGAACGGTGTATTAGGCATGCTTAATATTGTGCAACAAACACAACTCGATCCACAACAATTACACCATATTCAACTAGCGCAATCCTCTGGTCACTCATTACTAAATATCATTAACGATATTTTAGACTTCTCCAAAATTGAAGCTGGCAAACTAGATATTGAATATGTTGCTTTTAATTTACCTAAATTATTAGGGGAAGTTGTGGAATCTTTTGCGCTTAAGGTTGAGCAAAACAATACAAAGCTCATTTTAGATGCAACTAGAATCAACGTAAGTGAAATTATCAGTGATCCAAATAGATTACGTCAGATTATCAATAATTTACTAGGTAATGCCGTAAAATTTACTGAAAATGGCGAAATAATTGTTATTGCTGACTTAAAAGACACCACTGATGGCACCTTCTTACATTGTTCAATCGTTGATACGGGGATTGGCATTAACGCAGATAAACAAGCTCATTTATTTGACTCATTTACTCAAGCAGATACCTCAACTACGCGTCAATATGGTGGCACAGGACTAGGCTTAGCGATTGTTAAACAGCTATGTCATTTAATGAATGGTGAGGTCAACGTCACTAGTGTGCCAGAACAAGGCAGCACGTTTACTTTCTCAATCAAAGTGAAGTCACTTCTAAATCAAGAAAATAGTTTGCCTAGCCATCTGATTAATGACAAACATATATTAATTATAGATAGCTGCCCACTAAACAGTTCGATTGCATATAAACAACTCACTGTATGGGGGGCGCAGCCGACTGTAATTAGTGATTATAACGCACTAAGCCAGCACCTAGGCACAGCTTCAGATGTGATAGACGCGATGATAGTTGACTATAGCTACCTATCAAGCGTCGGTAACGACGACTTAAATCAACTTAAGAATTACTTAAAAATCCACAAAGTAAAACTAATATTAATGGCACCGATGAGCTTTTCCCAAGAAAATGCGAACTTACCAATAGAAGCTGACTGCATTATTTTCAAACCTTTGACCCCTTCTGATTTATTCGATTCACTGGCGAATGATAAGTTTGTAGAACAACAACAAAATAATATTCTCCCGCTAGCAGCAATCAATTCACCAAGCCCTAGTTCTTCAAGTGAAATAAAAATTCTACTAGTTGAAGATAACAAGGTTAACCAAGTGGTTGCCTCTGCACTTTTAAAGCAAGCAGGTATCAATTTTGATATCGCTGAAAATGGTTTAGAAGCAATTGAGACATTAAAAAATAACACTACATCGCCCTATAAATTGTTATTAATGGATTGCCAAATGCCCGAAATGGATGGCTACCAAGCAACTCAAGCCATACGCATGGGTGAAGCCGGTGAAGAATACAGAAATGTTACCATAATAGCGCTTACTGCAAACGCTATGCAGGGGGATAGAGAAAAATGCATAGCAGCAGGCATGAGTGACTACCTTACAAAGCCGCTCGACTTTAATGCTTTAAACCCCAAGTTAGAGCATTGGCTTAGCCAATAAAAACAATAAGGAAAGATAATGGAATTAACAGCCACTCAGCAGCGTGTAATCGGCTGCCTATTAGAAAAACAAAGTACAACCCCTGAACACTACCCGCTGTCTTTAAACAGCCTTGTAAATGCGTGCAACCAAAAATCTAGCAGAGAACCTGTGCTTTGTTTAACACAAAACCAAGTGCAGAACACCTTAGACGAACTTGAAGCGCGACGTCTCGTTACCAAAGATGAGGGCTTATCAGGCCGTGTGACTAAATATGCACACAGGTTTTGTAATACTGAATTTGGTAGCCTCAAGTTTACTGAGCATGAGCGTGCAATTATATGTTTAATGTTACTACGTGGAGCACAAACACCGGGAGAATTGAGAACCCGGAGTAATCGCCTTGCCGATTTTTCTAATGTAGCTGAAGTTGAAGCTGCTCTTAATGCACTTATCTCGCAAGAATATGTAATCAAACACCCGTGCGAAGCAGGTAAAAGAGAAAGCCGTTACAGTCATTTATTCACTGATTCACCAAACGTTGAGTATGCGGTGTCAGACGAGCCAGAGCCAACACAATTAAAAACGCAAGAAATGGACGAATTACTTGCTGAAATAGATGCGTTGAAAACTGAATTACAAAAAATTAAGCAACATTTAGGGCTTTAAATTAAGCGCTATGAATAACATAATATACTCAACCCCCTTAAATAATCAGGAGCTATTAATGCGTGCCGACATAGTGGCGGAAATGAAAGTTCAGCCAAATATAGATATAAGTAATGAAATTAACCGCCGTGTTAGTTTTATCAAAAATCGCCTTGTTGCGGCATATTCTCGCTCATTGGTATTAGGGATTAGCGGCGGCGTTGACTCGTCAACCTGTGGCCGTTTGTGCCAACTTGCTGTTAACCAGTTAAATGAAGAGCAAAATACTGATAAATACCAATTTATCGCTGTACGCTTACCTTATGGAATACAAGCAGATGAAGACGAAGCCCAACTAGCCGTTGATTTTATTCAACCGAGTAAGCGCTTAACCGTCAATATCAAACCCGCGGCGGATGGGATGCATGAACAGGCTCTCGCGGCGATTGTAGGCTGTGGTGAAACCGTGCCAGAACAAGCCCAAGTCGACTTTATTAAAGGTAATGTTAAAGCGCGCCAGCGTATGATAGCGCAATATGAGATCGCCGGTTTTACTCAAGGCTTAGTGGTTGGCACTGATCACAGCGCTGAAAACATTACGGGTTTTTATACCAAGTTTGGTGATGGAGCATGCGATTTGGCGCCACTATTTGGTTTATCAAAACGTCAAGTTAGAGCGCTAGCGAAGGAGCTAGGTGCTCCAGAGCTACTGGTAACTAAAGCGCCAACTGCTGACTTAGAATGCGACCGCCCAGGCTTAACTGATGAAGAAGCGCTAGGTCTTAGCTATGAGCAAATAGATGATTTTTTAGAAGGCAAGCCAGTGACCGATGAAGTAAGTGATAAGCTTATTGCTATATACCTACGTACTCAGCACAAACGCCAAGCTATTCCAACTGTTTATGACGAAGAGTAGTTGTGAGTTAATTCGTACAAAGTAAACACCACCTCAAGGGCAATTAATAGCAACAAAAATGCAATTAATTGCCCACTTTTCATTTTGGCACATAAATATCGAGCATAATAAAGTATGGTTATAGTGATAATACTCAACACATTGATCGAATAAACTCGTTAATTCGTAAAAAGTTTAATAAGCCAATGAGACTATAGGTGAAATGCTACTGTAATTTAGTTTATAGTGACTAGAATTAAAACATCGCGTTTAGTAGAGAGCTGCCACATTTATGACATCGCCGATTTTGATAACTGGCGCAGGCCAACGTATAGGTTTAGCGCTCGCAAAACACCTGCGCAGCGCAGGGCAAAAAGTAATTATTACTTACCGCACACGCCACAGCTCAATCGATGAATTAGAATCATTGGGAATAACATGTTTGCCCGCTGATTTTAAAAGTAATGAAACAATATTTGATTTCATCGCAACATTAAAAAGCCACACTCAGTCACTAAAAGCTATTATTCACAATGCCTCAAGCTGGGATTGCGAAGCCAATAATCCAGACAGTGCTGACTTATTTGATAATATGATGCGCATCCATGCCAAAGCACCTTATTTAATTAATTTAAATTGTGCTGATCTTTTAATAGCGCATCAAAACAATGAACATACCCCAGCTGATATTATTCATCTAACTGACTATGTTGTTGAAACAGGTAGCCCAAAACATCTCGCCTATGCAGCAAGTAAAGCTGCACTAGATAACCTAACACGATCTTTTTCAGCTAAGTTTGCACCGCAAATTAAAGTGAACTCTGTTGCTCCCTCGTTGATTATATTTAATCAGGACGACGACGAAGCTTATCGCAAAAAAACGCTAAAAAAATCCCTGATGGGTATTGAGCCTGGTTGCCAAGAAATTATTAACAGCGTCGAACTATTACTAAATAGCCATTACATCACTGGGCGTTCAATTCCAGTGGATGGTGGTAGACATTTAAAATAACGTATTTAAAAATTGAGAACTTTATGCACAATGAATTAAAGAATAGCTACCAAGAAATAATCAGTGCTGTGGGTGAAGATCCACAACGTGAAGGCTTGCTTGATACACCTAAGCGCGCAGCTAAAGCGATGGAGTATTTAACTAAAGGCTATCGCGAAACACTCGATGAAATTACCAATAATGCAGTATTCACATCAGATGCCGATGATATGGTATTAATACAAGATATTGAGCTTTATTCAATGTGTGAGCACCACCTATTGCCTTTTGTTGGACGTTGCCACATTGCCTACATTCCAAATGGTAAAGTATTAGGCTTATCTAAGTTTGCACGTATTGTAGATATGTACGCACGACGTTTTCAAATTCAAGAACAATTAACCCATCAAATAGCCAAAGCCGTTGAAGAAGTTACGGGCGCGAAAGGTGTTGGCGTTATAGTGGAAGCAAAACACATGTGTATGATGATGCGCGGTGTTGAAAAGCAAAACTCAAGCATGCGTACATCGGTTATGCTAGGTAACTTTAGGGCTGATCCTAAAACCCGCAATGAGTTTTTACAATTGATAAAAGGTTAACCTATGGCCAATGCGATAATTAATGTTACTAACTTGCGGCTGCGCACCTTTATCGGCTTTAACCCTGAAGAACGTGAAAAAAAGCAAGATGTAGTGATTAATCTAGAAATCCATTACCCTGCTGAGCAAGCGTGTGAAACCGATGAGGTTGATCAAGCTTTAAACTACAAAGTGATCACCAAAAAGGTGATAAACATAGTAGAAAACGGGCATTTTTTGCTTTTAGAAAAACTCGTAGCAGAGATTTTAGCTGCTTGCCATAGTCACAACAGTGTACATTATGCAAAAGCACGTGTAGATAAACCACATGCGTTACGCTTCGCTGATTCAGTATCCCTCACACTTGATTGGGTGAAGCCTTAAATCACTTTATCTAAGCCTACGGCAAAGGCCAGCACCATCAAATAGCGTGTCCCTTTGCCAAGTGCGACCAAGCATATAAATGTCCACCAGTGCACCTTAAAAATCCCCCCAACAACAGTGAGCGGATCACCTACTATGGGTAGCCACGCAAACAATAAACTATACACACCGTATTTTTCAAAACGCACTTGGGCTTTGTCTATATTTGTTTGCGAAACCGGAAACCATTTACGATCTTTAAACCGCATTACTTGTGTACCCAGCCAGTAATTAATACAACTACCTAAAACATTACCCACAGTGGCTGCCAACCACAATAGCCAAAGCAGGTAGTCTCCCTGCGTTATCATGGCCATTAACACAACCTCTGAAGAGCTGGGTAATAAGGTTGCCGAGATGAATGCCGTTAAAAATAAGCTTAAATACGCCATATTTCTCTATTGGTTAAGCAAATAAAAACCCAGCAATGTTGCTGGGTTTTTATAATTAATTTGATAAATTATTTTATCAAATTTAACGTAATTGGGTAGTTAAACTCTTTACCATCATTAGCTTTTATAGCTCCAATCACCACCATAACGAATGAAAATACAGCTACGATAGGAAGTAAAATAACGCCAATCACAACAAACATTAAAATAAAACAGATAATGTAAGCTATCAGCATAGTGATTTGAAAGTTTAACGATTTTTTACCATGCTCATTCACAATCGGCATTTCATCTTTTTTGATTAACCAAACGATTAATGGGCCAATAATACTGCCCATTGGCACAATAAACCCTGCCAATGCGCTTAAATGACATAGCATTGCCCATGTACGCTGCTCTTTATCTACTTCAACTGGTTCAACCTGTTGATTTTCTTCCATTACAACCTCCTTTTTTATCTATATTGACGGTTTTAAGGCTTGATGTCTATAAAACAACCAACAATAAAAATTTAATTAAAACATTGACGAATACTCAGGTTACGAAACTTTAAACAGAATGCATTTACAACTATCGAAAACAAGAACGGTAAAAGTCATTAATAGTAAAGAGCTAGCAATTCTTTTTGCTACTTGTTAGCTCAGACTCACAACGAATAATCAAACAACTGCAACAATTTATATTACAAAATGTGCTCTGGTAGCGCTGTGATAAAAAAGTGATAACTTTGTGAAAGTTTCTTGAGGTGGTTATTCAATACTTAGCCTGAATCATCACTTACAGGAAATAACAATGAAAGCTTCAGCATTTACAGTCGCAACTCTTTTAGTAGTAGCTAGCCAATCAACACTGGCAGCAGAGCTAGAAGTAGAAATTACTAACCTTACCAAAGGCCTTTACTTCACTCCGGTGCTAATAACAGCCCACGATAGCGAAGACAAATTATTTGAAGTAGCAACCGAAGCCTCTTCTGCATTGCAAGCAATGGCAGAAGGCGGCGATATTTCAGCACTTGTTACTCAAGCATCAGCGTCGAGCAGCGATATTGCAGAAAACCCAGCAGCTGGTTTATTGGCACCAGCGGCGTCTGCAACAGCAGGGTTAACAACTACCGATGGCAACGAATACCTATCTGTAACCGCTATGCTACTTCCAACAAATGATGGGTTTGTAGGTCTCGATAGCTGGAAAGTCCCAACAGAAGCAGGCACTTATACTGTTTACCTAAATGGCTATGATGCAGGCACCGAAGCAAATAACGAGCTTGTAGTAGACGGCTCAGGTGCACCAGGTGTATTAGGTATCCCTGCAGCGCCGGGCGGCCAAGCAGGCACTAACGGTACCGGTATTACAACTGGCGACACAAATACTATGGTTCACATTCATCCGGGGGCCCTAGGCGATGACGACCTTGAAAGTGGTAATAGTGATTTAAATAACACGGTACACAGATGGTTAAACCCTGTTGCAAAATTAACTGTGACGGTTAAATAGGAGAGTTAATTATGTCATCTCTTTCTAATTTTAAAAAAAGTGCCCTTATTTTAATGTTAGCCAGCTCACTAGCCGCATGTGGCGACAACGACAATAGCGACCCGATTGAAGATCAAGAACCTGTAGTTGTTGTTGAACCAGAACCTGTCGTTTATGAGTTTACTATCACTTTTAGTAACTTAACGGCTGGCCAACCGCTATCCCCCCTGTCAGTGATTGCATTTGATGAAACCCCACCATGGAAATTTGGTGAGACGGCTTCTGTCGGTTTAGAAATGATTGCTGAAAGCGGCGCTAATGAAGAGTACCTTAGTGACGAAAATGCACTTGCTTCAGTCTCGGCTGAAGGCGGTATTGGCCCTGGCGAAACAACCTCTGTAACTCTCTTAGTTGATGCACAAGATGTTCTTAATTTATCTTTTGCTGCAATGCTTGGGAATACAAATGACGCTTTTACCGGTCTTAGTTCTGTAGATATATCAACACTGGAAGTAGGCAGTTCAATATCAAGAACAACGCCAGCTTACGATGCAGGTACGGAAGCGAATACAGAAACAGCTGACACTGTGCCGGGTCCCGCTGCTAGCGGCGAAGGGTTTAATGAAATACGCGACGATATTGCAGATATAATCACAATGCACCCAGGTATTGTGTCTAATCAAGATGGCTTATCAACCTCTGCACTAGCTGCCGAACAAAAGTTTGATAACCCAGTATCGAAAATCGTGATCACTCGTACACAGTAAAACAGCTTGTAATGGGGAAGTGAGGCGACACGGATGTCCCTTTTTTACGAGGTTAACTATGCGGCACGAAAAAATACTGGTAGTAGAAGACGACAGAGAAATAGGACAATTAATAACAACGCAACTTGCTTCGTTAAATTTGCATGTTGATCATGTTGTAAGCGCTGAGCTCGCACTTAAGAAAATAGCAAAACAATCATACGGGCTTATTTTACTGGATATAAACCTGCCACAAATGGATGGCTTGAGCCTATGCCGTAAAATTAAAGAGCACTACCCTACCATCTCCGTTATTTTACTTACCGCGCTCAGTAGCGATATGGACCGCGTAATTGGACTTGAAATGGGCGCTGATGACTATATTTGCAAACCCTTTTTTGCTCGCGAATTACAAGCCCGCGTTAAAACACAATTACGCCATCGCTCACAGCTTCTAGCTATTCAAAATAACGAAAATGACAGCCCATGCAAAGAACAAACGCTAAATATAGGCTCACTCAATATTGAATTTAGCTCACACCAAGTTTATTTAGACGAACAGGCACTTAACCTCACCGCCACTGAATTTGATTTACTGGTTTATTTTGCTCGCCATCCAAACCATGTTTTTAGTCGCCAGCAATTGCTCGACAAAGTATGGGGGTATCAACACAGCGGGTACGAGCATACCGTTAACTCACACATAAATAGGTTACGCGCTAAGCTTGAGCTACACCATCAAGCGCCGATTATCGAAACCGTTTGGGGCGTTGGCTACAAACTAAATCCAAGCCAACTTACTTAAGAGCCTTATTATGAACCTATCTTTGTATCAAAAATTAGCGGTGTCGTTGGTTGTTATATTTTGTTTTATTTGCGCACTAGTTTATAGCTGGAGTAAACAACTGGAGCTCACCTCAAAGCATCATGGCGAGCAAAACCTGCACTTAGCCCTTGCTGAGCATTTAGTACAAGATAACCCATTAATAAAAGAAGGTGTATACGATTACGCAGCCCTAGAAAACCTATTTCATACCTTAATGTTATTAGGCCCCGCATTTGAGTTTTATTTTGTAGATGAAAACGGAAAAATCCTCACTTACTCAGCAGAGCCTGGTAAAGTTAAACTCACTAATATTAATTTAGCACCTTTAAAAAAGCTGATTAACAACCCAGATGCAGCACCAATTTATGGAGATAACCCAAGAAATAAAGCGCAGCAAAAAATATTCTCCGTAGCGCCTGTATTTAATAACGATAAGTTGCAAGGTTACTTATATGTAATTATTGGGGGCGAAGCTTACGACACATCTTTAAACACAATCAAAAATAATGATAAGTTATGGCTAGCTGCTTTATGGTTGGGTTCTGCGTTTGTATTTTTACTAATTGCGATGCTTATTTTACTTCGCTTTTTTACCAATCCTATTCAACGATTAGCTCATGATGTAAGCAACATTGAAGCGGCTAATTACAATATCACCGATACAAAACTCAGTAATTATTCAACACAAAAGAACAACGAAGTGCACAGTTTAGGCCGTAACATTCAAGCTATGGTTACTCGTATTGACGAGCAATTTAAAGCTCTTGAGCAAAGCGATAAACAGCGCAAAGAGCTTCTTACCCATTTATCTCACGACTTACGAACGCCACTTGCCTCTTTGCAGGGGTTTTTAGAAGTGCTTAATCAATCGGGCTCACAATTAAGCGTTAAAGAACAACATGAGTATTTGCATGTTTCACTTAATAACTGCGCTCAGCTTAAGCAGCTTATTGAGCAGATTTTTGAGCTTGCCCATTTAGAAAGCGGTGAAATAAACATCCTCAAAGAAACCTTTAATTTAGGTGAACTTATTTACGATTGCATTGCCAAGTTTTCACTAACCGCCGAGAAAAAAGGACTTAATTTAACCGTAGAGCCTGCAATTTGCGATTTTCCTGTCGTTGCCGATATTGCAAAACTTGAGCGTGTGTTGAGTAATTTAATCGATAACGCAATAAGGCACACAGCTGGAGGCGGCAGCATAGCTGTACACGTTAAGCGTATTGATCAAAAGCAATTATTTGTGCAGGTTTCTGATACCGGTGTGGGTATTAAACATGATGAACTGAACGCTATCTTTAATGCTCATTACCAAGCAAGCAACTCTAATAAAGAAGGGCGCCAACAAGGTGGCTTAGGACTAGCTATTTGTAAAGGCTTACTAAAACTTATGGACAGTGAAATAAAGGTTCAAAGTGAAATAGGTAAAGGGACAATGTTTAGCTTTAACTTGCCACAAAGAATAAAGGCATAGCCGTTGGCTATACCTTTAGAACATTAATTAATTTTTATTGTAGTTAGTTTTTAATACCAGCTAAATCAAGTATAAACGCATAATTTAAAGCAGTATCTTCAAGGCTTTTAAAGCGACCAGATGCGCCGCCATGCCCAGCTTCCATATCTATTTTAAACAGTAGTTTATTATCGTCTGTTTTATAATCACGCAGCTTAGCAACCCATTTAGCGGGTTCAAAGTATTGTACTTGTGAATCATGTAGACCTGTTGTCACCAGCATATTTGGATAAGCTTGTTTGCTTACTTGATCATAAGGAGAATACGACAACATGTAGTCATAATACACTTTGTCATTCGGGTTACCCCATTCTCCATACTCATTCGTTGTCAGCGGAAGGCTTGCATCAAGCATCGTAGTCACCACATCAACAAACGGCACTGCTGCTACCATTCCCTGATAAAGCTCAGGAGCCTGATTAGCCACCGCGCCCATTAATAATCCACCAGCGCTACCACCCATAGCAAATATCTGATTTTCATCGCCATATTGCTGTTTTACTAAGCCCTTAGTGACATCAACGAAATCGTTAAACGTATTCTTCTTATTAAGTAGTTTGCCATCTTCATACCAAGGGCGCCCCAGCATTTGCGAACCACGAATATGAGCAATGGCAAATACAAAGCCCCGATCGAGTAAGCTTAAGCGAGAGCTTGAGAAGCTAGGATCCATTGTCGCACCGTATGAACCATACGCATATTGCAATAATGGATTGGTGCCATCTTGTTTAAATTTATCTTTGCGATAAACCAAGCTCACCGGTACTTTCACGCCATCACGAGCATTAATAAATAAGCGCTCCGATGCGTAATTATCAGCATTAAAATCACCGACGACTTTTAACTGTTTGAGTAAGGTTTTTTCAGCGCTATCTAAATCAATATCGTATGAGGTACCTGGGGTTGTCATACTGGCATAATAAACACGTAAACTTGGGTTATCTAACTCGTTATTGCCATAAGCATGAACCATATAACTACTATCATTGAAGCTCAATGTTTGCTCATCGCCCGATGTTAAGTTGCGCACAGTTAAACGAGATTGACCCATTTCACGCTCTTTATAAACAAGGTGATTGGCAAATAAATCAACTCCTTCGAGTTTAATATCGTCGCGCGGTGCAATCACCGTTTGCCAATTCGTTTTATCGTGCGCTTTGTTTTTATGTACCTTCATTAGCTGAAAGTTAACTGCATCTAAATTCGTTACAATGTAGTACCAATCACCATGCTTAGATATATCGTATTCAAGGTTTTCTTCACGCTCAATTAGGCGCTTGGCTTGTGCTTTAATATTGTTAGCATCGATAACCGATACGCCTGACGCGCTGGTGCTACTATGCCAAATATAAATTTCTTGCTTATCTTTACTTTTACCTAGGCCGGTGTAATAACTGGTATTGGTTTCTTCATATACTAGCTCATCTTCTGATTGGGCCGACCCAAGCGTATGACGATATACTTGATAACCTAATAATGTTTGTAAGTCTTTTTTGATGTAGTAAAAGGTTTTATTGTCATTGGCCCAAACAATATCGCCACTAGTGCCCTCAAGCTTATCTTTTAACAGCTCGCCCGTGGTTAAGTCTTTTACTAAAACAGTATAAATACGACGACTAACAGTGTCTTCTCCATATGCAAGGAGATTACCGTTAGGGCTGACAGACAGACCCGTCGCTGAATAATAATCATGGCCTTCAGCCAATTTATTTACATCTAAAATAACCGTTTGATCAGCGCCTTTAGCATCGGTGCTACGTACATACGTTGGATATTCATTATCACCACGCGTTTGTGATGAATAAAAATACTCTCCACTTTTGGTCGGCACTGAATCATCATCTTTTTGAATACGCCCTTTTAGCTCTTCAAATAAAGTCGCCTGAAGATTTTTTGTATGCGCGAGCTGTTGGTCGGTGTAAGCATTTTCAGCATTAAGGTATGCAATAACAGCAGGGTCTTTACGTTCATCATCACGCATCCAGTAATAATTATCGATGCGAGTATCCTCATGTATGGTCATTTCATGAGGCACTTTTTTTGCCACTGGCGCAATCACTTGAGTTTGCTCAGCCACACTTTGAGTGTTGTTAATTATTGATTGTTTTTTTTGTTCTGGGGCTTTATCGCATGCCGATAAAACAGCGACAGATAGCGCTGCGAGCGCAAAAGAATGGAGAGTTTTCATAGTATTCCCTAAAATTATTATTTTTCCATGTTCCATAATATATATGTACTTGTATGTTACCAATAGCGCTTTGTAACACAATGTAAAAAGGGAGCCGAAGCTCCCTTTATTAACTATCAATATTTACTAGTTAACCATTATTTTTGTTTACGACGACGCATAAACGCAAATGGTGCAACAAGTAATGATAACCAAGCTAGTGAACCTGATGCGTCATTATCATCGTCGTCATTAGAGCGAAGATTATTTACATCAATTTCAACACTTACAGCTTTAGATACATACCCTTTACTATCTTCAGCTTGAACGCTGAATACAATTTCGTTATCAAATTCATAGTCTATTTCACCCATAGTGACAATTGAACCATCAAGCTCAACCTTAACTAATGTTGTTCCCGATACAATGAAACGAGTAATAGGTGAAGTCTCTGCATCCGGGTCTGAGAATGCTAGTTGACCTAGCACTGTACCAAGCGGCACATTTTCATCCGTGCGGAACTTCTGACCACCTTCAATAACCGGTGCATGAGCTTTAGGGTCGGCAGTTACGTTAAGCATAACTTGCATAACCTCAGATTCAAGACCGCTGTCATCCATTACTGTTACATCTAATGCAATTGTAGGCGTATCGTAGTAACTCATGCTACCTGATACAACTAGCTCGCCTTTATCATTCACACTTACAGCGTTACTATTAGTAACTTTACCACCAGTCACTGTAGTGGCTGAGCTCTCAAATAATGTGTAATCAAGCATGCCAATTACCGTACCTTCAGCAGCCGTTTCAATCACACTAAAACTTTGCCCCGATGCAACAACAGGTAATTCATCGGCATCATTAGTGATCATAACCTTAATCATCGCTGCTTCTGATTCAGTACCAAGTAAATCAGTCGCTTTCACTGTCAATGTAATTTCTTTCACATCTGATTCAAAATCTAATAAGCTGCTGTCTTCTACGATAATATCACCAGTTTCAGCATCAACCATTAAACCAGGTGCTGACATATCAACTACAGTGAAGTTTGTAATACGTAAAGCAGGCTCTTCAACAAATTCAACACGTCCAATAGTAATACCATCAAGCGCCATTTCGTTGATTGAAAGTTCAGCAGCAACAATGTCAGGAACGGCCGGCATTTCAGGCATGTCCGTCATAGAGTTAGTGTAAACATCCGTTCCAGTGTAAGAAGCAAGAGCAAAGTCACCTTCTGCTGTTACAACCGCTTTTTGTCCTGGAGCTAACTCTAACACTTTAGTATCAGCATCTTCAGTCGATGTTAAATCTACTACAGGGTTTGCACCAAATACTGTCGAGCCGACTACACTGTCAGTTTCAGAGTAAACGCCATTTTGATAGCTTGGGTAACCTACAGAAGCCGCAATGTTAACAGTACCACCTAACATATTTGCATCTAAGCCCATTAGTTCACTACAACCAGAGAAAGTAACTGTGTCTTCACCAGCTGCATGGAACATCGGAGTTCCCCACTGCCAACCGTCAACACCATCAGCATCAATTGTGCCAATTAACGTACGGCTACGACCTGGTATTTCAGCATCACGACCTACATCATTTAGGTTCATCATAAAGTGATCATAAACACCATCATTGTCAGTATCTAAGTTCATGCGAACACCAACTTGGCGCATGTGAGTGATCTCATCACGGAGCTGGATAGAAGATGTAATAAACACGCCTGAATCACAGGTCTCAGATAGATAAGCAGCAAACGTTGTACTTAAGATATCAAAATCTGCATCTGCGTTTACTTCACTTGTTGCAATTACAGATTCAGCAACTGGATAAGCCGTTGCAGCACCTACGTTGGTTACAACTAACTCGCCAACACCATTTACTTCTTCATATGAGAATTCAAGCTCAGCACCCGCCTTAGGTAATGCATGATAAACAAGGTGTAAAGCGTGGTCTGAATCAGCATCTGCAGTATCATCAAATACGAGTGCACCATCAAACTCTGCCATTGTAAGTGAAGGGCTACGAGCAGCTAAGTCATCTGTATCAAATGGATTTTCTAGAGTCCACTCATGTAGTTTAGTTGGGTCAACTGTCATCGTTACATCGAATGTAGTTTCTGAATTAGCTGTAACCGTTACACTGCGTGGGATGTCGAAGCTCACGGCGCCGCTGTCGGCATCATTCATGTAACGCTCTTCAATTCGAAGGTCGTATGTTTTATCTTCATCAGAGAAGTTTTTAAGCGTTACAGTTTTCATGAAGCTAGTCGCTTCAGTCATGCGCTCTAAACCAAACGATAATGCAGCTTGTGCTGTTTGATACTCATCATTTTGGACCCATGCTGCAACAGGTAAGCTCACAGCTTTATCAACATCAACTAAACCAGCTCCAATAGAGCTAATTGGTGCAAGTGGCGAATCAGGGTTAATCGAAACTGGGTCAACGGTAACGTTTAAGTCTGCCGCATTCATGATAGTCGCTTTGATTTCAAGCGCAGTACGATCTGGGTGAGCCTCACGCACAAGTGCAACTGCACCTGCTGTAATAGGACCAGAGAAAGAAGTACCTGTTGCTGGAGCAAGGCCATCTTGAGTACCTGTAGCTGCAACCATGATGTCAGTACCAGGAGCTGTAATTTCAGGTTTTAACAAGCCGTCCATTGATGGACCACGCGATGAGAACGATGCAACAGCACCTGCTGTTACTTTACGCTCAACGGTAATATCATAAGTTGCAACTTCACCTGCTTCTAATGCTGCTTTCATCGCTGCACCAGCTGCAAAATTAATACCTACATTAGGAATGGTAACAGCAGCATCAAAACCACCCATTGGTGCAGGTGTGCCGTCGTCAACATTATTTGCGATAAATACAAATGCCGCTCCACGGTTTTGTGCACTTAATACTTTTTGAGTAAAGTTACATGCACCCCGATCTATGATTACCGCTTTACCTGTAAAATCTGTTTCTTCTGAAAATTCAACACAGCCATCTTGATTTTCTTCTGGGTATACTACTTCGGCATCCGCTTCTGTCATTGCAAAAGCCGTTTGTGGGCCAAAGCCTGAAGGCTGAATAACTGTTTCTTCACCGGCTACGGTGCCTGATGCCACACCTACATCATTAGCAGGGTGAGTCATCGCACCAACAGACAATGCATTAGGTGTAGTTGATGGACCACCAATACGGAACGGGTTATCACCATCATTACCAGCAGAAATAACAACATTTACACCCGCGTCAACAGCTTGTTGGATTAAAAATTGTGTACCACCGCCAATATAAGTATCACCAAACTCTCCGCCTAGTGACATATTAATAACATCAACGCGGTCAGCGGTATCGCCATCACCATTTGGATCCATCGCCGCTTCAAGAGCTGATACTTGCGCAGCGCTTGGGCAACCACCACCACACACAGAGTAAACATAAAGCTCAACTTCTGGCGCTATACCGGTAACTGAGTGAGAAACTGACGTACCATGGCTTGTTGGTGCATCTTCTTCTGTTGGTGTTTCAGGGTCATTTTCAATAGGGTCAGCATCATCACGCATAAAGTCGTAGCCGCCTATTACTTGCCCTTGTGGCCAAGTAACAGATGTTGGATCAGCTTGTGCAGCTTCATATGCTTCAACAGTACCTTCACCACCAAAGATAGAATGGGTATAATCAATACCGGTATCTAACACAGCAACCGTTTGAGTAGAACCAGTGACAGTGCCGTTAGTTACTAAAGGAGAAGCCTTAATATAATCAGCCGTTGCTGCTACATGAAGGTCGTAGTCAAACATTGGAAGTACGCGCTCTACACGTGGGTCATTCTTTATTTTTTCAAGTGCACCTGGGCTTGCTTGAACAATAAGAGTCGGAGCCAATATTTTGGTTTCCCCAAGGACTTTTACGTTGCTATCAAGAGAGAAGAGCTTGTCTTTAACTTGGTTTTGCAGTGAAGATACATTGTCATAGCTTGTACGAGCACTTGATACGCTATACGTGCCTTGCTCCATCATATCTGCTGCAGTGGTTGCTTTTAATACCACTAAGAATGATGTTGGCTCTTTTTTATCAGCTACATCTGCTTGCGAAATTGATGTATAGCTGGTGTGTTTAAGTGCACTTTGATTTAATGTATTTGCACTAGCAGCACCTGCGATTAATACGCTGGTTACGGCAGTTGCAACAGCTGTTTTTTTTATTAGATTTCTAGACATGGTTTCCCCTGGATGAGTTATGTATTATTGTGTCTAACGTAGGTTAAAAATTACATTTCGTGACCTAATATAAAGCTACACAGCAAAGCTTGACAACAACGCAGTTACATATTAATTACATAAAATCACAGAAAGCATCAAAAGAAAGAGGTAAGCCATTGTAATTTATGCACTTTAATACAACTCACCAATTGTAAAGCTTTGTAAACGTTAGAGCATATACTTAGTAAAAGGAAACAAATGGATAGCGAAGTTATTAACATATTAACAATGGCCAAAGTCATTCAAACGGCCGTTGCGCCGGTTTTTTTGATCACAGGGATCGCTGCAACTTTAGGTGTGCTTTCAAATCGCTTAGCACGTATCACCGATCGCGCACGCCAGCTTGAACGCAAACTAAAAGTAAGCATTGATGAAGATTTTAACCTATCACTTACCACCGAACTTAGAGCTCTGTTAAAACGTTCTCGCTGTATTCACATCGCATTTAGTTTAAGTGTGTTAAGTGCTGTTTTAGTATGTGCCGTGGTCATGTTATTATTTTTGTCGCACATTCAATCCATTAACTTAGGGGTGACTATAGGTAGCTGCTTTGTCGGCGCTATGGCGTTATTAATCTGTGCTTTTATGTCACTACTTGGTGAAGTCTTCCTAGCCACGCGCAGTATGCGCAGAGGAATGATATTTGCCGATATTGATATAAATGACTAACCTAAACCTTAATCATTGAATTCAATAACAGTTAAGTTTAACCGCAATATACTTGAATATTCTAACTTGCTGATATACAACAACAGCTATTCAGGTAATAAATTATCTATCAAGGGGCAAAAGGAATGAAATTTAAACAGGTATTTTTAGGAACTATCCTATCAACTCTTACACTTGGCGCATCAGCTAACTCAGCATTTGAAGAACCTAAAGACGCAATCGAATATCGCCAAGCAGCGTTTTCGATGATCCGAGTACAAATCGGTGACATGGGCGACATGCTAAAAGGCAAAGTAGAATTTGACGCTGAGCGCTTTAAGCACCGCGCAAATAATGCAGCTGCATTGTCAAAAATGCCATGGGAAGCATTTGTTGAGGGCTCAGATAAAGGCGACACTTCTGCGTTACCCGCTATCTGGAGTGACAACGAAACCTTTAAGAAAAAAGCGGTCGCTTTTCAGCAGTACGCTGATGAATTAGCCGTTGCAGCACAAAGTGGCGACAAAAAAGTCATCGCTAAAGCATTTGGCCCTTGGGCTAAAGGCTGTAAAGATTGCCATAAGTCTTTTAAAGACTAATAAACAATTTGAATAATAAAAACGGCGCTTCTTAGCGCCGTTTTTATTTTTCAAAGCAAGTTTAACTAAATAAATAGCTTAACGGCTCTGCACCCCATGTCGTCATTAACACGAGTAATAGCACTACAAAGATGACAAATGCAGTCCAAGGTGCTTTAGTTACCGGGGTGTGATCATTTTCTTGCTCAGCGTCAGCTTTGCCTGTGATCATCGCTTTGACGAGCTTTTTGCCTTTTAAGCGATATATAACAATCGCACAAATGTGCAAAATGATGGCGTAGAAAAGTAAATCAAAATTCCTATGATGCACCCAACCTGCCCACTCAACAATATTACTCGATACGTATTGTACTAGCGGCCCATCAGTTAAAATGTCGTCAGTGGTCATTAGGCCGCTGATCAGTTGTGTCAAAATCAGAATAAAAAATGCGATAACCATATAGCTGCCAGCAGCCCCATGTCCAGGCTTAGTATCGCCAAGCTTAAATGACTTTATAGCAGCCATTGGAGAATGAATGAGTGCAGTGAGTTTTGCGGTTTTACTACCAATTACCCCCCAAATAAAACGGGTGAGTAGTAATGCTAAAGTAAAAAAACCTGCAACAAAGTGTAGTTCGAGCATGCCCTCTTCAGCGCTAAAATACAAAGTAGCAATTGCAATAACTAATAACCAGTGAAAACTTCGGATAAAACCATCCCACACCTTAAGCTTACCCATTATTAACCCCTTTAAGTAAAAATATTATTATCCCAAACTTTCACTAAGTTAGCATCTTTACTGTTCATAGTTAATTGATCTATGGCAGACTACCGATATAAATTTCATAATAAATAAAAATAATGAAACTAACTACAAAGCGCGCTTTATTGAAAGGCTTTTTAGATATGCTACCACTGTGTTTGGCAGTGATCCCATGGGGCATATTGTGTGGTTCTTTAGCTATACAAAATGGCTTTACTGCAGTTGAAACCCAAGCCATGTCTTTACTGGTATTCGCAGGGTCGGCGCAACTCGTTGCCATTGAATTAATCGCGGGTAATACTCCCTTACTGACAATTTTATTTACAACTTTTATAATCAGCTCTCGGCATTTTCTATACGGCTTAGCCGTTCGCCACAAAGTAATCAACCAACCTTTGCGTTGGCGCTTACCAGTTAGCTTTGTATTGACCGACGAGCTATTTGCATTTTCTCATCACCGTAAGGCGTATCGTACAAAAACACGATTGATCTATGCATTAAGCGCTGGGTTTAGCTTTTATATAGCATGGAACCTATGGACTTTGATTGGCATCCTCGCCGGCAGCTTATTACCCGATTTAACAAACTTAGGTTTAGACTTTGCGATAGCAGCAACCTTTATTGCCTTGGTTATCCCCGGCATTAAAAACCTTGCCACCTTGGCTACAGTGATCACCGCAGGGGTTACAGCAACCATTTTAAAAAGCCACGGGTTTGAGCTATGGCTTGTGACAGCGGCACTCATTGCCATGTCTGTTGGTTACATGATTTGTCGCTTACAAGTAACACAGGAGCATAAACTATGATGAGCACGATTTTACTCATGGCCTGTATCACTTTTTTCACGCGTTACTTATTTTTACACCACACGTTACCTTTTAGAGTCGGCCCTAAAATGCAGCAATTTTTGAGTTTTAGTGCACCTGCGGTCCTTACTGCAATATGGGTACCTATTGTATTCGTCAATGAGGAGGGTATTAATCTTGATTGGCAAAACCCATATCTGAGTGCTGCTATTGCTGCAATAATTGTCGCGTATAAAACACACAACATTTACTACACAACACTGGTCGGTATGGGTTTATTTTTGATATTAAACTAAGCGAGTGTTAAAGGCTAGCGAGTAAAATTGCTCGACTTTTATCTAACGTCACTTGTTCTCGCTCACCTAGGGCAGTCATACCATGGCGCTCTAGTTGCTCTACAATCTTGTCTGCCACTTCTTCGCCCAACTCATAATCACTTAAACGTGTTGGCATATTAACACTGTGGAAAAACGCTTCCGTAGCAGCAATCGCTTGCTCAATAGCCGCATCTTCATCGCTGATATCAAGCCCTAAAACACGCTCCGCGTACTGTAAAATTTTACCGCGCTTCGCTTCTTTTTGCACAGCCATCATACGCGGCAATACAATCGCTAACGTTTGTGCATGGTCAAGTCCATAGATTGCAGTCATTTCATGCCCAAGCATGTGAGTCGCCCAATCTTGCGGTACACCTGCGCCAATTAGGCCGTTTAATGCCATCGTCGCTGACCACATAATATTAGCTCGCACTTGATAGTTGTCAGGCTCACTAAATGCTTTAGGGCCTTCTTCCATTAAGGTCATTAAAATACCTTCAGCAAATCTATCCTGTAACTTGCCGCCCACATCATAGGTTAGGTATTGCTCCATCGTATGCACAAATGCATCAACAATCCCATTAGCTACTTGGCGCTTTGGCAACGAGTAAGTAACTGCAGGATCGAGTACTGCAAATTCAGGTTGTACAAATGGGCTACCAAACGGTAATTTAGAATCAGTATCGAGGTTTGATATCACACTCATCTTATTCGACTCTGAGCCTGTGGCTGGCAAAGTCAGTACTACACCTATCGATATAGCAGATTTAATCTCTGCCCCTTTAGCCAGAATGTCCCACGGCTCGCCAGAAAAATTAGCCGCTGCAGCGATAAATTTACTACCATCGATGACTGAACCACCTCCAACAGCAAGAATGTAATCGATTTGCTTCTCTTTAACTACAGCCACTGCTTTCATGCATGTTTGGTAGCTAGGATTAGGTTCAATACCGGCAAACTCAAACCAAGTATGATCACTTAAAGCCTCAGCAACCTGATCATAAATACCATTACTTTTAATGCTACCGCCGCCATAAGTAACCAATACTTTTGCGTCAGTTGGGATTTCATTTTTAATTAACGCGATTTGTTGTTCGCCAAAATGAATCTTGGTTGGGTTTGCAAAACTAAAATTTAACATACTTGCTCCATTGCTTGAATAGTGTGTATTTTCGGTGACCAAGTAATTGTAAGTGTTTAAACGCTAAATTAAAGACTAAAATCAGGCAATCACTTTTGCACAGCTGCAATAATTAATGCAATATACGAATATTACTTACCTTATGAGATAAAATAATGTGGCAAGGCCTAGATGAATTTTTACATGTTGTTGAGCATGGCAGCTTTACTCACGCCGCAAAGGCGATGGAAGTTTCAACATCCCATATTAGCCGTCAGGTTCAGCAATTAGAAAACCGCTTAGGTTCAGTATTATTTCAACGCACCACTCGTAAAATAAGCCTCACCGATGCCGGGCGTGAGTACGCCATCAAACTCAAAGCAATTAAACAAGAGTTAATTGATGCCAACACCCAATTGCAAGGTGAGCAGCGCAAGCCAAAAGGCCTTATTCGTATTACGGGTGCAGGTGAGTTTGTCGCAACCAATGTTGCACCTAAAATTGTTGAGTTTGTAAAGCGTTACCCAGAAGTCGAGGTAGATATGGACTTTAACAATCGTAATGTTGATTTAGTCGAAGAAGGTTTTGACTTAGCAATTCGCTTTGGTCGCATGCAAGACTCAAACTTAATAGCTCGGCCACTGTGCCCACGTGTTATGACCTTAGTTGCAAGCCCTGAATACTTAGAGCATCACATATCTCCCACCACACCATTACAGCTGATAGATCACAATTGCTTAGTTGCCATGGGTAAGCGCTGGCGGTTTAGTTTTGCTGGTGACATAAAAGAAGTAAAAATAAATGGAAATTGGCGCAGTAACCACCCAAGAGCGTTACTCAGCGCTACTTTAGCTGGTTTAGGAATTGCGCACTTAGCCAGTGATATTGTACAGCCCTATGTGCAACAAGGTCAGCTAGTCACTTTACTTGATGAATACCAAGTGACAGATAATGCATCATGGCTGGTGTATCCGCGCAAGGATTTAATGCCGTACCGCGTTCGATTACTCATTGAATACTTATTAACTAGTTTTGCTGATGACTAAAAATTAGGCTTTAAGTCTGTTGCTACACAGGATAAACTTTGACAAACAAAAATAAAAAAACCTTCACCATGAACGACTTTTATAAGCTTAGTGCCACCAGCCTGCAAGGGCAATCTATTGAATTTAATAACTTTGAAGGAAAAGTTGTGCTTGTGGTTAACACTGCTAGCCAATGTGGCTTTACCCCGCAATATGCTGGCTTACAAGCATTACATGAAAAATATCATCAGCAAGGCTTAGTGATCATTGGCTTTCCTTGCAATCAATTTGGTAAGCAAGAACCCGGTGATGCAACGCAAATTAAACAAGGTTGTTTAATTAATTATGGTGTCGATTTTCAAATAATGAGCAAGGTAGATGTCAACGGCAAACACGCACACCCTGTGTTCAGGCATTTAAAGTCTGTATTACCTGGTTTTTTAACCCGTAAAATAAAGTGGAACTTTACCAAGTTTTTAATAGGTAAAGACGGTAACGCAATAAAACGTTTTGCCCCGTTTACTAAACCACAGCAAATAGAAAGCACCATAGCGAAAGCTTTACAGAACAAAAGCTAGCTCAGATAGTAAAAGGCTGTTTGTATTAACTAACAGCCTATTTAAATCCCCTTAGTGATTTAAATACTCATCAAAGTCATCATCACCTAAGTTTTTACGCAAACGCTTTTGCTCTAGGTAGTCTTCCAACTTTTTTTTCACCTTTTGCTTCTTCTTGTCGTGTTGATTGCGCCCAACCATTTCATATTCGTCTTCAACAAAATCATCATCTAGCGCATCATAACTAAATGTCTTACCCACAACCCACTCCATAAAGTGTTTGAGACCAATGCTAATTTGATATAAGCATTGATAAAGTTAAAAAGTTTAGTGCCATTTCCTTGTATGAAAAAGCATCAAATACAGCCACCCTTCTATCTTATAAAGAAGGTATGTCAGTAATGTGAATAAATAGCGCTTAATTTGAATTCTGGAAAGTGAGAGTTTTTTATCGAAACGATAAACATCTTTTATGCATTTAAATATTTTAGTCAAAATGACTAATTTATAGTGTTTCTCTAAATTTTTAAATTATATCAAATTGCATTAAAAACAATTAAAGCATTGTTTTTAATCGATTTATATTATTGGCATCAAACTTGATATCTCTTTATCAACAAAAGTTAAATTCAACACTTAGCAGGATTACAAAAATGAAAAAATTACTATTAGTCGGCTCTTTATTTATTGCTACAGGTGCAATTGCTCATGACGATCACGATACAAATATCTCATTTAGTGGTGATTCATGTGAAGTCGAATTTCAAAATGATGTGCGTATCAAACCAAGTGAGTTAGAAATTTTTACCGCTGATAATCACAGTATGGTTTTTAGTGATAATGGTGAGCTGCTAATTGATGGCCAAACACTAGCGCTTGATAGCGAGCAACGCCAAGCAATCAGTGATTACTCAGACAGCTTACGTAGCCAACTTCCTGAAGTTGCAAATATTGCGCTTGAGGGCGTAAAAATAGCGGGTGTCGCCATTGAAGAAGTCGCTAGCGCGTTTAACATTCAAGGCTTTGATAGTATAAATGAATTAATGGCCGACATTGAAGTTGAAGTAGAGAATACATTCTATCAGCAAGGCGCCTTTGTAATGGGTCAGCAAAGCTTCAATGAGTTTGGTGAAAACTTTGAAAGCCACTTTGATGAGCAAATCGAAAGCGCTGTCGAGTCGGCCATGATGCAATCAATGGGCAGTATATTAATGGCACTAGGCTCTGAATTAATGGGTTCTGGCGGCGATATGCAAGCATTTGAGCAACGCATGGAAAACATGGGCGCGCAAATAGAACAAAAAGTAGAGTTACAAGCTAATCAACTTGAAAAGCGTGCCGATGCATTATGTGGTAATTTTTCAACCATTGCAGAACAAGAGCAGCAACTCGTACAACTTGTGCCAGAACTTAAAAATTACCAACTATTTAGCTATAAGCAAAATAATTAAATCACTATATAAAATTTGATATCCCTTTAGCAGCATTGGTCTTAACAGCCCCTGCTGCTTTTTTACTTTTTAGCCAAATGTAACAGCTCACCTAATTTACTAATTGCTTGCTCCAAGCGATCACTCCACGGTAGGCCATAACTTAAACGAATACAGTTACGGTATTTATTAGTCGCTGAAAAAATATAGCCTGGGGTAATACTGATCCCTTCATCTAATGCCAAATGAAACAATTTGACGCTGTCATAACATTTGCCTAGATCAATCCACACTACACAACCACCTTGCGGATCGCTTACTCTTACAGAGCTAGGAAAGGCCTGTTGTAAACACCAGATCATTCGCTCTTTATTACTGCGCAGCGTTTGTCTGAGTAATTTTAAATTGCGTTCGTACTCCCCACTGGCAACAAACTCATATAACGTCCATTGATTGATCAGCGATGTTGAGCAGCTAAATGCTCGCTTAAAACGACGTGCTTGTGCAGCAAATTTACCGGCGATCAACCAGCCTACTCGATAACTCGGTGCCGCTGTTTTGGAGAACGACGCACATGTTAACACTAAGCCTTTTTTGGAATAGGCTTGAGCGGGTGTGCCCCGCGCAGCGCCAAAATGCAAATCACCGTATACATCATCTTCAATTAATACCACATTCTGTGATTCTAACAACTCAACCAGCTTTTTACGTTTATGATCCGGCATAAAGCTCCCCACCGGATTATTGATCGCCGTTGAAAACACACAGGCTTTTATATCATGATCTTGTAAAGCCTGATTTAGATCATCAAGCCAGATCCCATCATCTGGACACAAAGGGATCTCCAATGCTTTTAGTCCTAAACTTTCGATCAGTTCAATTATGCCGAAATAGCATGGCGACTCGATCGCTATAATATCCCCAGCTTTTGCTACACACTTTAACGCTATGGTTAATGCTTCTTGGGCACCATTAGTGATCACCAACTCTTGGCTATCAACGCCAATACCAAAATCTAAATAACGTCTAACCAATTGCTGCTTTAATGGCGAATAGCCATCAATCGCCCCATAATTAATTGCTCTGCTACCTGCCATCGACATCACTCGGCGCATAGTCCGAGCAAGCATTTTATCGGTTGGCGCAGCGGCCACAGGGTTTGCAATACCAAAAGGCACCACATCAGCCTGATGAATGGCATCGTAGACCTGCTCAATTAATACCTGCATATTAACCGACACAGGCTCACGACTTAATTTAACCCGCTTAGGTCTGGCTGACTGCATAGCAACAGACTTTAAAAAATAACCTGACTTTTCGCGTGCCTCAACTAACCCCTGCGACTCCAAAGATTGATAAGCCAATTTAACAGTTGGAATACTGACATTTAATTTGTCAGCCATTTTTCTCAGAGAAGGTAACTTTTCACCCGGCAGCAAGGTACCTTGATCGCACAATTCGCGAACTAACTGCATCACCTGTTGGTATAAAAATTCTTGCTTACTCTTACTGATCACTAATGACATAGCACGGCCTCACGAACCTAAATCTGTATAGGTTACATTTATGGTTTTCTGTATATGTTAAGTATACACATCCGCACTAGAATACACACTTAGTCAACACACTGGATAAAAAGCCATGAAAAGTATCGCACTTTACATTGTCACCGTTTTAATCTGGGGCTCAACCTGGCTCGCAATTGAATTTCAATTAGGTGATATAGCAGTTGAAACCTCATTATTTTATCGCTTTGGCTTAGCCGCTATTTTAATGTGGTTATGGGTAAGCGTTAAGAAGCTGCCTATGTATTACAGCAAGCGAGATCATGGCTTCTTCGCTTTATTAGCATTATGTAATTTCGGGTTAAATTACCTAATGCTGTATTGGGCACAAAACCATTTAACATCAGCCATGGCGTCAATTGCATTCTCGCTATTACTTTTGATGAACATTGTGAATACCCGATTATTTTTTGGCAAACCCATAGCTAAACGCATTTACTTTGGTGCACTACTCGGTGTGATAGGTATTGGTTGCTTGTTCTGGCCACAATTACAGCAATTCGACTTGAATAATGAGGTGTTGGTCGGGTTACTACTTGCCCTTACAGGCACCTTTGTGGCTTCATTAGGAAATATGGTAAGCGTACGTAACTCAAAACAACATATTGGCGTAATGCAAGGCAACGCTTGGGGGATGCTATACAGCGCTATTGGTTTGTTAGCCTACTTACTATTAAGTGACGCTAGTTTGAGTTTTTCAGCGCCCGCAAGCTATTGGTATTCACTACTGTATTTAGCCATTTTTGGCACTGTTGTTGCCTTTGCTTGCTATTTTGCACTACTTAAAAATATTGGCCCAGAACGAGCAAGCTACGTTATCGTTTTATTTCCACTTGTAGCAGTAACATTGAGTACATTGTTCGAAGGTTTTATTTGGCAAGCTAACACCTTTTTAGGATTTAGTTTAGTACTACTTGGTAATGCCATAGTACTCACTCCAACAAAACGTATTAACGCTTTTTTTGCAGCAAGAGCATTGCAACAAAAAAGCTCCATCCCCAGTTAGAATGCGCAATAGCGCAACTAACGCCAAAGCGCCTACTTGTTAGGCGCTTTTTTTATTGCCCTTAACGGGGATACAAAACCGTAGTGCCTGCGGGTGGACTTTAATAGTAGCCGGCGTTTCGCCGATCAGCTCTCCATCTGCTTCTATTGATAACCCTTCACTTGTAATCACAGCGCTATTTACTTGCTGATAGATAAGCCCCTTCATACTGTGGTGATTACGCAATAGTAAACGCAAAAAGCGGTATAAGTTTGCGAATGACCCTCGCGCATTCATAGCATAGCAATCAAGCAGGCCATTGTTTAATTGCGCCTTGGGAGCAATGGCTAACCCACCGCCAAAGTAACGGTGGTTAGCAAACACAGTAATTAAATTAATCTGAGATACAGCCTGTCCTGCAAAGTTACCCACTAACCTACGCGGTTTATAGCTGAGTAAATGTTTAAACCCTGCAAAGCTATAGCCAAATGAAGACATTGCAGGCTTATCTTGTAAGGCTTTAACTACATAAGCATCAAACCCTATCCCTGCAATATTTATAAAGTAACGGTTATTTATCTGCCCAATATCGATAAGATCATCACTTTGTGAAAAAACACTTTCTTGCCAATCGCTTATATTACAAGAAAAGCCCCGAGCGAAATCATTGCCTGTGCCTTGCGGTAATAACGCCAGCGAGCACTCAGTATTAATTAACGCATTGACCGTCAAATGCAATGTGCCATCTCCCCCAATCACAACCACGCGCTTATGCGGCTTTGCTAATTTTGCAATGGCCGCACAATCTACTGCAAAATTGCCTGTGGTGATAAAGACATTAAATCGAATTTGTCTTTTTTCGCACTCTTTATACAACCACATGCACATTTTTTTATGATTTTTTTTCGTACTCGGCTTAATTATTATTAGCATTGATAGGCAAACCTATACCACCATGTAAAAACACATATAAACAAAAAATAAATTAATCTGAATAAATAGTCACTTTATTCAGCGTGAGATGCATATTAAAAATATAAAAACCATAAAAACCCCATATAAAAGCGTCTTAGCAACAAGTAAAAACACATAACTATGCACCCCTAGTTAAAAACTAAACTTAACCGCACGTTAATAACAAGCCAACCCATTAGTTTTTCTTATCTGTTCACCTTACTTTTTATCGTTTTATTTTTGTGCAATTTAGCGTCAAAATAGCCCCGTTCTCAAAACAGACATAGCCCGGAGCAAAAGTAATGAAACCAGTAAACACATTAAATGAAAATGCAGCAACCCATGTTGCCGTAAAATCAAGCAATCGCAAAGCTAAAATGCTTGCTAGACTCAACCGATACAGCAAAGCACTCGCATTAGGCGGTGTAATTCAATACAAATAATCACCCAACCATGATTATTTTAGCGGTGCAGCAAACACCCAACCACTAAACGAAGATACTTCTTTAGCTCCCTCGTTTGCTGCAACCTCTTCTTAAAACTATTAAAACTCTCCCCTTTTAGAAAAAAACTCCCTTTTTAGAACAAAAAACCAGCAAACGATCTTTTTTCCTATTTACACACCTCAATCACCTGCGTATTATTCTTTCCCAACGGAGAGATGGCAGAGTGGTCGAATGCACCGGTCTTGAAAACCGGCAGGGGTTTATAGCCCCTCTAGGGTTCAAATCCCTATCTCTCCACCATTATTAGATTTTGGTGGTTCACTCGATCATCAAAATGACAGTTTATGCGCTGGAGAGGTGGCCGAGTGGCCGAAGGCGCTCCCCTGCTAAGGGAGTATAGGGTTTGTAGCTCTATCGAGGGTTCGAATCCCTCCTTCTCCGCCATTTATTAAATTAAACCGCTTAATTGCGGTTTTTTTATGTCCGTAACCTTTACACCGTTGAAGGAGGGTGAGAATCCTCGACTAGGGTTCGACAAAATGTCTGGAACATTTTGGGCCGCTGCAAGTGCCGCGAAGCGGTTGATTACATGGACGTAAGCAAGCCCATCCCCACGTTTGACACAAATATCAGTCTAAAAAGCCTATCGCTTTATGTTCGTAACCTTTACACCGATAAAGGCAGGTGTGAACCCTCGACCAGGGTTCGATAAAATATCTGGAACATTTTGGGCCGCTGCAAGCGCCTCCCGCGATTGATTACATGGACGTAAGCAAGCCCATCCTGTTTGACTCGCATCTCAGTATAAATCCTCCAAGCTTTATGACATTCGCGGTGGCAAGCCACTCGCCTACAAGTAATGTCTACCGTGCTTCTGTATATACTTCATTTATAACGAATACTATGCCCTACTACTTATTTTTGCTAATGTGCCAATACAACTCAACTTATACACTGATAACTATGACCGAACTTGAAAAGATGCTGGCAGGTTTTCCTTATATAGCCTCAGATCCAGAACTCGCAAAAGCACGTACAAACGCAAAGTTACTCTGCCATCAATTTAATTTAGCAGATCCAACAACACCACATGAGCGCGTTAAAATTATTGGCGAGTTACTCAAGTTTAAAGGTGAGGCGTACCTTGAGCCTATTTTTTATTGTGATTATGGCTTTAATATTGAGTTAGGCGATAATTTTTATGCAAACCACAACTTGACTATTTTAGATGTCTGCAAGGTAACCATTGGCAGTAATGTCATGTTTGGGCCTCATGTGATGATCTCAACCGCCACCCACCCTGTTGACCCTATTGAGCGTCGCAGTACTGAGTTTGGACAGCCTATTACCATTGGCAACGATGTTTGGCTTGGTGGCAATGTGTCGGTATTGCCTGGAGTTAATATTGGTAATAATTGTGTTATTGGCGCAGGTAGTGTAGTAACAAAGGATATTCCCGCCAACTCTGTGGCGGTGGGAAATCCATGTAAAGTGATTAGAAGAATAGAGGCTAAATAGCCTCTATGATTGTTAACGTGGTTTAACCCTGCAAGCTAAACCCGTCCGCATCGAGATGCGCAGGAAAGCTTTGTTTAAATCGCTCAAGCGGCTCTTTATCAAGTGTCGTGATCAACACAGAGCTTTCATTGTCCTTCGCTTGAGCCAATGTATCCCCTTTAAAATCATACACAGCCGTGCCGCCATTATGGGCAACGCCATTGCCATCATCACCGACGCGGTTAACGCCAATTACATAACACTGATTTTCCATTGCACGGGCCATTAATAAGGTGTCCCACACTTTGCGTCTTGCTGCTGGCCAATTTGCTACATTGACCATCACATCATAATCATTACGGCTGCGCTGAAATACCCCAAAACGTAAGTCATAGCATACTTGCGGTAAAATTCTAAAACCATTGAGGGTAAACACTTCACGCCGCTCACCGGCTTTCACAAAGTCGCCTTCTTTGCCCAAACAAAATAAATGACGTTTGTCGTAATATTTCACTTTGCCATTGGGCCAAACCCAATAAAAACGATTGGCTTTCTTATCGCCTTGTTGCACCAATACCGAGCCTGCTATCACCGCATTGGCTGAGTTAGCCGTCGTAATCATCCAATTAAGCACGGTACCATTTTCAGGCTCTGCGCAATCAAGGTTAATAGCGAACCCTGTGGCGAATGTTTCTGGTAATAATATAAGTTCTACTGATTTATCTATATTGGCTACTTTATTGCTAAAATGCGTCAAGTTAGCATCTTTATCTAACCAATTAAGCGATGTTTGTATCAGTGCTATGGTTAAAGTTGACATAAAATCTCCGCCGTTTGTAATAGTGTGGCCTCATTTTTAGCAAAACAAAGGCGAATCACTTTATCGTTACTTGGTTGCTGATAAAACACGCTCAGTGGAATGGTTGCAACCCCAGCTTGCTCTACTAGCCAGTGGCAAAACTCTACATCATTGAGATCTGATACATCACTGTAATCAAGTAGTAAAAAGTAAGTGCCTTCACTAGGCAAAATAGTAAAGCGGCTATCTTTGAGAGCATTGCTCAACACATCGCGCTTTTGTTGGTAAAACTCACTGAGTTCATCTACATGCTCACCTTGTTGCTCTAGCATATCGGCGAGTGCATGTTGCGCAGGCGTAAAACTTGAAAAGGTCACATATTGGTGAATTTTACGAAACTCCACCGTAAGTGCTGCCGGGGCAATACAGTAGCCCATTTTCCAGCCGGTGCTGTGAAAGGTTTTACCAAAGCTTGAGATCACAAAGCTCTTGGCAAACAATTCTTCATCACGTAGCACACTTAAGTGTGGCTGGTTATCAAAAGTAATGTGCTCGTATACTTCATCACTTATTACATACAAATCATGCTTGCAGACCAAGGCTTTCAGGGCGTTTATATCGTGTTGCTTTAACGTTTTACCGCTTGGGTTGTGTGGGGTATTAATAATTATAGCCCGCGTTTTACTGTTAATAGCCGCAGCTACCGTTTGCCAGTCAATTGCATAGCTTGGGGCCTGCAACGCAATATTAATTGACTTGCCACCAGCCAGTTCAATCGCAGGTTGATAAGAATCATACGCAGGGTCAAATACGATAACCTCATCACCTTTGCGCACTAACGCTTGAATGGCGACAAACAGTGCCTCAGTCGCCCCTGATGTAACTGTTACTTGCTCTGCTGCGTCTACTTGAGCTGCATATTTACGCTTAACCAATTGAGCGATTTGTTGCTGCAAGCGCGGTACACCTGATGAAGGTGAATATTGGTTAACGCCTTCAAGCACATAATGATTAAGTTGTTTTTTAAGTAACTCTGGCGCATCAAACTCAGGAAAACCCTGCGATAAATTAATTGCTTTAAATTGATTTGCTAAAGCGGTCATTTGACTAAAAATACTGGTGCCTAAATTTGGCAATTTACTTTCAAACACTGGTTACCCTTAATGATGGTTTTGCGCCCAAAGCGATGCTATCATTGCTTTTAACAGAAGTATAGCCGTCTAAAACAGTATGGGGAATGTATGCATAACAATACCGCTATTTCAGAACTTATAGAAGCAGGAAAATGGATCAGTCAACGTGGTTGGGTACCTGCCACAGGTGGTAATTTTTCAGCACGAACTAATACAGGCTTTGTAGTGACTGCCAGCGGTTTTGACAAAGGCCAATTAGGGTCGCATACCTTTATTGAGCTAGATCACGCAGGTAATCGCAGTGCTAGTGCAGCCAAACCATCGGCCGAGACTGAATTGCATTTAAGCATGTATAGATTAATTCCTTCAGCTAATTATGTACTGCACACACACTCTGTCGCCGCGACTGTATTGTCTCGAGTTATTAAAGGCCACAGCCTAGATTTACACGGCTACGAAATGCAAAAATCATTAACCAACATAACCTCGCATTTAGACACCTTAAGCATTCCTATTTTTGATAACGACCAAGATATTGACCGCCTCAGCTTATTAGTCAGTGATCATCATCTACATATCCCTATTGAACATGGCGTGCTTATTCGTGGTCATGGTCTGTATGTTGTGGGTCGCACAATAGCTGAAGTTCGCCGTCAATTAGAAGGCCTCGAGTTCTTATTGTCATGTGAACTAGAACGCTTAAAATTAGTTGGATTAGAATCATGATCAAAGCGCTACTAACCGATATTGAAGGCACAATCACCCGTATTTCGTTTGTTAAAGAGGTGCTGTTTCCATATGCCGCCGAACAACTTCCTGAATTTGTTAAAGCTCAGCAAACGCAAAGCGCGGTAGCAGAGCAAATTACTGCCGTAAAGGCGATTATTGAACAACCGAATGCCAGCATCGATGTGGTAATTAACACTTTACTTGAGTGGATCCGGGACGATAAAAAAATCACCCCATTAAAACAGTTGCAAGGCCTGATTTGGCAAACTGGCTATGAAAATGGCGATTTTACCGGCCATTTATACCCAGATGCCTACCAGTTCTTAGTTGCGCAGCAACAAGCCGGCCAGCAGCTTTACGTGTATTCATCAGGTTCAGTGAAAGCTCAACATTTAATTTTTAACTATTCTGACTTTGGCGATATTCGCTCCTTATTTACCGATTACTTTGATACCAACGTGGGTGCCAAGCAAGAAGCCAGCGCTTATGAGAACATTATTGCCCAGTTACCTTTTGCCGCTAACGAAGTGTTATTTTTAAGTGATGTAGCCGCAGAGCTCGATGCTGCTAAGGCCGCAGGTTTAAAAACCCTACACTTGATTCGCGATGGTCAAGCAAGCTCTCCTGCACATAATTATATTAGCGATTTCAGCCAATTTACTGCGGAGTATTTAGCATGAGCAAACTGACTATTTTTGCTGATTGTAACGCCAGCAATACATTATTAGATACCCAAGATACAAAACAAATTGCCGCTGAGCTGAATAAAGTAAATGTAAGATTTGAACAGTGGCAAGCAAACGCAGTTATTAACGCAGATACCAGCCATGAAGATATAATTAATGCCTACAGCAACGATATTAAACGTTTAAAGCAACAAGGCGGCTATCAAACTATAGATGTGATTTCACTGGCAAAAGGTAATCCAAATGCCACGGAGCTTCGTGCGAAATTTTTATTTGAGCATACCCATAGCGAAGATGAAGTGCGCTTGTTTGTAAAAGGCCAAGGGCTATTTTGCCTACATATTAATGACAAGGTATACCAAGTGCTTTGCCAACAGGGTGATTTAATTTCAGTCCCTGAGCTGACCCCGCATTGGTTTGATATGGGCAGCAATCCTGAATTTACTGCCATTCGTTTATTCAATAATGTTGAAGGTTGGGTGGCGCAAAGCACGGATTCCGAGATAGCTAAACAGTTTCCGCTTTTAGATTAATCTATAGGAATAAAAATGGAAAAATTATTTTCGTACGGCACCTTACAACTCGAGCAAGTCCAACTTGATACCTTTGGCCGCTTGCTTGAGGGCCAAACCGATACACTACAAGGTTACGTAGTAGGCGAAGTTGAAATCACCGATGCCGCCGTGCTTAAAAGCAGCGGCCAGCGGTTTCATCCTGCATTAATTAAAACTGGCCTTGCAACAGATACCGTAACCGGCACTATTTTTATCATCACCGAGCAAGAACTCGACAATGCCGATAACTATGAAGTGGATGACTATATCCGTGTGGAAGAACTATTTAGTACTGGAAGCAGTGCCTGGGTGTATGTAGCAAAAGATTGAGATTTTTAAAGTAAGGTGACTTGAGAAGCTTAACTCTGTACTATATTTTTAGTATATCTTTTATCGCTCTTGGATTCTTCTAATGGTTAACGAACAATATCAAAAGTCTAAACAGCAACTTGCTTTTTCACGTAAGCAAGTTGAAAAGGCTGGGCGTATTTTTCGTAAAAAAGAAGGCGATGTTGAATTTGCTACCGAAGTCATTCAAAATTATCGCGCGGCACACTTATACCCACTCACTATCATCAAAAACCTTGTATGGAAGCATGTTAAAAAGTTACACCTACTTGAATCCGCTACGATAGTAAGGCGATTAAAGCGTCTACCCACTATTATTGACAAACTACAACGTGAAACATTAGACGGTAAAAGTGAAAATGCCATCAGCCTCAAACGTATGCACGATATAGGTGGTTGCAGAGTCATTTTAGATAGTTTAGATCACCTATATGAACTCAATAACAGCTTAGATTCAAGCAGAACTGTCCATAGCGTAAAATCATATGACTATATAAAGCATCCGAAAGCGACTGGCTATAGAGGCATTCATAGGGTTTATAAAAGTTACAACAAGTTAGAATCGCACGATTACAAAGGCTTTCAGATTGAAGTTCAGTTACGTACCCGGCTACAGCATTTATGGGCAACTACAGTTGAAATTATCGATATTATTGAAAAAGAGACGCTAAAGACAAATCCAAAGATGGCTGATACAGACTGGAAGCGTCTGTTCTTTATTATGGGCGAATTTTTAGCTGTAAAAGATGGTGCTCATCAATTAACTCAGCAGCAAATTCTAGTATATACTGATGAACTTGCTGCATTAAACAAAAAACTTGCTGCTTTTCATAAGCTTGATGCATTTAATCGTGCTTTTCAATTAGACGAAATTAAAAATAAATCCAAAAATACCGGATTTGCTTTGCTAGTTCATAATACTGAAACCCAAGAAGGCCGAGCATTTCTTTATGCCCCAAACAAAAAGCAACAGGCACTCACTCATTATGCAGAACACGAAAAGCAAACTCAAAATAACGTACTTTTAGTTGCTGGTAGTGACTTAAAATCGATTAAAAAGGCATATCCCAACTACCTAAATGACACCTCAGAGTTTCTTTCTGAATTTAGCCGTATTTTATTAACTTAACTCTTTTAGTTTTCCTGCTTCTACTTCCCGTTGGTTATAAACGCCTGTATCGAGCACCCAACCAGTAATAAGCGTGGCTGGAGTCACATCAAACGCAGGGTTGTAGACGTTAGCATTGATAGGTGCCCATAGCGCTTCACCAAAACTTCCGCTTACGCCACGCACTTCAGCGCTATTACGCTGCTCTATTTCAATCTCTGCGCCGCATGCTGTGTTTACATCGAGCGTGGTAAGTGGGGCAACGACATAAAATGGGATGTTATGAAAATGCGCCAACACCGCTAAATTATAAGTGCCCACTTTATTAGCAAAATCACCGTTGGCAGCAATACGATCAGCGCCAACAAAAATTTTATCCACCTGACCTGCAGCCATTAAACTTGCTGCCATATTATCGCAAATCAAGGTGTAAGGTACTTGCCAGCGATCGAGCTCAAACGCTGTTAAACGCCCGCCTTGTAGTAATGGCCGAGTTTCATCAACCCAAACATGAATATCGCCATATTGCTGCTGGGCTTTATAAATAACACCTAAAGCGGTACCAACTCCTGCTGTCGCAAGTGCGCCGGTATTGCAATGGGTAAGAATATTATCACCACTGTTAACCAGTGCTGCACCATGATTTGCCATGCTTTCGCATAAGGCGATATCTTCATTAAATAAGTTGATCGCACTGCTTACAATGGCTGTAACAAAATCATCTTGTTGTAAGGCAGTACGTAACTTTGCCATACAGTGCATAAGGTTAACCGCTGTTGGCCGAGTAGCTTCTAGCTCATCAATCGCTGCTGCCAATGTGCCTTTTGTAGCGCCCTGCTCAGCTAAATGCGCAACAAGTAAACTTGCACCTAAACCAATAAGTGGTGCTCCACGTATTTTTAGGCTTAAGATTAAATCTCGCATAGTGGCTACATCATCGCATACATGCCACGTTTGCTGATGTGGCAATAGGTACTGATCTAATACACTTAATGTATTATTTTGATATTTTAAGCTGCTCGCTATGAGATCTTGCATCATTAATCCTGACAATGTTTTCGCTGTTATTTATTCTACAGTAGTTTTTAAATCACACAACCAAGAAGTATAGACATCTAAACGGTTGAGAGTATAGAATGCTACAACTGCTTATTTTATGAGATTCTCTTTATGGCTGAGTACTTTGCTTTCAATGCCCAACACGCTGTTGATTATATTAAACACCTTATTAAAAATGACGGCCTAAATTGTTTTAAAAAAGAGACTGAATTGACAGCCTATGAGTTTGGCGATGGTAATTTAAATCTAGTATTTAGAATAAGCGACAAGCAAAATAATAGCGTTATTTTAAAGCAAGCCTTGCCTTATGCCCGTTGTGTGGGTGAATCATGGCCATTAACGCTTGATCGAGCACGCATTGAAGCTGAGGTTTTACTCAATCACGGTGTATTAAGTCCTGACTACACGGCAAAAGTTTTACACCACAATCCAGAGCAAGCGCTGACTATTTTAGAAGATCTCGGCCACTTACAAATTTTGCGCAGCGCACAAATAAACGCAGAGCAATTTCCGCTACTCGGCCAGCATGTTGCACATTACCTCAGCCATACCGGTTTTTATAACTCAGATTTTTACTTAGCCGCACAAGATAAAAAAGCCAAAGTCAGTCAGTTTACTAATCCTGAATTGTGCCAAATTACTGAAGACTTATTTTTTAACGATATTCTGCGTGAACATGAGCGCAATAACTACCCAAGCAAACTGCAAAGCACTGTTAGTAAATTGCAAAATAATGCCGCACTGCACTTAGCGATCGCAAAACTTAAAGCGAGGTTTTTATCATGCCCGCAAACATTACTGCATGGCGATATGCATAGCGGTAGTATTTTTGTGGATCAAAATACCACTAAGATGATCGACCCTGAATTTGGCTTTTTTGGTCCAGTTGGCTTTGATATCGGCTCATTTATCGGTAATTTACTATTAAACTATTGCGCGCAAAACGCCCGCATTAATGAATTTGTTATTCGCCGTAACTACCAGACACATCTATTAACTTGCCTGCAAGAAAGTTACTCTTTATTTGAGCAGCACTGGCTGACATTAATTGCAAAGCATACAACAGATAATAATTTAAAAGCCGCCGGTTATGGCGAGTATTTTATGCAACAAGTATTGCAAGACGCGATTGGTTACTGTGGAACCGAGCTGATACGCCGTACCATTGGCTTAGCCCATGTTGCTGACATTGATGGCATTGAAGACGAACAAGCGCGTTTAGAGGTGCAACGCCATACCTTAGCGCTGGGCGAGCAATTAATGCTTAACGCTCATACCTGCAATAATAAAGAAGCATTTTTCTCCTTATTAATTAGCCAACTAAATTAAGTTTATAAAATAGCAAAGGCACTTTGTTAAGGCCTTTATCAATCTATTTTGAGCAGACCTATTACCTAGCTTTACATTATTGGTAATTTTCATACATTTTATCAAGTGGCTCTGACAGGCCATTTTCTTGCACAACGCGAACATGCTGGCGGCCAAGTTCTCGGGCACTAAATACCCCACATGAGTGGGCAATTAAACCTGCACCGTAATGAATATACTTATTGTAGTTGGCGACACGCTGCGCTTTATCGGCTACATCTAAGCCTTTTTGTAAACGCTCGTTATGCGTTGTGATCCCCGTTGGGCAAGTGTCTTTATTGCACTGCAGCGCTTGAATACACCCCAAAGCAAACATATGACCACGTGCAGAGACAACAAAGTCAGCGCCCAATGCTAATGCCCAAGCTACCTTTGACGGCACAATGAGCTTACCAGATGCTATAACTTTGATTCGTTCACGTAAGCCATGCTTTTCCAGCATATTAACGACTAAGGGTAAACTTTCTCGAAGCGGTAACCCAACTGAGTCCATAAGCGGTTGGGGCGCAGCACCCGTGCCGCCATCAGCACTATCGATTGTAATAAAGTCAGGTGCAGACTCAATACCACGGTGATTGATCTCAGCAAATAAGGTTTCTAACCAAGCATAAGCACCGATCACCGCTTTAAAACCAGTCGGTTTGCCTGTGACTGCACGCACTTTAGCAACCATATCTAATATATCTGCAGGTGTTTTTACTTCTAAGTGCCCATTTGGACTAATCGAATCATGTCCTTGGGGTATGCCACGAATAGCGGCAATTTCTGCGGTGACCTTTTTGCCTGGTAACATACCGCCCTTACCTGGCTTTGCACTACACCGAAAGTAACCCCATTGATAACCTACACTGAAAGTAATAAGTTATTGACACAAAGTTAAGGTATTTCGATGTCAAAATCAAAAATAATTTACATTAATAAGTTTTATCCAACAGAATTACATGTTGATTTTTCTTCAAAGGAAAAAGGTTATCAAGTCCTGAAAGAGTTATCAGGATACTTACCAAAATTCCCAATAATTGTTCAAAGTAATTCTCTTCCGTGGAGAATTGGTAATTTATACCTTGTAAGATTAGTTCTCGATTATAAAGGTCCTCAATACAACCCTGAGACGCATAAACAAAAAGCCATAGCTCTAGTTGAATATTTACGCTTCCTAGAAAGTGAGAACCTGCACTATGCTCAGTTTCCCGTTCAAAAGAGAAGACGCCCAACATATAGATTTCGTAACTACCTTTTAGATCTTGTGTCTAAGAATGAAATGGCTATTTCGACTGCTCAATCTCGAATAAATCAGGTAATAAGTTTCTATAAAACGGTTGTTGAATGGGGGTTATTGGAAAAGTCGCTGATAAAAGATGGGCTTGCTTTTGAACAAATAGAAAAAACTATCTCTTATATAAACAACACTGGTTTTTCGAAGTCTTTAGCCATCACTTCAACTGACTTAGCTATATCTAGTAATAATGCTCCATCAGACCCTGATGCGATAATGGATGAGGGTAGGCTTAAACCCTTAACCCCCTCTCAACAAATAATATTATTAGATACGCTTAAAGGCTTTAGCAGAGGAATAGAACTATTTTTCCTAGTCGCTCTTTATACAGGTGCCAGATTGCAAACTATAGGGACTCTTAGAATTCGGCACTTGAAGAATGTGCTTCGTTGGGAGGATGGATACGCGATAATTCCCTACGGTGGCTCCTACGATTTAGACGGTAAGAAAGGAAGATTAGGGCAACTTTGGGTTCCCAAATCACTTTTAGACGACTTGCTCACTTACGCCAATAGTCAAGCAGCAATAGATAGAAGGAAAAGCTCATTTTATGGGGAGTCTGATGATAATTATCTGTTTCTAACTCGTAACGGGACTCCATATTATACCAGCCGAAAAGAGACGAATGAACGAAGAGATGCCGATGCAGATTATCGAGTAGATGGGGAACATGCCATAGAAGATGAAAGCTTAAAAAAGGGGGAAGCGATAGGTGTATTAATTAGGCAAGAGATTTTGCCTAAAATTAGAATCACGCATCCCCATTTCCCATCTTTTTCAATTCATGATTTACGGGCCACCTACGGTATGAACTTACTTGAAGCCTGCTATCGATTAATAGATCGAGAAAACTTTATTCGAAAGGAAAAGAAACAACCGCTTATCGGTTATTCAAACGCTGTAGATGTTGTTCAAATAAGGCTGAATCACAAAAGTAGATCTGTTACAGAGCGTTACCTGAAGTACAGAGATAGGTCAAAATGGAAAGCGAAACTCATTAGCGAATTTGAAAGCAGGCTTATTGGTGAAATGAGTATTGAGGTTGAGGACGAAACCTCTGCAAGTACATGTTTGATAATCAATAGAGAGGTTGCGAGTGCTTAAATTCGAAGTTAGAAAGCAAACTATAGTCAACTTCAAAGATAAAGATGTTGAGCTAATCCACCCCGAACAGACGGTAATTGAATTTAACAATCTAAAATCAGATATCGGTAAAATATGCTTTACCAAGCGACAACCTGCACTTCGGGCTAAGGATTGTACGGTTGTTCTTAGCAGTTTAGATATGAAGCGATTAGAAATTGCATCGTTGCTTGCTGATGACTTTTTAAATGAGAATAATATTGACACTGCAAAAACAAAATTGCATGACCGAATACGTTTTTTTGATTTTATTGATGAACATTTAAAAAGTAGTATCGATTTTAAAAATGACCAATCATTACTATATGCTTACAAGCAATACTCACAACATCTAAATGAAAGGGTATCCTCAGGTGCAATTATCAATAGAAAGCAAGACAAAATGGCACCTCGTTATGCTGCCGTACTTCAGTCGGCAGCACGGAAGGTAATATCATTCGCCACAGGACTAAAGGACAAGCAGATTAAGCTTACTTCACACATAGTGTTGAAGGAAACGCACAAAGACCGTGCCGCAGTACAGGCAAAGCTTGCTCGAACCCACGACGATGTTGAGTATCAATTTAATTGTTTGCGATCATTTGTTGATATGGCCCATGAGGTTCTAGTTAAGAACAAGCACCTCCCCTATTCATTTACAAGACCTGACCATCCGAACGGATATTTTCACCCAGCCTTTGTAACAAATGCTGATGCTTGGCTAACGGCTGAACTTATAGCACATGATTCGATTATGGATTATGCCACTTGGAGTTCGAATATCAGAAAATACAATGCTGGCTTGACTGAGCTACAAATCAAAAGAAAGTCCAGTACCACTATGTATAAAATTTCTTATACGGATTCGTATCAGGCATCGTTAGATAAGTACAGTACGGTAAAAAAAAGACTAGCTAACCATGCCATGAGAGCGGCAGCAGGGTTATTTGCAATGGCAACAGGGACTGATACAACAAGTGTTAGCAATGTTGAAGTTAACACGCTTGAGTTTAGTCAAACGACAAAAAGTTGGAGAACCAGTGGAACGAAGCTAAGAGCGAAAGGACGCACAGTTTATCCCGAATTTGGAGTGAGGTTTGTCCCGATAATGCAAAAAATATTAGACTTACGACAATATATATTGCGTGGGTTAGGGATGGAATCAAAATGGATTTTTGTAAAGTTTGTTTTAACCACTGGCTCTGAGAAATTAGCCAAGGGCGCACTTGCTAGAAATAGTCCTACGAGTCTCTTGTTGAAAAATTTATATGATAATTTCAATTGGGTTCTTTGCAGCGAAGCTCGTGATCATAGGGTTCTTGAAATTAACAAGCTTGCTGAAGGCGATATTGAAAAGTCTGCCTCTTTAAGTGACCATTCAGTTGAGGTTGAAAGAAAAAGCTACTTGAAGGTTCATCCTGATGATGCACACAAGGAACTAAGTAGTTATGTTGACAGCGTTCATCGCTGGGCAAAGGATAAAACCCGAACAAAAAATAAAATTGATGTAGCAGTGCTTTATACTGGTAAGGGCGACGAAATCCCTGCTGGTCAGTGTAATGAACTAAATAACGCTCATTTGATAGATGGGTTTACCGAACATGCCCCACAGCCTGATTGTCGGAAGTTTGAAAATTGTCTCTTTTGCGATAAATATGCAGTTCATGCCGACGAAACAGACATCAGAAGATTGCTGAGTATACGCTACTTAGCCACTAACATTCGTGGCAGTAGAGGAACTCTTGAAGATTATGAATCGCGTTGGGGAACTATCATATATCGTATTGATGAAATATTAGACGAAATATCTTCTACTCTTTCAGATGAAAGCAAACTTATTAAAAAAATATCGAGGGAAGTAGAAGAAAACGAGGAATTGGATGAGTTCTGGAGTATCCACTTAGATGCTCTGATTGATATTGGAGTGGTTACATGAGTGTGCTGGAAGCATTTAAAGTTGATGGGAGCTATGTTCCTGAGTTATTACCCGACGATCCAGAGCTACTGTCTATCAAGGGAGATGCGTTTGTCATATCTCGTGGTAGAGATGGCTCAGTAAAGAGCACATATGGAAGTAAAAGTTGGGACTTATCCACCTTAAATCCTTCAGGCGAAAGAGCTATATTTAGGTTCACTAGCTGGCTGGACGACAATGCAAATACGAATGACCTGACAACTCAAATAACAGGGCAAATGAAACAAATAATGTTTGCTCGTTTATTTTGCTATACAAAGACAAAGCGTGTCCCTAATAGTTTCAAAATGGCACCCTTAAATCTTTTGGCAAAACTGGCACATAGCAAAAGAACAACGATATTTAATCTCTTGATAGAAGATAAATATCATTCGTTAATAGTCAATAATTATAGTAACGCAGCAAAAGATACTCAGCGGCATCTATTGCGATTGATAGATGAAATAGCTGTTTTCACAAGTGAAAACAAGCTCAATGATCTTCACCAAACACGCGCAACTCCGATATTCGAGCTTCTTCATGCCTTGGCTTCAGTTGAAGTAAGTATAGAAGATATCGACTATGAACTTAGCCAAACACCTATTATCCCATCCAGAATCTATGCTGAGTTTATAAGCTCATTGAGTGGTGAGCTTGATGAAGCAAAAAAAATTGCCTCGAAGATTGTTCGTCTATATGAAGCGAGATATTCATTTGAACATTCGAAAGGCTATGAGGCTTTTGGAAGGCCGCATTCAAAAGTAAAGGGAATCAAAGGTGCTACTCTGTGGAGCGAAGAAATAAAAAAATTTGGACTACAGAGAAATTTTAATCGATTAGGTATAGATAATTGGAAAAGCTTACGGCTGTACTTATTAAGAAAAGCTTGGGTATGTAGGTATTGGATCATGCTTTTTACAGGAATGCGGCGTGGTGAAATGTTAAAGCTCCCGTTCAACTGTTTACAAACAGCAATTACTAAGTCAGGTAAAACAGTAACAATTAAAGGGTATACGCATAAAACGTTAGGGACAGGTCAGCTAATACCTGCCGAATGGATAAGCGGGCCTATTATTGAGAAAGCGATCATCGTTGCGAAGGCTATTGCCCAAGTAAACGGCTTCATAAATAGTTTTGACATGTCCGAGAAAAATATCGGTATGTACCCACTTTTTCCAGCTTTTACGATCACTAAGCACAACAATGATTCTAGCACTTGGACGTATCCTAGCGCCCCTCTTCAAACTTGGACTAAACATCCTTACCATAAATCTATTGATGGCATAGTCGTTACGCAGGAAGATATTGAAGAGCTTAATAAATTTATGGCGTTTCGTGACTGGGAAGGAAGTGACTCTATTAAGCTAGGTGAGCACTGGCCTATTGCTCCACACCAATGCAGACGCTCGTTAGCTGTCTATGCCGCAAGATCTAAAGATGTATCATTAGGTGTTCTAAAGCATCAATTTAAGCACCTAACAAAAGAAATGACTCTGTATTACCAAAACCGTTCAGCATGGGCGGTTAATATTATCAACTCAGAAGATGAGGGGCTAGAGGATGTTGCTGGACTAATTAGAACAATTGAACTGGAACGGAAACTATCTGAGTTTTTATTGTTTGAGAAGGAGGTGATGAACAGTTCAGACCGCCTTTGGGGAGGGGAAGGAAACAGAATAGATTCAGCAAAGCAGAGGGGTATACCGCTAGTTATAGTTGAAGATAGGGAGTCTACCTTAGAGCGGTTTAAGCAAGGTCAGATGACATACAAAGAAGGGCCTTTAGGCGGATGCACTAATCCTGAACCTTGTGACAAAATTAGTTTAACCGTCATCGACAGTTGCGTTCCTTGCACTTGGGCTATAAACAACTCAGAAACCATTAACAAACTAGTTTCTGCTCTTAACCGTTTGCAACGACAACTATCACTATTTCCAAAGGGAAGTTTGTTTTTCAAGCAATTGAAAGATGAGGAGAAAAAGCTCATGAAAACGATTGACACCTATAGCGAGGCCATTAAGTATGACAAGTAAAAGTAATGCTGAAGATATTTACAGAAAAGCTCTTGCCAAGCTGATTCGTAAAGGGGTGAAAATTAGCGCGGACGCTGTAGCAAGAGAAGTTGGAAATAAACCTTCTGCGATCAGAAGCGATCGTATGCCTGATTTAGTGAAAGCAATTAACGATGCAGCCGAGGAGCAGGCTAAATTATCAGCAATATCAGCCGAAGAACAAGAAAAAGCAAAGAAAGAAATTTACAAGGCTAATGCCGATGACTACAAAAAAAAGTACAGTAAAGCGCTAGAAAAAATTGTATCGTTAGAAAATCAGGTTTGGGAGTTGCTTTCAGAAATAGAACAGTTGAAAAGCCACGGTAAGATTCTTACCTTTAATAGAAAAAATAACGTAAAGCTAAGTGACTTCAACGATGAAAGTTGAAATGTACTAGCTCAGGCTTGCTCTGACAGTTTACCAGTTTTTTAATATAGGCAACTGTCAGATCTTGTCTGAACTAATACAGGTAATTACACTAGTGCAATTCAAGGAGATCCATACATTAAATTCACTTGATCTTGTAAGTAATTAGCTATCATTTCTAGCTCATCCAAACCACCTGCAAGCATTATTAATAAAGCACTCTTTTCATCGAACTGCTTATTCGGCTTATGAATCCAGTTATTCGACTGAGCGCCAATCGATAACAATATCCTCAGCGATCTTTGAAGTAACTCAGAATATTATCTAACTCTCCACGCAAAACAGCTAGCATCAAAGGTGTCCAACCGTCATTGTCTTGTTTTTCAATATCGTTTGACTTGTTACTCATTCAAATACAACTCCGCCATGTCATCTAGCTTAGCCTTGACTTCTTTCCAATTTGGCATCACTTGCGTTAGCAAACGCCAGAAACGCTCGCTGTGATTGTGTTCTGCAATATGGCAAAGCTCATGTAGTATCACATAATCTATACACTCCTTAGGGGCTTTAATTAAGTGAGGGTTTAGCATCAAGTTACCTTTGCTTGAGCAGCTTCCCCATTGCTTTTTCATTGCCATTACACGAAAAGATGGAATGCCTTTTACCCAAGTGGCTTTTGGCAGTAGTTCTGCAAGCCGCTCGTGAAAAATGGCTTTTGCTTTATGTTGATACCATTTGTCGATAAGTGGTTTAATTTTAATCACCCGATCATCAATACTTTTACTAGCTTCATCCTTTATTGTGACGTTCAATTTGCCTCGGCTGAGCTTCACATTGGGCACTTTTTCAGTATCAACAATAACCTTGAGCACATAACGCTTTCCCAAATAAAATTGCGTTTCGCCACTCACATAACGCTTATGTGATACCGTATCTTTTTGCTTTGCGAAGTCATTAATGCTTTGCCATACCCACCTTGCACGCTTGTGCATGGCATCAACAATAGCATCTTCGCTCGCATCATAAGGTACAGTTGCAACAACACGTTGATCAGGGTGAACCTTAATAATGACCTTACGTGCTACTTTTTTAGCGGTATCACTAGGCTTTGGTTTACGAATAACGTCATAGCAAATGGTGTCGTTACCATAAGTAAAAACACCGTGTTCTTTGGTTGTTGCGCTGCTTTTTTCAGAATGAATAGCAGCGGCTACCGTTTTTTGCGTCACTTACATTAGCCTCTAGCTATGCCTAATCGGGTTATCTTTAACACTTCTTCAATCAGCTTTTGTGCGTTATCAAGGCCAAGCTCAGCAAACAGTATAGGTAATAACTTCATGTGAATAGCGTTTTCAATCTCCGCAGGGTTAATGGAATACTCAGCAACCGCATCATTTACGACAGCGTCAATATCAAAAGCAAGCGCTACCAGCTTATCGTTATCCAGTGCCTTTTCAGTTAAAAGCTCACTATCGAATAAATGTTTGAACAGGCCAAAATAGGCTTGGGCATGTTTGTTTAACTTGCCTGCGTCATCCATAAAGTCATTGGGAACATCAGCCATTTTGCGGTCTTTCACTTCTTGCTCAAAATCAGCGAACAATATGTACTGCTTTACTGGTGCATCAAACATCGCTTTGGCATCTTCAATCGCCTTTTTAAGCATCTTAGAGAAATATTCTTGAGCATAAGGGTCATCTGCTAAGTCTTGCTCAATCATCTTGGTGATACGGCCAGTGATTTTATCTGTTTGGTTACGAGCCTCGTCATCACTCATATCCTGCGGCTTAACGTCTTTGCCCAAGTTACCCACTAAATATGCGCCATCTGGCTCTTTTACTTCAATACCCGCTATGTGTTTATCGAGTAAGCTACGTATATCTTCTGCGTATTCATCATAATTAATGGTTTCATCGGCATCTTCACGTACTTGCTTGCGCAAATCGACAAAGGCTTTTAGGTCACGTTTGTACAAGTCACGTTTGTTATCGAAAGACTTATCTTCAAAGTAGGTTGCTGATTGCAATGCTACTTTCATACAGTTTGAAAATGCAGTTAGAGCTGAGTAAAAGTCATCACGCTTTTTAAGGTTGGTATCGACAAGCTTGCCATCGACATCTTGCACTTTAGGCGCTAACGCTTGGCGAAGTGCTGGGCCATCTTGCTTGTTTTTAACCCCATCAAATATCGCCCATAAATCGCTATGCAGCCCCGGAAGTTTTTTGTATTCCGTATCCATGCGATTATACAAACCTTTCAGATCGTCAATATCAAAACCGCCTTGGGTACGTTCTGCAAGGTCTTGATATTTCTCAATGGTGGTATCAAGCTCTTTTAAAATGCCTCGGTAATCAATTAAGTAACCAAACTGCTTTTTACTATGCAGACGGTTTACGCGGGCAATGGCTTGAATCAGGTTGTGCTCTTTTAGGGGTTTATCAATATACAGTACGGTGTTCTTTGGCTCGTCAAAGCCCGTTAGCAGTTTATCAACCACTATCATGATGTCAGGGCCGTCATCTCTGCCAAAGTCTTCAATAATGGCTTTGGTGTAGGCTTTTTCGTCCATTTTATCAACATTGGTTTTCCACCAATTTTGTACAATGTCTTTGCTTTCTTGATCAACTACATCGTGCCCCTCACGCGTGTCAGGAGCCGACATCGCCACAACCGATGTAACCGTGCCTATTTTATCCAATGCCTTCTTATAACGAATAGCAGAGGCTTTGGAGTCACAGGCTAACTGGCCCTTTAATCCTTGCTGTTTAAAGTTTTGGAAGTGGTCGGCAATATCGTATGCAATTAAATCAATTCTGCCTTCAGTTTGGTATATCTGACCTTTTTGAGAAAACTTCTTCTTCAGATCGGTTTTTTGTTTATCTGTAAGTTTACTGGTGCTGCGTTCAAACCAAGCGTCAATGGCTTTGTCGTTAATGTTCAGCTCTGGAATACGCTCTTCATACAGGAGCGGAGTCACGGTTTTATCTTCAACCGCTTGCTGCATGGTGTAAGAGTGAATAATTTTACCGAATTTATTTTCAGTCTTATCGTCTTTTAACAGTGGTGTCCCCGTAAAGGCAATATAGGCTGCTTTAGGCAGCGTTTGCTGCATACGGATATTATTTTCACCATTCTGACTACGGTGGCCTTCATCCACTAATACAATAATGTTTGGGCTGTCGTTGTAGCATTCTTTGTACTTAATCGCTGAGCCAAACTTGTTAATGATCGAGAAGATAACTCGCTCATTACCTTTACCAATTTGTTCAGCTAAACGCTTACCAGTTGTTGCCATCGCATCTTTTTTATCTCGGTCAGTTAATACACCACCAGATGCAAAGGTTCGGCTTAGCTGATCTTCCAAGTCCACACGGTCTGTTACGATGATCACTCGGCATTGCGCCAACTCTTCTAGCCAAATAAGTGCTTTGGATAAAAACACCATAGTAAATGACTTACCGCTGCCTGTGGTGTGCCAAATAACTCCACCTTCACGAGCACCTGAATCATCAAACGTATTAATGCGTTCAATAAGTGCTTTTATGCCAAATACCTGTTGATATCGAGCTACAATCTTGCCTGCTTTTTTATCAAACAAGGTAAACAGGCGAGTCATATCAAGCAGGCGCTCAGGGCGAAGCAAGCTAACAATAAGCCTATCTTGGTCGGTAACGGTTAAGTCTCCTGCTGCGACCAATGAAAGGTAGTCATTTTTCGCTTTGGCAGAACGATGATTAAACAGCCCATTTAATTGTTGATCGCTCAGTTTATGATTTTTTAGCCTGACAAATTCCGCATCAGGTATTTGTTCTTCCTTCCACTTAGCCCAAAACTTTTCAGGGGTGCCGCATGTGGCATATAAGCCTTCATGCCCATTTACTGCTAGTAGCAATTGGCTATAGGCATACAAGTGAGGAATTTCAGCCTGACCTTGGTTTCGAATGTGCTGAGAAATCGCTTCAGCGTTGGTCGATTTACCTTCTTTATTAGAATCAGGGCGCTTCGCCTCTATAACCACTAATGGCAATCCATTCACAAAACACACAATATCTGGAATTCGATTACCAGTACCTTCGGCATTCTGAACCACTAATTCTTCGGTACAATGAAAGTGGTTGTTGTCGATGTTATGCCAATCAATCAGCTTTATAGTGGGGGAAGCTTTTTTACCGTCTATGAATTCAGTGACACTAATGCCGTACATCAACGCATTGTAGATTTTCTCGCTGGCTGCTTTTAACCCTAGGTTCATAGCAGGATTCAGCTCATGCATCACCTTATCAATTGCTGCCTCTGATAATGTATGTTGCTTACCTGCAAACGAGAACGTTTGCTTTGCTAAGAAAGCACGCATTACAGGGAGTAAAATAACCTGATGAGTGCTTTTCTTTTCGTTTGCTAAAGTATTGCCACGTAGCGCTTCGCATTCACTTGGGGGAATGAAGGTGTAACCCAAGTTGGTTAACAATGTCAGTGCGGGTATTTTTGCGCTGAATTCTTCTTGGAAGTTGGGAGTTTGTTTATCCATTCGCTACGACCGTCCTTTAGATAAGTTTTTTACAATTTCACCAACTCCGGGCATTGTTGGGCCATGCTCTTGCTGTAACAAACCAGTTTCAGTTCTACTAAATAGAGCTTGTAAAACAATATCTCTAGCATCTTTGTCTAATTCTGATTCATTGATTAGGGAGAGATATAAATAAGTGAGTTGTTCTCTTTCTTCTGCGTCACGCATTAAATGGAACGAGCTAAATGCTAGTCTGGAAAGCACTTTCATTAAATACGCAAAGGCAGCAGCAAATGAGCCAAAAAGAATAACGCCTTGAATTGTATTTAGCTTCACATCGGTCTCTTGACCTTGCAGCCAAGTAACAAAAAACTCTCGAAAATATACTAACCCCAATAAAGAAAGCGCTATGATACTTAGCGTCCACAATATGGCTTGTCTGCCATACTTACTTGCTGCATTTTTCCAGTATTCAGCGGGTTTTTTGAGTCTCAGTTTCTCTTCGTAAGTTTTTTCTAACTCCCCAATTGCAGAACTCCAATCGTGAAGCTTTTCATCGAATTGTTTGTTGTGGTGTTTTATCCGCCTTTCACCAAGGTATTTATTGGCTTTAAAAAGCCTGTTGAATTGAACTCTGGTATCCTCATCCCATTCGTTAATACCTTTCTTTAAATCATCGACCTCAGAAAATAACTCATTTTTGGCATCGGAAAATGAGTTACGTAAGTGCCCCAGTGATACTTTTTCACCATTCCTGCGCTTAGTTATTTCTGAAGCTTGATTAACAAATTCGTAGCCCAACATAGCACCATTAAAGCTATCGATATTGTTTTGATTAGTTTCAACCTGACGCTTTGTAACATATTTGAGGAAGGCGGCTGCTGTCTGTTCATTATGCTCAATAAAACAGTTTACAAAAGTCTCTGAAGTAGCATCGCCACTCCAAAGCCACCTGCTTGATAAATGTCGAATTGAGTTTTGGTTTAACTCAATCATTTTTTGTTGAAACGTTGCGTCATCCCATTTAGCTAGTTCATCTTGCCAACTGTCGATAGTGTTTACTAATGTTTTAAAATAATTATGTGCGGACAATGTTGGGTCTGAAATATTTCGACTGTTTTTCGCATTTACAGCTTCATAATGTTCAGACCAGACTTGCAACTCTTTTTTTGCAAAGTTATGCAACGCTCTAAGGCTTTTAAAGTCTTGTCTAAACCCATTTATATCAGTTAGCTGAACGGATATTTCCTTGTCTTTCATTTCAAGCTCCTTATACCGAGACTCTACGCTTGCCAGTTAACAGTTGCTGCATCAGCGCTTTTTTCTCTTGTTTTAGGTCAGCGAGTTGTTGTTCTAATAACTCGATTTCTTGGTCTGCATTAACTAATACAGAGGCAATTTTTTGTTGTTCTTCATCACTTGGTCTAAAAACTGGACAATCCAACACCTCATCTTTGCGAAGATTTGTTTGTTTTACACCATCGTCAAATTGTAAGTAATAGCTATTTCTGTTTAAGGTGTAATATAAAAAGATTGAGTTGATTGATTTTGGACGAAACCTAGCAACACGCTGATTTACAGTGAATTTTTCAGAAGTATCCACGTACAAACATTTTGCAATAGCCTTTCCATTTGGCACATCACTCATGACCATTAAAACATCTCCCACATTAGCTAAGCAAAAGGCGGAGTCAGTAGTTTTTTTCACGAGTCCATCAGATGAAATATATTTAGAATTTACGACTAAGTATTTGCCATCTTCAACAATATGCTTTTCGTGACCTTTACCGTTATTAAATTCAACGACATCAGCCAACTTAACTTCTTCCCACTCCCCCTCAAACGGTTTACCTGAATCATCAAGTAGGCGCTTTTTGCCTGTGAGCAGTTGTTGCATGAGGGCTTTTTTCTGCTGCTTGCTGTTGTCGATTAGACGCTCGGTGGTGCTAATCGCTTTGTCCCAAGTGGATAGGATTTTGGCGATTTTGCGTTGTTCAGGAAGTGGAGGTAAGTGCATTGGGAATGACTTTAAAACGTCCATTTCAATCCCAGTTTGCCCTGATGTTCTTTGCGAATAAGATTCGATAATTTGAAGTAAATCATCCCTCTTTAAGAAGTAGTACATAAACTCCTGATCAACGCCTTTTTTAGGTGACGCTTTAATTAATGCAACATTATAAGCCCCTTCAATCCCCCGAAGAATTTGAAAAATTGGTGGCCCATACCTACCAATCATCACGTCATCCTTTGAACAGAATTTCTTGGCTAAATGTTTCGGAACATAGGTGACAAATTTATCAGTCTTATAGTCTCTTATTTGTATAAGCCTTATGTATCCTTCAGAAGGCTCAAATTTAAATGTATCACGTGGAGGTTGTGAGCCTCCAGAAAATGAAATATTGTCATCTATGCTTTTGTTTAACCAACCATTAGGCACCATAACCCAACTCCTTTAAGTAACCTTCCATTTCTACTTCAAGGGTTTGCAGTTCACTTTTAAGCTGGACACGTTCAGTGCGCACTGCCACTAAATCAATTTCTGCTTCTTCTTCAAAGGTATCAACGTAGCGAGGGATGTTGAGGTTAAAGTCGTTCTCTTTTATTTCGTCAAAACTGGCAAGATATGCGTATTTATCAACGCTTTCACGAGCTTTACAAGTGTCGATGATCTTTTGAATATTATCATCAGTTAACTGGTTTTGGTTTTTGCCTGATTTGAACTCACGACTGGCATCAATAAACAATACGTTTTTGTCTGTTTTGTACTTTTTAAATATCAATATAGCTGCTGGTATACCTGTGCCGAAGAACAACTTTTCTGGCAGGCCAATGACGGTATCCAGCAAGTTTTCTTCAATCAATTGTTTACGAATTTTCCACTCGCTTGATGCACGAAACAGCACGCCATGTGGCACTACTACCGCCATACGGCCAGTGTCTGGTTTTAGTGTTTCAATCATGTGGCTAATAAACGCATAATCGCCTTTGGTTTTTGGTGGTACACCACGGCGGAAACGCCCATAAGGGTCGCTACTGGCATCGTCATGCCCCCATTTGTCGAGGCTGAACGGTGGGTTAGCTGTTACTACATCAAAGTGCAATAAGCCGTTGCCGTCTTTATCAAGCAGCAATGGGTTACGAATGGTGTCGCCCCATTCAATACGGTGGTTGTCTTCACCGTGTAGGAACATGTTCATTTTGGCTAATGCCCAAGTAGAGCCAATCGCTTCTTGCCCAAATAATGCGTATTTCTTGGAGCCAGAGTTTTTACGCACCATAGCGCCACATTTTAATAGCAGCGAGCCACTGCCTGTACAAGGGTCACATATTTGGTCGCCCTCAACGGGTTCTAAAACGGTGGCTAAAAGGGTTGAGACTTCAGGCGGGGTGTAGTATTCACCAGCTGTCGCGCCACTGCCTGCGGCAAAGTGTTTAATGAGGTATTCATAGGCGTTACCGATAATATCTAAGCTGCCTACACGCTCTGTGCTTAGGTTTAAAATGTCTTTACCAAAGTCTTCTAATAAATGGCGTAGTAAATCGTTTTTTTGTTTTTCTTGGCCTAGGCGGTCAGTGTTAAAACTGATGTCTTGGAATACGTTTTTAAGCTTGCTGCCGTTAGCTTCCTCTAGTGCGTGTAGGGCTTTATCAATACGCTCACCGTTACCTGCTTCATAACGCTTTTCGTATAAATCCCAGAAACTTGCGCCCTCTGGCAACACAAAGCGTTGCTTCGACATCATGGCGTGGATCAGCTCTGGATTATCACCATATTGCGCAACAAGTTTGTTGTATTCGTCTTTATACACATCAGAGATGTACTTTAAAAACAGCATGGTGAGGATGAAGTCTTTATAGGTATCGGCACTGATCACACCACGGAAGGTGTCGCAGGCGGCCCATACTGCTTTGTTGATTTCATTTTGGTTAATTTGAGTGTTTGTCATTTGCTCTTATCCATATAGATTGCATCGCAGATACTTTCGTTCATCATATCTCCGTTACTAATAAGTTGTTGGTGAATAGCTCTTTGTTTAAGCCAGTTGTTATGAACTTTTGTTATATTTAGCTGAGTTTCTAAGCTTGGTAACATAATTTCCATTTCATTTAATGCCTTTGAGCTTATCTTGTTAATATTCGTCCCTTCATTTTGACTATCAAAGTACCGACGTCCGTGTTTAGAGTTCAAATACCAATTTAAATAATACGGGTTAATCTTACTATCGTCGCATGATATTACTGCAACCTGGTTTGTGGTAACTGCTCGATAATTTTTATCAAATACAATCGATGAAAAAACTGGCCCTCTTAGTCTAATTAATAATTCTCCTTTCTTAATAATATGATGACCTAGATCTGACTCAGGGTTTACAGTAGGTGTTACTAAGTTATAACTTAAGCCTTCAGGTAGAATATCTTTTGCCTGAATTAATGATACGATTCCTTGTTTCCCTAAGTCTTTAATTGCTGACTTAAAGGCCATCCCTAATCGAATCTCTGTAAGATTTTTCAACTTTATCATGGTACTTTAAGGGGGATTGCTCCCCCTTATCCTTTAAGAAATCGTAAAAATCACTTGTTGCTCAAATTGAAACTCCCCAAAACTCCCGTTTGTGTGCCATTCAAACGATAAATGCGGAATAGTTTGGAAGATAGCTATAAAACAAGCATTTAAAATAGCCTGCTTTAAATAACTAGAACTTTGGTGTTTCTTTTGATACTTTGTGTCATGCATAGGCTTACTCCTGTTAGTTAATGCGCCGTCTATAAATCACAACCTAACTGGTACTTAGTTTGTGATTCTCTTTAAGCGGGTAGTACGACGCTACTACTCAGCTTGATTTATAGAGTAAGCCTAATATCAATTCAATGCAAGTAGTAGAACCCTACTATTACCCTTTGTTATTTTCTTTCTGGTTATATCCTCTTAATTATTAATTTTAAATCAAAAGCTTAACTTTAATTCTTTTAAGGTGATATTTTTCAAAAAATCATCTATTTCTTATTATGGATGATAATATGCTAACTTAATTCTATAAATTTCCTAGTGTGAAGCTTGGGCTTTCTTAAAAGATATGTAATAAAAGCGCGTGCTTGATTTATTTGCCGTGTATATTTGCAGGAATTGGGAGCTAAATAGATACCAAGTTTTCTTTTCTAGATGAAGATATTTCTATCAACCCTTTGGCTGGTTTATTGCGGGAACCAGTTCATCGAGGTTGCATTCAAGTGCGTTAGCGATACAACATAACTTATTGACAGTTACGTTTGCAGTACCGTTTTCAACTCGACTTAAATAGCTCTGATCTAAGCCAGATTTAAATGATAATTCGGCCTGGCTTTGGTCTTTAAAGACTCTCATCATCTTGATGTTTTTACCTAATTTTTTCGAAAAATCATCCATTGGAATGTCTCAGACATAAAAGAGTAAATATCCCACATTGCGTTGGTTTACACGATTGCATATAATCCTATTTAATGCATATATGCATATTTAAGGTGTTTTTATTATATTTTTTGAGGTTTATGCATGGAAAAATTCGAATTAGACAAAACTGTCATCCAAATTTTGTCTATGCCCAACGTCAATCACTTTACTGCAACTGAAATTAGAACTGCTTATATTGCGTTAAAGCAAGATGAAGAACTTAATCCAACGATATCTCGTCGTTTTGTCTATGAGGAACTTTTAAAATTAATTAGAAGGGGCTGGTTAACAAGAAGCACTACAAAGAAAAAAGGGCTTACTCGTTATTCCAAAACAGACTTGTTTGACCATGCAATTTTAAAAGAAATGTTTTTACAATTGCAGCATGAAGTGACACGTGAAAATACACCTATTAGCTATCCCCAAATGCTTGTTCAACGCTTGAATCAATATAACTCTGCGTTACTTGAAGGCTTAGGCGCGCTAAAAGAGTATGTTGCATTGAAGGACATATACCCTGAGCAACATAATGACTTAAAAGGAAGATACATGGCTGTTCAAGAGAGCAACCATATCTTAAAAGGGAAGATTTCTGTTTTAAATGAACTTATTAAATCAATTAAAGAGAACACGTAAATGAAACTAAGGCGTTGGCAGTCGGAGTGCATTCGCTCTGCGATTTATAAGTACAAATCAAAGAAACACTTTTTAGCACTTGCCACCCCAGGTGCGGGTAAAACCGTTATGGCGTCTGTATTAGCTAAATTACTATATGACCAAGGTGATATCGATCTTGTGCTTTGTTTTTCTCCTTCCTCAATCGTAGCGCATGATTTTAGTGAAGCGTTAAGCGAACAATTCGAAGCGCACTTTGACGGAACCATTGGCGCATTGGGCAATTCATTTACTTATCAAGCATTAAGTACGCTAGACAAATCTGTATGGCGCTTATTTAAAAAGTATCGTGTGCTTGTGATCTTCGATGAGATCCATCACTGTGCTGGTTCAAATATAAAAGACGCCAACGCTTGGGGGAAGCCAATAATAACCTCTATTAAAGAACAAGCTGCGTATACTATCGCGCTTACTGGTACACCGTGGCGCTCAGATGCCTTACCCATCGCACTTGCTGATTACTGTAATGAATCGGGGCAGATACAATGTGATTATGTTTATGGCTTAAGACAAGCTATTACTGACAATGTATGTCGTATCCCTCAAGTCGTTGCTTTAGACAACGATCAAATAACCGTTGTAGAAGGTAGTGAAACAAGCCATTTCACCAGCTTTTTAGATCTATTGTCTCAATCAATTATTCCTTATTCTGATATTGTGACTAACACAAGCGTGATAGAGCAACTATTAATACACTCTAGTCATAAGCTAAATGAGCTTCGTGCCTTAAATAAAGAAGCAGGTGGGTTAATCGTTGCCTCCTCCATTGCTCATGCTTGGCAAATACAGCTCATAATGAGGCAGGCTATTGGAGAAAGCGCACTTGTTGTTACTAGTGATGAAGGTAATGCAAATGATCTCATTCGATCTTTCAGGTTTAGCCAAGATAAATGGATCATCAGTGTTGGAATGATATCAGAAGGCACGAACATACCGCGTCTTCAGGTATGCTGCTATTTGTCTAACGTAAAAACTGAAATGAATTACCGACAAGTAATGGGACGCTTGCTACGCATTACCAATGCACCTAACCAACAGGCATTTTTGTTTATGCCAGCCGAACCAAAGCTTGTTGAGTATGCTTATCGAGTAGCCCAGGACATCCCTGATGGGTTAGCAAAAGTAAAATTCGCTCAGATGGATGAAGAGATAACTACCGAGGCTCATCATGCCTTAGATGATGATATAGATATTGATGATGAAATCTCTACTGATATAGAAGCAGCTAAAGCAATTATAAGTATTGGAGATACATTAATGCATACCGAGGAAAGCCCAACCTCTTTTACAGATCTTCTACCAAATGAAATAGCCATATCAACCGATAAGATCATGGGGATATTTGGTAAGTTTAACCACAAAGAGCTTGAAATTGACGGCTTCGATCAACTGATCATTTCAGAGCAATCAATGACAAAACTCAACCAGCTTAGCTCAGAAGTATTTTAGAAAAATTGGTGTATTTATGATTCACAAACCTCATGGCTGGGTAATTTTAAAATTTACTAGCAAAGCAGAAGTGTATTTTAAAATATTTGCAAGCTGGCGCGGTGGCTACCTAGACGGTGATTCGTGGCGACTTAGCTCTGGTTCTAATAAGCCTCCCGCTTTATCTGATTGTGGAAAATATTGGATTTGGCCTCAAGAATCTGGTTCTACCTATCAACTTCCTGTTCTAGGTGAAGGCGGAACTTCTGTCTATACAGAGAGCGTACTGAAAGACATTTTAAGGCAAGAAAAAAGAAGCGACACAAACATTGAAAAAATAAATATACGAGAAATAAATAAGTATTAGTTTTTAAGGCTGTGCCAGGTTTATTTCGTAGAACTCATAAGGTCTTATTCATGGATAAAAGCATTGACATAACAAACTCTAGTTGTCAGTTAAAATATAAAAATCATTGACTGACAAAGTTACAATTTAACTCTTATTATGCCAGCATATATAAGATGTCAGTTTTATTACTTTTGGTGTATTGCGCCTTGGCTCATTTTAATTTCGAACATTTTAACTTGCTCATGAGCCGCAATCTCTTTGAGCTTTTCATCGCTTAAGTTACCGTGCTCGTCCCTAACCCCATATTTAGCTGTACCAATTTGAAATACCAGATCAGCCCCGCCTTCCAAATGATATGGGCTTAATCCACCTTCACCAGTGTTCATCCAGCAGTCAGCCATTTTTGCACCTTTTGATAACGCACGCACCGCAGGTTTTGATAAAGCGCCAAAACTCATTCCCGAAACGTTAAACAGTGATTTAGTAATATATGGATTTGGACAATAAGGTCCTAAGGTAACAGCGCTGGGTTCAAGCGCATCTTCATCTAAGGTAGGAAAAGCACAGTTCATGAACATCACGGTGCCCGTAATCTCTAAACTCTGAGTTGAGCCAAACGCCGCAGTGCGGTCAACATTTTTCGCCGCACGATATACCCAACTACGGTCAGCGCGATTAAATGGCATTTCCTCACGATCCATCGCGAAGAAGTACTGTCTAAAGAACTCTCCTTGACGCTCAAAAAAATATCTAAATCGACCAATAACTGGATAGTTTTTACGAATCGCATGCTTGGATTGAGTAACGTCACTAATGTAAAAATAAATTACTAATAAAACTAAGCACCCAAACACCACAATGAATAAACTGGCAAATACATCAATACTAAATATAATAAAATTACTCACGCAACGCCCCTTGCTGGTTATTTTTCTAGCTTTGAGCATATAAGTAGAACAAGTTTCAAGCAAATGCTTTAAAAGGAAAACTCGGTTACGTGCCGAGCAAGCACGCACCGAGATACAGTAAGGATAGAAATTTAGCCGCGTTTTTCTAGCTCAGTTTGAATGTATTGATAGATTTGATCTTCTAACACTGACATCGGCACAGAGCCGTGACGTAAAATTTGATTATGGAACTCACGAATATCAAAATCTTGGCCAAGCGCTTGTTCAGTCTCTTTACGTAAACGCTTAATCGTTAACTCACCTATTTTGTATGACAACGCCTGTGCGGGCCACGAAATATAACGATCAGTTTCTGTTTTGACGTTATGTAATGAAAGCGCAGTGTTTTCGCTCATAAATTTCATCGCACGATCGCGACTCCAGCCGTACATGTGCATGCCAGTATCAACCACTAACCGCGCTGCACGCCACATTTCATAAGTTAAACGGCCAAAGTTGCTATAAGGGTCTTGATAAAAACCGGCTTCTAGGCCTAGGTATTCTGAGTATAATCCCCACCCTTCACCAAACGCGGATAAATACGCATCACGGCGATAACTAGGTAAATATTCAAGCTCTGCATTTAACGAAATTTGTAAGTGATGACCAGGTACTGCTTCATGCAGAGTTAACGCTTCTAAAACGTAAAGTGGGCGCTTATCAAGTGCATACGTATTTACCCAATAATATCCAGCTTGATCATCGCGACGCGAACCTGAGTAGCGACCAGTTGTATATTTTGGCGCGATACTAGCTGGCACTGGAGCTACACCGTATGGCATACGAGGCAAGGTATGAAACAACTTTGGTAACTGCGCATCCATTTTCTTCGCAATATATGAGGCTTCTTTTAATAACTCTTCCGGTGTTGTGGCATAAAATTGCGGATCAGTTCGTAAAAAATGCACAAACTCGGCAAACGAGCCTTCAAAGCCCACTTCTTTAATTACCTCGTCCATTTCACTACGAATACGAGCAACTTCCTTTAAACCCAGCTCATGTATTTCTTTTGGTGTCATGTCTGTTGTTGTGTAGTACTTTGCCCTGTTTGCATAAAATGCTTCGCCATTTGGCGTGGTTGAAATGCCAACTTCACTGCGCGCACCCGGTTGGTATTCTTCATTAAAGAAGGTCAGATAATCTTTATAAGCACCAATCACTTGCTCTTTAATTACTTTTTTCGCTTGCTGCTGCAGTGTACTAAACTCGCCATTAGGTAAGCCCGCGGTGTTAGTTAAAAATGGCTTATAAAACTCTGATTGCGTTACATCATCAACAATATAGGCTGTAATTGAGTCTTGATAACCTACCAATACCGCTTTAGGTTGAGTTAGCCCGACCTCTAAACCTTTACGCATCCATCCTATATTTTGCGCGAAAAATCGAGGAATTTGCTGCAAACGTTCTAAATATAGCTGATAGTCTGCTGAGGTTTTAAAGTCAGATTGCGATACCATAAAAGACAAGCTCGAGTGAAAACCATATTCAGATGTCAGCGGCATATAATGGCTGTTAAATACATACTCATCGATGCTGTTCTGCACTTGGGCACGTATGATGGTTAAGTTAATACGGTTTTCTTCACTTAGTGTGTCTTTATCAATGTCATCAAGCTGCGCCAAAAGATCGGTATTTTTTTGATATTTTTGTTCTAAAAACTCAGCTGATAAGTTATTTAATAAATAGCCATCAACTCCCTCAGGACTGCTATATGGACTGATGCTTTTGCGATAATCAACGATTGATTGCGCCACTGCAGTGAATTGTTGATCACTATCAACACTCGTCATTTGACAGGCACTTAATGAGCATACAAACGCGATGCTTAATACAGAATGGCGAAAAACAGCTGGTGTCTTATTTTTGAACTTTATTTTCATCTTGAAAGGCTCTGCGAACTTTAGTTGATTTTAAACTACCTTATTCGATCAGTTTTACCAAAATAAATGCGACCAAGAGTTGCTTTGATCAGGTTAAATTTACTTCAAGGTTTGCCTAGTACTTAAACAGCACTTTGTTATCGTTTATAAAACAAGCTATCGATCGGCAAAAAAGTAAATATCCATGGTAAAAAGTACTTTTTTACTTTTAAATACGCGCGATACAGATTAATGTAGGTAAGTATCAAATGCTGGGATTGCGCTGATGTCTTAAGGAGTGAGTTATTTAGTTTAGCTGTTATGCGTATTTAATTGGTATAAATAAATGATGTTCCATGACTCCATGGCTATTGCTCAAGAAAAAATGACAAAAGTATGTATCTTTTTAGAACGTCATGCACTACCACCCTCCCCACTCAATTATAATGTTGTTTATACCTATATTAGCCAAGTAAATGCAGAGCTAAACGCCACATTAGACCGCGCAGTTGCGCTTGGCCAAGAAATAGACTGTGTTTACATCGAACAACTGTACTTTGATTATATGGACCAAGCCCACCAGGCTGAAACATCAATGGTGCGTAATGTCGATGGGATTATTAATTCACTCTCACGCAGTGCTAAATCAACAGAGCATGATATTGTTCGTTTTGCTAGTCAAGTGAGTGATTGCGTACATTCGCTCGATGAAAATAACGCTCAAAAAAGCCGGTTAGCACTTGATACCTTAAGCAAGCATACAGCGCAATTACTTACTCAACATCAACAATTTAAACAAGAGCTTATCAAAGCAAAAAGGCTGCAAGAAAAAACCCAGCAACAATTAGTACAGCTGCGTAAACAACATATTACAGACCAACAAACAGGCTTATATAAGCGCCATTATTTAAACCAACAAACTCAACTTTGGTTAAATCAAAACAAGTCTGTTTGTGCAATTGCTATTCAAATTGATAATTTAGATCACTTTATTGATAATTATGGCGACATGATTGGCGAAGTTATTTTAAATAAAGTAGCCAAGCAAATACAAAAGTACGTGTTTGAAAGTGGACTACCTGGTCGCACGGGCAAAGATGCTTTTACCATTTTATTAGCTGATATAGATCCTGAAACTGCCAATGTTATTGCTGAAAAAGTCCGTAATGGTGTTGAAAAACTACGTTTTGTTAGCTCTAAGAGCGGTCTAAAACTACCCACCATTGACCTATCCCTAGGTATTGCAAAGCACCAAGATGAAAAAGACTTTAATAAACTCGCTCGTAAAGCATCAAATGCGGCCTATAAAGCAAAATCACTAGGACAAAGCAGCTTTATCACTGGACAATAACCTCATGCTTGATCCAAAAGCATTTTTTCTATAATCAAATTGCACCTCAGGGGTACTATCAAGTACACTAGTCTCTATTACCACGATAGAGATTTATCATGAACGAGAATCAAGAAAAGACTACGCATTTTGGCTATAAAACCGTTGCCGAAACAGACAAAGCTTCTATGGTTGCTGACGTGTTTCATTCCGTTGCAGCAAAATATGACGTAATGAATGATCTCATGTCTTTTGGTATTCATCGTTTGTGGAAACGCCAAACCATTGCCAGCTCGGGCGTTCGTAAAGGGCATCACGTTCTCGACTTAGCAGGTGGTACTGGCGACTTAACCGCTAAATTCAGCCAACTTGTCGGTGATACAGGGCAAGTAGTTTTAGGTGATATTAATTCATCGATGCTAAAAGTAGGTCGTGAAAAACTTCACAACCTAGGCCTTGTTGGTAATATTGACTATGTGCAGATGAATGCTGAGGCATTGCCATTCCCAGATAACAGTTTTGATTTAATCACCATTGCTTTTGGTCTACGTAATGTCACGGATAAAGATAAAGCACTGCGTTCTATGTACCGTATTTTAAAGCCAGGCGGACGTTTATTAGTATTAGAGTTTTCAAAGCCTGAGCATGAAGTATTAAGTAAAGCCTATGACTTTTACTCTTTTAATTTATTACCGACTATGGGTAAGCTCGTTGCTAATGATGGCGATTCATACAAATACTTAGCTGAATCGATTCGTATGCACCCAGATCAAGATACCCTTAAAAGCATGATGGAAGACGCTGGCTTCGAACAAACGACTTATCAAAATTTAACCGGTGGTATTGTTGCCCTACATCGTGGTTTTAAATATTAAAATATAATTCTTACCAAAACCGAATTAAGGTGTTGTTATGTTGACTAACTTTATTGTTGCGCTGGTTGAACGTATTTTAAATACCAGCTTAAAACTTGATACCACCTTAATCGATAAACTTGAGCCTGTGTCACATAAACGATTACTTATTGACATCCGAGACTGGCAACAACAATTTTTATTAGTCTTTACCAAGCAAGGTATTCACTTATACAGCACTAACGAACAACAATTCGACTGTATGATTAGTGGTGATATAGAAACCCTCCTAGCCCTTAAAAACCCTGCTATGTTGACCCAGTTAATTCGCCAAGATAAGTTAGACTTACAAGGTGATTTAAACATAGCTCAAGGCTTTAGTAATGCATTTTCAGCTATGGATATAGATTGGCCGGAACATTTGTCTCGCTACTTAGGTGATGCTCCCGCACAACAGTTATGGCAAATAATGCAGCGTGCTAAACACCAAGCATTAGTTACAGACAACAAAGTAACAGCGACCTTAACCCAATTATGTCAAGACGAACTCAAAGTGACCATTCACCCACTTGAGCTTGACCAGTTCAAACAGCAAACACGTCAGCTCAAAGGTCAAGTCGCTCAACTTGAGCAACGTATCAACCAATTACTTCAGATCCACTAAATCAGTAAGGATTATTTGTGTCAGCAGCTCGGCTTTATTACATTACCAAAACCCTGCTTAATTACGGTTTAGATGAGTTAATTCCAAGCAAAAAAATTCCTTGGTATGGCAAAGTTGGCCGTGCTAGTTTATTTTGGCTTAAAAATAAACATAAAGAAAAATCAGCAGGGTTACGCTTGCGCCTAGCGTTACAACAACTAGGCCCGGTATGGATTAAATTTGGTCAAATGCTGTCAACACGACGAGATTTGCTGCCACATGATATAGCTACAGAGCTGGCCTTATTACAGGATAAAGTACTGCCTTTCGAAGGCGAGCTTGCGCAACAATTAATTGAAAATGCGTTAGAGATTAATGACATTAGTGAATGCTTTAGTGACTTTGAACAAACACCATTAGCGTCAGCATCTATCGCACAAGTACATACCGCCACCTTAATTGACGAACACAATCAACCACAAGATGTAGTAATAAAAGTGATTCGTCCTGATATCAAAGTACAGATTGATGCTGATTTAGCGTTAATGGAGCAATTTGCAAAAGTAATAGCAAAACTCGTTAATGAAGCAAAACGCTTGCGCCCCGTCGAAGTAGTAAAAGAGTATAAAAAAACATTGCTTGATGAGCTCGATTTAATGCGCGAAGGTGCCAACGCAATCCAGCTAAGGCGCAACTTTGAAGACTCTGACTCGCTATATATACCTTATGTTTACAGTGATTACAGCCGATCGAATATTTTAGTGATGGAGCGTATTTACGGTATTGCGGTATCTGACACAGAGTCCCTAATGGCGCAAAACACTAACATGAAACTCCTTGCAGAACGTGGTGTTGAAGTATTCTTCACACAAGTTTTCCGCGACAGTTTTTTTCATGCTGACATGCATCCGGGTAATATATTTGTCTCTTATGATACGCCAGAAAACCCTAAGTTTATTGGTATAGACTGCGGTATTGTTGGCACACTTAATAAAGAAGATAAGCGTTATTTAGCAGAAAACTTCATCGCCTTTTTTAACCGTGATTATCGCCAAGTTGCGCAGCTACATGTTGATTCAGGCTGGGTGCCTAAAGATACCAGTGTAGAAGAGTTTGAGTTTGCCATTCGCACAGTGTGCGAACCGATTTTTAACAAGCCGCTAGCTGAGATCTCGTTTGGTCATGTGTTAGTCAACCTATTTAATACCGCTCGTCGCTTTAATATGCAAGTTCAACCACAATTAGTGCTATTACAAAAGACCTTACTGTATGTTGAAGGACTCGGACGGCAACTGTACCCACAACTTGATTTGTGGCAAACAGCGAAGCCTTTTTTAGAAGACTGGGTCAAGCAGCAAGTAGGGCCACTCGCGGTACTTAAGCAAATGTATGCTAACTTGCCATTTTGGGCTGAAAAAATGCCCGAATTACCAGATCTAATTTATTACAACTTGAAGCAGCAATGCAAAACAAGTGAACCACTAGCAGCACCAGCGTCACATAAACCACTTATCATGGGAGTGTTTGCTGGCGCCGCAATGATAGTCTCAGGCTTGTGTTACTTACAAAGCGACATAATAGCCAGCACTGTTGCAGCTAGCTGTTCATTAATTGGCTTTATTTTAGCGTGGCGAAACGCATAAACTAAGTGCTATTTACATTTTGCTGAGTATAATCAGCGTAAACATACAATAAAATTTGGAGTAAATCATGGGCTTTGGCGGTATCAGTATTTGGCAATTATTAATAGTGTTAGCAATTATAGTGCTACTTTTTGGCACTAAAAAACTACGTGGTATCGGCGGTGATTTAGGTAACGCCGTAAAAGGCTTTAAAAAAGCTGTATCTGAAGAAGAACAAGCAAAAACCACTGACAACATAGAGCAGTCTAATAACTCAGTGCAAAATAAAGAAACGACTGACAAAAGCAAAGAAGACCATAAGGCTTAATTAAAATGGGCATGTGGGAACTTATTGTAGTTTTGATTGTGGGCCTTATTGTACTTGGTCCTGAGCGATTACCTGTTGCTATTAGAACTGTAAGCCGCTGGATTAAAACTATAAAGACGATGGCAAACTCAGTCAAAGCAGAGGTAAACGAAGAGCTTCGCGTGCATGAATTACATCAAAATCTAAAAAAAGCAGAGCAACAAAGTATGCAAGATCTAAGTCCCGCTTTAAAAGACTCTGTTGATGAACTTCAAAAAGCAGCTGACTCAGTAACCCACAGCTATAAAAAAACGCCAGAGCAAACCGATAAAGTGAATATTGATGAACAAAAATGAAATTATTTTTGCTGTCCCTGGTCTATTCATAGGTAAGAATTAAATTATGACTGAACAAACTCAATCTGGCTTTGTTGGTCATTTAATTGAATTACGTAATAGGCTAATGAAGGCACTGTTAGCTATTTTATTGTTTTTTATTGCCTTCGTTTACTTTGCAAACGATATTTACAGCTTTGTTGCCGCACCATTAGTCGCGCACTTACCAAGTACCGCAACTATGATCGCAACCGATGTCACGGCACCCTTTTTTGCTCCATTTAAACTGACATTATTTGTCGCATTATTTGCAGCGATCCCGGTAATTTTACACCAAATATGGGGGTTTATTGCTCCTGGCTTATATAAGCATGAAAAGCGTATGCTTATGCCAATTTTAGCGTCGAGTATTCTATTGTTTTATAGCGGTATTGCGTTTTGTTATTTTGTGGTATTACCTATCATACTCGGTTTTTTTACCAGTGTGGGTCCACAAATGATGACTTTAGCTCCGGATATAAGCAGCTATTTAAGCTTTGCTTTAAAGCTATTTTTTGCCTTTGGTGTCGCATTTGAAATACCTGTAGCAATCATGTTGCTATGTTGGAGTGGCGCTACTACCACTCAAAGCTTAAAAGAAAAGCGCCCTTATATTGTGGTAGGTGTTTTCGTGGTGGCTATGTTTTTAACCCCACCAGACGTACTCTCACAAACATTATTAGCATTTCCGATGCTACTGTTATTTGAATTGGGATTAATTTTAGCGGCTTTTTACAGTGTTAAGCCTCAGCAAGATGAATCAGAGGAATAAATGAAAAAACAAATATTACCAATAATAGCACTTTTAAGTGCATCAACAGTTTATGCCGATGAAGTGAACTTACAAGCACTACAGGCCTGCACTTTCGTTGAAAATGATTTTAATCGTCTCTTATGCTACGACAACACAATGGCAGGAAAATCATTAAGCAAACCAACAACGACAAAACAGTTAACCTCTACTGAGACGGTCGCATCTGATGCAACAGCCGGTGCAGTGGTAGCTACTGATAAAATAGTAAAAACCAAAAATGAAGATTTTGGTTTAGAACATAAAGAAGCCGCAAAAGAAAATGATGACGAAATAACAGCAAATGTTACTAATGTTAAAGAAGCACCATATGGCGAGCTGATCATTACACTTGATAACGGCCAGCAATGGCGTCAAATAGGTTCAGACCGATTACGTTTAGACTCTGGTGACACAGTCATTATCGAACGTGGTATGTTCAATTCCTTTTTGCTGAAGAAACAAGGGAAAAATCGTACTATTCGTGTGAAACGTACTGATTAATGACCTCAATGCTAATAGATGCAGGTGTAAACCTTACAAATCATCAATTTGATGGCCAGCATGAAGCTGTTATTGCGCGCGCTAAAGCAGAAAAAATTAACCAAATGCTACTTATTGGCTGTGATGTACAAAGCAGCCAGCAAGCACAAAGCCTTGCAGAAAAACACCAGCTATTAGCTACCGCAGGTGTCCATCCCCATGATGCTAAAACCGTGGATCAGCAATTAGAGCAACAACTAACTTTGCTTGCTCAACAAAAACAAGTGGTCGCTATTGGTGAATGTGGCCTAGATTATAATCGTGATTTTTCACCTCGAGACATTCAACGAAGTGTATTTACGCGTCAGCTCATATTAGCTGAACAGTTAAATTTTCCCGTGTATTTGCATGAACGTGATGCGAGTGAAGATATGCTGAAAATTTTAAAACAGTATCGTGTTCGGGGTGTTTTACACTGCTTTACTGGCAATAAACACGCTTTAGAACAATACCTAGAACTAGGTTTATATATAGGCATTACTGGATGGGTATGTGATGAGCGTCGTGGTCAAGAATTACAACAACTTATACCTAGCATTCCATTAGAACGATTATTACTAGAAACAGATGCGCCCTTTTTAATACCCAGAACAATTAAACCTAAGCCAAAATCACGCCGTAACGAGCCATGCTATTTACCCTATGTATGCCAGACTATTGCAACATTAAAAGGCTTAGACTTTGCAACAGTAGCGAAACAAACTACACTTAACTTTCAACAGCTATTTATCACTAAGGCTTGATTATGCGGTGTGCTTGGTGGTTGCTGCTTAGCTTCCTTATATTTAGTTCCTCTGCAACTTTTGCAACCAGTATTTCGCTTGATAAACAGCTCAGTCACTTACAAGATATTCCTTTTGAATATACAGCTGAGCCCCTGACGATCGAACAAGCTAAAACGACAACAAACTGGCGCACTACTCGCAAACATAACTTAAATCTAGGTCTCAGTGAACAAGTCGCGTGGATACGCGTTCAACTAAATAATACTGAACAAACCAATCTCGCTATCTTATTATCTATTGATAATCCGCTATTAGATAAAGTGTCTATTTATCATTATCACCGTAATGAAACTTTACTTTTTAAAGAGATTGGTGATGCATTACCCCTTAAAAACCGACAAATAAAAAATGAATCCTTATTAGTAAAATTAGCCCTGCCTGCACAAAGTACATCCACCTTGTTATTACGAGTTGAAAATCAAGCCGGTTTAAGAGTGCCCCTAAGTATTTGGCAAAACGATGAGTATTTAAAATATAAAAGTAAATTTAACCTACTCTATGGCTTACTTGTAGGTTTTATTTTATCTCTCGCTCTAACTTGCTTTGTGTTATTTATTTTTTCAAGAAAACGTTACTTTGCGCTCTCCTCAGGCATACTTGTTACTCTATGGTTATTACTCATCTACCTTTATGGCTTTGGTTATCGTTATTTCCACCCTTCTTTACCAAGCTTGCAACAGCTTGCTATTCCCTGCATGTTGTTAATTACCACTTACTTATTCAAGCCCTTATTTGAGCAATTAAAAGCTGAGATTATTTGGCCTCAGTTCGATAAGATACATACTTGGAGTAATTATCTTTTGCTCACCAGTTTACTTATTACTTGGTGGCTGCCAACTCAACTATTTGTAAGCTATAGTTTACTTGCAAGTCTATTGATGATGCTCATACACAGCATTGTTATAACTATAAACATTAAGCATAAACCCAGCCAACCGCTGAATGCTTTGTTAACAGGAGCTATAACTTTTTGCGCCTCTTTAATTTATCTAAACATCGTTGTATTTAACATCTTCGACTTTAACTCTCGAAGTCTTCCTTTTATGTTTATTAGCTTTTTAATCTGCGCCTTAAGTTTAAGCTTTGCCACTATTAGGCATTTCATCATTGAGCGCGATGCACAAATAGCCTTACAACAAGCAAAAATAGCGCAAAATGAGGCTCAAGATAAGTTATTACAAGAGCGTTTAGAGTTGCAAGAACAAGCTCGACAAGACTTAGAAAGCAATATTGAAGAGCGAACTTTTGAGCTACAAGTTACCTTACGTGAGCTTGAAGAAAAAAATCGCGAGTTAGAGCAGCTCAATATGGAAGACCCGTTAACAAAAATTAAAAACCGACGTTATTTCGACAAAAAGTTAGTCATGGATTTACGCCGCTCTCGTCGAGAACAAACTCCCTTAAGTATTATCATGCTCGATATTGATCACTTTAAAGTGATCAATGATAGTTATGGCCATTTAATCGGTGACCAAACAATTCGTGCTGTGGCTGATATAATAAAAAGCCACTTAAAACGCCCACTTGATGAGGTGGCTCGATACGGTGGTGAAGAGTTTGTTGTGTTACTTCCCAATACCCCAATGGCAGGTGCGCTAGAAATAGCTGAATCCATCAGGCTATTAATAATGGAAACCACAATCACTGTTGCCAACTCAGATATAAAATTTACAATTAGTGCAGGTGTCTATTGCGCTGTCGCAGAAGATATTAATAACCCAGGATTATTCACTGACTGCGCGGATAAAGCACTTTATCACGCCAAGCAAAATGGTCGTAACCGCGTAATCAGCTTTCCAATATTAGACTAGGAGCAAATAATGGCCCAATCAGGTCTGGATCTTTTCCCATATACACGTATGCGTAGAATGCGTCGTAATGATTTTTCACGTCGCCTTATGGCTGAAAATCAACTAAGTGTTAATGATTTAATCTATCCAGTATTTGTACTTGAAGGAAAAAATCGCCGTGAAAGCATAGAATCGATGCCAGGCATCGAGCGTTTATCTATCGATTTATTGCTCACAGAAGCAAAAGAATTAGTGGAGCTAGGTGTTCCAGCAGTTGCTATTTTTCCTGTTACACCTGCGGATAAAAAATCGCTTTTGGCTGAAGAAGCCTATAGTGACGATGGTCTTGCACAACGCACCGTACGTGCATTAAAAACCGCATTTCCTGAGCTGGGTGTGATTACTGATGTCGCACTTGATCCGTTTACAGTTCATGGCCAAGACGGCATTATTGATGATGAAGGCTATGTAATTAACGACGTTACAACCGAAATTTTAGTTAAGCAGGCACTCTCACATGCTGAGGCTGGCGCTGACGTTGTTGCTCCTTCCGATATGATGGATGGTCGTATTGGTGCTATTCGTGAAGCGCTTGAAACTGATGGTCACATTCACACTCGTATTATGGCTTACTCTGCAAAGTATGCATCTAGTTACTATGGACCTTTTCGTGACGCGGTAGGCTCTGCTGGTAATTTAAAAGGCGCCGACAAAAAAACCTATCAAATGGACCCTGCAAACTCTGATGAAGCACTTCGCGAAGTTGCTTTAGACTTACAAGAAGGTGCAGACATGGTAATGGTCAAACCCGGCATGCCATATTTAGATATTGTACATCGTGTTAAAGAAGAATTTGGCGTGCCAACCTTTGCTTATCAAGTCAGCGGGGAATATGCGATGCATAAAGCAGCCATTGATAACGGTTGGTTAGCCGAAGAAGCGACAATTATGGAGTCTCTACTCGCGTTTAAACGTGCTGGAGCTGATGGGATCTTAACTTACTTTGCAAAACAAGCTGCGCAATGGCTTAATAAGTAACTTGAATGGTAGGTTAAATAGATACTGTTCTAGATAGATCATTCAATAAAGGGCGATTGTTCGCCCTTTTTATTTTCATAATATTAACATCCTGTATTTTCTTTGTCATAAATTTTCCTTAAACTGTTTGTCCCATTTGGGACACAATACACGGGAAAAAATAATAATGTTTACTACAAAAATAACGCCACTGGCGCTTGTTATTGCAAGCCTTAGTGCTCCAGCATCAGCAAACCTAATCATTTCAGAATATGTTGAAGGGGGTGGTTATAATAAAGCGATTGAAATTTATAACACATCATCTGATGCCATATCTTTAGACGGTTATACACTTAATTTATTTTCAAATAAAAATGTATCAGCGACATCAAGCGAGAATCTAACAGGTTCTATAGCCGCAAACAGCACATATGTAATTGTTACTTCTGATAGTAGAGCTGTAGATGAATTAAAGAATAAAGCAGATCTATTCAGTAGCGCAGTAAACTTTAATGGTGATGATGCTTTAACCCTTACCTTGGGTGCCAGTGTAGTTGATAGCTTTGGTCAAATAGGAGCTGATGGGGTTTGGAGCAATGGTGGTGTAACAACTAAAGATAAAACACTACGCCGCAAGTCTGATATAGCGTCTGGCCGTACAGATGCTAGCACCGAGTTTGATCCGAGTGAGCAATGGCTACAATTTGATAAAGATGACTTTAGCGGACTAGGCTTTCACGGAGAAAGTACTGAGCCAACACCTGAACCAGATCCAGAACCGGTAACGCCGTTAGAGTGTGGCGCAGCTAAAACGCTCATTAATGCAGTCCAAGCCGAAGGAGGCGATAGCCCATTACTAAATCAAGAAATTGAGCTTGAAGGTATCGTTACTGCTGATTTCCAAGGAAGCGAGCAATTAAATGGCTTCTTTGTTACTTCTCTTGAAGCAGATATTGATACCAACCCATTAACATCGGAAGGCGTGTTTGTATATTTTTCAGATACCGATGTAGCTGTCGGTGATCATATTCGCGTCAAAGGTACGGTCGCTGAATATTACAGTGCGACACAAATTGGCGATGTAAGCCAAATCGAAATATGTGCTTCAGGCTTAACAGCAACGGCTACAAAAATTGCCTTGCCAGTTGCAAGTATAAGCGACCTAGAAGCTTATGAAGGTATGCTGGTGACCTTAGAGCAAACACTCGTTGTCACCAACAATTATGGCCTTGGTCGCTATGGTGAGGTTGGCCTTGCCACAGAACGCTTATACCAAGGCACACAAATAGCTTTACCGGGTGATGCTGCAAATGCAGTAGAAGTTGAAAATGAGAAGAAACAAATTCTATTGGATGATGGCTCAACGAAACAAAACCTTGACCCGGTATCTTATCCTGGAACAGGGTTAGGTGCCTTCAATACATTACGCTTGGGCGACTCCGTCAGCGTTATTACTGGCGTTTTGGGTTACAGCTTTGATCGTTACCGTATTCACCCAACGGTACAACCTGAGTTTACTACTACAAACCCACGTACTGATGCTCCTGAATTACACTCTGATGCAAACTTACGGATAGCGAGCTTTAATGTACTAAACTACTTTAATGGTGACGGCCAAGGCGGTGGCTTCCCGACCAGCCGTGGCGCCGATTCTGAGCAGGAGTTAATTCGTCAAGAAGCTAAATTGGTAAGTGCTATCACCGCACTAGAGGCTGATGTTATTGGTTTGATGGAAATTGAAAATGATGGCTTTGATGAATACAGTGCTGTTGCAAGTTTAGTGTCTGCATTGAACGACGCTGACAGTAATAACGAATACGCGTTTGTAGACTTTAACGTTGACCAAATTGGTACTGATGCCATTACTACTGCCCTAATTTATCGTGCAAATATGGTCAGTGAAGTGGGTACTCCTGCAATAACCACTGAATACCCATTTGACTACAGTAACCGTGCGCCAATTGCTCAGAGCTTTAAAGCAATAAACTCAGGTGAAGTATTCACTGTCGCTGTAGCTCACTTAAAATCAAAAGGTAGCTGCGGCAGCGCTGACGGTAATAATGCTGATTTAGGTGATGGCCAATCTTGCTGGAATGAAATTCGCGTAGCAGGTGCGAATGCCTTTGCCGATTGGCTAGACAGCAAACCAACAGGTGTTGAAGACGAAGACATCATTCTAGTTGGTGATATGAACGCATATGCAATGGAAGATCCAATTCGTGCATTTGCTGATAAGGGCTATAAAAATGTGATTGCTGAGCTTGATGGTAACACACTGGGTTATTCATATAGCTTTTCAGGCCGCTTGGGCAGCCTAGATCATGCTGTAGCAACACAAAGCCTGCTGGATAAAGTTGTCGCCGCAACTGATTGGCATATCAATGCTGATGAACCGATCAGCCTGGATTATAACGTTGAATTTAAGTCAGATAACCAAGTCGCTAGCCTTTACTCACAAAGCGCATATCGTGCATCAGACCATGACCCTGTCATTGTTGATATTAAATCAGTTGCTGAACCTAAGCCAACACCAGAGCCACAAGCTCCAGTGTTAACCGCTGAGCAAAACTTTAATATCATTGAAAGCGCAGATATTGGTACTGTTATTGGCACTTTAGAATTTACAGATGCAGATAGTGACTACACGCCTGTCACTAAATTTATTGTGTCTGGTCACTCAGCAATCACTATAAATGAACAAGGTCAGCTAATTGTCGCTGCGGCGCTTGATTATGAGTTTGAACGTAAAATTACATTAATGGTGCAGGCACAGGATAGCGTAGGCAATTTGTCCGCTGCACAATTAGTATTTATAAATATAAGCAATGATGAAACAGACGATGATGAAGAGGATTCGGGCTCATTAGCGTGGTTAAGCTTATTAGCATTACCATTTTTAGCAAGAAGAAAAGCTAAAAAATAAATGAATTATAAGTAATAAAAATGCCACTTTAATTTAAAGTGGCATTGATTTAGTTTACACCCAAATTAGTAAGATTAAAGCTAAACAACCTACTAATTAAGCATTACAACTTTGCGTATTACTGTTATCACAACCCACATACTTTGCTGCATATAAGTTTTTAATTCCTGTTTTTTGGTCTGCTGTTATATGCCAATTTATAAAACGATGAGATTGCTCTGCTAACGTTACAATTTTAAACTCTGTGATTATTCCATACCGTTTAAAACTAATACTTTTTATTTCATCTGCATTAATATATCGCTTACCCAGACCACGAGAATAGTTTACCCCTGCTTTATAACAATGTAGAAACCTTAATTGCATAATATTAAAGAGGCTAATAACTAAAACGAGAGGAATAATAATGACGCTTGCTGATTCAAAGCCTAAAGCAGTTATTGCACTTAGAATATAGGCAACAAGTAATGCGAAAATGACTTTTACTATTTGCAAAGTCCAATTTGGCGATAATTTTACTATATTCATTGAATGAAGTTCCTTTATTATGACCTTCGTCTTCAAGGAAGGCTTTCCATTTACAATCTAAAACCAATGTTTTAGGAACATAATTTTACACACAATAAAAGAGTTAACAAGAGTATTTGCACTACTTTTTAACTAGCACAAAAGTATTTATCATAACTACTTAATATATCAACATTATCTCAAAAATCTTATTTCTCTGAATCTTTTAGTGATAAACATTGAGGCAGGCAATTATAATTAGGTTCTATTAATGATACTAGTTACAAAAGTTGGTGATCTATTATTCGCTCAAATTAATAACAATTATAAAAACAAAAAACCCGCAACAAGTGCGGGTTTTTTAAGAGTTTAAGTGGCTAATTACTTAGCCGCTTTTTTCTCTTTTTCTGCAGCGATTACAGTATCAGCTACGTTTTGTGGACATGGTGCATAGTGTGAGAACTCCATAGAGAACTGACCACGACCAGATGTCATTGTACGTAGTGAACCGATGTAACCGAACATTTCAGATAACGGAACGTCTGCTTTAATACGAACGCCTGTTAAACCAGCTTCTTGGTCGCTTAACATACCACGACGACGGTTAAGGTCACCGATTACATCACCAACGTGATCTTCTGGCGTGAACACGTCAACTTTCATGATTGGCTCAAGAAGTTGTGCGCCTGCTTTAGGGATCGATTGACGGAAAGCGCCTTTAGCAGCGATTTCGAATGCGATTGCAGATGAATCCACGGCGTGGAAGCCACCGTCGAAAAGTTCAACTTCAACGTCAAGTACTGGGAAGCCAGCTAGAACACCTTCACCCATCATTGACTTGAAGCCTTTCTCAACTGCAGGCCAGAATTCTTTAGGTACGTTACCACCAACAACTGATGAAGAGAACGTGAAGCCTGAACCCACTTCGCCTGGCTTGATGCGGTAGTCGATTTTACCGAACTGACCAGAACCACCAGATTGTTTCTTATGCGTGTAGCTATCTTCGATTTCACGAGTGATAGTTTCACGATAAGCAACCTGTGGTTGACCAACGATAAGGTCTACGCCGTAAGTACGCTTAAGGATATCCACTTTGATATCTAAGTGAAGCTCACCCATACCTTTAAGAATAGTTTCGCCTGAATCTTCATCAGTCTCAACTTGGAAAGATGGATCTTCTGCAACCATTTTACCGATAGCAACACCCATTTTCTCATTACCGCCTTTATCTTTAGGCTGTACAGCAATCGAGATTACAGGCGTTGGGAATACCATTGGCTCAAGAGTTACTGGGTGCTTAGGATCACATAGAGTGTGACCAGTTTGCACGTTCTTCATACCAACAATAGCGATGATATCACCAGCTTGTGCTGAAGTAAGCTCTTTACGATCATCAGCTTGCATCTCAACCATACGGCCAACACGCTCTGTTTTACCAGTAAACGCATTAAGGATAGTGTCACCCTTATTAAGTTTACCAGAGTAGATACGTACGAAAGTTAATGCACCAAAACGGTCATCCATGATTTTGAATGCTAGCGCTTTAAATGGTTCGTCAGCAGATACAATTGCATGCTCGCCGTTTTCGTTACCGTCTTCATCCATAAGAGGTTGAGGATCAACTTCTGTAGGAGCTGGTAAGTAATCAACAACAGCATCAAGAATTAATTGCATACCTTTGTTCTTGAACGCAGAACCACAGTAAGTAGGGAAGAAAGCAAGATCACGTGTACCTTTACGGATACAGCGCTTGATATCTTCAATAGAAGGAACTTCACCTTCCATATACGCTTCCATTAGGTCATCGTCTTGCTCTACAGCAGTTTCGATAAGCATCTCATGGTATTCTTCAGTTTTTTCTACCATGTCTGCAGGAACGTCTGTGATTTCGTAGTTTTCTGGAAGACCAGTTTCATCCCAAACATATGCTTGTTTGTTTAAAACGTCTACAACACCAACAAACTCATCTTCGATACCGATTGGTAAAGTCATGATTAGTGGTACAGCACCAAGTACTTTACGTACTTGCTCAGTTACACGGTAAAAATCAGCACCCATACGGTCTAATTTGTTTACAAAGATAATACGTGCAACTTCTGATTCGTTAGCGTAACGCCAGTTAGTTTCTGATTGTGGTTCAACACCACCAGAACCACAGAATACACCAACACCGCCATCTAATACTTTAAGTGAACGATAAACTTCTACTGTGAAGTCAACGTGTCCTGGAGTATCGATAACGTTGAAACGGTGATCTTTCCAGAAACAGCTTACAGCCGCAGACTGGATAGTAATACCGCGCTCAGCTTCTTGTTCCATGAAGTCAGTTGTTGACTCACCATCATGCGTCTCACCACTTTTATGAATAGTACCCGTTAGCTTAAGGATACGCTCAGTGGTGGTAGTTTTACCCGCATCAACGTGCGCGAAAATACCAATGTTTCTGTACTTCGATAAATCTGCCATTATTTTACTCTTAATAAAGTCGAAAAATTATTCGGCGGGAGTATAGCATTAGTTAAAGCGAACATCACCATAGAAGTCGCTTAAAATGCAATCAATTTTATAATATTTTACTTTCCATGCTATTTAACGCTGATGACAAAACACTTTAAGCATTATCAGCGCTTCTTAAAAAACACCTTTGGCCTTTTATGTAGGTCGCTTGAATCGTAAAATTGTTATCTAAGATAGCAAAATTTGCTTGCTTAGTTGCTGCTAAAGAGCCAACTTGATCTGCAATGTTTAGAAACCGAGCTGGTACAATACTAGCCATGTTTATGGCCTCTAGCAGAGTAACGCTACCTAGCAGATGCATATTTTTCACAGCCAACTCTAAAGTTAATGTACTGCCCGCTAAGGAGCCTGATGCTGTTTTCGCAACTCCATTATCAACAAACACATCCATTTTTCCCAGTTTGTATTGTCCATCATTTAGGCCACCAGCATTAATACAATCACTGATCAGCGCAATTTTTTGCGGGCCTTTTAGCTTATAAATTAATTGTAAAATAGTAGGGTGAAGATGTATGCCATCGGCGATAACTTCAACTAAAGCGGCATCGTTCATTAATACAGCCCCCGCACAGCCAGGATCTCGATGGTGTATACCACGCATGCCATTAAAAACATGCACCCCACCGCACGCACCGTGCTCAAGAGCTTGTTCTGTTTGCTCAAAATTAGAATCGCAATGACCAAGCATAACTCTGATACCTTGCTCAGTAAGGTACTCAATTAACGTATTAGCACCGGGTCTTTCTGGTGCTAGAGCAACAACTTTCAGACTCCCTGCTGCTGCCTTAATCATGGCCTCTAAATGAGGTTGTGATAGCTCCAAAAAGTAATCTTGGTTATGTGCACCTTTATAAACTTCACTAAAAAACAACCCTTCACTATAACCACCAAGTACTTGTGCACCACTGGGCTGCTGTACATATGCTTGACCAATAATAGCCATTGCATCTAAGGTTTGCTGCCAATCTGTCGTTACTGTTGTAGCTAAAAAACCCGTTACTCCATGCTGTGCTAATGAACATGAGATAGTTTCAACACTGCTCATTTTACAATCAATTACATCACAACCTTCACGGCCATGAATATGCAAATCAATTAAACCAGGAATAATCGCAGCATCGCCATAGTCATGTATAGGCAATTCCAATTGCGGTGTTTGAGTAAAAGCGCTGATACGGTCATTTTCTACCAACATAAAGTGCTCCTTAAGCACACGATCTTGGCAATAAATAGCTGCAGCTTTGACATAATATACTGATTCACTCATGACAACACCCCAACTTGTGCTTTTGCTAAAATAGCAGCGCCACGCGCACCACTTGCATCGCCAAATTCAGCAAGTACAATTTTTGGCACCCGAATACCAGTAAAAATGTAAGGTGTGATTGCTTGCTCCAGTTTATCCATTAACTCGCTTACCAGCGACATACCACCACCAACTACGATCACTTCAGGATCATAAGCCATAATAATTGCTGCAAACGTGCTACCTATCAAATCAACATAACAGGCAAAGCTTTGCTGACATAGCACATCGCCTTTTCTTAGCCCTTCAACGATTTCAAAAGTAGTCAGCACTTCACCGGCAAAATGTTGATAAATTTTTGCTAAACCAGGCCCTGCAATGTAACTTTCAACACAACCCATTAAACCACAGCCGCACTTTAAAATAGGCAATTGATACTTTTGTTGCAACACGGCGGATAGCGCATAATGACCATACTCGCCAGCAATACCTTGAGCACTTCTGTAAAGCTTACCGTCAATGCATAACCCTCCACCAGCACCTGTTCCTATAATTGCACCTAACACTCGTGTATGTTGTATGCCTACGTAACTTTGTGCCTCTGATAATGCAAAACAGCGGCAATCATTTTCAATAGCTACAGGGCGATTAATGAGCTTCGCTAAATCTTGCGCAGTATTATGTCCGGTTGCATGAGGTACATTCGCTGATAGCACTTCTTGGTTTGCGTTAATAATTCCTGGCATACCAATGCCTACTGCGCCTTGGCATTGATACTTTTTATCAGCGCTTAGAATCATAACCACTAACGCATTTAAGAAATCTTGATAGCTACTTTGTGGAGTCACAATTCGTGATGATTCAAGTTGCTTTAATGACGCGTCAAATACAGCCAGTTCAATTTTACTACCACCAATATCAATGCCGTAAATATACTGCTTAGTCATTAATATCTCCTTGTGTGAACGGGTAAATAGTCACACCTTGCACTACACGGTTAACCTCCCCTGTTGGGCACGGATTATCAACAGTAATACCCAGTTGCCATGCTTTATAAAAAGAAATGATCTGCGCGCATACCATATAATATAAGCCATAAAAAACATCATCTAACTGCTGTGCTTGCATTTCCTGCGGCACGGCTAATGCATCTACACCAAGCGCTTGGTTATCACTGCTTAACTCATGTAATAAATCTGTATCATACTGCTTGGTATAGCTATTATTTGAGCTAAATAAAACAATGAAGGTTTTTTCATCAACCAGTGACTTCGGACCATGTCGAAAACCCAACGGCGATTCAAAATAACCCATCACTTTACCTGAACTAAGCTCTAACAGTTTTAAAGCAGCCTCTTGCGCATAACCTTTTAATGACCCAGCCCCTAAATACACCAAACGCTGCATAGGCAATTCAGCGAGTGCTTTTAACTGAGACAATTGCTGAGGAATATTTTTTTCAACACAGTTAGCTATTATAGACACTGCATTATCCGCTTCACTAAACACCGCGATACTTGCTATCAGCATCGAAGTAAAACTACTGGTCATTGCAAAGCTTTGATCAAGCGTTTGCGGTGGCATCAGTAACGAAAAACAATTCTCATGCTCTGCCGCTTGCTGATTCAGCGCACCATCGGGATTACAGGTAATAAATAGATGAGCACATTGCTTCACATAGTTATTTACCACCTCAACAGCAGCAACACTTTCAGGGCTATTACCTGAGCGCGCAAACGACACCAGTAAAGTGGCCTTATTTTGTTGTAAATACTGTTGTGGGCAGGCAACGAGCTCCGTACTGCTAACGCTACGGCAACTAATATCCAGCTGCTGATTTAAATAGCCAACTACCGCCTCACCGACATAGGCAGACGTACCAGCGCCTGTAAAAATTATTTGTGTATTTGCATGCTCTAACACCGTTGCCAACCAGCTATCAAGTTGCGTACGAGCCGCTTTGACTATCTTGAGCGTTTCTCGCCAACAATCAGGCTGCTGCATAATTTCTTTTGCGGTCCACAAGCTATTATTAGCTTCTAAAAGAGAGTCATCAATTGCTAAATAATTCGACATAACTACCTCACCTACGTCTACTGTTGTTTAAAGCACGCATCTGCGTAGCGGCTGGTTACTTGCATTATGTGATGAAGCACCAAAGATTTAGGGTTGTTTTCTAAACTACCATTACGTATAGCTAAGTACTGTAATGGCATATATTGACTTAGTAGCGGTAACGGGATCGGCTGTGTTTGCAGATTACTGAATAACGTTTCAACCGCATTTTGATTTCCTTGCTGTCCCCAGTAATAACGGATTCGATCGCTAAAACTAAAGCGTCGATATAGCTTCTGCAATGAACTATCAACTTGATAAAAACGTTGCCAATTCTTTGGGAATTGCTGCATATCAGCGTCAATAACGGTACGTAAATGTGAGCATTGCTCAGTATCAACCAACGCATCTTCAATATGACTTAATGCAAATAACGCCTCACGCAAAGCAAAAGTAAGCTCAGGGCCCACTTTTAAAATCGCAAAATGGTCATTTATTAATTGCTTATAGGCAACTGGGGTTTGGTAATCAGTTGAATGTGCTTCAAAAGCAATTCTATCCACTGTTTGTATATATTGTTTTAACTGCTGAGCTTTACTACTGTCGTAATCAAATACTTGAGTATTATCAAATTCAACACCCGGTTGAACAACTAGGCCAACTACACGTTGCCAAGCAGCTGATAAACCAAGCTTTAAAAATGCATCATGGTGTAGCGCTAATGTACTCGCTACATGGTCTGTTTCTGTCACCGCAAGCGTATCGATATGCTCATCAGCTCCACCTGGTGGGGGTACTTCAGTTCCTATCACGTACACTAAATCACTGTGGCCAAATGTATTGACGGCTGTTTTTTCAGCCACTGCACACAACTGCGCCGCGCGTATTGCCACCGTTTCATCCGCTAAAATTACATCGTCATCAGCACAACGCATACTGGTATCTAAATGAATTTTTTTGAACCCTGCCGCCACATAAGCAGCTATTAGCTGTTCAGCCTTTTGCATCGCTGCTTCAGCGTCCTCATCACACCAACACACTGGGCCTAAATGATCACCTCCGAGGATTAGCTTATCAACTGCAAAGGCTTGCTCTGTTGCAAGCCTTTGGACAAATGCCATAAAGTCTGCTGGCATCATCGTGGTATAACCACCAAACTGATTGACCTGATTCGCAGTAGCTTCAATTAACAAATAGCTATTGTCTTGCTTGGCTTGCAATATAGCGGCTTCGAGTACCAATGGATGCGCCGAACAAACGGCATAAATCCCCCGTTTATCACCACATTTATTCGCCGCGATTAATTTCTGTAATATCGTCATTGCAAGCCTCTATATTGATTAGTCGTTGTATTATTACTATGGAAAATTAAAGGTCGATTATGTGCAGCTCGACACCAACACTTTCGAGAGCCGCTTGAATATCGGCTGGAATATCGCTGTCTGTCACCACTGTATTTACTTCACTGGCAGAAATTATTTTGTGCACTCCTTTTCGATTGAATTTACTTGAGTCGGTAACAACAATGATCTCTCGTGACACTTCGCACATGACTCGATTTAACAAGGCTTCAAGTTCAAAATGCGTGGTAATACCAATATCTTTCTCAAAACCGTCAACACCTAAAATCAACTTATCAAAATGATATTGTTGCAAGTGCTGTTCGGCTTGACGACCATAAAAAGACAGTGATTTTTTACGCAAAGTTCCACCTGTCATCAGCACTTCGACAGAAGGTGCATTAAGTAAAGAGTGTGCGACGTTTAAACCATTTGTCATCACAACAACACTATGATGATTGGTTAAGTTTTTAGCGACTTCTTCGGTCGTGGTGCCAGAATCTAAAATGATCGATTCACCATCTTTAATTAGGCTGGCAGCAAACTTACCTAGTCGCTCTTTAATGCCACGATTTGCGTCATGTTTTTCTTTTAATGACAACTCTTGAGTTAAACGATTACTCGCTACCGCTCCACCACGGGAACGTACTAGCAAGCCCTTTTCGTCAAGCTCATTAAGATCATTGCGAATCGTCACCGTTGATACACCAAACAACTGAGCAAGCTCAGGAACCTGTACACGCTCTTGCTTGAAAACCAATTGCACAATTTCATGTCGTCTTTCGATAGTGTTAAGCATGCTCGCTCTCTTTCATAATTAACTTTCATTCATTGTACGCAGCTTTCGTTTACTTTCAATTCAATTTTTTTACATTCCTTCTCAATTCACAATAAAAGACACCAAGCAATTGAAACACAAGGATTTAAAATATAAAAATAATTTAACAAACCCAGAAGTGAAAGCAAACGAAAGATTTTTACCTTGCATTAGAATTTCCTTACGTGTACAAATAAAACCCTGTGAAAACAAATTTACAAATAATAAACATATAAGGGCACTATCATGGGCGATCTAAACCGCAGACGATTTCTTCAATCAATGGCCGCAATTGCAGCAACCAGCGCAGCGTTAGGTTGTGCCTCCACAACCAATGCCAACTCAATGCTAAAGACAGCAACACAAGGGCGTTCAACACTTGGCTTAACAGTATCTAAAATGGATGTAGTAAGAGTCGGCTTTATTGGTGTTGGTGAGCGGGGTGTTGGTGCCGTTAAACATTTTTGCCATTTAGACGGTGTTGAAATCAAAGCAATTTGCGACACCCATCAGGCCGTTGTAGACCGAGCAGTAAAAATAGTTGTCGATAAGGGCTTTAAAAAGCCAGATACCTACGGCAAAAACGATCATGATTACCTTCGTATGTTAGAGCGCCAAGATATTGATATTGTGATAATTTCAACCCCATGGAAATGGCATACTCCTATGGCAGTAGCAACTATGGAAAGTGGCAAACATGCTTTTGTTGAAGTGCCTGCAGCGGTGACTGTTGAAGAAGCATGGCAACTGGTTAATACATCTGAGCGCACCCAGATGAATTGCATGATGTTGGAAAATGTTTGTTATGGCCGTGATGAACTCATGGTACTAAATATGGTTCGCCAAGGTGTTTTTGGTGAACTATTGCATGGTGAAGCGGCATATATCCACGAGTTACGCTGGCAAATGAAAGAAATTGATCATAAAACAGGTTCATGGCGTACTCCTTGGCATGCAGCTGTTGACGGTAATTTATACCCAACTCATGGTTTAGGTCCAGTTTCACAGTATATGAATATCAATCGTGGCGATCGGTTTGACTACATTACATCAATGAGCTCACCATCACTAGGACGTGCAGCATACGCTAAAAAGGAATTCCCAGCTGAGCATGGCCGTAACAAACTAAATTACATTGCCGGCGATATGAATACCAGCATCATTAAAACGGTTAAAGGCCGTAGCATTATGGTCCAACACGATACAACCACGCCACGCCCTTACTCTCGTCATAACTTAATTCAAGGTACTAATGGTGTATTTGCAGGTTTCCCTAACCGTATTGCCCTTGAGCAAGGGGGCAGTAAAAGCTACCACGAATGGGACTACGATATGGCTGATTGGTATAACAAATATGATCATCCACTTTGGCAAAAAATGGGCGCAGAAGCTGAGCGTAACGGTGGCCATGGTGGCATGGATTTTCTAATGTTTTGGCGCATTATTTTTTGCCTTCGCAACGGTGAGCCTCTTGATCAAGATGTGTATGACGCTGCAGCATGGTCAGCTGTATTTCCGCTTTCGGTTGAATCAGTTGCAGATCGCAGTAACAGTAAAGACTTTCCTGACTTCACTCGTGGACTTTGGCAACAAGCCAAACCACTTGGCATTATTTCGTAATTAACCCTCAAGGGTATTAGTGGGTAACCAAGCTAATGCCCTTAGCTCTAAATAAATTAATAAAAACAACCATCAACAAGTAAAATACAGGTAACTATTATGAAAACACAACTAAAACTGCCCACCCTTTTTTTATCCATGAGTGCCATTTTCAGTGGTTCAACATTGGCTGTTGAAGAAGATAAAGAAAAGGAAAAAGAAGCCGAAACCGAGCAAGTAGAAGTAATTGAAGTTAGAGGTGTTCGCTCGAGTATTAAGGAATCCCTGTATTTAAAACAACAAGCTGTTGGGGTTATGGATGCTATCGTTGCAGAAGATATTGGTAAGTTTCCCGATCAAAATATTGCAGAAGCACTGCAACGAATGACCGGCATTGCCATTACGCGTAACGGTGGCGAAGGGCAAAACGTTACGGTTCGGGGTTTAGGCGGAGACTACAATGTAACCACAGTCAATGGCCGGCGCATGGCTTCTGAGCACTCTAGTCGTAACTTTAACTTTGATTTGATTGCCCCAGAAATAGTGCAATCACTTGAAGTATATAAATCTCCACAAAGTAAAACGCAAGAAGGCGGGATTGGTTCAGTTATCAATATTAAAACCCGTAAGCCCCTAGATTTAGATGGCTTTACCTTATCTGGCAGCGCAAAAGGAATTTACGAAGAACGTACTGGGGACACCAACCCGCAAGCATCTTTTTTAATTAGCGACACATTTTTTGATGACACTTTTGGCGCGCTATTTACTGCCGTTTATTCTGAACGAACACAGCGTGCCGATTCGTATGAAGGTGAAGGTTTCTATGATCCTGACGAGAATGTGGATGTACGTATTCCCATTGATAGTAATGGTAACGGCAAACTTGAAGATAACGAGCAATCGCACCCATCGGTTATTCCTGGCTACGTCCGCTATTCAAACTGGCAAGATACTCGCGAACGACTTGGTGCAAGCTTAGCCTTGCAATGGCGCCCTTCAGACAGTGTAGACGTCAACTTTGATAGCATGTATTCACAGTACGAGACCAATGGCGAGCAATACCAAATTTCATTCGTAACTTTTGATGAATCACATACACCTGGGATCCCAGCAATTGGGGAAGTGAAGTTCAATGAAGACGGCAATGCAAATTATGTCGAGTTAGTCGATGGCGCTATGGCGGAGCTACTAAATGTTTCCGTACCGCGTAATACCGATACATGGCAGTGGGGCTTCAATACAGTTTGGTATGCCACTGATAACTTAACAGTTGATCTAGATATCTCACAGTCACAAGCTAAGAATGTAAGCAATGGTAATAACCGCTTTATTGTAGCTCGCGGCTTTGTCGATGGAATCACGATTGACCAAACAGGTAACAACATGCTGCCAGATGTCACCATGACACCAGCTTTAAGCGCCGAGCAGCCCTTTGGGGCACATTACAGCTATAATTATGGCACTGATGTAAAAGATAAGATTGAAGAAGTTCGACTTGCAGCAACGTATATCCCAACTTTTGAATTAGTCAAAGATATACAATTTGGTGTGCATTATGGCAAACAAACAAAAGAGCGCAGTGTTTATAAGTCTAAAAATGCTTCAATGTTTAGTAACGGTGGTGCGTATTTTAAAAACTCAGAATACCCTAGTTTTGATGACTCTAGCGTTGAGGAACTGGGTGGCTTGGATTTATTTCGCTTACCTGCCGATGTATTAGTGCCTGCAAACTTTGATAACTTTTTAGATGGTGAACCTGGTAAACACCCTGATCCATGGGCAAGTTTTGATTACGACAAACTTTATGCTTTTTATGAATCAATTAATCCACAAGCTGCACAAGATAAAATCACCGCTAAGAGTAGCCCAAATGATTCGTTTGCCTTAACAGAGCAAACTTTAGCAGCTTTTATCGAAACAAATCTGCAAGGTGACTTAGGCAAATTACCATTTGCACTTAACATGGGCGTAAGGGTTATACAAACTGATGTTTCTTCAGATGGCTATACTTTTGATGTTGAGAACGTTCGCTACAATGTAACTGAAAAAGATGGCGCATTGAGCTATCGTGTTGATGGCGAAATTGAAGATTACTACACTCGCTCTACCACAGAAGAAAGCTACACCGATGTGCTACCAAGTTTAAATTTTAAATTGAATTTACGTGATGATTTACTTTATCGCTTTAGTGCCGCAAAAGTGATCACGCGACCAAATTTAGACTATCTCTCACCTTATAGTTACTTAGATTTTAATAATGCTGAATACCATGCCTCAAATCCAGGTATAAAGCCACTGAGAGCCAACCAAATAGACAGCACCATTGAATGGTATTTCTCTGATTATGGCGCACTAACATTTGCAGCGTATTATAAAGACATAGAATCAGTAATCGCTCGCGGCCGTATAGGCACTGCGCAGGTAGGTAATTACTTTAAAGATGGTGTTGAAGTAGATGGTCCTGTTTTTACTAAAATATCACCGACATCAGAAAAAGGCGCGACTATTTTAGGCTTTGAAACCGCCTATCAACAATCATTTGACGACATTTTACCTGCACCATTTGATGGTTTAGGAGTACAAATAAACTACACATTCACAGACAGTAGTTATGATGATGAAGAACTAAACGATCTACCGTTTGTTGGTATGTCTGAGCACTCATATAATGCTGTTGTTTACTATGAAAAAGAAGCATTTCAAACACGTATTGCTTATAACTGGCGCGACGATTATTTAGTTTACCCTGATGCTTGGGGTGGCCCTGAATGGGCAGCTGACTATGGTCAATATGATTTTAGTGCCAGCTACAATATTAGCGAAAAAATACGTTTAGATTTAAGCGTCACTAATTTAACTAATGAAAGACAATGGTCATATGTGAAAAACGAAGAACAGATCCGTCGTTTAGCACGTTATGGACGCTCAGTAAGCCTTGGTTTTTCAGCATCATTTTAAGCTTATACCCACTTATATTAGCGCCGTTTGTCGGCGCTTTTTATGGAGCTCGCTATGAGAGTATTACTATTTATTGGTTCATTATTATGGACTTCATTTGCAGTGGCAAACCAAACCACAGATTACTTTATTCCTAGTTACGGTAATAGTGCTACTAGCCATAGTATCTCAGTAAATAAAAAACTGATTAGTGATGCGGGGATAACGCACTGGCAAGACTCAACAATACCCGTCAATCACTACTTTTACCTGTCAACAAAAGCCACCTTTAATTTAAAGTTGCGCGTAAAAGTTACAGGTGAACAAAGCCAGCTGAAAGTCGATTTCAATCAACAGAGTCAGTTAATTACGCTAACTAATCAACATTTTAAAGATATCGACCTTGGTGAGTTTATGCCAGAACAAATCGGATACCAACAATTGCAACTTAGGGGTATAGCTAAAACAGCAGACACCTTTGCTGATATTCAAGGGCTAATTATCACGCTAGATAAAGAGTCGCCAGCACCTTTATATGTAAAGGATGATATTTATTGGGGACGTCGCGGTCCATCTGTACATTTAAACTACCCAATAAACGATACTTCAAAAAGCTATCAATGGTTTTACTCAGAACTCACGGTACCACAAGGGTATGATCCTCAAGGAGCCTATTTTATGGCCAATGGTTTTGCTGAGGGTTACTTTGGTATACAGGTTAACTCTGAAACCGAGCGCAGAGTTTTGTTTTCAGTTTGGAGTCCATTTCAAACGGATGATCCAACTGCGATACCAAATAATATGCGTATTCAACTGCTAGCAAAGGGTAAAAATGTTTACACTGGTAAATTTGGTAATGAAGGCTCGGGTGGACAAAGTTATTTGATCTTTCCATGGCAAGCTGACCAAACGTATCGCTTTTTATTGAAAGTGAACCCAACTGAAAGCCTTAATAATAAAACCGACTATAGCGCATATTTTTATGATCCTATCACTGAAAAGTGGCTCTTCATCGCTGCTTTCAGGCGCCCTAATACCAATACATATATAGCAAGGCCACATAGTTTTTTAGAAAATTTTATCCCAGATGCGGGGCAATTCGAGCGTAAAGCGTTATACGGTAATCAGTGGCTCAGAGATACTGAAGGAAAATGGCATGCACTTACTAAAGCACGTTTTACCTATGATGCAACTGCCGCTAAACAATCTAGAATGGATTACCAAGGCGGCACTCACAATGGGCAATTTTACTTACGTAATACTGGATTCTTCACTGGTCCTACCAAATTGCAAAGCCAGTTTGAGCGCATGACAACCGCTGAACCTGATATTGATTTGAGTGCACTGCCAAAACACTAATCCATTTTATAACAGCGCTCTGGTCGGCCAATGCTACCATAGCTTTGGTCGGCACTCACTTGTTCAGCTTCAAGTAAATATTCCAGATAACGCCTTGCTGTAGAACGACTCACTCCCACTAGATCACCCATTTGCTGAGCTGTGAAAGGTGTTTTTTTGTTCGCATTGAAAGCATCTATAATTTTTCGTAATGTGAGTTGATCAACCCCTTTGGGTAACCGAGCGGGTGCTTTACTTTGCTCGTTTGAGCCAAATAACGTATCGACCATAGACTGCGTTACCTCGTTAGCATCTGACAAACATTGATGACGTGCTTCGAAGCGCGCTAGAGCTTGATCCAAGCGATTTAACATTAACGGTTTCACTAAAAAATCACATGCACCTAGTTGAATTGCCTTTTCAAGAGTTTCGACTTCTTTTGCAGCGGTCAGTAACATCACATCACTTTTAATTGCCCGTGCACGTAATTCTGTTAATAAATCTAAACCATTACCATCCGGTAAGTGAATATCTAATAATATTAAATCAGGCTCTATCGCCTTTAACAGTGCATCCGCAGTAGCAAGGTTCGCTGCAATACCAACAACTTGATACTGCCCTTGACGTAACCCCTGCCTCGCCACTTGGTTTCCCGCTCCACCATTAGGTAACAGTAAGTATTGTGCCAATAATTGCGCAACTTCGATTTCATCTTCAATAATGATCACTGAATATGTCATTTTACTATCACTCTTATATTTTTCATTTTGGAATATAAACGCTTAGTCGAGCGCCTTTTAGGTCTGATTCACCAATTTCTAAACTACCACCGCATGAATCTAAATTGGTTTTAACTAAGTACAAACCTACGCCATGTTCAGCCCCGGATTTTGAGCTATATTGCGGAGTAAATATCACTTCATGATCACTACCTAAACCCATACCGCTGTCTTCAACATCAAATAATAACGTTTTACTTGTTTCATCAACCGTAACGCGCACATGGGGTTTACGTAGCTCTGCAGCCCTAATTGCCGCATCAATCGCATTATCAATCAAGTTACCTAAAATTGACACTACTCGTTCAATCATGTCTTTATGGGTAATTTCACTCAGTAAGCTATCTGGGTTTAGCTCAAGAATTACATTTAGTTCTCGCGCTTTATGATATTTGCCAACCAATAGTCCTGCTAGTACAGGATCTTGAATACGCTCCAGCAAATGATGTATTTGCGCTTGTGAGCCTTGGCTTTCTTGACCTATTAATTCAATTGCTTTATCGGTTTCACCCATTTGGATCAAAGCACCAATTAAATTAAGTTTATTTGAATAATCATGAGTTTGCACGCGTAATAATTCAGCAAACGCTTGAACTTTAGTGAGCTGTTGGCTCATATATTCAAGCTCATCAGCAGGGCGCAAAGTCAATAAAATACCATTATTTTGACCTTGTACTTGCAATGAAAAACGAGATAAAACAAGCCGTTTATCAGCCGCAAACAGCTCAAAGCCAACCATTTTACGGCGTTGATTACGTAATAAAAAGTCAGCATGTTCTGGCAGTAAATCACTGAGCAATAAATCTTGCTCAGTGTAAGCTGTCGGTTTATCTAAAATTTCGCACGCGCGCTGCGTTAATTTACGCACTCGGCCATCAGGATCAAGAGCTATAACACCACTGCGCATAGTGTTTAAAATTGCGTCTTGCTCTGAAAATAGCCTTGCGATTTCATCAGGCTGCAAACCAAAAATAGCATTACGAACACGTTGGCCAATAAACACGGCGGCTAAAATACTCAGTACAACTAATAGCAGGCCCCAAGCGACTATTTCAACAATACGCGCCTGAATCAAAGGCTCTACTGACTGAACTAAAAAGCCAACCGAGACTAAACCAATAATATTTTGTTGTTCATCGTATACAGGTACTTTTCCTCGAATCGACTCTCCCAAACTACCCTGCGCTAAAGATATATAGCGCTCTCCGCGCAACGCAGCTTGGCTATCACCACCGACCATAGGTTGGCCGAGTTTATTACGATCTGGGTGCGCAATTCGATGGGCATTTTTATCACCAATAACAATAAAATCTGCGTCAGTAAGCTGACGCAGATTTTCTATTTTTTGATTGATTGCTACTAAATTGCTAGATTCTTGTAAAGCCAGAGCCACATCTTTACTGGATGCAATACTAGTAGCAACAGCTAATGCTTTATCGCCAATGTGATTGTGCAAGCTTTGCGCTGTAATTTGATACACCAAACCGCCAAATAATATTGCTTGTAGTACGCATAATCCTGTCACCCAAATTATTAATCGCGTTTCTAAGCGCTTAGGTGTCTTAACCATGCTTTGCAATGGATTTTGCTTTTTGGTGTACTTCATACTTAACCTTAATTATTAGGTATGCTCTTGATTCGCTTTTAGTGCGGCTTTATCTACACGGCGTTGAGTTATAAAGTCTTTTAGTGGGAATAACAATACCAAGATTGAGATGATAAAAATACTCAACGTCAGTGGGCGCTCCCATAAAAAGCTTAGTGAACCATCTGATAGCATCATCGAACGACGGAAGTTGCGCTCAATCATATCACCTAAAATAAAGCCTAGTAGTAAAGGAGCCATTGGGAAAGCTAGAATCCTTAACACCAAAGCCACCAGCGCAAAACCAACCATCATAAACAAGTCAAATGTATTAAAAGAGACTAAATAAACCCCAATTAAGCTAAAGAATAAGATCATGATAGTGAGCACTGATTTAGGCATCGCCAGTACTTTTGCAAAGTAAGGGATCAGTGGCAAGTTTAAGATAAGTAGCACAATGTTACCAAAGTACATACTAACAATAACAGCCCAAAATACGCTTGGATTTTCTTCCATCAACATTGGGCCTGGCTGAATGCCGTAGGCAATTAATGCCCCTAACATAATTGCAGTAGTCCCAGAGCCTGGAATACCTAATGTTAATAATGGGACAAAAGAGCCTGTGCAAGCTGCATTGTTAGCTGACTCTGGCGCAGCTAAACCACGCAATGAACCTTTGCCAAATTTATCTTTTAATGCTTTTGGGGCTAAGTTTCGCTCGGTTGCATACGCCATAAAGCTCGCAATTGTCGCCCCAGCGCCAGGGAGTACACCAACAATAAAACCAAGGAGAGAAGATCGGCCAACGGTCGGTGCCATCTCTTTTACTTCCGCTTTACTCAGTTTTGTAGAGCCAATCTGCGGTGTATCAGAATCATTAATACTCTTCACTTCTTTTTTCTCAGGGCGAACAACATTAATCAATGCCTCAGCGAGTGCAAACGTTGCCATTGCGACTAATAAAAAGCTAATACCATCGAGTAAATCTGCTTGACCAAAGGTAAAACGCTCTGTGCCAGACGATGGATCAATACCCACTGTTGCAAGCATTAAACCAAATACAGTCATCATCATGGCTTTTAAAAATTGCCCTTTATTAGAAAATGCAGCAATCGCAGTCAAACCTAAAAACATCAATACAACGTAATCCGGTGACTGAAAGCTTAACGATACTTTTGCTAACAGCGGCGCTGCAACCATGAGTAAAATTGCGCCTATTGTGCCACCTATAAAGGAAGAATAAGCAGCGATAGCCAATGCTTTACCAGCATGCCCTTGCTTAGCTAATGGGTAGCCATCAAAAGAGGAGGCTACCGTGCCTGCAACACCTGGTGCATTGATTAATATTGATGATGTTGAGCCACCAAAAATAGCACCGTAGTAAACCCCAGCCATTAAGATCATGCCTGAGTCGGCGCCGATACTATAAGTAATTGGGATCATTAACGCGATAGCAGTAATAGGACCAAGGCCTGGTAGCATGCCGATAAAGGTACCAACAAAGCAACCGACAATAACGTACAACAAATTATTCCAGTCGAGCACGGTCGACAAACCTAGCATAATTCCATCAAACATAACTTAACTCCACAGATCACCAGGAACCAAATAAATACCGAGCACTTGGGTCATTAAAAACCAAAAAACCACGGCAACAGGAATAGATGCAAACAATAAAATCTTTTTACGTCGTTCACCCATCACAAAAAAACCAACTAATAAAAAAGCACTCGTAGAAATTAAGAAACCAATTGGCTCTAATGCCGCACTATATAAAACCATCAGCACTAGCAAGGCGAAAGTGCGAAGCACATCATCCTTCTCTAAGCGCTGTGCTAACTCAGCGGTTTGCTCTTTAGGTTTTAATAAAGTCGCCCCAATCGATAGCAGGCAGACGACAATGCCAAAAGCAGCGTAAACCTTGGGCAAGGTTGCCGAGGTCACCGTCTCATATTCTTCAAAAGGAAGAAGCGGAATTTGCCATGCAACAATGGCGTATAAGGTAAATAGCGCCAAGAATAAACTTGGCCCTAGTAATTCACGGTTTAACATCATTAGCCCCGATTAACGTAATGTACGAATAAAGCCGAGTTCTTCCATAACGACTTTAAGCTGTGCTTCTTGCTGCTCAAGTGACTTTATAAATTGATCTTTCTCTTGAAACAGGTTTAACCACCCATTACGAGCTCGTACGGCTTCCCATTCAGGGGTAGTTTGTAGCTTGCGTAATTTTTCGGTGTACTGCGCTAGTTTCTCTGCGGGTAAATTAGGGGCTGCAAAAAAGCCACGCCAGTTAACAAATTCCATGTCGTAGCCCAATGACTTAAGTGTTGGGATTTGTGGATAATCAGGGAGCGTTTTCCCTGAAGTCACTGCCAAAATACGAGCTTGACCACCATTAGCCACTTCTAGTGCCTCACTCAAGCCTGTAGAGAGCAAGTTAACTTCGCCTGATAATAGCCCCGCTTTGGCTTTGCCACCTGCATCGTAAGGAATATAGCGTAAACGTCGCCCGTCAAGGCCTGCTGACTTAACCGCTTGAGCTGCAACTAAATGATCCATACTGCCACGAGCCGAACCACCCGCAACTTTTACCGAGCCTGGGTCTTTTTTCATTGCAGCAATCACATCCTGCCACGTTTTGTAAGGTGAGTCGTTTCGCACAACAAACGCACCATAATCGGCGATCATGCTGGCAACTGGTGTTAAATCTCGATAACTGTAAGGAATTTTCCCTGATAATGCGCGCAACACGATGGGTGTTGAGTTAACCATAAGGATATCGCCTTTTTTAGTGCCTGACTCAATCAAATAAGCTATCGCACGACCACCGCCGCCACCTGACATATTTTGAAAAGACGCATTATCTTCAATGCCAGCTTTGACCAAGCCTTCGCCAACACCACGTGCCGTCGTGTCCCAACCGCCCCCAGGGCCACCTGGCACTAAAAAGTGAATATCTGCCATCGCAAATGGGCTGCTTAGTACCAGCGAAGCTGCCAGCACTGTAGTTTTAAATGATTTAAACGTTTTTGTAAGTAACTTCATGTTTTATGCCCCTTAAAATAAGTACTGAATACGCGCAGCTAAGCCTAAGCCATCATCTTCATCGCCAACTAATGTCGTCGTACCTGGGCCTTCTACATCGCTGTATACAAGGTTACCCATAAACTTAATATTACTACTCAAATAATATGATGTACCCACTGTATAAGTAGTCACTTCAGTACCCTGTGTACTACTTGTTGCATCCATTTTTGAAATACGGCCTACAAGCTCCCAAGTATCTTTAATACCCTTCGGTTGAACAAATAATGCGGAGCCTGCTTTATATTGACGCTGCTCACCACCTAAGAAATAGCTTGCAGAAACATGAAAGCCATCAAAACGCTCACCATCAAGAGGATTAGCACTATCCAAGGCATCTAGATAACGGCTTGCATACTCAGCTTCAAGAGTGAAAGAGTCAGCTTGATAAGCAAACTCAAGACCACTTTGCGACATACTATTAAGAGCGACCGTACTGCCACCTACCGCATAATCAAGTAAGCGAACATTGGTTTCACGAATTTCGCCACGAGCAAAACGAGGGCTTAGCTCATTCCCACCCATATCACGATACGAGTGCCAAGCGCCTAAGTGGATAACATCGCCAGGCGCAGCACTTGACCATGTAGCACGGCCTGTAAATGCCAGTGTTAGTTGGTCATCTTCATCATGACCTGATGCACCAAAGGCATCATTTTTATAAACACCAACGGCATAACGCAGTCCGGTATCTTTAAAGTATTGATATGCAGATGCACCCCAACGGAAAAACGGTGAGAAAGTATTTGCTAACGTACTACGTTCAATCGTATTTATATGTTTAGAACTGGTTAAAGCATTAAGCGACATATCTTCACGAATTTTACCAGCTTTAATTTTGAGGCCGTTATCAAACGCATAACGGACACGAGCCAATACGATTTCTGCAGTCCCCTCACCAAATTCAAGGAGTAATTTGTGATCCCAATTACCGTGTTCACTTTCTACATAAGTACGAATACGACGCGGGAAAAAATCACTTCCTGCATCCCCATCATTATTGGCGTTATATGCGCCGTTAAAATAGTTGTAATCAAGCTGAACGCGACCACCAAATTCAAGGTCAAAGGCTTTATTACCTTTTAATGAATCAACCTCTTTTTGTAGTGCATCTAGTTGCTGTTGTAGTTGTTGAGTATCGCTATCAGCAAAAGCTGAGCCGCTAGCCAAGGCTGCTGCAGTTGCCAAAGCGAGCTGTGTGTTACTTGCTTTCATTATTTTCTCCACACCTGTGTATGATTTTGTTGTCGTTAGATGAGCGACTGCACACTGCCATCTGTCTTCGAGCATAGTGTTAACGTGAAATTAACGAAATATTTAGAAGTTAAGCTGCATTGATCGATCTAAAAACGATTAAAATCATAAAGTGCATGAGCTTTATGAGCACAATAAATTAACGCGCAGAGTTTAATGGTAAGGGGTTGATTTGTTATTTGGTTATACAGGTGGGTTCAAAGTGATAGAGGAGCATGTTTTATACATATATAAAACATGCAACAGTACTTTTTACATAGAAGGTAATTTCGGTAAGTGTCTGCCTATATTATTAATCGACATTCATGGTTTTTACACGCTCGCTAACAACAAGCTTACCTGCCGTTTTAGCTTTTATTTCTTCAATTGACACACCCGGTGCGCACTCTAAAAGGTGAAATGCACCATCTTTAATTTCTAACAGAGCCAAATCGGTGATCACTTTATTAATACACCCCACACCTGTTAGCGGTAAACTACATTCTGGGAGCAGCTTTGATTCGCCATGTTTGTTTGCATGGGTCATGGTGCAAATAATATTTTTAGCCCCTGCGACTAAATCCATTGCACCGCCCATGCCTTTGACTAGCTTATTAGGGATCATCCAGCTGGCAATATTGCCGTTTTGATCGACTTCAAACGCACCGAGTACCGTCAAGTCCACATGACCACCACGGATCATGGCAAAACTCTCTGCGGAGTTAAAAATGGCAGCACCTTTCGCCGCTGTGACAGTTTCTTTTCCTGCGTTAATCATATCTGCATCGACCTCAAGTTCGCAGGGGTATGGACCCATACCTAGCAAGCCATTTTCCGATTGCAACATCACCTCAATGTCCTCAGAGACATAATTCGCCACTAGTGTAGGTATTCCAATTCCTAAATTAACGTAGTAGCCATCTTGTAATTCCATCGCTACGCGTTTTGCTATTTGCTCTCGTGTTAACGCCATTATTTACTCCTTAAAGCTTTGCCGCTTGCGTAGTGACTTTTTCGATGCGCTTTTCAAACTCGCCTTTTATTACTCTATCGATATAGATACCTGGGGTATGAATTTGACTGGGTTCAAGCTCACCAGATTCTACGATTTCTTCAACTTCTAGTACGGTTATTTTCCCTGCGGTGGCGGCCATGGGGTTAAAGTTCATCGCCGTATGGCGGTAAATGCAATTACCGTAGCGGTCAGCCTTCCACGCTTTAACAATGGCAAAATCTCCAGTAATACTCGGCTCTAGTAAATAATCACGGCCATTAATGTTTCGGGTTTCTTTGCCCTCAGCCACAGGGGTACCCACTCCAGTTGCGGTATAAAAGGCTGGTATGCCCGCACCACCAGCACGCATTTTTTCAGCTAAGGTGCCTTGTGGAGTTAGCTCTACTTCAAGCTCGCCACTGAGTAATTGTTGCTCGAATAGTGCGTTTTCACCCACATAAGAAGCTACCATTTTGCTAATTTGTTTATCTTCAAGCAGCACCCCAAGGCCAAAGCCATCAACCCCGCAGTTATTTGATACGACGGTTAAATCTCGCGTGCCTTGGCGTTTAATTTGCGCAATAAGCCCTTCAGGAATCCCACATAAACCAAAACCCCCAGCAATCACTGTCATGCCATCTTTAAGACCTGCCATAGCCTCATTGTAATTGGCTACTACTTTATCAAAACCTGCCATAATACCCCCTATTGTGCTGTCCAACCGCCATCTATCGCTATTGCTTGTGCGGTAATATTACGTGCCGCATCTGCCATTAAAAACGCGACGGTATGATGTATTTCATCCAAACCAATAAAGGCTTTTTTAGGCATGGGTGCAAGCATAATAGTATCGATGACTTGCTGCTCTGATAGGCCATGCTCTTTAGCTTGTGATGCAATTTGTTGTTCAACTAACGGCGTTTTTACGTACGCAGGGCATACCGTATTAATGGTAATATTGGCATCCCCTGTTTCCAGCGCCATGGTTTTAGCAAAGCCAATTAAGCCATGCTTGGCAGCAATATAAGCTGACTTATATTTAGACGCGACCATCGCATGGATAGAGCCAATATTAATAATACGGCCAAAATTTTGCTCTCGCATACGCGGTAACACCGCTTTGGTCATCATCGCTGGCCCAACTAACATCACTTGTTGTAAAAGCTGCCATTTATCAGCCGGGAAATCCTCAAGCTTGGCTACATGCTGAATACCGGCATTATTAATCAATACATCAATCGGCCGTTTAAACTCATTAAAAAATATTTCAATTGCATCACTATCAGCCACATTCAGTGCAAAGCCTTGTGCATTCCCATCTTGCTCAATGATTTTAGCTGCAGCTTGTTCGGCGCTGTGTTGATGTAAATCAGTGACGATAATGTAATGACCAGCCTTGGCTAGTTGCTCAGCAATATAAAAACCAATACCACTGGCAGCCCCAGTAATTAATACCGTTTTACTCATGCGGTTGCTCCTTTAAAAAGTCACTGATAAGCTCAGCCTTTGGTGAGATAGAAAAAATACCATCTAAATGTCCCCAACCGCCTTCAATCTCTGAAATTTCAACCTCTTTTCCAGCTGTTTTCATCGCGCTATATACTGTGCGCATGTTTTCAGGACGAAGTAATAAATCGTTTGTTGCAGGCAGCAATAAGGTTTTTGCTTTCACGTTTTTCAGTGCATTGGTTAAGTCACCTTGCATACCCGCGGTAAAAAGCTGTGATGCACGCACTAAATACAACACGTGATTAGCATCTTGGGTTTTCGCGCGTGCCATAGCCCGTGTTGCTAATGTTTGGCTAAGCTGAGGCAAGGTGCGAATATCATTCAACGCTCCTTGATCAAGCACATTAAAGTTCGGGAAGCTGGCGTTATAAATAATCGGATGCATGGCATCTTGCGTAATGTTCAGCATGGTTGCCGCCAAACCATCTAGCGGGCGCTCTTTGTTGTAATAATTACCTTGCTGCCAATTTTTATCTAACCGAATGGGTAATGCCCATTTTTCAAGGGCCGCTACCGTCCACGCATCCATAGTTGCAGCACCGATCACATGAATAAGTCGCTCAACCTGATCGGGGTAACGCACCGCCCACTCAAGCGCCTGGAATGACCCCATTGATGCGCCCATCACTGCGTGTAACTTTTTGATGCCTAAGCTATCGAGCAACCGTTTTTGCACATTTACAAAGTCAGTAATTGTCACTACAGGAAAGTCGAGCCCGTAAGGTTTTTTAGTAGCAGGATTGATTGAAGCAGGGCCCGTTGTAATTACGTTCGGATCATGCCAGTTTGCATTTACTAAAGTGTCAGAGCTAATCACAAAGTATTTATTAGTATCAATGGCTTTGCCAGGGCCTATAATTGCATCCCAATACCCAGGCAAAGCGTCATCAGCGTTGTATTTACCCGCCGCATGAGACGTGCCAGAAAAATAATGAGTGATTAAAATCACATTATCTTTGGCTTTATTCAGCGTGCCGTAGCTTTCCCAACCAATATCAACCTGCGGTAAAGTCTTACCAGACACAGTGGTAAAATCTTTGCTGGTAAAATGTTGTTTCTCCACCAGCATGGACGCAGCTTTGTCTGCACTAAATACGGCGCTACTATAAAATAAAAGCAATCCGATGATTATGAATGTTGTTTTCATTGCCCTTCCTTAAAAAGTTATAAATAGACCTAATGCCAACGCGACACCAATAAGCGGGATAACCACAGTTAATGCTGCCAGTGGCCAATAAGCCCGTTGGTGCGTTTCATTACAGATAGCCCGTATGGTGGTAACGACATATCCATTGTGGGGTAAACTATCCAGTGCGCCGGAGCTAATCGCCACGACACGGTGCAATTGTTCAGGGTTGACACCCATATCCAAATAACCTGGGGCGACAAGTGGCAGTGCAATGGCTTGCCCGCCCGAGGCAGAACCAGTTAAGCCAGCAATAACGCTCACCGCTACCGCTGCACCAACCAGCTCATTGCCGGGCATATGAGTCATTAAATCAACCGCAGCAATAAATGCCGGCGACACTTTAGCCACTGCACCAAAACCTACCACGGCGGCCGTATTCCCAATGGCAACCAGCGCCCCCGTGGTCCCAACATTGATGGCCTTGCCCATGTTATGAAAGTATTTAAAATTAATTACCACAATACTTAACACGCCACCGAGTAACGCCACGATTAAGGCTGTTTGTTGTAAAATATCGTGCAACATAAATGATAAAAGCAACACCACTATGAGCGGAATTACCCCAGTGATTGGGTGTGGTCGTTCACGCTCCAAGATCACAGGGTCATCATCACGGGCAGCAAATCGTTCACCGTTTGAAACCGCTTTTTTAATCATTTTATTAAGCCAAACATAACCCACTATCGCCATAAAAATAGCCACCACTAGGCTCACTTCCCATGCGGCATAAGGTGATGTACCAAGGTGCTTAACCGGTATCCAGTTCTGAATCTCAGGCGAGCCTGCCGAGGTCATGGTGAATGTCACCGAGCCAAATGCCAAGGTGGCAGGAATAAAACGCCGGGGTAAATCAGCGTCTTTAAATAAACTAAGCGCCATCGGATAGACCGAAAACGCCACAATAAACACGCTAACCCCACCGTAAGTAAGTACGGCACAGGCAATGACCACTGCGAGCACCGCATGTTTCATGCCTAACTTGCCGACAATGTAGCTTGCGACGCTATCTGCCGCGCCGGTGTCTTCCATAAACTTACCGAATAGCGATCCGAGTAAGAACATAAAAAACCATGCACTTAAAAACCCAGCAAAGCCATCCATATAGGCAGAGATAAAATTACTCTCTGCCGTGACTGGAAATATAGCCATCCCACTACTTAATGCCACTAGCAGTGCACAGATTGGCGCAGCAATAAACAAGTTAACGCCACGCAACGTTAATATAATCAGCAGTATTAAACCGCCTAACAGCCCTATCATGCTCAGCATAGACATTCCTATAATTATTGTTATTACACAGATGAGGTGACATCGCAGTAATTGGATTTAAGTCTTACGTTAAAACAGTAAAAATGACATAACACTAAGGTACTACACCGCTTTAATTTGGCTTAAAAGCAAGGTAATTCAAGGTATTGAGAGCGTATAGCACTATGGTACTAATTCCTTTTTTGCAACTATCTTCTACATTAGATGCAGGTGACATGAGCAATGAAACAATCAACAAAGACAACAAAAACAGGAACACACCATGATTAAGCTCAATCAAAAAATCACACCGGTTACCCTCGCCGTTTCACTGGCGCTATTTAGTGGCAACAACATTGCCGCCGAGCAAGCCACTCAAGCCAAAGGTGAATTAGAACGTATTGAAGTAACCGCGCGTAAAACCGTAGAAAACCTACAAGAAGTCCCTGTGGCAGTGACCTCTATTGGCGCACAAGAGTTGGCCGAAAACGGCATTAGCGTGATGACCGAAGTACAACAGTTTTCACCTAACACCACGTTGCAAGCCAGCCGCGGTACCAATTCAACCATTACGGCATTCATTCGAGGAGTCGGCCAACAAGACCCGCTTTGGGGCTATGAACCCGGTGTCGGCATTTATATTGATGACGTTTATTTAGCGCGCCCACAAGGTGCGGTACTGGATTTACTGGACGTACAACAAATTGAAGTACTGCGCGGCCCACAAGGCACGCTATATGGTAAAAATACCATTGGTGGGGCAATTAAGTACGTGACCAAAGAGATGAGTGGCGATGCCACACTCAACGTACAAGGCACGGTAGGAAGCTACAACCAAAAAGACTTAAAAATAACCGGGCAACTGCCACTGATAGATGAAAAACTCTATGTTGGCTTTGGTTTTGCTACCTTAAACCGTGATGGTTTTGGTGAGTTTTTAACGTCTGCACTTGATAATCAAGACCGTGAAAACTACAACAAAGACGTTACCGCCGCACGCGTAACGTTAGAATATACACCCACTGACGATTTATTTTTTAAACTCGCGTGGGACAAAACTGAAGATGAGTCAAACGCCAAAGGCGGTTATCGCTTATTACCCAGCTTACTAACCGATGCCCCCGTCCCTGATAGCGTATACGACTCTTATACCAGCTTGCCAACATGGAACAAAGTCGAGCTTGAAGGCTATAGCTTAACCGCGCGCTGGGATATGAGTAACAACACCAGCTTAAAGTACATTGGTTCAAGCCGTGAAAGCTACTCGCCAACAAATATTGATTTTGATAATACCTCTATCCGTATTTTTGACGTACCCGCTATTTATGATGATGAGCAAACTACACACGAATTACAGCTTAACCATCAAGGGGATAACTATAAGTTCGTATCAGGGTTGTATTATTACGACGGTGAATCGTGTGGTCAGTTTGAAGCTATCTTAGAAGAACTCGGTAAAAGCTTAGCAGCACCAGGTCTTACCCGCGAAGTAAGTGGGTGCAGCAACTCCACTAGTAAAGCAGCCTACATTCAAGGGAGTTATGATTTTGATGATAAGTGGTCGATGACTTTAGGTGCGCGCTATACCCAAGACAGTAAAGAAGCCCAAGTCAATAACGGCCTTATATTTGATACCGTTTACCCTGAATCAGGTTGGGTACCGGGCTATGTTCGCCCTGAAGGTCAATTAGTACCCACAGTACTGGATGACAGCGAAGACTGGTCACGTTTTACACCACGCGCTGGGGTTGAGTATCAATACAGCACTGACATCATGTTTTTTGCAAGTTACGCACAAGGTTTTAAATCAGGCACCTTCAACCCGCGTGCAACCACCGCTGAACCTGCTGCAAAACCTGAAATAGTAGACTCATTTGAACTGGGTATGAAAAGCGAATGGAACAATAACCTACGCGCCAATGTGACGCTTTTCACACTTGATCACCAAGACCGCCAATACATCTCTGTACTACCAGGTGACAACGCCGCCGATTTAAATCAGCGCTTAGGTAACATTGGTGAATCGACCTCAGATGGAATAGAGATAGAGCTAAGCTATGTTGCTACAGAAGCACTGAGCTTCGATGCATCAATTGGTTATATCGACAGTAGTTTTGATAACGTCATTGATACAAACCCTGAAACTGGCGAAACCTTCGATAAATCAGATCGTTTTAGTGTATCCAACACGCCAGATCTCACCTTTAATTTAGGGGCAACGTACCGTATGTATACCGACATGGGCGACTTTGTTATGAACGGTAACTACTATTACCGAGGTGATTACGCACTCTTTGAAGAAGATAGCCTGCTCACGCAAGATGCCTATGGGTTACTGAATATCGGTATCACATGGTACAGCACTGACGGCCATTGGAGTGCCGGATTATACGGTAAAAACCTCACTGATGAGGAGTATATGATCGGCGGCTATCAATTTGTTGCCCCTGATCCAAGTGATCCTAGCGATACCAGTAAATATACGCCAGGCCTTGGTGGTGATAACACCTTAATCAGCTATTACGGCGACCCTCGCACAGTGTCACTCACTGTGGGCTATCGTTTCTAAGCTGGTGTTTAAAGGTTTGCCTGATATTTCCCTAGCAGGTAAACCTTGTTTCAATATAAAAAATCACTTATAACATAACGTGTTGGAGTATTAGGAATGTCTTTCGCTGTGAACACAATAATTGCCGATGATCACCCACTATTTAGAAGCGCATTGCGCCAAGCGGCTGCAACCTGTGTGCCTGAAGAACATATAAAAGAAACCAGCGATATCGATGGTTTATTCACTTTACTCAAAAATCACCCGGAAACTGAACTCATTTTTTTAGATTTAACCATTCCCGGTGCCAATGGCTTACAAGCACTGTCGCAACTGCGAAACCGCCACCCTGATATAGTTGTTATTATGGTATCAGCCAACGAAACCCCCACTATAATCAAACAAGCCATGAGCTTAGGTGCCGCGGGATATATCCCAAAATCATCATCCTTGGATGTCATAAGCGAAGCCATTAGCCATGTTCTTAACGGTGATACCTGGCTGCCACTCGACATTGATTTAACCGATGTAGTCGTCAATGATGAACAAAGCAGTTTTGCTCGCAACCTTGAAAAGCTCACCCCGCAACAATACCGTGTTTTAGCCATGATTGCTGATGGCCTGTTGAATAAACAAATCGCATTTGAAATGTCGATTCAAGAAACCACTATCAAACAACATGTATCCGCTATTTTGCGCAAACTCAACGTGTATAACCGCACCCAAGCTGGCATTTTATTTAACCAGCTATCTCAAATAGGCAAAGCAGTAGAAGGCTAGCAAACCAGCAAACAGCTATCCCAGTTTCAACTTAACAATCCCATTTACGGGAAAACCCTCTTCAGAAAAAAAACAAAAACAAAATAAAATCAGCCGTTTAAACTTTGGCATATTCCTCGCTACCGTGTTTATTAATTAAAATATAATGAAACACAGCCAATGGATTTAGATAGCACTTTAAAGACGAGTAAAAAACCAAATCAGCGTAAAAAGCTCATTGCTGCAGTCTTAATTGTTAGCATCATAATTTTTATATGGCTGGTGCAATCTTGGCTTGCCCCTACAACAATTTCTGCCAGCCAATTACAGATTGCCAGCGTGACACAAGCTGATTTTGTTGTAAAAGTTAAAGGCTTTGGTCGATTAAAATCAAAATATCAGCGCTACTTAACCAATACCGATGTCGCTATGGTCGAGGCTATTCATGTGTATCCAGGTACACGTGTTAGCAAAGACACGGTTATTTTAAGCCTTGTTAATCCACTGCAAGCCCAGCGTTTATCGGTCGCAAGACTGGAGCTTGCACGCCAACAAGCCAGCTTTAGCGAACAAAAAATCAATCAAAAAAGTCAGCTACTAGAGCGCGAAGCTAACTTAACTCTTTTACAGAGTGAGCTTGAAAGCGCCCAGCTAAGAAGCGAAGCAGAGAGTCAATTAATCGAACAAGGCATTGTTTCAAGCCTTGATTACAAACGCAGCTTACTGAGCGTAAAACAACTTAAGCAGCGCGTTGAGATTGAACAAAAACGCCTTGCGCAATTAGCGCAAATGCACCTACAGCGTAGTAAGGTGCAACAAGAGCTGTTACGCCAATTTGAATTAAACTACAAAGTACAACAACAAGCTTTTGACGACCTACAAATTACAGCGGGCATTGATGGCATGCTGCAAGAGCTCAACGTAGAACTAGGTCAAAACCTCACACCAGGCACTCGCTTAGCTGTGGTGGGTTCTGATTGCGCACTCAAAGCAGAGCTCAGTATTAAACAAAGTGACGCTGAAAAAATCGCACTCAATATGCCAGCCCGCGTAAATACCTTTAGCAACTCAAAGCGGGGCGAAGTGACAGCTAAAGTGACCCGAATTGATCCCATCGTGAGTGATGGTCGGGTAATGATTGAGCTCGACCTTATTGGTGAATTACCTGCCAATGCACGCCCCGACCTAAGCATTGAAGGCCATGTTATAAGCAATGTAATAGCGAATGCACTGACCATTAAATTACCGCAAAAAGCAAAAGCTCATTCAAAAGCGATGCTTTTTAAACTTAACCCCAACACTCATTTAGCTGCCCCGATAAATATTGAATTTGGTACACTCAGTGATAATAAAATTCAACTTCTAGATGGCGCTAAGGTGGGCGAACAGCTGATCATTTCAGACCTTTCTAAATGGCAGCATTTGGCAACTATAAAAATAGAACAGGAAAGTTTATGAACACCAATACACTTATCTCATTAAAAAATATCGCCAAGGTTTATCGCAGCCAAAATGTTGAAACCTATGCCTTAAAAAATATCGACCTGACTATTAATGAAGGTGATTATATTTGTATTAGCGGCCCATCGGGCTGCGGAAAATCGACCTTGCTGTCGCTATTAGGTTTACTTGATAGCCCAACAGGTGGTCAATATGCCATTAAAAATGTCGATACCAAAACCCTTGATATGGACCAACAAGCCGAGCTACGTAATTTACACATTGGCTTTATTTTTCAGTCATTTAATTTAATCGATGAGCTATCAGTATTTGATAACGTCGCCCTGCCGCTTACTTATCGCGAGCCTGCGATGAGCCAAGCTGATATTCAAAGTGCAGTAAAACATGCCCTTGATGAAGTTGAAATGGGCCACCGCGTACAACATAAGCCCAACCAGCTCTCTGGTGGCCAACAACAGCGTATTGCTATTGCTCGTGCACTTGCCGGAAACCCCAGCATTTTATTGGTCGATGAGCCAACGGGTAACCTTGACTCTAAAAACGGCGATGCAGTGATGGACCTACTCGATGCACTTAATCAAAAAGGCACCACCATTTGCATGGTAACCCATGATTTACGTTATGCCGGGCGGGCAAAAACTCAGCTAAAACTACTCGATGGCGAAATTGTCTCTTACTCGCACGCGAGCAAAAACCAAGCGGCACCAACAGCCAACTTAACAACAGACGGTGCTGAGGTCGTTTAATATGAGCCGTTTAACTAAAACACGTAGCCAACTGCGCTTAGCATGGGCATCACTGATGAATGCACCAGGATTTGTCACCGCCGTTGTTTCAACACTCGCACTGACTTTAGCGGCATTATTTGTTGTATTGAGTTTAGTGAATAGTTACTTTTTAAAACCGCTCGATGTATTTGATGAGAACCGCATGGTGGTGGTTGAGCAAAGCCTCACTTATGATGATTATGATGCGGTTGGCTTTCAAAGTTATCAATCCATGGTGCACTGGATTAAGAACAATCAAAGTTTTGAGCAGGCATTTATGATGAATGCCGCTGAAAATATTTTTTTAAACTTAGACGGTCAACCAAAAAAAGATGTGCTGTATGTAGGTGGTGAATACTTTGAACTCCTTCATACTCCTTTTTTACTTGGACGTGGCTTTAAAAAGGGCGAAACCTTAGAGGAAGTTGATAATAGTGTAGTCATTTCAGAGAAGTTCTGGAAAGAGCATTTTAATAGTGACCCGAATGTAATTGGTAAACCCTTAAAAACAGCCAGTGAAATTGAAGGTGATGGGCATATTATAACCGGTGTCGTAGCGGCTAATTTCAGCCCACCCTACATGATTAAAGCGGGCTCTGTTGATGTTTGGTATCCAAGCAGTGCCGATCGTCGATTTTTTCATAACGATGACTGGCAAAGCCCATGGACTAACACCTTTAGAAATCTCAAGTTAATAGCAGTATTAAAGCCTGGAGTCACTACTTCGCAAGTAAAAACCGACTTAAAAGCCCAAATTGATACCATAAAATCTGAGTGGCTGAACAATGGTGGTATTACAGATGTGAACCCCGTTGTCACGCCTTACCGTGAAGTAGAACTAGGTAACAACGATGATTTAAGCTTAATGATGCTCGCTGGTGCGTTAGGGCTACTCGTCATTGCTGTACTAAACGTCAGTACCTTATTCTTTTCTCGAGCGTTAGCGCAACATAAAACCTTAGCTTTACAAGCTGTGCTGGGCGCAAAACGTAAAAAATTATTTAACAGCATTTTACTACAGTCGCTTATATTGATGAGTATTTCGGTCAGTATTGCGCTGTTTTTGTCAGTCTGGGGAATTAGGCTATTTAAAGTGCTTGCTGAAGGCCGCTTACCATTAGTGAATAGCCTAGCTGTAGATATCAACTTGGTACTTATCGCCATAGTGATGTGTATTGCTTTAGCGTACATTTTCTCAATCATCACAGCGTATTTAATTAATTATAAAACCCTCAACCAGCAAATGCAGAACAGCGGTAAAGGCGGTGTTTCGCAAGTATCAGGGCGTACTGTTCGTTTATTAATTGGCGTGCAAATGTTTGTAGCCGCTTTACTGGTTAGCTTCTCGGTCATGGTAGTGAGTAAATCCTTAGAGACCATCAACCGCCCTTTAGGCAGCGATACTGAAAACCTGTATTTTGCACAGTTATTTCAAGTTAATAACGACGCAACACTAGCCGAGCGCTACGAGCAAATTAAGCAGTATCAAAAAGTATTGCAAAACAGTGAAGGCATTAAAGATGTCGCACTTGGGCAAAGCCCAGTATCCGCAAGGCAAAATGCCAACACCCTGACCGACGTTGAAGGTAAAAGCTCCATCTTCTTCCCCAGCCAATGGGTCGGGCCTGATTACTTTGACTTAGTAAACACCAAAATACTCGCAGGGCGTACTTTTAGCGAACAAGCTATGCGAGGGGAAACAAATGAACTTTTGGTATCTATTAGTGTGGCTAAATGGTTATTACCTGATCAAGAATACACAGACATTATCGGTAAAAGTTACCAAGGCCTTGAAGATAAAATGTTTGAAATTGTCGGGGTAACCGAAGATTTTAATCACCCTAAGTACTATGATGAATCGTTTGGTCGGCACATGTGGTGGCCAGCACAACCTTGGAGTTATATGTTTGTTATTGAAACAGAACCCAGTGTTGAGCTTACTAGCAAGCAAGTTTTGAATTTATTAAGAAAAGCCAATAGTCACCTAACCTTATGGCAATTTAGAGACTTACAGCAAGAGTACGATGGTTTGCTGTATATGAGCCGCCTTACATTAGTATTGTGTTGTACGTTGGCGCTTTTTACTCTATTACTCGCTGCAATAGGTATATTTGGAGTACTTAGCTACAACTTAGGCCTACGTCGGTATGAATTTGGTATTCGTATGGCGCTAGGGGCTAAAAAAGCACGCTTATTTAAACTTATGAGCAAAGAAGCCGTACTCCCTGTGTTAATCGGTTTTATTTTAGCGCTGAGTGTAATGATAGCCGGCTACCATAGCCTGCAAGAACAGCTTGTATCTTGGTTAATTTTAGACGTGCGCTTGCAATTAATGGCGTGGTTTATCACTTTGATTATTGCAATGTTCGCCTGCTTTAGGCCACTATTGCTATTAATTAAAGCCAAACCTATGGCCGCACTTCGTAACGAATAATAATGATAAGGGTGGCCCAAACAGGGCCACCACGACAGGATCATACATATAAAATGGACCCAATTTTAGTAATCGACGACCAAGCCGATGTTCGCATGGCCGCCATCGTCGCTTTAAACCAACTTGGCTTGCAATGTATTGAAGCACAAGGCCCTGAGCAAGCTCTTGATATTATAAACAGCAATACAATTAGCCTTATTTTGCTCGATATGAACTTTCGCCTCGATACCACTTCCGGTGAAGAAGGGTTGCGATTTTTAAAGCAACTGCAATCACTTGGCTCAACTATTCCTGTTATCGTAATGACGGCATGGGCGAGTGTCGATGTCGCGGTAAAAGCGATGCAATTAGGCGCTGCTGATTTTGTTGAAAAGCCTTGGAATAACCTGCGTCTAACAAGCGTTGTACAACAGCAACTAACGCTGAAAAAAAGCAATCACGATAATGCCTGCTTAAAAGCACTGAACTTACCAAAAAATACTGATTACATCGCCAATTCAGCGGTAATGCAACAATTACTAACACGCGCTAAACGCGCCGCAAAAACCGATGCCAGTATTTTAATCACCGGAGAAAATGGCACCGGTAAGAGCCTGCTTGCAAACTATATTCACCAACACTCTAACCGCTGCGAGCAACGCTATGTGAGCGTAAATATTGGCGCGATTGCGCCCTCTTTATTTGAAAGCGAATTATTTGGTCACAAAAAAGGCGCCTTTACCGACGCCAAAGAAGACCGTTTAGGTCGCTTTGAAATAGCCAATGGCGGCACCTTATTTTTAGATGAAATAGCCACACTCCCCCTTGAGCTACAAAGTAAAATGCTGCGCGTACTAGAGAGCCAAGAGTTTGAAGTATTAGGCTCAAGCGAGACCCAAACAGCGGACGTACGGATTATTGCTGCCACTAACGCAGAGCTTGCTAAAGCCATTGAAGCGGGGGAATTCCGCCGCGATTTACTGTTCAGGCTCAACACCATTGAACTGCATATTCCGCCACTACGTGAGCGCCCTGAAGACATTATAGAATTAGCCCATCACTTGCTTGCAACACACAGTAAAAAATACCAGCGTGAAGGCATGTCACTGTCAGCCTCTGCGACCAAGGCTCTCACGAACTACACGTGGCCGGGCAATGTCCGAGAACTTAGCCATTGTATTGAACGTGCCATAATCATGAGCGATAACGACAATATTGACGCCAGTGATTTAATTCTTGAACAACCCAGTAGTGATGCAAGCAACACCGCAACGAGTGCATCATTACCCCTGCTGCCTCTAGAAGAACTTGAAAAACAGATGATTCAAAAAGCATTGGCGCAATTTAATGGTAATGTTGTGGCCGCAGGTGAGTTTTTAGGCTTGAGTAAGTCAGCAATTTACAGACGAATCGATAAACACCAGCTTGATTTAAAAGAAGCAGACTTTTAATGGCCCGCACTCACTCGCTCGAACAGCGCCTAATGCGTTATGCCGCCTTAGTGATGTTTATTGTATTAATGCTGAGTATTTTGCTTGTAATAACGTGGGAGCTCGATTGGTTTGCAAGCATTAGTATAATACTCCCCGTCGCTGCAGTCAGCCTGTTTGCAGTAGTCAAAAGCTACAAGCTGACCCTTGATGTTATCGAACGCTTTGGCTCACAGCTTGATGCACTGGCTAACAACGAGAGTAATAGTTGGCATTTAGCGCAGTACCAAAGCGGGCGAGTCGCCAACCTTAAAAATGACTTTACCAAGCTCAGTGACAAGATAGCGCAAAGTAAACGCCACTATATGCAAACCGAAGAGTTCGTGTTTGAGTTTGCCAGCATGCTTGATTTACCCATTGTTATTTTAAACCCTCACGGGCAAGTTTACTTTACCAATAAAGCATTTTTAAACAGCTTAACAACATCCAATGTTGAAGGATTAAGTAGCGCCGACTTAGGGTTAATTTATAACGACGGTCGTTGGCAAATAGAGAAAGAGTCTCGTTTTAAGCGCCGCTTTATCGTATCAGCACAAACATTTTGGCGCACAGGACGAAATTACGAGCTGCTTACGCTATTTTCTATTGAGCAACAGCTACGCGCAAACGAACAAGATATTTGGCAGCGCTTAATTCGCGTGCTCAACCATGAAGTACGTAACTCCTTAACGCCCATTTACTCCATGAGCCAATCTTTACAAACCATGAAACAGCAAGGGCAAATAACCCCAAGCCCAGACCTTGCTCAGGATATGCTGCAAGTGATTGAAAAGCGCGCGCAACATTTATTAGATTTTGTAAGTAGTTACAGTGCATTTGCAAAACTCCCCACGCCAAATAAACAAAAAATCAATAACGAGCAAGTGAACTTACGGCTACAGGCAATATTCCCTGAGCTCGTAATTCACTCATCTCAGCCAGTTAATTTTACCGCCGATTTAGGTCAGCTTGAACAAGCACTTATCAACCTGATAAAAAATGCCTTTGAAGCGGGCGGTAACACGCCCCCCACACTCAACTGGCAACAGGAAAATGATGGCGTTGTGATTGAGCTGACTGACAGCGGTACTGGCATTGCCAACTCCGATAACCTCTTTGTGCCATTTTACTCAACCAAAGCACAAGGCGCAGGCATTGGTTTGGTGATCAGCCGCGAATTAATACGCAACCAAGGTGGCGAGTTGACTATTAACGCACGTTCAAATAAACCGGGAACCCAAGTATTCGTGTCCTTGCAATCACGTTAGTCGTTTTATCATTCGCTTTAGCGCGGGCGCTTTGAGTGGTTTGTAAAGCAGCGGGTAACCTGCATCAAGCACCCGCTCACGAATACCTTCATCATGATTGGCTGTGTTAACTATGGCGGGCAGTGTATCAAGGCCTGCCTGCTCAATAACGTCAAGCCCAGTCACACCGTCATCTAGTTGATAATCAACGATCAGTAATTGTGGTAAAGCGTGAGCTGATTTTAATTGTTCAAGCTCTACTAAGTTAGTTGCAGTGGCTATTTCACAGCCCCAATTTTCAAGTAATTGTTTAAGTGCTTCAAGGACATTGCTGTCGTTATCAACTAACCAAATTCGTAACCGACCTAACTCTGTTTCTTGGCTTTGTTCGATATGATGAACACCATTATGAGTATGATTTTTTTTACAAGGCAGCGTTAGCGTAAATTGCGTGCCTTTGCCCAGCTCTGAACCCATAACTAAGGGGATATTAAGTAAATCACAAATACGCTTAGTAATGGCTAAACCCAAACCTAACCCTTCAGCGTTATGCTTAGCGCCTAGTTGTTTAAACTCTTGATAAATAGTTTGCTGATCAGCCGTTGCAATGCCAATACCCGTATCTTCAACAATGAAAGAAACATGCTCATCATGATGTTGCATTTTCAACCGTACTTCACCTTGGTCAGTATAACGAATTGCATTACTCAGTAAATTACGGAGAACTCGACGTAGCAAGGCTTTATCTGTTGTTAAACGAACGTCACAGGTTTCAATAATAAAGCTCAACCCTTTATCTTTAGCAAGAGCTGCATAGTCATTACGTAGTGGCTCAACGAGGCTGCTTGCCAAAAACTCACTCGTTTGCACTTTAAATGCACCTGAATCTAACTTGGTTAATTCTAAAATACTCGATAGCAGCTCCTCGGCACTTCCCAGTGAATTTTTAATATTAAGAGCCAATTCTTTGAGCTCAGTATTATGTGCTTTTTCATTCATAAGTGAGCAAAATAAACTAGCAGCATTGAATGGTTGCAATAAATCGTGACTCGCAGCGGCAAAAAAGCGTGTTTTACTCACAGTCGCTTGCTCTGCGACTTGCTTGGCTTGTGATAGTTCATGATTTGCTTGCGTTAACGCAGTGGTCCGTGCTGCTACTTTTTCTTCAAGGCTAACATTGGCCTCGGTGAGTGCTTTTTGCTGCTTAACAAACTCAGTAATATCTGTATACGTGGTTGCAAAGCCCCCGCCCGGCAAAGGGTTACCTTGCATTTCAAACACCCGGCCATCATTGTGAAAACGCTGGTATTTATACGTGCTACCTTGTTTTAAATACGCTAGCCGTTTCTCAACTTCATTATTAATGTTTTCACTACTAAATAAGCCGCGCTCAGCATTAAAGCGAATAATATCAGCCACTGGCCGACCAATATAAAGCGCGTCATCAGGGTAGGCAAACATCTGTTTATAGCCTTGATTCCATGCCACCAAGCGTAACTCACTGTCGACCACACTAATACCTTGCTGTATGTTTTCTATGGTCGATTGTAATAAATCGCGATTAAACTTTAATACTTGTGTTGCTTCATCAACAAACTCAGCCACTTGCTCAAGCGGTTGACGCTGCTCATTCTTAGCAACGTCTAAAATTAACCGCGCAGATGCACCACCAATCACTGCCGACATCTCTCGCTCAATTAATAGCTCAAGTTCAACATTAGCTGGATGCTTCCACTTACTTTTATCAGCAGGAAAATAGTCACTCACTAAGGTTTGGCTGGCATCTTTCTCAGCAAAGCGTTGCAGTAATGCCCCTAAATCGTGGTAGCTAAGTGGTTGCAAGGCTGTATTTACTCGCGAGTCAGTTACTTGGCTAATAAATTTATTACTTTGCAAGCGCTCAGCTAATGTGGCTTGGCTAAACAGGGGAACTAAAAAATAAACTAAGCAGTTGGCACCCAATGATAAAATTAACGCTTGGCTAATACTCTCAAGCCCAAGGGAAAATAGATCCGTTGGTGCCAACCAAACAATCTGCCAAGGACCATTTACTAGCCAGCTGTTATCACCGCCTAAACCGCTCGCTAGATTTGGTAACAATAAGGTGTAGCCCCAAATAACAAAGCCACTCAAAATACCCAATTGTGCGCCTTTACATGAGGCTTGCCGCCACCATAATCCAATGATCATCGCAGGAGCAAACTGTGCCACAAGAGTAAACGACATTAAACCTACATTGGCCAGTGTATTGGTCTCGCCCAACACCCGATGAGTAAAATAACTAAGCAGCAAAATTAACACAATAACCACTTTTCGGGCATGCAGTAAATTGCTCTTATCAAGTCCTCGGCTACTCGAAGTAAGCTGTGAACGACGGAGAATAAATTGGTTAATAAAGTCATTGGTGATCATGACCGACAATACAATTGCCGACACAATCACCATACTGGTTGCAGCAGAAAAGCCGCCTAAAAAAGCGAGTAAAGCAACAAGCGGGCTGTCTGCCGCCATGGGAAGTGCCAGTACAAAGGTATCGTAACCAACATCACTGTGCTGAAAGTAAATCAAGCCAGCATAAGCAATCGGCAAAATAAATAGATTAATAAGTAATAAATAAACTGGAAATAACCAACGTGCTGTTGTCAGCTCTTTGTCATTATTATTTTCAATAAAACTCATATGAAATTGTCGCGGCAAGCATAAAGTAGCCAAAACACCCAATATTGTATGCGCAACATATACATAGGTTGGGCTTTGAGTTGCGGCTACTTGCTTATCTATATTAAGCTCACCAGCTTTCGCAAACAACACGCTCGGGCTATCAAAAAGCACAAAGCACACGTATAAACCAACCACAATAAATGCAATTAATTTAACCACAGACTCGAATGCAATACTGGCGATAAGCCCAGGGTTATGCTCACTTGGTCTTAATCGCCTAGCACCAAATAAAATAGCAAATAGCGCTAATAACAAGGTGATATAGAAAGTACTGTCAGCCCAAACTTGATGACTTTGTGATGCAGCCCGTGCAGTGAGTAAGTTAATGCTTTGCGCGGTTGCACTAAGCTGTAACGAAATATAAGGCACAATTGCAATTACTGAAATCAGCGAAATCAAGCCTGATAAACTTGATGATTGGCCATAACGGGTAGCAATAAAATCAGCCATTGATGTTAGCTTTTGCTGACGACAGATATGCGCAATACGACAATAAATTTGCCAGCCAAAAAGAAACAATAAAATAGTACCTGCATAGGTTGGCGCTAACCACCAGCCATTATTTGCCGCTTGCGCTGTAGTCCCAAAAAATGCCCATGAGGTACAATAAACACCTAACGATAAACCGTAAGTTAAGCCTTTAAAAGGTAATACTTTTCGTCTATCAGCCCAGCCAGCTACAGCAAATAAAATCCCTAGATAGACCACGGCAAGCAAGCTTATTGACCAAAGAGAAAACATAATCACAGATTCTTTTAATTATTATTAAATCAGCATAGGTGTTTTTGTAAAAAAAATCAGCACTAACTTTAGTCCTAAGTAGCTGTTGTAAAAACAGCTTTATCAAAACAAAGAAAATAATGAGAATTATTTGCAAATGGATGTTGACACATCACAAGATCTAATTGATAATCAATATCAACAAGTCAATAGACATAACGACTTGTCAGAACAGAATTTAATTTGTTTCTCGACCCTGAAACATCGTGTAGCCCACGTAAAAAGCTAAGGTTATCTGGTATTAACCGCAACGCCCCTTGATGTTGATAACAGATAACCACCCTACTTGCTACATTGCTCATATCGGTGACGGTAGATATGAAACTAAAAAGCCCTTACGGGCTTTTTTTATGCCTAAAATTCTTATAAAAATTAGTTCCACCTGGTAACTAGTTCAATTAAATAGAAATAACCCACAAACAAAACTTAATGAGAATTATTTTCAAATAGATGTTGACAGCCCACCTAATCTAACTGATAATCAATATCAACAAGACGGTAAAGCACAACGGCTTGTACGGAATAAACTGAATTTGTTTCTCGACCCTGAAACACGTGTAGCCCACGTTAAAGCTATGGTTACCTGTTATTAATCGCAACGCCCCTTGATATTGATAACGGGTAACCGCCCTACTATTTTACTTGCTACATTGCTCATATCGGTGACGGTTGATATGAAACTAAAAAAGCCCTTACGGGCTTTTTTTATGTCTGTGATTTATGGCTTGAAAAGCCTTAGCAAAAACTAACGACGATTTTTACGTGCTCGCGCTCGGCGTTGCTTTTTCTCTTCTTCTTTAGCTGCTTTTTTAGCTTCAGCTGCAGTACGAAGTTCAGCAACCATCACTTCTTCTTCTTCACGCATGGCTGGTGTTTCCATAGTAATACGGCCAATAATGCCATCGCGTAATTCATTAATTAGAATTTCTGACATTTTATACGTATCGATTTGGTTACCACCGCGAATACAGCCACGTTTTTTACCCGCCATTTCAACAAATTCCCAATCGCTTTGCGGTAATTCATCAATTTTATAACGCGCTTTTAAAAGTTCAGGGTAGGCATGCAATAAATATTCAGCGGTATAACTGGCCACTTCTTCATAATCAAGCGCCGTATCACGAATAGCCCCTGTAGCACCAAGGCGATAACCTGAGTTTTCATTTTCTACTTTTGGCCATAACATACCCGGCGTATCGTAAAGCATAATGCCATCTTCAAGTTTAATACGTTGCTGCGCTTTCGTTACCGCTGGCTCGTTACCTGTTTTTGCAACTATACGACCTGCTAAAGTATTAATAAGCGTAGACTTGCCCACATTCGGGATACCCATGATCATGGCTTTAATTTGCTTATCAGCGCCAACCTTATGCGGCACTAGTTTTCTACATAATTCGTTAATGCTATGAACCTGCCCCGCTTTATCATTACCGAACGCAATGGCTTTTACACCACTTTCTTGCTCAAAATAATCTTTCCACGCTTGGGTCATTTTAGGGTCAGCTAAATCCGCTTTATTCAAAATTTTGATGACCGGCTTGCCTTCGCGCAAACTCGTCACCATAGGATTTTCACTACTGTAAGGAATGCGCGCATCAAGCACTTCAATGATTACATCCATTTGTGGCATGATTTCTTTAATTTCATTACGGGCTTTGTTCATATGCCCAGGGAACCACTGTATTCCTGCTCTACTCATTTGATTTGTATGACCTTTAATTTCAGGCCTTAGGCCATGGGTACTAATGTGGGTACTAAAAGTAAAGCTATGCTTTTCACTCTTAATTATAATTATAGTTTACAGTATTTATTGCTGCTATTGCATAACTTTATAACAAAACCATTATTTAAATCATATATGATAAAAAAAATGATTGACTGGCACCGTAGGAAATGAAACCATAAGTTAAGTCATATAAAGCGAAAATTATGACTAAAACTTTAAATTCTATTTTAGGAGCATTTATGGCACATAACACTGAAAGATTAATCGAATTTTCCATCAGTAAAAATACTTATACCCGTATGGAAAAATATGCGATGGGTTTTAATGATACTCCTGATAAAGCAATTAACCGGTTATTGGATGAAGTAGAAAAAGTATTGAGCTCTGATAATAAAGAAAAGAAGCCGACACTTTGTTTTGATAACCTATCAACAGATGAATTTCAGTTCGAGTTAATAAATACAAAACAGGCTGAAATTACTATTTTCTTTAAAGATGGTAGCCATTCGGTTAAGTGCTGGGACGCTAAAAAGCTTACCCAAGAATCGAATTTACTGGCGAACATTTGGTCTGGCCCTTTAAGAAACTGGAAAAATAAAGGTATAGTTAAAGCTGATTTTAAACTCTACAATGAAAATGAGGTTAAAAGCAAAGGGCTCAATGTTTTACTTATAAAAAAGATCTCTGAGAAACTCAATATTCCCCATAAGCAGCTACTACAACGCAGCGTAAATATTGAGTTAATCCATGAGGGCTATCCCCACTTAAAAATCACCTTCCCTGAAGGTAAGCCTCCTTATGCAAGCTTGTTTGGTTTTAACAAAGAAGACAATTGCTACTATCTCACAGAAAAAGATATAGGCCTTCCACTTTAACTAACCGACATAGAAGCAGGTGCACATGCACCTGCTCTGGTATTTATTTTTAGAGGTAATTATGGAGTTATATAAACAAGAGTTTTGCCAAGACTTTGATCTCGGCTTTGACTTAAATGATCACCCTTACTTAATAGATAAAAGCTGGCATAACGATCTGTGTCCAAGTTTTAACTTTAAAGTAGGCGAACAGTATTATGTATTATGGGTTGATTATGCTGATGTAGAGCAAAGAGAGGAAGATACGCCTAGATATGTAATAGTTGAAGCAATAAATGAGGGAGCTAATGAAGAGCCAGAGATCTATGCTAGCAATGATGAAATCACTTTTGAGTGTGAAGACTACACTGATTTGAAGCTCTTTTTAGATTTTCTGGGTAATACCAGGGAAAGCCATTAAATTAATAAGTATCAACTAATATTTCTTGCTGATTTAGCTCTAAGCCAAACGTAGGGATCGTATATGTATCATCAATGTATAGTCTTATCCGACAAGCAATTGTTGGCTATGATATGAAGCGCAGTCTAGCCAACAATTTCGAATCCGACTTAAGGTCTTATTAGTTGCTTTGAAGACCAATTAAATCTCTCAGTATCATAGCTCGCTTATTTCGATTTGATCTACTAGTTGTCCCTTGAAGGCTAGCTAAATAATAATCCTTCACTACCCCTTCTTTATACTCGGAATCAACTTCTGAATAAAATTTCTTAAGTGTGCCTGATAATTGCTCGCTATGAAGATAATGATCATTTAGGTTTACAGCTCTATCTAACTCGATAACTACAGTAAAGAAATCAGCTTTTTTCCATATTCTACATTCAAAGGGAAAATCACAACGATCAATCAAGGAAAAAACTTTTGTAAGCCTACTTTCCAGCTCTCTTTCTTTAGGAAACTCATCATTGTACATACTTAAGAAGTCTTCGACTTTTTCGTCTCGGTTAAAATATCCCGTCATCATAGTTATTAATAATTCTAATGTGTACCTGAGGTCATTCATTCTTCGAATATCTGTAGGGCTAAAAATACGGTGACATTCAAAAAAATCACCCTCTGAAATCTTCTGAGCGAAATTTTTCAACGCGCCATCATAACGCGCATGGTTAATTTCCATCGCGTTTAATGCATATTTAGTCGAATTTATTCTTGTGAATATCTCCCTTATGCTGTCGAAGTCTTCTGTTTTTAGCATCCTAACTACAATTTGATGATTAAGGAAATCCCTTTTTTCAACCTCTGATAGCTCACAAAATTTTGGAATGCTTTCGGATAGCTTTAGATCAATATTATTAGTGACATATTCAAACAAAGTAGATAGCCTTTGCTGCCCATCAACAAGCATTTCAGCTCTCATACCACTATTTGCATCTACCTGAAGTTCAGTCAAAAATATTTCAGGAAGTGGGTATTTATTTAAAACGGAATCAATAAAAGCACTTTTATGTTGATTCGACCAAACAAGCTTACGTTGAAATTCTGGGCGAGGAGAAATAACCTCATCCCTGATTTCTTGCATCAATTGTTGAATTGTTCTAGTTTGCGTATATGAATCCATTAAAACGACTCCGCTTGTTTGCATTTTTCAATACATAAGGACTGGTATTTATCCAAAAAACTCATTTCTCTGTATAAACCAGCATTTATACTTTGCATTCCAAATCGTTGTGAATTCGATAACTCCGTAAAGTATTCCCACCACTCATTTGCAAAAGAAAACTTCTTGGACGGTGGTAACTTATCAGGTCTAATCCAACCGTCGAAAAAATGATGCTTAAATTCATTTTTCTTAGGCCAATATTGACGAGAGTTTTTATAGTCTAAAACTGAGTGCCAAACACGATCAAATAATACTGGAGAAATTATTGCAACATCAAGGTCCGAAGAATCTCCAAACTCTCTATATCTTTTATCTGGAGCAAGACTAAATCCTACTTTTGCAGAGCCAACAAGAATAATTTCGTTAGGATGGACACCAAATTGACCAGAAATTGCATCTTTCAAACTAAAATGATCACAACTAGTAAGGATTTCACTTTCTGCTGCCGTTATATATTTTTGAACTAAGTGAGTTGTCCCAAGATTCAAATCAGCTTTAAATCTTGCTATCTTTTCTTCCATATTTACTATAATCCCAAATTAACTCATACATTTTCAAGCTCAACTCTACTATACAACAAACATTTCATAGGAGTTGAACATATACTTTCTTGGCGAATATTACTCAATTTTTATTATTATCAAATAATGTAAGTAGCAGCCACTTTTTGACTTTACTCACTTATAAGAATGTTATCAGCATGATTACCACTCGCGACTAGGGCCTTCTCTGTATATTTATACAATATGTGATAAACAAAACTTATTAAAAAAGCCTCAATTTTTGGGCTACCAATCAAATAAGTCTAATCATTTATACCGAATGCTAAGATAGGAGCTGCTACAACTAAAATCAGTTTAACGTTTGAGAATAAACTTTCTCAACCTCTTTAAATACAGATGCCTTTTCAAGATTAGACAACGTAGTGAGCTTCATAGTCCTATCTATTGGCCGATGCGGTACAGACTCAACAGGAGAGCTAAGAGTAAGGGGTTTTCCAAGCTTAAACAGAACGCATTCTTCGGCACTAGGATTCAATTTACCCGCCTGCTCAATAGTTAAACTACTTCGCGCTACTATTTGGCAGTCAATTACTGGCCATACTTTTTTTATAGATTTAGTTCGAGAGTTAATAGCACTCGTAGAGGCAATGGCTAAATACCTAATTTCCTTTAACACATTGAGTTTTGAGTTTTTTGTTGCTGAATTGAAAGTAGCTAATGGGGTGTGATACCAAGATGCTAAGCCATTTTCGAAGCGTTCAAAATAGCTTTTATCTCGCCCTGCCAACCCACCTAAAGCAGCTGTAAAAACCAAATCAGGATATAGCATCTGCTTCATACCTGCATATGGAATTCGGGCTGCTTCTTGAACATATAAACTCTCTTCTATCTCCTGAGAGTTCTTAGCATAGTCTTTATTCCCATCACCCAACTGTTTACGTAAAAATTCAGCAAGCCAATAACTACCACTTTTCCCACCAGCACTTGGCAACAATGCAAATGCACCTATACCTATTTCATGAATAGCCTCGTTATAAGGGTTACTTTGTGGGTTAGTCTCTTGTTTAAAGTAACCTGGATATAAAGCAAACGCACCAAATATGGGTCTGCTCTTGTTTATGCTGTCTGACTGGCTTTCTTTATTTATATGAATTAACGCATCCCTGTAGCGGTGCATCTGATTTATAGCATCATCAGGCACAAAGTCTGTTGTATCAATATTGTCTTCATCATAGCGGCCTTGCTTCGTTTTGATACGGTACTTGGCATCAAATATCCAAATAAATCGCTTAGAGTTGGGCTTGGGTAACGTTACTTCAAGTACAATGTCTGGGTTTTGGCTAACTAAATATGACTTAATAGGATTACCACTTTTACTAAACCATGGCTCGTGCAATAGTTTTGCTTTTAGACCATCCTCACGCTCAAATTCAAACGCGCCTGCTAAGCCGCCTTCTAATTTATACTCTAAAAAGTCGTTTAACTGTAAATTATTTAGCTTTTTTGTTTTATCTTTAAAGCGCAGTTCATTTATTAAAATATTTCGAATCTCTAAAAAGCACCACACTTCATATATTTCAGCGACAGACTTCATTGATACGCTTGATTGTTCTTCAAACACATCCAAATAGTATTTTAATTCTTGCCACACGCGATATACAGCGCTATAGCCCGTTTTTTGCTGCAAAACTAAAGATTCGCTATTAAGCCCTGTATACGTGCTTACCTCTTTAAAAAAGCTCTGATTTAGTGTTTTTTGTAAAGGTTTTTGCCACTCTTGTAATTCATTTAAAAAGCTATTTGAAAGGCGTTGCTTATCTGGTGCTTTATTTGCTTCCCTTAGTTTATTTTCAAATTTGGCAATACACTTTTTACTATTTGTAACCACCATTTTTATAAAACGGTTTTCAGGTGTATTTACACTAAGCTGTCTTTTTTCAACTTTATACCGCTTAGCGAACTGCTTACTTTTTATATCTTCTTTAACCTTTTCACTTAAACGTTGAGGTAAACGCCCTTTCAACCTATCCGCTTTTGAATATGAAACATATGACTGTAAGCGACTGTGCGGAGCTTGAGTAATAACCTTAAGGCCATCTTCAAACCGTTTGCGTAAATTATTAAAGTTAGCAAGCCACAGCAGAGGAAAGTGACCTCTTTGCTGCCCCTTAGAAGCATTCTGTTCTGTTTTTTCAAGTAAGCTAAAGCGCCATAGTGGAAATTCTTTATCAATCATTTTATACATGGCAGGTAAGTCGCTATGCATATCCATTTTTGTTGGCAGTACTTCAAAGGAAATATTACTTTTAAATACCTTTTCACCTGCAATAAACTCAAGCGGCAAACGCATCCAACCAACATCATTCCCCGTATTTAATGTACCTGTTAATCGTGCTGAAGAAGTTAAGCTCGCTCTTTTAAAGCGAAAGCTATCATTAATGCTTTGGCTACGGTGGGTTAAATAAGCACTTTCAACTTCAGAGCTAAACTCCCATTCAAATTGATATTGTGTATTTTCAAAAAAAATAGGCTCGGCAATACCTATGCTATTAGCGTGATTAGTCGCTTCATACTCTTTTTTATCTACTACTAACGTATCAACATCTAAAGAAGGGGACAGCTTAATTGCATAAGTCGATTCTTTGGCGAGTGTTTCAAGATCTGAACAAGCGATATTGCGTTTACCAAACGTGGCTTGGTAAACCTGTTTTCGTTTAAAAATATCGTTCGTCCAGATAGATAATTCAAACTGTGATGATTGCAGATATAAAAGCTCTTGCATTCCTTAGCACTCCATCCAGTTTAATTAAGGCCAAAAACTTGTAAAACCAAATGTTGTTAACCTATCTTCCATCCAGTTTATTTTTTCTTTGCTCCGGCAAGTAATATGAATTAATTTATCGCCATCTACATTTTCACGGTACAAATCAGGTCTTGCTTTATCTGAGCCAGGTAATTCATTCCAAAAGCTACCAAATTCACTTTCAAGAATTTCTTCCAATTGTTTCAATATCGATATATCGACAGTTTCAACTGCGGCAAGCTTCTCGGTATCACCTTCAATACGGGGTAAAACCTTACACATTAAAAAGTCATCCCATACCGCTTTTAAGTCAACCTCTTCTTTGGGTTCGCTACTTATAACTGCTAATAGCAGCTCGTTAAGCGCTCTGTATGCAAGCTTAAATGGCGTATGTGCCAATACGTTATTTATTGCATTAATAAATGCAATACTTTTACGACCATCTATATCTATTTTAGGGAGTTTATCGGTACTGGTCCGTGCGTCAGAGTAAATAGGGTAACTCAATGCCTTATTGGTGGTTGTAGGTGCAAAAAAATTATCGAAATCGTTAGGGAAAAAGTCGCCAAAATCAAAACTTAGCGCTCGGTCTATTACTTTACGAGAAAAGCCATGGGTAGTTTCATCCATATTTACTGTGCCAGCAACTATCAAGTTAAATGGAATACTTAAACCATATTCACAAATATGTTGCCACGCATCATCATAATTCGCATCCGCAAACCCCAGTTCCTCACGTAGTTTTTCAATATTATCGATTGATTGAATTGTAGTAGCTTTTAATAGTGGGTCACACGAGTATTGAAAATCATCTTCATCCCAAGCCCAACACCTTGTTTCAATGACTGATAAGTAATCCGCAAAGTACTGTTCAACAGGCGCTAAATTCATTTCGTCCAAGCAAAGCCAATATGGTTTTATTGCATCAATGTCTGATACGCCACCTTGAAGGCATAAAAGCTTTTCATTTACTGATAATGAAATACCTTTATCAAGTATTTCACGCCATGCTTTAGCAATAAACTTAAGTACATCCGTTACTACAAACTCAGCACATCCACTTAAGCGAGATACATATCCCAGTATGTCACTAGGCTCATGCCAATCAGGTCGCACAGATGTTAAGCAGTAAGTATCTGCTAAGGAGCCTGTTAGCTCCGCCTGCTCTCTGACAAAGCGAGTTTTACCTGTTCCTGATATACCCGCTAAAAGAAGGAAAGGCTTAGATAAAAGCGTTACAGTATCTAAACTAAAAGAGGTTAATAAATGCGCTTTATAATGTTCATCAGATACATCAAGAGTTTCTCCTAATGGGTGTAACTCTTGATTCATCAACTGTATAACTTTATTTTTAGTTCTGTTCCTTCCCTGTTTAGGTTTCATGTAACCAACTACAGGGAAATTTGCAATTATTGTTTCAATAGCGCTGCGGTCATTACTACCAGAGCGAAGCTCTGTATCTACATGTATAGGAGCCCCACCTTGAAGTTTGTGAAGTAAAGCTTCAATTCGTTCAAACCTTATTGAGAAATTGTTTTCACCACGAGATACATTTACCCTTCCTGTTCCACTCCAATCAGTACTTTCTATAATGACTATATTGCGGCCAGTAATATATTTAAGTTCTACATTAACTAGCTCGTCTATCCATGTTTTTGTTTGTTCAATATCCATTTTTATTACCATTCATTTTTATTTTTCTAAGTAATCTTTTATTGTAGATGCAATACCATAAGAAAATAAGTATGGCACTCCATTACCAATAGTTTTAAACATTGCACTTAATGTCATAGTCTGAGGAAATTGGAATTCCTTTGGTAAAGATTGTATTGCCAGCGCTTCAGCTGCTGATAACCTTCTTGCCTCATATGGATGGAGGTGAACCTCATTATTACCATATGCGGCAGTTGGTGAATATCTATATCGATGCAGTCGTTTATAAGATTTTTTAGCTGTATCGCCTTCTTCTATAACTAGGAACTTAGCAAGCCCAGCTCTTGGCGTAAAGTGAGCTTTAGCGTTCGGATGAGCACTTACATCATTTTTATCAAACCAATATTGAATTGTAAGGTCTTCGGGAACATTATCAGGAAAAGGGGGCTGCTCTCCAAACCTATTTGTACTGGGCCAATTAAAGTCAAATGCCACTCGATTGGGATACTTCATATATTTTTCCCATTCAAACTTAGCTTCTAATTTAGCTTTAGTATTTTTTATACCAAACAGTATTATTCTGTCACGATCTTGGGCAACACCGAATTCCAATGAGTTAATTAGTCTGTTATCTAGTATGTATCCTGCATCTGTAAGCTCACTTTTTAAACGCTCATAAAATTCACGATGCTTCTTCGTTCTCCATAGTCCTTTTACATTTTCAAAGACAAACCAATCTGGTTCAAACTTTTTAATACAATCAATATATGATTGAGAAAGTTTACCATTTTCACCCTCTTGCCCCTTGTTTTTTCCACCTACAGAGAAGTCTGGGCAAGGAGGCCCTCCTACAAAACCAACTAATTTGCCATTAGCTTGCTCCGACTTAACGCTCTTAGCTAGTGAGCATTCATCACGTTCTTCTAAATAATCCTCGATTGAACCAGTATGATAACCATACTTGGGTTGAGAATGCCCCATCAATTGACGGCTGTGCTCATAAGCATTGATAAATGATTTATCAATCTCATTAACAAAGACAACATCAAACCCAGCTTTCTCAAAGCCTAGGTCTAAGAAACCTGAGCCAGAAAAAAAAGAAAAGATCACACTATTCAAAATACATACCTATTAATAAGCTTGAAAGCTTTGAAAACTTGACCACACAGAAATTGTTTCTCTCTATAATTAAAGCTGAAATAATTAGTTCGCAAATGGTTTCAGCTTGATTAACAGAAAATAAAGATTTAAAACATTGGCTAACTGGATGGCAGTTTCAAATGATGGGCTATATTAGCAATTGGCAATTATTAGGCAAGCTTTCAGTATATTTAATAGAGCTCCTTACATATGAATTTTATCTAAAAGCTAATTCCACAACTTATACCTCTCTTTCCCCTAATCTATCCATTATCCAATCATCAACCTCTGACTCTAACCAAGCCACTGACTTTGCACCAAGTGGTACTTGTTTTGGGAATATGCCTTTAGTCATAAACTCATAAATTGTTGAACGGCCTAGTGATGTTTTTTCGATTACTTCTTTTAATTTGATTAAACGCATGGAATTTCTCCGGTTGGTTATTAGTACATAACCTTTCCGGGGTCAGTATTTTTTTATGCTCTTCAAACAAAAAACTTACACACATACATCACTAACTTGCATGAACCACTTAAGAGGAATTTACAATGCAAGATCAACAGTCGTTATATGAATTTAAACACCCCGTAAATGATGAGCAAATACTTGAAGCAGCTGCATACATAATCGCTAAGAAGCAGTTTAGAGGTGGCGTTTTAAATAGCCCTAATGATTGCGAAGAGTACTTAAAACATAAACTCGCGATACATGAACATGAAGTATTTGCCGTACTGTTTTTAGATAGCCAGAACCGCATACTGGAGTTTAAAGAGCTATTTAGAGGCACTATTAACGCTGCCAGCGTTTACCCTAGGGAAGTTGTTAAAGAGGTGCTGGAGCTTAATGCTGCGTCCGTTATCTTGGCTCACAACCACCCTTCAGGGATTACTACCCCTTCTCAAGCAGACAAGCTTATTACTACCAAATTACAGCAGGCTTTAAACCTAATTGATGTATCGGTGCTTGATCACATCATCATTGGCGAGAATACGTATTCGTTTGCTGAGCATGGTTTAATTTAAAAGGAGTTAGATGTGAGATTAAAAATAGAGCAAGTATCAGGCTTTAAAGTGCCTGACTCTTTTATTGGTATGATTGTAAGTGCTATTGCGAATAGAGGTGATTCTGTAGGCGGAGCTAAAGCGGTTACGCTTAACTTTAGAGATCCAGATTACAGCCCTGAAGCTGGAGGCTTTCACCCTGTAGAGGTAAGGCTAGAAAAGCAGGCCACCAGCTGGCAGCTTAGTTATATTACTGACTTTTCATATCAGGGCCGCCATACCCCTGAACTGATAAAAGAAATTGATGTGTGCTTTAGCATTAAGCAGGTTTATCACTTTTTAGCTGGTTGGTTGAACGCTAAGGAAGGTAAAGAGTTGTTAGCCTTGTTCATTTCAAACTTTGTTGAGTACTACAACACAGGTTGTTATCAGGTTACGGTTACAACTGAATAAAGGGAGGTTTTTATGGCTGAAGTACAAGCGGTTAAAGATCTTGATACAGTAAGATTTGTTAGTTATTTGCTAGAAAAGCGTTGCTCAAAGCAAATGAGCCAAATATGGAATATTGGCTTAAATCTCGCGCTTAGAATATCTGACTTACTTGCAGTGAAATTTACTGACATAAATAACGATAGGTTGATTATTTACGAGTCAAAGACCTCGAAGTTAGCTGAAATAAAGCTAAATGATAAGGCGCTTACCTTAATCAACGAAATTAAGCTTACTCATCCACACCACATCTACTTATTTCAATCATACCGAAATCAACAAGCAATTAACTCAAAGCCTAAACCACTATCGCGTAGAGCGGTTACTAAAGCATTTTCGCTAGTTGGTGAAGAACTAAATATTCATTTAGGTACTCACTCAATGCGTAAAACACGCGGTTATCACTTGTATCAGAAAACCCACGACATCGCCCGAGTAATGAAAATGCTTCGTCATAGCTCCGAAGCAACAACACTTCGTTACATAGGCATAACACAGGAGGAAATAGACAAAGACTTTGAAGAACTAGAGCTATAACCTTTAACAACGTCATTTTGGCGCTTGTTTTACTTAACTAAAAGGAAGGCATTATGTCTTTAGATAAAGCCGTTTCATGCGGCTTAGTTGGTAATGAGCTATCTAAACAGATAACTGGCAGTAATGATGCTAGCGTAAGCAGAACAGCTGTGGCTATAGGCTCCGGTGCAGCCGCTGGAGCGATTACATCTGGCGCAATAGTAATTGGTGCAGGTGTCGCTTCTGCGCCTGTTACAATCCCTTTGGCGGTAGCTGGTGGATTAGTTGCTGGCATTGCTAGTTTGCTTGATTAATAAAATACGAGTGCTCAATATGAGCACTCTTTTAAAGTGTAATAACACCGTTTATTTTTTAGGTTCTCATAATGGTATTTTGGGAACTTGCCAGCCCTTATAAACTAAGGGTTTAAGCTTATTTAGCTAGTTGAAGGTCTCACAACACTGTTAAGTAGCTTAATGGGAAGTTGATTACTTTCTGCTGCAACCAAAGTAATTATCTTTACTACCAAAAGCTTTTGTATCAACTTTTGCAAAATAACTGACTCTAAAGAATAGCTGTTTAAAATCCTCTGCAAAGTTTTCACTGTTTCTATTAAGCCTATATGTATGATTATCAGGAAATTCAACACGCTTACCTGCATCATAAGTTTCAATCCCTATAGCCTTGGCCCAGGCCCTAATTATACGAGAAGCCATATTATCACCATTACCTTGATAGCTACCTAAACCATAATAAGTGTCTTTATTCAGAAATATGGCAACATGATAATGAGGCATGCAAGAGCTATCTTGCTCTTTAACCCATATATATCTCAAACTACTGTGGTGGACATTACCGTTTCTTTTAATTTTACCTTTAATATCACGCTGTATTTCTAGATCTAGATTCTTAAAAAAGCTTGATATATGCGATGTTTGTAAACTTGCAATTTGATCAATAATGCCAAAGCTAATTGGAAACCTTAAATCGAACCTAATAGCTAAAGTCCTTGGGTGCTCATTCAGGCTTTGAGTTAAAACCTGCTCAATAGATATTAAATAATTTTGTATCAAATCTCCCTTATTCCATACAGGAATATTCTTGTAGAAACTTCCTTTATTTATCACTAAGTTCCTATTAACTGGATGACGTTTATTCATTATTTTCCTCTTGATTTTAGTTAGTCACATAAGAGGTGTCTCCTTAGTAATTATTTATCCATTATTCCTTTATATGTTTGAAGAGGTAGTGCCGTGTATATATTACCTATACAGAAAAACACCCCATCAGGTTTGTGTGGTATGAATCAAAAAATCATAGGCTACCTAGTTGAATTTGACTCAATGAAAAAAGAGAAAAGTAGTACCGATGTGGGATCAATTCATCTGCTTATAAAGCTTAATATTTGCTTTTTAAAACTGACATGTAATAGAGTAAAAGATCAAAACATAGAAAACACACACCAAAAAAAGCTGAGAGCTATTAAATTAGTACCAAAAAAGATTTATTAGGTTACGTTTTCTTTACGACATACAAGCATTTTTTTATGAATTAATTACTTATTAAATACATTTTAGTTATGCTATAAACACGTTTTATCTGACAGGGAATTACATAAATGTCATGGCTAGACACATTCAAAAATGATGAAAGATCGCTGTATTGGTTAGTTAAATATATTCATCACAATGATTTATTTTACGTTAATAACTTCCCTACAAATATCGAACAAGTTCGTGAGATTATTCAAAAATGGGAAAGTGAATTTATTAATGGCGTAAGCGAACGTTCAAAACACCAATTAAGTCATTTAATGAAGAGTTACTTTGCAAATGTGCTACCTATTGAGAGCTTTGATTGGCTATCAGTTAAAAACCCAAAACAACTATCTTGGGTACTTTTTTACATAAACCTTAACCCTATCCCACAGATTCATTTCGCTCCACAAAATAAGTACTATAGAAGTTTTGCAAGCAACATTGAGGAAGCATATCCGCTGATAATAAAAACTTTTGACGCAGCAATGACCCATGATGGACATAAGCAAAACTATTTATTAGCCTTAAAATGCGCATATTCGCAATATGTAATAGGTAAAAGCCCACTTCCCTGGTTAGACATGAAAGATGAGGAAACATGTAGTTGGGTTTGGCGTTATCTAGTAGAAAAAGTAGAGGAGGCGTCGAAGCAACAAGATGTGTTTCAATTCATAAAACCTATTGATAACGAGACAGTTTATTGGTCATGTATTGCACTAATAGGTAATTGGGAGCTCTTAAAAAATCGCTATGTAGAAAATATTGATAAACCGCTTTTTGATCATATCAAAACAATCAAACCTTCTAACACTACGAGTGTGAATTTAGAAACAAATAAGTCTCTTCCTACAGAGTACTTTTTAACAACTCCCGATCTAGGATGTAAGTATCAAATTAAATTTCATGCTGCCGACTTTACTATTAACCAGCTCACTACTACGCCCTCGACATCTCTAATTACATTAAATTTCGATAAGTTAACCAGCACAGATATCAGATTTCTCACTATTACTGCTCCCTCGACATCTCTAGTTGCATTTAAAACTATTGTTAATGTTAGAGTTAACTTATTACCTAATTGCACGTTTACTTACATTACCGAAAAACTTAATCAGCCTTCGGCTTTAGACGACTCTTTAGAAATTAATGGCACGCGACCCGTATCAGTAGATCTTTTACCTGCTCAAAAAAATCTCATTGCCTACTTATACAACGCGCATAAGCAAAAAATACATCGTCAAAGAAATAATAGCTTATTAGGTTTAAATAAAGCAAACCAGAAAAAGCTAACCAACTACGCTAAAGAGCAAAATACCACTGAAAAAAAAGCCCTCAATGAAATAGTCAAAGCAATGCTTGATTAGGTTCTATTACTTTAAATTAGCTTGCTCAACAAACTCACTCCACCAGCCCATTATTGGCCTGCGTTGTTCTAAATAATCAGAGCGGTTATATGCCGCTCTTGTTTCGTTTTCATCTGCGTGGGCTAGGCAGGCTTCGACCAAAAGGCTATCGTAACCTTTCTCATGAAGCGCTGTAGAAGCAACGGAGCGCAAGCCATGAGCCACCAGCTTATCTTTGTAGCCTAAGCTTCGCTTTATAGCTGCATTAACTGTGTAGGTACTGGCATGGCTCTTTTCATTACGTTCACTCGGGAACACATATTCATGGTGGCCGCTTAATGGCTTCATTTGATCAAGTATTGCTAAGGTAGCTGGTGTTAAAGGCACTCTGTGGGCTCTTCTTCGCTTCATTTCTTCAGCAGGGATCACCCAAACAGCCTCTTCAACATTAATGTCTGCCCACTTAGTGCCTGCGGCTTCCTTTGAGCGAGTCATAGTGTGCAGTTGCCACAAAATTAAAAGACTGGTTTTATTTTGTATGGTTTGAGAGTTATTTAAAGCGGTTAAAAAGTCAGGCAGCTCGTCAGGCTTAATAGTAGCCATGTGCTCTACTGTATTTTTAGTGAATACTTTTATAATTTTTGCAAGTGGATTGGCATTAATAAACCCGTGGTTTACTGAGTAATCCATGATCTGATTTAAGCTTTGGCAAATACGCTTTATTGTGGAGTGTTTACTGTCAGCTTCTAATGGCCTAAGTATTTCAATGGTATCAATCGCTGTAATGTTTTCTAACGGTATATCTTTCATCTTAGGGAATATATACATTTCAAGCGTTCGCCACTCTCTGGCTGCATGGTGAGCGGTTACAGTAGGCTTTTTACGTTCATACCAAAGCTCTGCGGCTGTTAAGAAGGTATTGGCAGCTTTCCGGCTTTCTGCTTTCTTTTTAGCTAACTCATATGCCTTTGGGTTAATACCTTGCGTTAGCAACTCCTGATACTCAATTGCTTTAGTACGGGCGCTAGCAAGCGATAGAGATGGATATATCCCAAGAGGCATTCTGTTGAACTTTTCAGTAACTGGATTCTTGAACTTAAACTGCCAAGACTTAGTACCCGTAGGTAAAACTCGTAATTGAAGACCACCACCATCAGAGAGCGTTTGCTCTTTATTAGTACTAGTAATCGATTTTACTTTTCTATCTGTTAGACGTACTACAGGCCTAGCCATAATAAGCTCCACAATGCTAATTAAGGCTAGTATATATAAAACACAATCTCATGGGTACTAACATGGGTACTAAAAATAGTAGAAGTAGAGAAACCAGACCGGACAAGCTCGGAATAAAAATAACATAAGCTATTGTTTTTATAAGAAGATAAACACAAGCAAGGATTGCTACGGAAGTTAATGCAAGCGCCCAGGGAACCACTGTATTCCTGCTCTACTCATTTGATTTATAAGCCTTTCATCTCAACCCATAACACCATGCTTTACTTAATTAAGTGCTATGCGGGGTACTGGGTGAATAATTTCGATTTATCACCTCAACTAATATTGGGTAGTTTACTACAGAAGAGTGATTTAGTGTTTTTAAAAATAAAACAGTAATCAAACCAATATTACCTATGTACTATAAGTTATGTAATTACTTTTAATAATTGAGAAATGACTAAAGGCTTAGCTTACCCTTAACTCACCTTAATATATGCACTATTTATAGATATCGAGTCCAAATTGGACCGTTTCCTTTAAGCTGAATACCTGAGCTTTCATTAGTTCCATTATCATTAGTGCATGAAGTTTGTAATTGGTCTTCAGATAAATTCTGAGTGTTAACTTCCAATCCTCCTTGACCGACAGTAGTACTTCCATCCTTATTAGATCCGACAACTAAGCCCCCGTTGATAATAACTTTAGCTCCTGTCGTTGTGATTCCACCACCCAGCGTAACATGGCCACTCATACTCCAACCAGCAACACTTAAAGACTCTTCTGAAACAATAGCTGAATTGGCAATTGATAAACCGCTATTGTCATCACCAACTAACTCGCCACTTTGATTACAAAGATTTGTAGGAATGATATTGCCTTGACATAGGGCCACAACATCAAAATTGGGAGCAATAATATCACCATGTCCTGAGCTAGTTAACTCAACATCCCCAACAGTAATTAAAGTGTTAAGAAGATCTTTTCCTATGCCACTTACTGCATTATTACTACTCACACCATTAATTTTAAGTGAGCTATCAAACCAAGCAACCCCTGGAGGGAAAGCTGAAAGACCATCTAGTTCCCAAACGTTATAACCTCGAAAACAATGATTATTTCCCCAACCACACGTTAAAAATGGCTGCCCATTGAATGATCGCAGATCTTCTGTCAATAAATCATAAACCCCATCTAGTTCTGTACCGTCTGATAATGTTACATGCTGGATGGTTAATTGTCGTTTTGCACCTATCTCTTCAAATATATAATTAGCAGATGCTTTAAAATCTTCGGCAACAACTTGCTCAACTCTTGTGTCACAAAATGGAATTCCAGGTAACCCTGGGCTAAGATACGAAACTTGCTGAGTTAAGTTTTTAAGACCAACACTCCCTGAGTAGCTAGGTACATTAAATAAACCTGCAATTTCACTTGTGCTTGCAAGGTTGGGGGTGTTCCAACAGTTTGAACTACTACTACATCCACCTTCGCTAGCTGTTAGATTTCCTCCACCAACTAATGTTCCAATATCTCCAGCCCCCATAATAAAATCACCATTTGATAGAACGGTATTATAGTTAGCACCATAGCCATCAGCAAAAATGCTATGCCCCCAGAGCTGGTTAACGTTTAGGCTATATATATTTATACTGCCACCAGAAATATTACTTGCTTCAAATCGTAATGTAGAAGGTAAAGACCCTTCACCTTCTAATACCTCATATTTCTGCCCAGTCACAAAGCCACTTAGCTCATCTATAATAGCTTCGCTCAAATCAACTAATAACCTCCCACCAGTATCCATTTCTATAACAAAAGGAATATTTTTAGTTGGGATTAAAGTACCAGATATCCAAGGAAGAGAAGAATTTGTAGAATCTGTAATTAGCTTGCCCCCAACATCACCCGTGCCTATTACAATTCCATTTTTATCTAATATAGTCGTGGTATAAGCGCCTGCACGAAGAAAGTTATAATCTCCATTGCCTGTATTTCCAATATTAATATCACGCGCCCAGACACTTGCATTATTTGGCTGAGACATCGAATCAACCTTAAACTCTCCTCCAACGAGCAAAGTTGCATTATCTTTAATTCCTCCACCACTCATAGTAACATCACCGCTAGCACAGCCTGATATACCACTTTTTGAAGAGGAACCCAGCGTTAGGCTACCTTCAACAGCAATATCAGATAAGGTATCCCCAGAAATAAAGTTCGTTCCCCCGCCAGTTAAATTAGTTACTCCACGCATAACTGCGGTTCTGTTTACTGAGCATGAAGTGGTCTCTGTAGTGCTACTTTGTTGCATTTCAAATACAGCTTCTATGGTTGAGGTAGCATGTGCCCTTGTATTTTTTGCAGCTTCACCTGTGACTTCTGCATAAATAAATACATCATCATCAACTTCTTCTTTATAAATATACAATTGTATATTTTCATCCTCAATTTCTGCATTTAACTTTTGCTGTGGCAGCTCTGAATCTGATTTTGAGGGTAAAGCTTCAATTAATATTTCTAAGTTATCGCTACTTAAAGAGCTTAAATATTTTGATGTTATATCGACTCCTGCCCAGGCTTTTCGCTGAGCTTGAGTTTGAGCGTGAAAGGTCATGGCTTGACTTTGCGATCCCTCTACAGCTCTAAAAGCTCCAAATACTGCAACGGATATTGCTACACCAACAAAAAGCAATATAGCAATAGTAGCAACTCCATTTTGTTTGAATGGTTTATAAAACTTCATGGCACTCATTTATTGCTCACTTATCATACAAAATTCACCATGCACGTAGAGCTATCTATAAAGTGCTCTGTTGAGTTTTGCACAACTAACGTAATTTTAATGCTCCCCTCAACTCCGATACCAAATGGCCAACAAGGGGCCCGTGTCGCCACTATTGTAATTGGCTCTACATCGTCAGTTGAATATTGAGAAGGTAAAACAAGTCGAGCAGTAGGAGTAATGTTACCCATCATAGTATCGCAAGACACTCGCCATAAACCGCCACTGGTATCGGCACGTAATCCATTGCATTGGATACTGCCAGCAATATCACTTAACCACACAATGGTATTTCCTGTGGCTATTGACCCCGAAGGCGCATCTAAAGCTACCAACGTATCGTCATTTAATATACGTAAGTGTGTATTATAAGCCGCATCAGCGATACCAAAGCCTGCGTCTTGTAATAACATGTGCGCAGATAGTAAAGCTGATACACGTTCACCATCGCTACGAGAGGATTCAGACGCAGGTACAGTAGTTTGTATCGTATTGCGAAAAATCATCATCATCCCAATCAAAACAATAGATGAGATTAACAACCCAATTAACAAGCTAATTAACGATATACCGTATTGCTTATTCATTCTACTTCCTACTCGTCCGACATTCGTATAACTCCATCTCCACCAAATAACTCGCTTGAGGTATCATTTTCTGTAGTAGATAAAGTAATAGAATAAGCCGTTACAGGAACGCTAATACCACCAGCAGAAATAGTCACCTCGGATTCGTTACAGTTCGCCATCAGCGGTACAGTACCCACCCAGTTTAAACTGCCTGGATTTGTGCATAGGTTTATTTCGTTGCTTTGTTGAAAACGCTCCCGCATTTCCAACAAAGCCAAGTTTTGAGTATTCATATAACGCTGACTCACAAGTCCGCGCGCTAGCACTTGTGCAATTCCCAAAAAAAGAACCGCCAGAATCAACATTGCAACCATGGCTTCAATCAAAGATATACCTCTTTGATAAGTTCGTCCCTTAATAAAGTTGACCGGTATCATTCACACTGCCTTTGCTTAATGCGTAATCTAAATTTGAATTGAGGGGAGTATTATTACTTAACACGGCTCCACGATTATTGATAAAGATAGCCGTTAGACTTTTATTATCGCTGCTTAACTCTACACCTTCTGGCCATTTTCCTTGCCATATAATAGTTCCTGAACAAATATTTCCATTTGGTTGACGAACTTCCAGTTTATTATTCATTAGACTAATACAAGAAGCGCTACTACTATCGCCTCGCGCGTCTACAGGGTTGCGCAGAGCTAATGCTTTACTTTGTTTAAAAGCGCTATTCAGTTGGCTTTTAGCATCATTAATTTGTGCATCGTACACCCATGTTTTTGTATAAGGCACAGCCACCAATGCCAATACACCGATAATGCTTACCACCACCATTAATTCAATAAGGGACAAGCCCGATTCTTTGCTTACCAAGAGCTCAATCCGCCACAGCCACCAGATAGGGTACGAGTGCCTTCATGAGTTAATGTGAGGGTGCATTCAGAGCCAGTTGCTTTTAGGCTATAAGTACTTGCGGTAAGAGTCATGGTTATAGTGTAATCAGTAGAAGCTTGATACCAATTCACATTGCTGGTAGTTGCACCTGTGTAACTCAATTGACGTTGAAAGTGGTTTTCAAGTGCCACTGAGAGCGCAACTAAATCAGCACCTGCGACTTGAGCACGGCTACGTTCAATGTAATTTTGATAAGATGGTAATGCAATTGTCGCCAAAATAGCGATGATAGCCAGTGTAATCATTAACTCAATTAAGGTAAAACCTAGCTGCCTATAACAGCTACTATACTGATCAGAACAGTATTTCATTACAACACCTTTCCATTAAAAGACAATTTATAGCTATCAACTCAAGAGGGCCAACACTTTGAGCCTATATTATTACCACAAAATTCTATTATACATTCGAAGAAACGATATTTGGTAATAACTATTGGTTATACAAGAAACTATTTATAGCTTTTACATAATAATTTATACCTCGCTGAGCAAAAGAGCTCTACTCAATAGTATTACAATTTTTATTAAACTTAGATCAACCGCAGCAGCTGAGCTAAAAATCAGATGCAGATATAACCCTACAGACTTAATTTAATACCAATAACAGAACTTAAAGCATCATCAGTTTTTTACTGGTTAACGGTTTAATTGCGCTATACTAGCGCAAATTTTTTCAAATAAACTGTTATGGCTCTTAAATCTACGATTATTAAAGCGCAATTATCGCTAAGCGATATGGACCGCCACCTTTACCAAGACTTTAATTTAACCTTGGCGCAGCATCCATCTGAAAACGATCAGCGCTTGATGATCCGCTTGCTGGCATATGCACTCAATGCCTGCGAAGGTTTAGAATTCACTAAAGGTTTATCGGCTGATGATGAACCAGAGCTGTGGCATAAAAACTACAGCGATGAGATTGAATTATGGGTTGAGCTTGGCTTACCAGATGAAAAGCGCCTTAAAAAGGCCTGTAATAAATCTAAACAAGTAATGCTCTATACTTATGGTGAAAATAATCAAGCTATTTGGTGGCAAAAACATCAACCTAAGCTGTATGAATTTAAAAACTTAAGCATTTATAGTTTAGACTTTGCCGCAACACAGGCACTTTCCGGATTGGTTGATCGCAATATATCGCTGACTATTACTATTCAAGATGGTGATGTATGGGTGAGCTCTGATTCAGTGAACATTGAGATTAAACCCGTACAATTAATGTAAATTGTATCCTGTAAAAAAGAGGGTGTATGGCTGTTAAACAAGTTGTGGTATTACATGGATTGTATATGTCTGGCTTTGTTATGCGCCCGCTGTGCTCACGCCTTGAAAAAGCTGGGTTGAGCATCCTAAATCTAACTTATAATACTCTCACACCTGATCGTGACACTATTTTTAAGCAAATAGATGCCTTTATAAGTGACAAAAACACTGCACTAGTCTGCCATTCTATGGGCGGCTTGGTGGCACGCGCTTACCTAGAAGCGCAATCAGATCAAAGCCTTAATGTTACAAAGGTCATCACCTTAGGTACTCCACATAAAGGCAGCCATATAGCGCATCAGATGCAACAAAAAGGCTTTGATGTATTTTTAAAAAACAGTGTGGAATTTTTACTGTCTAAAAATGGGGATTGGCCATTTAATGCCGAACTTTACAGTATTGCTGGCGATCTACCCTTAGGTTTGATGCCATTAATAGCCAAAGGTAGTCAATCCGATGGCACTGTACTGCTAGACGAGACCAAACTCAATGGCATGGCAGAGCATAAAGTGTTTCATTTAAGTCACACAGGTATGATCTACTCACGCCAAGTGATGAATTATATTGTCAGTTTACTTGTTTAGTACTCTGCACTAGCAGCCACTTTATAAGCAACAAATGCAATGATTGCTAGTATCAATGGGGTTGGTGCTGCTATATAACCAAAGGTGTCGAAGTTTGCAAAACTTGCGCCTGCTAAATGTCCCACTAAACCAACAACAAATGCCAGCAGTGCGATACCAATAACAACCAACTCCATTTTACTTTCTTTTTCTGTTTTTGCTTGCATGTGAACTCTCCCAGTTATGTAACTGGGCTTAGTATGAGCCGGCTAAAAAACAAACTATTGACCTAAATCAACTCTGCTACGTCACAATCCACAATGTGATAAAAAGTTTGCTGTAGATCATATTTTTAATCTATTTTTACATATCAATGGAGTGTTTAAATTACTAGGGGTGGTTTTTACAAAATTAAGTCCCATGTCTATTATAAGTTTGGATAGAAAAATATTTTATTAAACTCAATCTATGATAGATAAAACCTATCGATATCATTAATTATAACCATTTTACAGATTCATAATATTCGGTGATACTTATACCTCAGTCATCAAGAACACTTATCAGTTTATTTTAGGAGAGAAATATGTCACAGGTAAACGCAATTGGTCTTAACAGCGCAAAAAGTGAAGATATCGTAAAGTCACTCAATACTCTGTTAAGCAGCTACCAGATTCAATATATGAATGCCCGCGGTTTTCATTGGAATATTAAAGGCCGCAACTTTTTTGAACTACATATCAAGTTTGAAGAAATTTATAACTTACTACTTTTAAAAGTAGATGAAGTCGCTGAGCGCATTTTAACCCTTGATGGCGCACCACTACATGCATTCTCAGATTACTTAGAGATCAGCGAGATTAAAGAAGCTAAAAACATTAGTGATGGTGTTACAGCAGTCGAAAATTTATTAGCAGGCTACAGCACGCTAATTAAGATGCAGCGTGATATCTTAGAACAAGCAAGTGATGCACAAGATGAAGGTACGGCTTCACTGATGAGTGATTATATTTCTGAGCAAGAAAAATTAGTATGGATGTTAAAAGCATACTTAGACTAAAATTAATAAGGCCCTTAATTAAGGGCCTTCTTTTTAAAGCCAGCTTTTTACATATTCATAGTCAGGGTAGCTTTCTAAGTAGCTTTGAACGCTAGGATAAAACTGTATGTTCATATCGCTTCCTTGCCAAATATGTTCCAGCATATTTTTTGCAATTAAACTAGGTTGAAGGTAGTCGACCTGTTTGTAGCCACGCGCTTTTACACCGTGAAAATACTCTTTTGCAATGGCTAAACTATCAGCTGTGGCAAGTTCAAACTCTGCCAGATTAATTATGGCATATTCAATTGAGTTAGCAGGCAATTGTGCTAGGTCCGAAAAAATTGATTTCGTGAAAGCTTGAACGCCTTCACGATTAAAACAGCCAATTATCTTAATATAAATAATTGGTGGCTCTATCGAGTATTGCCAATCACCATGTGCATCAAACATTGCTTTACCTATAGAAAGTGCCCGCTGTAAGGGCTACTTATTAATTAAACTAATAAAAAAGGCCATTTCTAAGGCTTTTTCTTCTAAGCTCTTAAAACGTCCTGATGCACCGCCATGACCTGCATCCATATCAGTTTTAAATACTAAAATATTATCATCTGTTTTGTATTCTCGCACTTTTGCTACCCACTTCATTGGCTCCCAATATTGCACCTGCGAGTCATGCAAGCCTGTAGTCACCAAGATATTTGGGTAAACTTGTGCTTTAATATTATCATACGGAGAATACGCAGCTATTAGATCATAATACTCAGGGTCATTTGGATTACCCCATTCATCGTACTCATTAGTTGTTAGAGGGATAGACTCATCAAGCATTGTAGTCAGCACATCTAAAAAAGGTACATGACAGCCTATGCCTAAATATAATTCTGGCGCTTGATTAACCACCGCGCCCATTAATAAACCACCCGCACTCCCACCCGATGCAAATACCTTATCTTTTGCCCCATAACCTTGCTCAACCAAAGCATTGGTGACATCAATAAAATCGCTAAAACTATTTTTTTTATGTTGCTTTTTACCTTGTTCATACCAATTTCGTCCTAGCATTTCACTACCACGAACATGAGCAATCGCGTAAACAAAACCACGGTCTAATAAGCTAAGTGAGGTACTCGAAAAGCTGGGATCAATGGTTATACCATATGCGCCATAACCATATTGAAATAACGGGTTAGTACCATCCTGTTTGAATAAATCTTTACGATAAACTAATGAAACAGGAATTTTTTCGCCGTCTCGTGCAGTCACCATTAATCGCTCTGAGGCATAGTTTTCAGCTTTGAAGTCGCCTAATACTTGCTGCTGCTTTAACAAGGTTTTTGCACCCGTTGCTAAATCCACCTCATATAAAGAGCCTGGTGTCGTTAGGCTTGAATAATAAATACGTGCTGTTTTAGAGTTACTTTCTGGGTTCATAGCAACCGCAGCATAATAACAGGGATCATCAAATTCCAAGGTCATACGCTGCTGTTGTTGATTAACAACTACAAAGCGCGTTTGGCCAAGTTCGCGCTCTGTTAGCACTAAAAATTTATCGAACGTTTCAACATCTTCAAGCAGCACATCTTCACGGTGCGGGGTATGTTCTTGCCACTGACTTTTATCTGCTACCGTTGCTGGTGTCGCTGTCATTAAGCGGAAGTTTTTTGCCTGCCAATTAGTGACGATGTAAAAAGTATCACCTAACTTATCAACATCAAATTCGTGACCTTCTTCTCGAGGCATTAACTGTGAAAACTCACCGCTTGGCTGATTGGCATCGAGCACCCAGGTATCATTGGTTTCAGTGCTTGCTAAATCAATAATAATTAAGCTTTCATCACGGCTTTTCCCCAGCCCCATAAAATAGCTGCGATCGTGTTCTTCGTATACCAAGATATCCTCATCTTGCGAAGTACCTAATACGTGGCGGTAAACTTGAAAACCCAGTAAGGTTTTTAAATCTTTTTTAACGTAAAATACCGTTTGATTATCGTTAGCCCAAACCACTTGGCCTTCAGTGTTCTCAAGTACATCGTCAAGTAAGCAGTCATCGCTTATCACTTTAAACTTCACGGTGTAAATACGGCGACCCTCAGTGTCCTCTGAGTAAGCAAGTAGTTGCTCATTAGGACTGATCGCAACTTCACCTAAGTCATAAAATTCATAGCCATCAGCTAGCTTATTAACATCTAACAGAAGCTGCTTATCATTACTGCTAATATCACTACTGCGATAATGCCGGGCGTATTCATCATCGCCACGCACTTCTGCGTGATACCAAAACTGCCCATCTTTCACCGGAAAGCTGTTATCGTCTTTAACTATTCGGCCTTTTAATTCATCAAATAATTGCGTTTGAAAAGACTTAATTGGCGCGAGTTGTTTATCGCAGTATTCATTTTCTGCGTTTAAGTGATCGAGTATTTCAGGGGTTTCTCTTTCATCATCACGCATCCAGTAGTAATCATCGACACGCATTTTTTCATGCGTAATTAAAGAATGTGATTGTTTACGCGCTACAGGGGCGTTAGGTAATAAAGACAAAGATACGTTTGATAGAGACACAGAATAACCAATAAAAAATGTTGTTGCTGTGAGTTTATCATAACTTTTCCAATCCCATAAAAAAGCCCACTCAAATGAGTGGGCCGAAAATGCTAAATAGCATTAGGGGGAACAGTTCAATTATTTGGCAGTTGCTGCCAAGCTAAATCCCAGCTTTGGCCAACACCGGGTTCATACAATGGATTATTTTCTTCTTTTACTTTACAGAAACGGTCAAATGGCCACGGTTTACATTTATAAATCATTCCTGTTTTTGGCTGTAATACTTTAACCCCTGCGTTGTAGTCATTACTCTTATCAGGGTAAATGTAATCATACGCAGGCTTAGCTTGCTCCCAATCATCGCATTGAGCAACGCAATGGAATGTTAGCTCCGCTTGTGTGATACCACTTCCATCCAACGCGTAAATTTGATTAGAGCGATAGCCAATTACCAACCCCTGCTCTGTCATTTTTCCCGCTTCAATTAACGGGATATACATATTAATGTGCTCGGCAATGCGACGAGGCCAATTTTGTGGTTCACCTTGCTCACTGTTAGTGATTTTATAATCAAACGATAAATCGACTAGCTCTCCTTGCATATCATAAAAGGTCACCGTCACCATGTCGCCAATAAATAACTGGGTATGGTGATTTAAGCAACCTATTGCCGACCATTTTCCACAGGCCAATGACGAATGCATAAACAAAGTAACACCTTATGAATACTTAATAGGTACTATCCAACATTTACAGAACAAAATAAATACTTTTTTACTAGTTTTAGGCAAATGATACACAGTGAAGGAGACTACCCGTGCAGCAACCCCGCTATCTTAGTACTAAACCTTAGACCGGAGGCTTTGCGTCCTAACCTTTCGATTAGTTTGCCAAAACGTTTAAAGTATAAAGTGGCGCTTGACAAAGATCAAACAAAAGAATGCAACCAGAAATAAAAACCAATCCTTAAAACCTATAAACATTCAAAAAGCGGATATCTAATTGCCGGGTATACAAAAGCCAGCATCATTGGTGCTGGCTTTTTTAGTTAGGTTGTCGCTTTTTACACGGTTTGTCTGTTTCGATTAAAAAGTTTTTTAAGCCTTCTAAATGGACTTCCAAACACCGCACCTATATCACTCATCATAATGTATAAACACGGTACCAACACCAAGGTGATCAACGTTGCAAACATAACCGCAAAGCCAAGAGCCACCGCCATTGGAATTACAAACCGTGCTTGTAGGCTGGTCTCAAACATAATGGGTAACACGCCTGCAAACGTTGTTATTGACGTCAGTAATATTGGTCTAAAACGCGCACAGCCAGCTTCAATTACAGCATCTTTAACTGCAATCCCCTGTCGACGGGCTTGGTTTACAAAGTCAGTCATTACCAGTGAGTCATTAATTACAACGCCTGCGGCAGCTATAATCCCAAAACCAGACATTAGCGTTAAATCTAGCCCAAACCAGAAGTGCCCCCAAATTGCCCCCGTTAAACTAAATGGAATTACCGACATCACTATCAGGGGTTGGGCATAGCTTTTTAGTGGTACAGCGAGCAAAATGTAAACTAGAATCATGCCACCAAAGAAAAACATTACCTGTTGATTAGCTTGCGCTTGCTGCTCTTCTATTGCACCACCAAGTTCTGATTTTACACTTGGAAACTCTTCTTTAAGCTGAGGTAATAATTTATCTTTTACCTGGTTTATCACTTCATTTGGTTCAATAACTTCTTCGTCAATATTGCCATAAACATATACTGTACGATAACCACCTTCACGGCGAATATAGCTAATCCCCGGTGTTTCAGTAAGCTCAACTACATCACCTAGCAACACTTCTTTACCTTGTGGCGTAGTCACAACTGCATGTTTAAGCGATGAAAATGCCTCTCGAGTGAGTTTAGGGTAGCGCACCATAACGCGTACTTCTTCACCACGGCGTATAACACGTTGCGCTTCACCACCGTAAAAACTAGCGCCCACTTGGTTAGCTATCGTTGCTAAGTCTAGGCCTAAGTCATAAGCCACTGGCTTCAAGCTCATTTGCACTTCTTTGCTGGCAGGGTCAATGGTTGAGCTTATATCAAACAAACCTTCTTGCTGCTGCAATAGCTGAATAAACCGACGACCTGCATCATTTAACGTGTCGATGTCTGAGCCATAGAGTAAATAACCAAACTCACCATCGCCACCACCTTGGCTATTTACATCATCATAAATTGTTAACGACTTAACACCGGCGATAACTGGCATCTTTTCACGCCAGCGACGAGAAAGCTCAAATGCATTATAAGGACGTAAATCTTCTTCAACCAAAGGTGCTAAAAGTTGCGCTTCTGTACGGCCCTGATTGAAAACCAATACATCCCTAATTAACTTATGCCCATATTCACATTCAGTTTCTTTATCAATAGCAATAACCATTGCTTCAATTTCACGTATCGCTTCAATAGTTTGCATATCCGAAACATTATCGTTCATTTCTAAATTAATTTGTGGATAATCATGCGGTATTTTGGGCATAAACCCAGTACGTACTTGATTTGATGCTATCAAAGCAAAAGTGATAATTAACAGAGCAACAAATAAAGAAAACACAGCCCAGCGCCATTCAACGCAGCGCACAATAAAGCGTCTGTATGGGCCATTCACAAAGCCAAAAAAGCGCTTATTAAAGCGTGCTCGCCAACTATCCGGCTTAATTGGTGGAAACTTAGTATGTGCGATGTGCGCTGGTAAAATTAGTTTTGACTCAATTAAGCTAAAGATTAAACACAGCATAACCACTACAGCTATACCATAAAAGAACGCACTCTCAGGACCGGTTGATAGCGTAAATGGCGCGAATACGGCAACAGTTGTTAACACCCCAAAAGTGGCTGGTGTTGCAACTTTTTTAGCCCCGTTGACAACATTAACTACACCCCCACCCTTTTTCTCGATTTCGGTGTAGGCACTTTCGCCAATGACTATGGCATCGTCCACCACAATCCCCAACACCATAATAAAGGCAAATAACGATAGAATATTAATGGTTACACCAAACAGCGGCATCATCATCATCGCACCTAAAAAGCACACTGGCAGACCAATCATTACCCACAATGCAAGCTTAAAACGCAAGAAAATAGATAGCATAATAGCTACCAAAATAGCGCCTTGGATCAAGTTACTTACCATCATATCTAAACGCGCATTCAGGTAATAAGTGAAGTCCATTAACGGCTCTAAACGCACACCAGGCGGTAACTCTTTATTTTTCTGATCGATAAATGCTTTAACTGAATCTGCAACAGGAATGATACTTTGCTGCTCCGTTGCTTTCACAGATAAATAAACGGCATTTTCGCCATTAAATTTAAAATAGCGCTCACCTTCTGTAAATTGGTCTTTAATTACAGCAATATCTTGCAGTAATACTTTGGCACCATTAGCGCCAATTTTAACTGGAATTTGACGAAACTCTTCACCAGAGTAAAGCTGGTTTTCAACCCTTACAGATATTACACCTGCATCGGTTTTTAATTGTCCTGCAGAAAAGTTAGCTGAGTAACGACGCACAGCTGCGGCTACTTCACTTAACGTAAGGTTATAACGACGTAACGTATCTGGCTCAATTTCAATTGCTATCTCATCCAGTGGCACATCATTTTGCACTAATGAGACATTTGACAGCTGCAGTAGCTCATCTTCAATTCGGTTCGCGATAGGTTTAAGTTCAAACAAAGGTAAATCAGCAACGAGCGTCATACCTATTACATCTTGGCGAAACTCAACCTGACTTATGGTGACCGGCTCCATCCCCGCAGGAAAAGTAGCAATACCATCGACGCGCAGTTTTACTTTATCGAGCACATCGGTCAACTCAACATCGGTATTGATTTCAAGCTGTGCACTCCCCCCATTGCGAAATGCGCGGTAGGTCCCTTTTTTAATTTCAGTAATATCTTTTAAAGACTCTTCAATCTTAATTAAGATACTCTCTTCCATCTCTTGGGGCGAAGCACCTGGGTAGTTTGCGTTTATAGTAATATAGTTAACTTCGATGTTTGGGAACATCTGGCGTTGAATTGTGAAAAAACTAATGATGCCCATCACAATAATGAAAACCATCATTAAATTTGCAGCAACAGAGTTATTAGCAAAATAGGCTATTAAGCCTGTTTGCTTTTCTGTACTTGCAGGGGCGATATTTGCTTGCTCTGATTTTGGTAGTTCCGTGTTACTCATAACGCAGTCACCTTTTATAGTTTTTCAGTGGCTGCACTATCTAGTGCATCAATTTTTTTAACATCTTGAACACCAGCAACTTTAACCGCCATCCCCTTTTGCGGATATTCAGGTAGAGTCATTACCAGCTGGTCGTCGGCCTCCAAACCATCGCTAATATAAAAATACTCACCCTCTTCACGAATCACTTTTACTTTGCGTGGTTCTAGTTGTTGTTCTGCATTTACAATCCATACCGTTTGATTGTTCACCAACTCTTGCGGCAAACGATAAATATTTTCCAGCATTGCACCGGCAAAATTTACTTGTACATATGTACCATATTTAATTGCATGTTGTTTATTTACTAAGCCATATGGGTCATCAATACGAACAACTAAACTACTCATGCGAGTCGCGTTATCTACTACACCTAAATCACGGTCAATCTTCGCTTCACGGCTAAAGCCATGCAAACCAGTTTTCATTACCGTCGCTTTTATACCTTTAACACGCTCAGGTAAAAACACACTATCAAAGCCCGCAATTGGAATAATAACTTCAGCTGTTTCAATATTGTTTAATTCAGCCACTTGTGTGCCCATATTAATATATTGGCCAACACCAATTTCACGGCTCACAACAAGTGCATCATAAGGAGCTGTAACTTCACAGTTATCTAAATCGCGTTGCGCACGTTTTAATCGAGCTTGAGCAGATTTAACGGATGCCTTAGCACTGAGTACTTGTGGTTTACGTAAAAATAGCGCGGTACGCTCCTTATCAGGAAAACGCTTCGCTTCATCTTCGGCTACTTGTGCTTGCGCTTGTTCTTCAATTAATTGTGCTTGAGCTTGGGCAAGCTCTGCTTGGGCTTGTAATAAAGCAGCTTCGTAATTATCTTTTTCTATTGTAAATAAGATTTCACCACGAGCCACTATGCCACCAGCAACAAAGTTCGGATGCCAACTTACTACCTCACCCGAGACTTGCGCTGATAAGCGAGTGCTCTCAAGCGGTTTAACTTCACCATAACTGTTAATCACAACTTGATGATTATTCGCAGCAACCGGTTCTACTTTAACAACCGGTCGTGTATCTACAACGTCTTGTTTTTCTGGTTCTTGTGCAATTGCATTTATTCCTGCAAAGCCAGCAATACCGACGCTTAACACAACAAACGGCAACACCCACTTCAATAGAGTTGTTCGCATTATTAATACCCCTTAATTTTTTACTGGAGCCATAATAACAGAGCTGAATGAAACATTAACATGACATTTGTAAGCAACTGTTACAAAAATACATACACAGCTTAGTAACCCACGCGATTACAATTCAAGAAAGTAAAAAATGAGATTAAATCAAAGGAAAATAGTGCCTTGCATATAACGTACAGCGTGCCCTGTTAGGGTCACGATATGTTCACCTACATCACATTGCATATGGCCACCGCGGCTTGATGCCTGATAAGCACTTAAAGAGGTTTTATTTAATTGCTGCGCCCAGTATGGCGCAAGACCTGTATGAATGGAGCCTGTTACAAAATCTTCATCGCCACCACTGGCAGGCCAAAAATAACGAGAGATAAAATCATATTTTACGCTGGGAGCCGTTGCAACAACGTCCAGTGGGAATAAGGTTTTAAGTAATGCTGAATCAGTTTTTAGATCAAAAACATCTTGCTCATTTTCATAAATGGCAAAGTAAGCTTGCCTATTCTTCAACACCTCAACTGGTTGTATAGACAAGCCTTGTAACAACTCTGCTGGTTTATTATCTACCTCAGTAGGTGCTTGCTTTGGAAAGGTCATAGCAAAACTACCATCAGCTTGACGACAGGTAAATGCGGTTTCAGAGACATTATTTTCAGCGCCAATTTTGAGCATTAGCTCATCACTTAGCCACGCTTCTAAATCAATAACAGCAGCGTAATTGCCTTTAAATAACTCACTGGTAAATGCATCTATTTGATGAATAGTTAATTGCATTAAAAAGCTCACGGTATGGAAACATATTTCTAATAAACTGCCATACACTGAGCTAATTGAACATCAAAATTATTTCATTTTTGCTGGACTAAGCCGCGACTGGACGCATTTTATAGTATTGAATGCAGCCAAGTTGGGCAGCATTAGTAAGTAAGATCATCACGAAAGTCAAAATATGCGAAGTACTCGGCGCAGCCATTGCAAACTCAGCAAACAAACCGCATAAACCAGCAATGAACTGCAAGCTGAAATAGCGGGCACTTAGGTTACTAATATCACCACTGCGCAGGGTTTTGTACGTTTGCGGCATAACGCGCACCGAGCTCATGATTAAGCCAACAAATGTTAGCCAGGTCAGCACCTGAGCTGTTTCAAGCTGCGGGTTTAATAATAATAAAAATGGCAAAAGAGAAAAACCAAGCATAGCAGTCAATTGAATTCGTTCTCTTTTTTTTGCATTGTAGCGAGCAAAGTAATATAAAATTAAGCCGCTTAAACTGCCTGTCACCACAAATGGCAACACCATGTAAAAACGTTCAAAATATAAATTATAGGTTATAAAATAAACGCTTTGCGCTACACCAAAGCTCATCATCAATAATGACAGTCCCGATACACTGCGATTTTTACGGATTTTATTTAGAAGCGGTAAGAAGCTAAACACTAAAATAAAAGATGATAAAATAGGCAAATAATGCGCCAAAGCAAACCTCGCTAGTTACATAATGGTTAATAAGTTACTATTATATAAATCAAGCAAAAACACGATGTAAACAACTGTTTTAACTGAATTTATTTTAGGCGCGGCATTGTATAGGGCTGAAATTAACAAGCAACCTTTGGTTAAAATTAAAACAACTTAAAACTGGCAACTTAGCCTTACAGTTGCCACAAGTTTACAATTGAGGTTGCTGGAAAATAATTTCAAGAGGTTAAAATGCTCGGTATAAATAGTTTTCCACTGAGCCTGCACATTACACGCGACTAATAAACAAGTTGTAAGAAGTGTGTTTTTCATCATGATCCCTGATAGTTTTATTTTTAACTATTATGGCCATAACGTGTAATAAAAGAGAGCATAAAATGTAAGAAAGCGTGTTAATCAATCTCTAGTGGCTGAACTAAACTCACTAACATACTGATAATAAACACAGATACAACAAACACCAATACGGTACGTAATGCGCCAAGGCCTGCGCTGTACATGGCCAATGTAATCAAGCTCCCCACTACAAGCACACCACAGCGCGCACAAATCAGCGATGGTTTTTTATGACAACGAATATGGCACATTAAAACCAAAATACAGCAAAAAGCGATTAAACAGAGCGTTGAAACCATCATAACCTCCACAACAAATGAGTTACCGAGGGTGTTAGTATAATGGGTATTTAAAATAGATCAATGCAATTGATAATTATTTGCAATTGGGTTTTTACATCCAATTTCGCTGTTCTAACTCTGCTTGAAGCAAAGTAAAGTCTATAATTTCATCTGCCAACGTTGCTTTTAGATAAGGCAAGCTAACATTGCCCGAAGCCAGTTGTATAGACAAGCTTTTCAAGCCTACTCTTCGCATAAAATACGTGCTAACTCCACGCGTACTCTGAGCTTTGTACAGCTCAAACACTCGATACTGTACACCCAGCATCCCACTTCTAAAAATACCGTAGTAGCGCCCTTGATAATGATAAAAGTAATAGCCATAGCGCTTATACGATAAATACACTAAGCAGCTCAACATCACAAAAATACAGATACTATATAAAGCGTGGCTAGCAACTACATAATAATTAAATAGGCCAAACAAGAGGCTTGGTAACAATGAGTAAAACAGGAAGTTTTTAAGCAGTAGAGCTTGCTCAACGCCTTTAAATTTCACTGCTTTAAAATCAAAGTTCGCTTCACTTAACCAAGGGTAAACGCGCTGGAGTGTTTGATTAACTTGCTCATGCTTTAATACCGGCATAACCAAACTTTGCTTACTCTTTGCTCCCGTAACATAACCACTCGTCGCTTGGAAACACTGTATTGTGTAACGCTGTAGCAAACGCGCAATCAGATTTTTTTTAATTACAATTGATTGCACTTTATCAAGGCTCACCGACAATTGATGACGTTCTAGCAAGCCAGAGATACGCTTGAACTTGCCGGCCTGAAAATATAACTCATAGTTATAGAACCGAATTAGCGACATTATAACCGACAGCAAAACCGCTAGCATGACCAGCATAAGCAATATTGAAAATACTGCCAATGCAGCTGCATTAATCAGCAAACCCACTTCTTGCTCATAAAAAGCTTCCAAGCGGTTAATCACTGCCTGTTCAAAAAAATCAAACAACACATTCATAAATGGCGCTAAAGCGGCCAGTGCAAGTATTGCCATATTAGACATTAAACCAAATTTAGCGACTTCTTTATTGGTCAATTTTAAACTGTATAGGGTTTCTGCAACTTGTTCACTGTCAGTCGTTTGTTGGTCTTCAACTACTTGCTGCAATTCTTTATAAGTGAGCACCTGCTCTCGCACATCTTCAGCATATGCTTGAGTAACCCCTGGAAGCACAGCCTCTTGCGCTACGCTGCCAGCTGCATCAAAAATACAATTAACTAACCCCAGCGGTTTAAAATAAAATGGCTCTGCCACATTCACGTTTTGTACTCGCAAAAAGCTAAGCGTTAGGCGCTCTTTTTTGAACACCCCTTTATTGAGTAAAATATCGTGATCATCGGTGATACAAAATCTAAAATTCACGTAATAGGCAAACGAATATAACAAAAGCCCCACAACAGCAATCGACGCACCGATTTTGCCCCAAAACAACTTATCTTGAACTTGAGTGACAAATACAACAGCAATAGGTAATAAATTAAAAATACCGTCTTTAATAAATCGATAAGCAAAATGTATTACAAAGTACAGCAACGCCCACGGCGATACTCGTTGCCAGTGTTGCTTATTCATTTGTTAATTCTGCGCTAACTGATTGGTTGTTTTGTAATTGTTCAGGCGCTTGTTTATGCTGAATGTAATCTTGTATAAATTGACGGATATCTTTACAGTCGGTGTGACTCAAGCCACTAATGTTTAAGTCAGCACTCATGCCACCCGCACTGTATAAGCGCAAGCTTGCTAAGCCTAACTTTCGCTCAAGTGGGCCTCGATGTATTTCGGTATGCTGTATTCGTGAAAGCGGCAAAATGGTTACTTGCTGCCAAATAACGCCTTTTTGATAGGCGATATCGTGGTTACGAACTGCAACACCTTTCAAACGCACGCTAATTATATTAAAAATTAACGACAAAACTAAAATGACTGGCAAGCCAATCATTAATGGGGTTTGTGCCACACTTGCAAAGTTTTGATTGAAAAAGCACGCCGCGGCTAACACAGCCATCAAAGGGACGTAAAATAATAACCAACTCAATTGTGCATGCAATAATGCGTTATTTGCGAGGGGCTTAAATTCGATAGACTGGTGTTGCGGTAAACAGTCAAGTTGATGGTTTTCAAACACGTTACATTTTCCTTCAAAAGCCAACTTATCAGTGTAAGTTGGCTTAAGTTAGCTTAAACCCAGCTAATTGTCGTGGCGAGTGTATGGCTTTGCCCGGGCTCAACAACAGCACTGTCATCCATCACATTAGCTGCCTCTAAACACAGCATAGTATGATATTCATCGTCGGCAAAATTAGATAAACGTTTTGATTTATCTATCCACGGATTCCACAGAACGCACGAACTTGAGTTTTCACGGCCAACTTCAATAATACCATCTGGTGTAATAATGCGCTGTGTATCGGCAGCTTGGGTATAAACCATATCCGTTTCGCGGGCAAAACCAATGAGTTCATTTTGATCAAATGGGCCTTCACCAAACTCAATAAATTTAGAACCTTGTAGGCCATCTACTCTTGTATCTTCAATAGCTGGTGTTGGAAAATAAGTATGAAGTGCCTGACTAAAGGTAATTGTTTGATCGCTTAAGTTGGTTGTTGTTAAGCGAACTTCAAGTTTTGTAGTTAATACAAACTCTACTTTAAGAGATGATTTGTGCGGCCAATATGTCTCATCTACCTGAGTCATTGGTAACGTTAAACTAACGCGGATCTCTTTATCTTGTTCCGATACCTCATCTGCACGCCATAAACTGGTACGCGCAACACCATGGATAGGCCAATCTGGATTTGGGTTTACCCCAAACCAAGGCCAACAAATTGGTATACCGCCACGAATACTCTTACCTTTTTGGTAATCTTCTTCGCTTGAAACCCAAATCAGCGGCTTTTTACCACTCGGAGTGAACTCTGTTAATTGCGCACCCTCCAGAAAAATTTTCGCGCTGCAAAAATCGCTTGCGATATTAATATATTCTAATCCAGAGTCCGATTGTTCAATGCTTACAGATGGAGATAACTTCATAATACGTCCCATAATAATGAAAAGCCTGCAATACCTTACCCAATACTTCCCCAATTAGTAAATACTAATTAATGCTTTTTGCCACAAAGTTATAATTTCTCACTTAGTCATGCTCAACATATAACTTAGCTGATAAAAACAGTTAATAAAATAAGTAACAAATGAGCTGAATTTAATTTCAATTCAAATAAAGTTGCTATCAGTAACGACTAACTGTAAAGCCAATAATACAGCGTTAATCCACCTCAACTATTTGAACTCTATTTATTTGATGTGTAATATTTATCGATTACGATCGTTCCTTGTTCGCAACCGCCCCTATCAAGAGATAAAATAATGCAAAAATATGACGAGCTGTTGGTTTCATTACGCAAAGTAATTCGTGCGATTGATCTGCACTCTAAACAGTTAAATAAAACCTCAGGGTTGACTGGGCCACAGCTGTTAATAATGACCGAGGTAGCACAAACAGACGGCATTACTGCCAGTCGTATCGCACAAAATGTGAATTTAAGCCCGGCTACTGTAACCAATATTCTGGATCGATTAGAAAACCGCAACTTAGTTACTCGAGTACGCAGCCAACTAGACAAGCGTCGTGTGAGTATTTACCTCACTCAAAGTGGTAAAGATATTCTTGCCGATGCCCCTCAACCTCTGCAAGAACACTTTATAGAACAGTTTTCTTCACTTGAACAATGGGAGCAGAGCCAGTTACTATCATCAATGCAACGTATTGCGACTATGATGGATGCGCAAAGTATTGATGCCGCCCCGCTGCTTGAAGTTGGCCTGATCACCCGAGCCGCAGATAGTAAACTTTAGTAGTAAAAATACTGTCATAATAATGAAAATAAACAGTATCTTACCTTAGCGTAATATGTTCAATTACTTGGGTAATAAGTATAAATAGTCTATTCTATGCATACTCAATCTCAAAATAGCGACTTATCATGCTTAAACTATCACAGTTAGCCCTCGCGACACTGCTAGGGGCCACCACTAGCCAAGCAAATGCATCAGATATTGATGATATGCAGACCCAATTAAAACAACTACAACAGCAAATGCAACAGCTTCAACAAAAACTTGATGCAGCTGAGCAAAAAGCAACCCAGCAACAGCAAGAAATTGACCAGCAAATTGCAAAGCAGCAAAAAGCGGCCGAGCAACAAACTGCGGCGGTTGAAAGCAAAAAAGAACCGCAAGGCATAAAAATTGGTGGTGCAGTACGTACCAATTACAGCCATACCTCTTATGATGAAGACAGCCAAGATCGTGGCGGCGATTACGATTTCGATATTTTTAGACTGAATTTTTCTGGTGATGTTGGCGACGTCATGCTCAATGCTGAAATTCGTTTTTTTGACTACATGACAGCGGTTAAATATGCTTATGCAGCTTATGACTTTGCCGATGATTGGCAGGTGCAAGCAGGTATCACTAAAGTACCATTTGGTAACTGGCCATATAATTCGCACAACTATTTCTTCGGGACCACTTATTACATTGGCCTTGAAGATGATCACGATATGGGTGTGCTCTTCAAGCGTAAAATTGCCGACAACTGGCAGCTTGATTTAGGCTTTTTTAAAAACGATGAGCAAGGCGGTGTAGACGGTTCTGTAGATAATCGTAGCGATCGTTATTCATACGACGTAGTTGGTTTTCGCAGTGCTGATGAAGGTGTGTATGGCGATCCTGGTGCTAGAGATGAAAATGGCGACCTGGTTGGTAACCCAATTGGCGAATACAATACGTTCTCTGGTCGCTATGGCTACCATTTTGAGCATGATGGCGGTAAAACTGAAGTGGGCTTCTCGGCGTTAGCGGGTGGCTTACACGATGGCGTAGATCGTGCGGGTGATTACAATGCATGGGCACTGCACTTAAACAGCAATATTGGCGCATGGAACCTTCAGCTGCAACATGGCGAGTACGATTATGATATAGATAATGTCAATCGTATGGCTGTGGGGGCATACTCATTTTATGACAGCATTGCCGCGCAAGCTACCATGACCAACGCAAATATTGCCTACAGTGTTCCGGTAGAATGGGGCCCAGTTACTGGACTACAATTTTATAATGACTACGGTATTATTTATGATAAATCAGACAATACCGAGGACACCTGGATGAACGTAACTGGTGTATCTATTGCTGCTGGCGGCTTATTCACTTACATCGATTACGTATTTGCGAAAAACCAGCCATTTGTAGGTGGTTCCGTTGCCGGTGATAGTGATGAAACCGAACGTCGTTTCAATATCAACGTGGGTTATTATTTCTAAATACTTGTATCACCCAGCTAATCCGCTGGGTGATTTTTTGTATCCATGTTTATTTTTTATTACCTTCTGTAATAAAGCCCATACTACTAATACCAGCTTGCTGCACTTGCTCCATTAAAAACACCACATTTTGATACTCTGTGGTTTTATCGCCCCGAATATGCAAAATCGGCTGCGGAGTTTTAGTCGCTTGCTCTGCTAAGCGCGTTATCAATTGCTCTTTTGTAATGGCTTGTTCAGCCCAAAAATAACCACCTTCATTATCTACAGACAATACAATGATGTCAGGTTTTGCTTCGGCATTTTCACTTTCCGCGGAGGGCAAATCGACCTGTATTGACTGATTGATCACCGGCACTGTAATAATAAAAATAATCAATAATACCAACATCACATCCACTAATGGTGTCATGTTGATCTCATTCATAATCTCTTCATCATCATTATCAAAGTTGAATGACATACACTACCCTGCCTTAGTATGTACTGTGCCGGTTAAGTAATAAGCGTGTAGCTGTGATGCAAAACGATTTAGTTGAATAATCACCGACTTGTTACCATGACTAATGGCGTTATATGCTAGTACCGCAGGAATTGCCACCGCAAGACCAAAAGCGGTCATTATCAAGGCTTCACCAACCGGGCCTGCCACTTTATCAATACTTGCCGAGCCAGAAACACCGATCCCGACTAACGCATGATAAATCCCCCACACAGTGCCAAACAAACCAATAAAAGGTGATGTAGAGCCAACGGATGCGAGGGTAGTCAAGCCACCCGAATAAGAATTTAAAATGTAAAAACGCCATTTATTTAACAGCGCTTTATTTACGAGGCTGTATTAGCCAATAATTATGTTTTGCAACAACCTCAACGGGTAATATTTTTGGCACCTTAGGCAGAGGAGCTACATCGACTACTGTTTTTAATGCTGCTTTGTCGAGCACACTCACACCGGAACCTTTAACTATTTCCAGCGCTATCACCTTACCGTCTCGTGCCAACACCACCTCTACGTAGACCACACCTTGCTGCTTTTTCATAATCGCACTTGTTGGATATTTACGGTACGCCATTAAATGTGACAATAAACTTGCCGTCCAGCTTTGCTTACCTTGCGAGACTTGTTGCTTAGGAACACTGTGCTGTTGCACCGTTGTGGTTGCGATTGCTTGGTGTTTTGGTTGCTCTATCGCACGAGGAGCTGGTTGCTGTTTTTTAATCTGTGGCTGAACTTCAGGTTGTACTTTCTTCGCCGGCTTTGTTTGCTCAACATTCACTTCATCAGGTTGCTTTTTGGTCAATACTTTTTGCTTTGTTACCGGCGTTGGCGGGGGCGTATTTTGCTTTACTGCCACTTGGCTTTGCGCTGCTTGTTCAGCTATTTTTTTAGCTTCAGACACTTCAGGTTTAGGTGCTTGTGCTGCAATTAACTCTACCGCAATGACATTCGGTTGTTGTACTTGTATTGGCTGTGCTCTACCTGTGAACTGAAAAAACACTAACCAAGCGATTAAAAAGTGACACAACATAGCGAATAATACGCCCTGTATTACTTTAAAATATGGTTTAGATGAAGGCTCATTTACTTGACTAGGCTTGGAACATAGGTAGTTAATCACTAGCAAGAAGAGCAGTAAGCAAAAACTCACCAACCAGATAGATTTACTTGTTAAGGCAATAATAATTAAACTAATAAACATACCAAGCGAAGCAAAATATTTTGCTTTTATGGGCACCACTCGTTTTGTTTGCCAGTTAACTAAGGTGTTACCGAACTTGGGGTGATTCAATAGCCAAGCTGCAAGCTTATCATTTGAACGGGTAAAGCATGCAAGTGCTAGGATTAAAAAAACAGTAGTCGGCATAACAGGCAGCAGCATGCCTATTATAGCCAAGGCTACGCTAAGGCAGCCTAGTATAAAATAGATGAACTTTTTGATTGGCAAAGTTTGCCTAAATGCGGCGCTTAACACTGATTAAGACAATTATTGATAAATAACATCAAGCAGCTGATGAGCAACAGCAAACGCATCTTTTGCACCTTGATAAAGCTCTAGCTCTTCATCTGCATTTAATTGTAACGCTTCAACTGCTTGCATAAACTCACGCCATTGACTACCACGACCATTACCTGGACCTGCTAAAAAGCGGGCACCAAAATCAGCATCAAGGCCTAATTGAGTTACCTCTTTGGCTAGCATGGCAGCACCAAGCTTCGAGCCTTCAATAACATATAACCAGCCTACTGCTTGTGCTAATGTTAGGTCTTCGATTTTAATTTGCTCAGCTAAACCCTCTGCTTTCATGCCTAGGTCTTGTAAATCGAGTGCAATAGCATCACAGCGATTTCTGCTTGCTAAGTCATCAAAAAACGCAGTTAACTGCTGACTGTTATAAATTGGCACAACATGATTTAACAATAAATACTGAAAACGTAAAAAATCACCGTGATTCTCTTTTGAGGCAAAAGGTGATTGCGCCATAATTTTATTATCTAAGTTATCGTGTACTTCAGCTGTTGTACGCTTGAGCTGCGACATGCGTGGGAAGTTTACTTGGGCTATGCTAGACATAATTTGATTCTAATTTACCATCGTTACTTATAAAGACGAATGAACCGGTAATACCCACACCAATAAATATAATTTTTTTTCAGGAAAGTTCATAGTACAGTTATTTATGTAATAGTTACCAATTGACCACCCTATTTATATTTGTCAGGCATGTTATTTATTATGAAAGTAAAAAATGTTTTCACTGCATATAAAAATGCATGCTATCAAGCTCTGGGGCTATCTTTTGTGGCTTTAGGCATCATTGGTATTGTATTGCCTGTAATGCCTACGACTATTTTTTTTATTTTGGCGTTAGCCTGTTTTACCCGCTCATCACCCACACTGGCGGCTTGGCTACTCAACCACCCTCGTTATGGCGTCACCTTGCAGCAATGGCAAGCATATAAAGTAGTGCCCAAAAGAGCGAAATTGTTTGCAGCAACGGGCATGTTTATTGGGTTAATCATTTTGATGCTTGGCCACCCTCCTTGGTGGGTTGTCGGCTTAGTCGCTAGCATTGAGATAATGGTGATGATCTACTTACTTTCTCGCCCTTCAACAGCGCCTAAAGTGTAAATTTCGTAAATGTTGTTGTGATAACTAATGCAAATCATTACCATGTGTGTATTATGCCTATAACATTTTAATTATTTATGCCGTTAATTAATAAGCGCACGCTATATAGCACTAGCCGTGCACTGCACATTTACCTATCAACAGCCTTGTTATTTTTACTCATTTTATTTTGTATCAGTGGCATAGTGTTAAATCATGTCGATTGGCTTAAAGGTGACAAAAATGATGGCCAACACACAATCGCCTTACCAGAGACCTTGGTAACAAAAGCGAATGAAAACCTAAACACCTTACCAACGCTCTATCCTGAAATCGAAGCTTACCTAGCTACTGAGCATGGCTTAACGAAAGTAAAAAGTATTGATTGGGAAAAAGAAGATGCGCTAGTTATGCTTGATTACCCGCTGCCCGCTGGTTTTGCCTTTGCGGAATTCGACTTTATCAGTGGCGAGCTTAATTTAGAGTATCAAACTGGTGGCATTTTAAGTTTAATTGGTGACTTGCACAAAGGTCGCCATACAGGTGAAGCATGGAGCTGGGTGATTGATATATCAGCCGTGCTGATGATTTTATTTGCTATCACCGGCATGATTATTTTATTTCAAAATAGAAAAAAACGCTTAGTAGGAATATGGCTAACTGTGCTTGGGGTCGCAACACCTGCAGTCATTTATTTTTGCTGGGTTCCGCAACTTAAAGGAGTGTCTTAATGTTAAAACTAAACACCTTATTTGGCGCAGTAATATTATTTACCGCGGCTTTATTTCAATCAAATGCAGATGCATCTGAACTTGAAATTGAGTTCACCTTACCTGATCTTGATGTACAGCCTTACCACCGCCCATACGTGGCCGTTTGGCTTGAAACTCCCAAGCGTAAGCATGTAACAACTGTTGCATTGTGGGTAGAACAAGCTGAGTGGTTTAAAGACTTACGTCAGTGGTGGCGTAAAGCGGGCAAAAGCGATGCTAATTTTGACGGTGTAACAGGCGCAACAAAACGCCCAGGCAGCTACACAATTAATTGGGATGGCAAAGATCTCGAAGGACAAGCTGTCACGGCAGGTAAATACTTACTTAATTTAGAAGTAGTACGTGAAGAAGGCGGTAGAGATTATAAACGTGTAGAACTTGATTTAAGCAAAGACGGTAAAATCACTATCGAAGGTAAAAAAGAGTTCTCAGAAAGCTTCGTCACTATCAAAGCCAAGTAACAATATTAAGTAACTAGCAAGTAAAAATAGACTTATACATTATTTTAATAAGGAAAGATTATGAAAATCAATTTACTTAAAAGCGCATTTGTTGGCGCGCTTACATTTACAGCCCTTGCCTCTAGCTATGCAAGTGCGCATGCACAATGGTTAGTACCTTCTCATACTTCGCTATCTGGTGATAAAGCACACTATGTAATGATCGATGCTAGTATCTCTAATGAAATTTTTGCTCCTGATAAAGCGTATCGTCCAAAAGAAAAAGGCGCTGAGTATGACGATAACCTGATCATGGCAATTGGCCCAGACGGTAAACCTGTTAGCGACCAAATCCGCGCTTACTTTTTACAACGCAAAAATTCAGCTGCGGTAAAACTAGCAAGCGAAGGCACTTACCACATTGCATTGAAACGTGAACCACGTTTAATGACTTTCTACAAAAATGCAGCAGGCGAACGTCGTCGTGTATTTGGTCCAAAAACAAGCAAAGATATTCCTGCAGATGCAAAAGATGTGAGAACAACAAAGGCATTCTCAACGGTTGATACATTTGTTAGCCGTAACGGTACTTCAAAGCCTGCGCTTCTAGGTAGTGGTTTAGAGATCAGCGGCCCTACTCATCCAAATGACTTATTTGTTGGTGAAGAAGCGCGTTTTCAGTTATTAAAAGACGGTAAAGCTGCGGCAAACGTAGAACTTCTTATTTTAAAAGGTGATACGCGCTACCGTAACGAACGTAACGAAGTAAAAGTAACCACGGATAAAGACGGTTTCTTCACAAATACGTGGCAGCACCCTGGTTTATACCTAATTGAAGCAAGCATGAGCGAAGACTCTAAAGAAAAAGGTATCGACAGCATTCGTTATTCTCTATCTACTACTCTAGACGTAGCACCAGAATAATTAACGTTTGAATGTAAGTGGTTAGCATTGCTAACCACTTTTTATTTTCACTACTATTTAGTCTCATACACCACCTAAACCTTCAGTATTTTATTTATTAAAATAAATTACATTTTAAAACAACATGTTAAATATTGGCTTTATTTTTGCTTTTAGAGACAAGAAATTAATCTAAATTAAAAAACGGGCACATAAATAATGACCAATAAATCCCTTTCTTTACTAACTAAAGCTCTTCCTATTGCCACTAGTCTATTCTTGCTCAGTGGCTGTATTGTGCATATTTCAACCTCAGGTTCAAATATACAACAGCAACAACAACTCTCACTGTCAGCAGCACAGTTACAGCAACTTTCTATTGATGCAGGATCGGGGTCATTACAAATAATTGGCTCAAGCACCGCCACTGAAATCACCGTAGATGCGACTATTTATACAGCAAAGATAGATGACGCTTACACTCTCTCTCTAGAGCAAGCAGGCAACAAAGCAGTATTAATTGCAAAAGACTACAACCCAACAGGCATTGTTGTATACCAAGGTAATTCGCCAAGCATTGATTTAGTTGTGACTGTACCAAGTGCATTTAACCTTGATATAGATGATGACTCTGGCGATATTAATATAGCTGGTGTGCAAGGCAATATAGAAATAGACGATGACTCAGGCAGCATCACTATTAATCAAGGGCACAATATTACGATTGATGATGATTCTGGGGATCTCGATTTGCAGAATATCACTGGTAATATTGAAATCAGTGACGACTCAGGCAGCATCAATATTCGAGATGTACGTGGTAATCTGGTTATCGAAGATGACTCTGGCGATATCACCCTGACCAGCATTACTGGCAGTGTCGATATTGACGATAACTCTGGCAGTATCTCTGCTAAACAGTTAGGCAGTTACATCAACATTGAAGATGAATCTGGCGATATTTATGTTGAGCACGTCAATGGCTTAGTCACGATTGAAGACGGCTCAGGGAGTATTCGCGTCAACGACAGCAAAGGCCTAACTATTATTGAAGCTGGCTCAGGCGATTTAAGCATTGATAATATCAATGGCCCGGTAAAACTCGACTAAATTTAACAAACCTGATCGGCACGGTTATGCTATTCAGTTAGCGTGGCCGTCAACCTACTAAGCTTCAAAGGCTATCAAAATCGTTGCTAGATGACATAAGCATACCTTTCGAAAATCTAAATTTAAGGCATACTTACATCTAATCAGCATAATCTTGGAATCTGCAATGTTAGAAGTTGCTTTAATTTACTTAGCCGCAGCGATTGTTGCAGTGCCAATTGCAAAACGTTTAGGGCTTGGCTCTGTGCTTGGCTATTTATTAGCGGGGATTTTAATTGGTCCGTTTATTTTAGGTTTAGTAGGAGATCAAACCTCCGTCATGCACTTTGCTGAGTTTGGCGTGGTGATGATGCTGTTTTTAGTCGGCCTTGAGTTACAACCAGCTCGGCTTTGGAAACTACGCCACTCTATTTTAGGTCTCGGTGGCTTGCAAGTCACACTAACTGCGATGCTCATTTTTACCATATGCTATTGGTTATTAGCAATGAAATGGCAAAGCGCACTGGCTATCGGCTTAATGCTAGCGCTATCATCAACAGCCATTGTATTACAAAGCCTTGAAGAAAAAGGCTGGCTAAAAACCGAGGCGGGTCAAAACGCCTTCTCTGTATTACTTTTTCAAGATATTGCAGTTATACCTATTTTGGCTTTACTACCTTTGCTTGCATTTGAACCACAATTAAATACCACTGACATAAATCATTCTCTCACAGCCGACTGGCCCGTCTGGGGGCAAGTAATGGCTTCGGTAACTGTTATAGCAGCTATTATTTTAGCTGGTAAGTATATTTCAGCGCCGCTTTTTAGGTATATCGCCGAGACTCGCATGCGCGAAATATTTACTGTTTTTGCATTATTTTTAGTTGTCGCTATAGCAATAATTATGCAAAACGTGGGCTTATCTCCCGCACTCGGCACCTTCTTAGCTGGTGTGGTTTTAGCAGAAAGTGAGTTTCGTCATGAACTAGAAGCCGATATTGAGCCGTTCAAAGGGTTATTACTAGGGCTGTTCTTTGTTGCGGTTGGTGCATCGATAAACTTTGCTCTGTTGTTCGATCAGTTTGCTAATGTAGCTATGCTTGTGGTGGCTTTAATTGCCGTGAAAGCCGCAGTACTATATGCACTCGCTCGTGCTTTTAAAATACACCAGACACAACAATTACTCTTCACTTTAGCCTTAGCACAAGGCGGTGAATTTGCATTTGTATTATTAACAATGACCAACTCACTGCAAATTCTCACACCGGAACAAAGCAGTTTAACCACCCTTGTAGTGGCAATATCGATGCTGGTCGCTCCTTTACTTCTTATGCTTTACGACCAACTGCAAAAACGCAGTAATATAACCAGTGTGCCTGCATTTGATAAACCAGAGCAAATAAGCCCAGCTAAGCATGTAATCATCGCCGGTTACGGTCGGTTTGGGCAAATTATGGGGCGTTTATTGAGTACCCAAGGCTATGATATTAGCGTTCTTGATCACAGCCCAAGTCAGATTGATTTACTGCGCCGCTTTGGCAATACCGTACATTACGGGGATGCCGCCAGAAAAGAGCTCCTTGAAGCTGCTGGCGCAGATACCGCACAATTGCTGGTAATTGCTATTGATAATGCTGATAAAACACTTGAAATAGTTACCCTAGCCCGAAAACACTTTCCACAACTAAAAATAGTGGCGCGCGCAATCGACCGCCGCCATGCTTATCAACTACTGCAACTCGAGGTCGATGCATTTAACCGTGAAACGGTCGATTCGGCTATAAACTTAGGTGTTGAAACCCTTGAATTGTTAGGTAACTCAAAAGAAGATGCACAACGCGCAGGACATTTATTTAGAGAGCATGATCGCGAGTCTGTAATAAAACTAGCAAAACTTTGGGGCGACGATCACAGCTACGGCGTAGCTGTGCGTCAACGTACAGAAGACTTAAAACAAGTACTCAATCAAGATAAGCAAGCCCGCTCAAGCCTCAATACCTGCGACCAAGGCGATTGCGAGGAGCACACTAATAGTACTTAGACTTAAGTTATTACTGTTACTTAACTAAGTTTTAGTGTTAAGGGTATTTGTTAAAGATAAAGCCAGCACTTCTAGTTTCTAACCCAGTGCTGCGCTAAACTATCGGCATCTAAGTCATTGAGTATTTATCTTGCCTACAAATGCGACTCTTCGTCAGCCTTATTCTGTATTAGTGGTTATTTATAAAAAGAATAAAGATTTTTTATTAATTCAACGAACTGATGACGCTAACTTTTGGCAATCTGTGACAGGTGGTATTGATGAAGCTGAAACACCACAGGACACAGCGCACCGAGAGCTTTTAGAAGAAACAGGCATTGATGCCCGCGCATTAGGGATAACCATACGCGATCATCATAAAACCAATCAATATGCTATTCGTGAGCAGTGGCGGCACAGATACCAAGACGATGCATTAATAAATACCGAGCATGTGTTTAGCATCTGTGTGCCAGACGATATTACTATTCTACTAGACCCTAATGAACACACCGATTTTATATGGCTTACTCAACAACAAGCCGCAGAAAAAGCATGGTCACCCAGCAATCGCGATGAAATACTTAACTTAAAGTAGAAGCTACAAATACTTTAACCACGGCTTTTGAGTTGCTCGCTTGTACTGACTAAACCATTTAGTTGGCCAATACAAACTAATAGCTAATGAAGCCGCAATTAGCCAAATCCAGCCAATGTGATCAACACCAAAATAGCTGCCCTGATTAGCACCATACACAGCATGGCCAATAGCGTATAACACGAGCAACGCATAAAGGTGAACTATATAGAAAAACATTGGTACAGAGCCATAAATGCGCAGTGCATTTAAAAAGCGATTTAATGGCCTTTCAAATAGCCATAAACCAAAAAACATCATCGCTAAAGTGATTAATAAAAAACTTAATGATGGTGGGTATTTAGTCACATTAAATACCGACATTAAGGTCTCTGCGGTGCTTGCAAATTGCTGCCAAGGCAAGGTCTCACCATAAATATTAAAACCACGTAAAATAGCAAAAAGTGCAACGCAGCCAAAACCTAAACCAACTAACCACTGTTTTCTGTCATCGCTATCACGACTAGCCGCATACAACGGGCCTGCACAATAACCGAGTAATATCACGCCAATCCAAGGCAACACTGGGTAACTAATTTTTACATCAATTAATCCACCTTGGGAGATATAACCGCGGTCGTGCAATATAGTCCACAAGGTATAACCCCATTCATCTGTGCTGAAACTAATTGGTGTAAGTAAGTTATGACCAAATACAATCAGTAAACCTAACAGCAATAACACCCGTTGCGGCAACTTAATTAGTAGCGCGAGCGTGAGCATACACAAACCGATTGCCCACATCACTTGTAGCCAAATCGTATGAAAATAGCCCATCCACGAAAAACAAATAACCGTGACTTCAAGGGCAATTAAAAATAGCCCCCGTTTAATCAAAAAGCTACGTGCTGAACGCGCAACACCATTCGCTGGGTGACTATACAACCACGCCGAAAGGCCGGTTAAAAATATAAAGGTAGGCGCACAAAAATGCGCCGCAAAACGGCTCCAAAAAAGTCCTGGGCTTGTTGCGTCTACATCCATAGGATCAGACACCTGCATATGCAAAAAAAACCGTTCACGAACATGGTCAACAAGCATTAATAAAATAACCACACCACGCATTATATCAATGCTGTGGATACGATTTTTAAGCTGCTTAGAAGTCATACGTTAAACCAAGTTTGAATTGTGTTGGCGCACCAGGGTAAACCCATAAAGCGTTGTAACTACTGGCGATATAACTTTCATCAAATATGTTATCCACATTGAGTGATACTGCCGTACGATCGGTTACTTGCCATTTAGCAAATAAGCCGACTAATTGATAACTCGGTAGACGGAATGTCAAATCCGCAGGATCGCCAAGTCGGTCTGAAATATATTGATAATGACCACCAATTTTGATGTCTTGCTCAAGTACACGGGTATCATGATTTAATGAAAGCGAAAAGTTATTCTCAGGTACGTTAACTAATGGGCTGCCTTTTGGAATTGGTACTAACCAATCAACATTAACAACATCATTCGCTGTTTCAGCCTTTACATAGGCGTATGAGATTGTGTATTCAGTATTAGCTCCTAAACTGCCAGTTACATCAACTTCCACACCTTTACTGCTTACTTTACCAATAGGTCTTGAATAACCATTATCGTCAGCCACCAACATATTACCTTTGCCTGCATCAAATAAAGCAATCGTACCGCTGATGTCATCAAAGCCAAATTTCAAACCTATTTCAAACGAGTCACTTTCTTCAAAACCAAACGGTTCACCCTGGGCATCAGTGCCGCTTAATGGCAAAAAGCCTTCTGAATAACTGGTATAAAGATTAATCGCATCGTTTAATTCATACACCATACCAAAGCGCGGACTAACACGGTTTTCTTTACTAGTTGAGGCAACACCAGATTTGGTTTCAAGAATGTCTTGTTCGATTTCATCAAAACGCAAACCCACCATTACTTTAAAGCGTTCAGTAACATCTAATTGGTCTTGTAAATAGATGCCGTATGCATTTTGTTTTCCGTTGTTTTCATACAACGGCTCAACATCCGGGCCTTCGCCTGTGCTGTAATTTGGTTCATAAATATCAATAGTATACGTACCATTACCGCCACGATAACGATACAGCCCAGTGCGTAGTTCATAATCATAAGCATCAGCACCAAGCAAAATATGATTAGTGATCCCCGCTACTTCAAAGTGACCACTGAGCTCAAAACGCAAGCTTAAATCTTCGGACTCATAGTCTCGATAGCGATGTTGCCGGGTTAAGGTGTGGCCATCATCAAACAATGATTGGCGTGATGGCGAAAGTTCCGCATCAGAAGAAAAACCATTTAACGTTGCTGTACGGTAGTTTGCACCCAGTAATAATGTCCAGTCACTACTAAAATCATAGTCATAGCTTAACTGATGGCCCCGTGAATGAACCTTAGTAGGGCCATCGTTTGGATTACCTAAGAAGCGATCTTCAGGCACAGTATCAAAATTATCGTTAAGAACCACAATACCACGATCATACATCTGCTGTTGATCAACGTACTCAAATTCATACGTAAGTGATGACTCATCGTTAATTTGATAATAAAGCGAAGGCGTGATCACAAACTTATCGTGGTGTACGTAATCTCTAAAACTATCGCTATCTTGCCACGCACCGTTTATTCTAAAAGCGATATCATCTGTAAGGCCGCCAGTGTAATCACCTTGTACACGTTTATGATTGTCACTACCCAGCTCAGCTTTTAATTGGCCTTGCTGATAAAACTGTGGCTTTTTAGTAATTATGTTTATCGTACCTCCTGGCTCAGAGCGACCATATAGAGCCGAACCTGGGCCTTTCAATACTTCAATGTAGTCGATATTTGACACGTCACGTGGACCCGCAAACCCTTTGCCACCACTAAAGCCATTAATTAAGTAACCCGACGGCATATTTTCATTACCTGATAAACCGCGAATTGAATAGCTATCCCACAGTGCACCGCCGTTATTTTTACGAGAGATACTGGCAGAAAAATCCAACGCATCTCGAAACTTGGTAATACCATTATCAATCATCAAGTCTTGATCTAAAGTGGTAATAGACTGTGGCAACTCTTTAAGCGGAATATCTCCTCTAAAGGCTTGTTTGTGTTCAATAGTGATAGTTTCTAGGTCTGATTCTGTTGCAACAGAGCCAAACGAAATTGCCGCAACGGCTAAAGATAATGCAGTGTATTTCATAATCGATTTATAATTTATCAGGTACCAATATTTGTCGTTATAATATAACACATTAATATATTACCGTTATACAATAACATCCCAATATTTAGCATAATGACTTGTTTTACTTTACTGAAATAAACACTTACTATGATAAAGTGATTAAAAAACAACCAAGGATAGAAATGAAGATATTATGCGTTTTTTTATTGCTGATAACATCACAATTTGTTCACGGCCAAACTACCAGCATTTCTGATCAGCGCCCTCTCGCTGACATACAAGTACAGTTCTTAGATCAGCAAGGTCGTTGGCATCGACTGCAAAAAATACCTAATCACCGATACCCACAAGAGTTACTAAATGTAGAAGGGAAAGGTTGTGTGATTAGTCATTTTGATATTTCGACCTCTGGGCAAGTTAAAAATATTAAAATTGCAAACATCGACCCAACACGCTTCAGCAAACAACTACAAAAAGTGACTCGTCAGTTAATACGAGATTGGCGCTGGCCTGAGCAAGAACAGCAAACAAAACTAACAATGCGGTTTGATTATTGTTATGAAAGTGATAAAACCCGAGATGAAATCACTCAACACTGTATTACTCAATCAGAACAAGAGTGTGATTAAATATTTATGCTTTAGCGCTATTGAGCCTAAAGCCTGTATTGCCTACAATAGCGCACAATCTATTCAATGCAGATCACAATTATGACTGATACCAATAAACCTGAGTTACCAGACCAATTATCTATCAATCCACGCAGTAAGTTTTATGTTGAAGAAGTATTTGAACATGAAATTGGTGTAACCCTTAATGGCAAAGAACGCTTTGACGTTGAAGAATATTGCATCAGCGAAGGTTGGATCAAAGTAGCCGCACCAAAAGCACTAGACCGCCGTGGTCAGCCTTTACTTATGAAAGTAAAAGGCACTGTAGACGTGTTTTATAAGTAACAGCTCAATTACTTCATTGTAGGCCCCATTATTAGGCTTACAATGAGGTATGCAACGCACTTTTATAAGCCTCGCGTGCTGGTAAAAGTGCCGTTATTATTGCAGCCATAGTGACTAATCCTGTCATTTGTAACGTGTGCCAAGTAAATAAACTTCCAACCAAAAATAAACCAAACTCTGTTGCTAGCCAATCACCTAACACCATTAGGTTTGCACTAAGCAAAAGCACTGAAACCACATTTGCCACGAGTACAATCACTAACGCTTCGAGCAAAATTAAACTGAAAATAACCACTGGACTAGCACCAACCACTCTTAATACTGCAATTTCCGCTTTTCGTTGCTCCATAGATGCAAGCAGCATGGTTGATAAACCAAATAGCGACGATAACAACACCAATAAGCTGATCACACGTAATAGCTGCTCTACAGTGCCCATAAGCTGCCATAATTCGGTCATAGCAACGCCTGGTAACATGGCCATTAGTCTATCTTTACGGTAGTTGTTGAGTTGTCGTTGTAATGTAAACGTTGTGAATTTGGATTTTAGCCCTAGCATCACCGCAGTAACGCTTTTAGGGGTTAAATCTATTGCGCTTTTATCATTTAGTAGCAGGCGCTGTTTACTTGTAGGCAAGTGAATGGCTTCAATTGCGGGTATGCTAATGTGTAAAGTGTTGTCGACCGCTGTCCCCGTTGCTTTTAATATGCCAGAAATGACAAACGGTGTATTATCGTGCTTGGTAAAGCTGGTGCTGCCAATACCATGGGCTATGACTATTTTATCCCCCAATTTGTAGTTTAATTTTTTAGCTACATCGGCGCCAATCACCACATCAAATAAGTCGCTAAATACCTTTCCACCTTGCATTTTCAGTGGTTGTGCATCACCGTATTTATAATGTTTAAAATAGCTGTCATCGGTGGCCATAACCCGAAACCCTCGGTGCGAATCACCTAGCGATATGGGGACTGCCCACTCTACTTGCTTATTATTTTTTAATAACTCATAGCTTTCATAACTAATATTATTAGTTGCGCTGCCCATTCTAAAAACAGCATATAACAGCAAGTTCAGTTGCCCACTAGGTGCCCCAACAATCAAATCTACACCGGTTATAGAACGACTAAAACTCTGCTTGGCTTGTAATCGAATATGCTCAACACTCAGTAACACACTAATACTTATCAACAATGATAAAAACGTAAGCACCACTGACTTTCGTCGGTTTGCTAAGCTTTTGCATGCAAGTGTGATTAACATCGGGCTCCTAAGTGGTTCTGTCTATACACAATCAACTTTGATATGTTATAACAAACCAAACCTTAATTAATAGCCGTTATTTCTTATGTTTCGTGATTTACACTTTGCCAAGCAACCGTTTTTATTATTAGCCTTTTGTTTTTTAATCTCTTTAAGCTCCTACGCCTACGCCAATAGCAATCAACCGGTAAGCTATCAGCAATTAGAATGGACGCAATTGATGCCAGCTGATGACTTAGATGCTTTATTAAACCCACCAGAGTCTTTATACGATATTGAAGATGGTTCAGAGCAAGACGATTTAGATGTATTCAAACAAGGTGATGTGGAAGACCTTGAAACCACTCGTTACTTACAAGCATTATCATCAAGCAAAGTGATAGCTGAGTTTGACCAAAAAGCCATTCGCATCCCTGGGTTTATCGTTCCTTTAACATCAAATGCAGAACAAAACGTCACTGAGTTTTTTATAGTGCCCTACTTTGGCGCATGTTTACATATGCCACCGCCACCACCGAATCAAATAATCTATTCAACATCTGAACAAGGTATTAAATTGGATAGCTTGTATGAGCCGTTTTGGTTTGAAGGTACGTTAGTAATTGAAAGCATTGAAAACAGCGTGGCGAGTTCAGCGTACCGGCTTCAGCTGAACAATGTAGCACCTTACGAAGAGTGAGTTATAAGGCATGCCATTAATTGCGCCTGCCAATGAGCATCTGTTTGGGTGGCGATTATTTCGAGGCGGCTTTCAGCCACTTTTTCTAATGGTAACTCAGTTAACGTATCTGCTGTAAAGTTGTAACCGAATGTGCCTTGCTCTGTGAGTATAACAGCCTTCCCACGTTCTACTTGCAAGCCACTCAACCAAGTGTACAGCGTATCTCTGTTAAAAATTTTATCCGCCGCAAAGCGCCAACCAATAGCTTGGTAACCTTCACCTTTATTTTCAACCATTAGCATGCCAGATGCTGGGATGGCGACACTGTTAATATCTGATGTATGACTGCGTTGATGTTGGTGCTCATGGTGGTGATGATCGTGGCTATCACGATTCCATGCCGTCTTTGATTCACCCTCTAACAATGCAGGTTCAATTAAGCCTTGCTCAGCAAAAATCACCGGAATTTGCTTACCTTTGCGTGCTCTTACATAGTCTTGCAATAGGCTTTTATCCCCTGCTTGATAAAGATCTTGTTTATTACCCAGAATAATATCCGCAATATCTATTTGTTGGTTGAATGTATCGTGGCTAGTATAGCGAGTGTCATGTAGCTTTCTTGCATCAACGAGTGTCACATTATTTTGAATATCCAACACATTTTGATAGTGCGCAGAATTTAAAACCTCTAGCACCTCTTTTGGATGACCAAGTCCTGTCGGTTCAATTAATAACCTGTGTGGTTGGGCCTGTTTTAATAGTTGGTTTAGTGCAACTTGCATAGGCAACCCAGCTGTACAGCACATACAGCCACCGGGCACTTCTGTTATAAATACTTCGTCGCTTTTTCCATTTAAGTTATTTAGTAAACCGCCATCAATACCGATTTCGCCAAACTCATTTACTAATACGGCCCAACGTTCACTCTCTGGTTTATGTTTAAGTAATGACAAAATTGCCGTTGTTTTACCTACCCCTAAAAAGCCAGTAATTATATTAGTTGGAATACCTTGTAATGGGTTCGTGCTAGAATTCATAGGGAGTGTTTATAATCTCACGAGAAGAAATAATACAAAGTTATAATTACTTATAACTTGTCGTAGCCTTGCGGAAACTTATGGTCAATAACCACCGCATTGTGAGCATGTAAACTTTCTTGATGCTCAACTTTGAACCAATAATCCGATATTTTCTCGTTGTTTTCCAGCGCTTGTTTTAAACGCCTTGCAGCATCTTCACAAAACATCAGGTTTTCGGCATTTAATTTTGCAAATGCTTGCTCGTCTTCGCGTTTTACCGCTGTTTGTACGGGCGTAACAATCACGTCTTCAAAGTTTTTGATCAGCGCTGAAAAGTCAGGTAGCTCACTATGCTGTAATTGTAACTTTAAATATGCAAATGAACGTTGACTATGCGGTGTAGCAACAGAGCCTTGTTGCGAGCTTATCCACGTTAATAATGCCTCTTTTGATACCGACTCTTCGCTAAATTGCGCGGCAATTGCATCACTCATCGCTTGTCTTGATAGCGCGGCAGAGCAAGGGCAAGTGCTAGAATAAGGAATACTTAATGACAGCTCTGTATTCATTTTTTCATTGATATATTCACAACGAATACTTACCGGGTAAGTTTGATAACCAAATTGCCCGCTCAGCAAAGCTGGCTTTCGTATCGTTAATTCAAAATCTAACTGCAGTCTTGCAGCTAGGCTTAAGCCCTCTTGTGAGCTAACGAGCGTCTGCAGTAAAGCTGTGAGCGCCACTATTGTAAGTGGTTCATTGGTTAATGACTCTTTTAACCGCAAATACAGCCGAGACATATGAATGCCTTTAGCATCCGCCTTATCTAAACTCACAAACACGTTCGCTTTAGCAGATAGTGATGAACTAGGTTGCTCTGCAAGTGTTATTGGTAAGGCTATACCTTCCATACCCACCCATTTTAAAGGTAACGAAGCCGTTGTAAGTTGTTTAGATGTAACATCAGGTAAATTCATATTTATTATCTATCTTTTCATTCTTAGCGATTAAATAACAAAGGCATAGCAATGCCAGTTGTTGTAATTAGGTTTTGACCATCAAATACTTGCTCGCCATTAACCCAAGTAGCCTTTATTTTTGCCGGAAAACGGTGGCCATCAAATGGCGTCCAACCACATTGATAACGAGCTGTTTCATGACTTGCTAGCGTTGAGTCATTCATATCGACTAACACTAAATCAGCAAAATAACCTTCACGAATAAAGCCTCGATCTATAATGTTGTAGCGTAATGCAGGGTTATGGGCCGTTTTTTCAACTATTAGCTCTATGGTTAAACGCTGTTGCTGTACATGCTCAAGTAAGGTGAGTAACGCGTGCTCAACTAACGGTAGGCCAGCAGGGGCTTGGCTATAAGGAGTCTGTTTTTCATCCCATGTATGCGGGGCATGATCAGTGGCAATAATATCAATTTGACCATTGATTACTCCTTGCAACAACACATCACGATCACTCTTAGCTTTGATCGCAGGGTTACATTTAATCAGGTTCCCGCGCTGCGCGTAGTCCTCTTCGCTAAACCACAAATGATGAACGCAGGCTTCGGCAGTAATATGTTTATTACGAATATCACCTGTTGAAAACAAGCTTAGCTCTTTTTCTGTCGTAATATGTAACACATGCAATTGGCTTTGGTGCTTTTTAGCCAGTCCGACAGCATAAGATGAAGAAGCATAACAGGCCTGCGTATCACGAATAATTGGGTGATGTTGTATTTCTAAAGGTTGTTCCTGTAAGGTCTCAAGGTTTTTGGCAATAACACTGCCATCTTCACAGTGTGTAACTATAAGCGTTGGACTGTGTTTAAATATTTGCTCTAACGCAACTGGATGCTCAACCAATAAGTCACCAGTCGATGCGCCCATAAAGACTTTTACCCCACAGTGACGCGTAGGATCGAGCCGTTTTATCTGCTCTAAATTGTTTTCTGTGGCACCTAAATAAAAACTGTAATTTGCCAAAGAGTAATCACGCCCTAGCGCAAACTTTTGCTCCAATGCTTCAATGGTCGTGGTTGATGGGCTCACATTAGGCATTTCCATAAAACTAGTAATACCACCAGCAACGGCCGCCCGCGACTCACTGGCTATGTTACCTTTATGCGTTAAACCAGGTTCACGAAAGTGCACTTGGTCATCAATCATGCCGGGTAATAAATAACAGCCATCTGCTGCGATTATAGTATCGCCAGCTTGTGCTGAGATTTCTGTTGCTATTTTTTCTATCCGGCCATCAACTATGCGTACATCACTAATGTATGACTTGCCTTCATTTACAATCTTAGCCTGCTTTATTAATGTCACTTTCAATTTGCTTGCTCCGATACACTACCAGTGCACGGGCACTCTTCATCATCTTTAGCTAAACATTGGCGATAATTAAACCAATGCGCAACAGCAATAAAAGCCGCACCAACAAGCGTAAATCCTTTCTCGCCTAACTCACCGAATAACGCCTCACCAGCAGTCACTGCGAGTACCATTAAAATAACGCCTACGAATCCTGAAACCATATAACGAAAACGTTTATGCTTTTTACAACCCAAACTCAATGCAAGTACGCTGGTAGGTATAACGGCCGCTAAAATCCAAAAATGAAACTGTTCGTTATCTAGTTGTAATGCTGCAAAACTAGGTAATAGCGTCAGTAAAATAGGGGTTGCAAAGCAGTGGATTGTGCACATCATTGAAAGTCCGATAGCAAACTTATCCATTACACTTTGTGTTGATTTCATTCTCGTTTCCTCTAATTGGTTTTAGGTGGCTTTGGTTTGCATTGGCAACATAAACCCGTAATTTCTAACTGTGACTTACTCGGTGTGAAGCCTGCGATCTCCACCTGTTCGAACAAGGCTTTTACTTTGTCATTCACATCATTCATCTCTATGACTTTGTTACATGAGCTGCAAATCAAAAACATAGATAGCTGATGCTGGCATCCGTCATTTGCATGACTGCATGCCATAAATTTATTCTCTGACTTTAATCGGTGTACTAAATCTACCGATTCAAGAAAGTCTAAAATTCGATAAACAGACATCGCCAAAATAGGCGCATCCATTACCTTATTGAATTGATCTGTCAGCTCATAAGCAGATAAAGGTTTTTTTGCTTTTAGTAATATTTCTAAAACTTGCTGGCGTTTTTCTGTGAGTTTCCCGCCTGAAGTCGCACACTTTATATCTGCAAAACGAATTGCTTTTTTAAGTTGTTGTTGATTCACTCTAACCACACTAACTCAGGTTTACTTGGCTTGAGTTTTGCCATTCCTTGCCCCTTTTCATGACTCCATTGAACCTCTACCTGTTGCAATGAGCTTACCCAGTCAAAAATCGTTAGCGTTATTTGCTTGGCTGGTGATTCACATAACAGTCTATATTCGACCTTAATATCTTGATGTGCATGAGCATCATCGTGTGCGCTGGGCAACGTTGACTCGCTTTGCTCCATAACACATGCATTATCAAACTTTACAACTTGTTCTATAACTGCCAACCGCTTATGAAGCGCAGCTACTCGCTGTATTTGTTCTGGTGTTTCTGGGGTGTGCTCAAAACCAAGCACATCCGCTGCTGGCAAAGTGAATTGTAAATGCCAGTGTTGCTTTTGCTGCACTATTAATAACTGACCTTGACCATGAACATGTTGATGCTCATGACTTGCAGCAAAAAAAGGCATTAATAAAATTACCAGCAGCATGAACTGTAAATAACTGTTTTTTATAAGACCCACTTAAAAATCTCTACACAATAGTTAATTTTCACTTGATACAGTATAACATTTCAAGCACAATTGATATAGTATAACATCCAACAAGGTAGTCAAATGAAACGAAGATCTCAATTAGCTGTTTTGATAGCAGCTTTATTACCTGCAAGTGTGCTTGCAAATTCTATTGAAGGCACAGTACTCAACAACCAAGGTAAAGTTGTTGCTAATGCAACGGTAGAAGTTGAAGGCTCAGACGTAAAAGTCGCCACCGACGAAAATGGTAAATTTGTCATCGTAAATTTAAAAGATGGCTTAAAAGAACTTCATGTTGTTGCACCTGGGTACGCTCACCTTCATCGCGACATCACAGTAAGTGGCGATGAAAACCAGTCAATTACATTTAATTTAAAACGTTCTCCAATCGAAGTAATCGACATTGAAGCAACGCCTATTCATATGTCGGCAATGGAATCAGCGTCTCCTGTCAGTGTGCTATCTGGTGAACAATTAAGACGCCAGCAAGCAGCAACCTTAGGTGATAGCCTTGAAAAACTCCCGGGTGTTAATACCAACTTTCATGGCAAAGTAGCCAGTACCCCTATTATTCGTGGTTTAAGCGGCCCTCGTGTATTGATCACTCAAAACGGCCTTGATGTCAGTGATGTATCAAGAGTGGGCCCTGATCACTCTGTTGCTTCAGAAGCGTCAACTGCGCAGCAAATCGAAGTATTACGTGGTCCTGCAACATTATTTTATGGCAGCGGCGCAATTGGCGGTGTTGTTAATGTCGTTGATAACCGTGTGCCAACAGATAGCACAACGCGCGGCGAGTGGAACCTAGAACATAACTCTGTTGATAATCAAAAAGTGGCTTCGTTTAATGCCACCACAGGCACTGATTCATTCGCATTTTATGCCGATGCTTTTTGGCGTGAAGCTGATGACTATGAAATTCCCGTAGCTGCTGAGTTAGATCACGATGATCATGAAGAGCACAGTGGTGATTATACAGTTGAAAACAGCAATGAAGAGTCTGATGGTTTCACCGTAGGCGCCAGCTATTTAATGGACCAAGGTTTCATTGGTATCGCTATTGAGCAATTTAATCGTCAATACGGTATTCCTGGCCATACACATGGCGGCGAAGAAGAAGAGCACAGCGAAGAAGAAAGCGTATACGCTGACTTAGAGCAAACTAAGGTGCAATTATTAAGCGAGTATAACCTAGATAATGAGTGGCTTAATAAAATAAACCTTCGCGTTGGCCACACTGATTACAAACATGCCGAAATTGAAAATAGCCTAGTGGGCACCACATTCAAAAATGAAACAAATGAGTTCCGCGTAGACTTAATGCACAACCCATTTAGTGAGTGGAATGGTGGTTTAAGTTTTCATTACAAACAAAGCGATGTTGAAGCACAAGGAGAGGAAGCATTTACTCCACCTTCACAAACACAAAGTTTTGCTGTCGCACTAATGGAAGAAAGACACTTTGGTGACTTTTTAGTGCAACTAGGTGGTCGTGTTGAACGTGTAACTATTGATGCAGACAACGCGCTATTGCCTAATATTGACGCTCACGCTCATGATGAAGAAGAGGCTGATGAGCATGATCACGACCATGAAGAAAGCACTGCAATCACTCGCGTATTTGACGTAGAGCACGAGTTTACCCCGGTTAGCTTATCTGCTGGCTTAGTGTGGGACTTTACCCCTAGCTATAATTTAGGGTTGTCAGTATCACGCTCAGAGCGCGCTCCTTCGGCTTCTGAATTATTATCATTCGGTGCGCACATTGGTACTGGTACTTACGAAGTAGGTGCGTTATTTGATGTTGATAAAGACGGCCATTTTGGCTTGTCTGAGCAAGCGATAGACCTAGAAACAGCCAACAACATTGATTTAACCTTCCGTAAAACGCAAGGTGATATCGGCTTTATTTTTAATGCTTTCTACAACCAAGTAGACAACTATTACTACCAAATAGATACGGGCTTATACGCTGAAAGCGGCCATAGCCATGGTGATGAAGACGGTCATGATCATGGTGATGAACACGACCATTCATCTGAATTACCGGTTTATTTATTCAAAACAGATGACGTCATTTTACATGGTTTTGAAGCACAAGTGGCATGGCAGTTAACTGATGAGTTTAAAGTCGATTTATTCTCAGATTACGTTCGCGCCCGCTTAAAAGACGGCGGCGATTTACCACGCACACCACCACTTCGTTTCGGTACTGAGTTTAGCTATCAAACAGAAAAGCTGAGCGCACACCTACACGTGACTCGCTATCAAGAGCAAGACCGTACCGCGCCAGAAGAAACAGCTACTGACGGTTACACCATGCTTGATGCCAGCGTTTCATATGATTTATCAGTGCTTAATCAAGATGTCTCCCTGTATTTACGTGGCACTAATTTAACAGACACCGAAGCACGTGTGCATAGTTCATTTTTAAAGAATATAGCACCACGTCCAGGTCGTAGTTTTGCACTTGGTATTCGCGGTTACTTTTAAGCGCTAAAAAAATTATAAATTAAGGAAATTAACATGACTAAATTATTCAAATTAAAACTGATTGCACTGGCAATAAGCAGCACACTAATCACCGCTTGTGGCGATGCAGAAACCAATATCGTTGAGAAAAATCCGATAGAAGTGCCTGATGACCATGATCACGGTGATGGTGACGATCATGACCACGGTGATGAATACACTATTGATTCATTAGGGCGACTTGTAGTACTTGCTAACGACAGCAACACAGCAAGCTTTTTTGATTTAGACGATAATGAACTTTTGGATACATTTACCCTTACCAATGATTCGAATACGCTGTCATCGTCACCTGATTTTCGTTATGCAGTGATTGCTAGTCGCGCACAAGATTACCTAGGTTTTATCGACGGTGGTTTATGGCGTGAAGACCACGGCGAGCATTTACACGACTACAAGCAAGGCCCAGCAGCTAGCAGCTTTGAGTTAACCAGCGGTAGCCGCCCAACGCACCTGGTTAAACACGATGGTAAATTAGCTATCTTTTACGATGGTGATGCAGAGTCAGGTACGGTTGCATCTGTTGAAGTATTAACAGATAACGACATCACAAGTGCAACAGCAGCGTTACCGGGCATCACTTACGATATTAATATGCACGGTGTTGCAGAGCCTCGTGGTGAGCATTTACTATCAACCATTCGTCGTGATGATGCTGAAAGTACATCAGTTGCTAAAATCCTGCCAGACCAAGTGGGTGTTTATCATTTTCATGATGGTGAATATGAGCTTGAACAAACTTTAGAGTTAACTTGCCCTGATTTACATGGCGCAGCACAAAACCACGATTACGTAATATTTGGTTGTAGCGATGGCGTACTATTAGCTCATCAGCATGATGACGAATACGAAGCTGAAAAAATAGCGAATATTGCAGCCGTTGGCGATCTACGTATTGGCACTATATATGGCCATGAAAACAGCGAGAGCTTTATTGGCGTTGCGTCTGGTCATGGCGGCGGCCCTGCCGTAATTGTAAGCATCGACCCTGAAAATGCTGAAATGGAAGAATTAGAATGGCAACTAGCTGATGGCGCAAGTGCCATTTCTTACTCTTTCTCCGCCAACGGCGAGCACTTTTTAGTATTAGACAGCTTAGGCTTTTTAAACGTGCTTGAAGCACATGCACACGACGACCACACACACTGGGAATTAGCAGGCCAAGTTGATATCACTGAAGAAGACGTAACAACTATGCCTGAAGGCATGAAGTTTAGTATGACAGTGGCGCAAAATGGTCAGTTTGCTTACGTAGCCGACCCAATCGCTCAACATGTGGTACAAGTACACCTTGAAGACTTAGAAATTGAAGGTGAACTAGAGCTAACATTCCCACCAGCGGCAATCACTTGGTTAGGTATTGCAGAAGAGGAAGAAGAGCACGACCACGAACATTAAGCTCTACTAGTCGCATCATACGACACATGAAAAAAAGGTTGGTACAAGTGTACCAACCTTTTTTAATGGCTGATATTTGCAAAACTTCACCATCAGACCCAGAGCATCAATGATAACTAATCCTTTGACTAAAAAACCATAAAACCATACTATTTATGAAAAAAGGAACACTCGTGTATGGATACATCCTTATTACTCATCAACGCATTACTTTACTTTTTCTTACCGCTTTGGGGGATTGTCGGGTTTGTAGACTGGTGTTGCCACAGAGCCACAAACATTGAAAGCACTTCAGGTATCAAAGAAACGTTTATGCACTCGGTTATGGGCATACAGATGGGTCTTCCCATCGTGCTTTGTCTTATATTTGATGTAAATGCACTCATTTTACTTATTTGTATTATCACATGGATTTTGCACGAGTTAGTTGCTCATATGGATGTGGCTTATGCCTCTCCAATAAGAGAAATCTCTATTTGGGAAATGCATGCCCACACTTATTTGGGCTCATTACCTTTATATATGTTATCGAGCATCGTTGTTATTAATTGGGATCATTTTTTAAAGCTAATTACCTTTGATCTAAATGGAGAAATGACCTTTAAAATACTCGAAAACCCTTACGGTACATCAGGCTACTTACCTGCTTATTTAACATTTATGGCTATTGTATGTATTTTCCCCTACATGGAAGAAAACCTCCGTTGTATTTTTGCTTACTTTAAAGGAAGAAAAGTTTGAACGTCTACATAAATAGTACTGGTCGCTATTTACCAGGAAATCCTATCAATAATGACGAAATTGAAGCTGTATTAGGTTTAATTAATAACAAACCTAGTCGTCTAAAAAATAAGATTTTAAAGTCTAACGGTATAAAAACACGTCACTACGCCATAAATACAGAACAACAAACCGTTGAGAGCAACTGCAATTTAGCAAAAAAAGCAGCTTTAAACTGTATTGAAAACAGTTTTCTACCAAGTAGAAAAATCAAACTTTTAAGTACCGCCACTAGCCAAGGTGATATGGTTTTACCCGGCTTCAGTAGCATGTTGCAAGCCGAACTCGATATTCCTGAAGTAGAAATAAATACAAGTCATGGTATCTGCTCTAGCAGCATGATGGCACTCAAATACGCGTTCGCTAATATCAAAGCAGAGTTAAGTGATAACGCATTAGTAGTAGCAAGCGAGCTTGCTTCTCGACTATTCAAACACTCGCGTTATGAAGCTATTGAAGATGACAGCATTGATTTTAATGCTGAGTTCTTACGCTGGATGTTATCAGATGGCGCCGGAGCTTTACTGCTTGAAAATACCCCTAGATCTAATACTACAAGTTTAAAAATCGAATGGATAAAAAGTTTTTCTCACGCTGACGTTTACGATACCTGTATGTCATTAGGCAAAAGCAAGAATGACGAAATAAAAACCTGGCAAGACTATCCGACTTACGCTGAAGCTGAAAAGTCAGGAGCATTACTACTCAGACAGGATGTCAGATTATTAGATAACATTGTGGCAGTTGGCGTGAACGGATTCTTAAAGCTCATCAGCACTGGTGATGTCAATGTTGATAAAATCGATCATGTGCTTTGCCACTTTTCATCACACTACTTCAAAGGAAAAATTTTTGAAATGCTAGCACAAGCAGGTACTTTCATCCCTGAAGAGAAATGGTATACAAACCTATATGAACGAGGTAATACCGGCTGTGCTTCATTATTTATTATGCTTGATGAATTTATAAAGACTCATACTTTAAACTCAGGCGATACTATTTTATGCATGGTTCCCGAGTCAGGGCGATTTAACTGCGCTTATATGCTGCTAACGGTAGAGAAATAACATGGAACATTACATTCAAACCGAACTTGGTAAAAAATGCCTACAAGAATTACTACAAGTATGGCTTGATTTTGACCGCAACTTATCAAAAGTGCCAATCGTAAAGCGATTAGAAACTGGCAGACTAAGTCAGCAAGATTACTGTCATTTATTACTCAATATGCGCCAACAAGTCATTGAAGGCTCAAGATGGATCAGCCGCAGTGCATCAAGTTTCGACCGTAATCACAGTGATATTCGCTCTAGCGTAATTCATCATGCTCATGAAGAACATCGCGATTACTTAATGTTGGAAAAAGACTATCAAGCAGCCGGAGGTGAGCTAGCAGACATACAAACTGCCGAGCGAAACGTTGGCTCAGAGGCTCTTCACGGCTACCTAATGTACAGTGCAAGCAAACCGAATCCTGTCGCACTCATCGGCGCTATGTGGATCATTGAAGGACTAGGAAACAAAATGTCAATCAAGTGGGCTAAGCTCATTAAAGAACACTTGCAACCATCTATAAATATCACGCGGTTTCTAGAGTATCACGGTAAAAACGATGAAGATCATCTAAAAGAACTTTATCAACTGATTGATCGCGTCGCGTCATCTAAAGATAACGTAGCATCAATCGTTAAAACAGCGAGAGTAGTAGGACGCCTCTATTGTCTACAACTTGAAGAAGTCGATAATTATGAATAATCATGAAAGTGCTTACCTAAGAGCAATCAAGGCTGATGACTCTATACCTATAGAGCAAGAAGCCTTGACACTATGGCACAAAGATTTAGAAAATAGTTTTCGTTGGACACTAAGACCCATTTTGCAATTTTTATTTGCGATTCTACTTCATATCATTTGGTTTTTAAAAAGACTACCATTACCACAATTTAGCGCTCACTCCTTTTTACAAAAAACAATCTGTTGGTTTTGTAAGAATTTTGTTTCGCCAGAAGCTAACTTACTTATTTTGAGACACTTTGCTACAGAATCAAATATTTTAAATTTCCTTTCAGAAAACACAAATCATAGCTACAGAGTTAACTTATACCCAAAAATAATAGACGACATGCTAGAAAATAGCTTTGTTGATCACGACCAAGAATTGTTTGAATCATTTGCGCAACTAGGCAATATTCAATCAAATATTAATGAGTCTACCGAATATCATTGGCATAGTTGGCAACCAATTAATATGAAAGACTTTTTCATAGAACACAAAGCAACACAAATCATTGATTTTGAAACAGCCCATGCGTTATTTATGTGCTTATTCTGCTTACTTTTAAAACGCGACGAATACCGTGATGCTATTAATGGCTTTAACCTCGATCACAGCATAGCAATTAGAATAGGAAAAATAATAAACGATAATTCATTAACTGAGTACGCGTATAATAAATATCCACATTACTTAGTTGGTCCATGGAACTTAGGACAACGGTTTTTAATGCACGGCTTTTTTACCGAGCACATGTACGCCAAATTGGAAGCCATGAGGCAACAACAAATGGCTTGAACTCATAAAGCGTTAGAGTCTTGATAGCTGGGTTGTCGCAGTAGAAGTTTTTTAAACGTACTTAAAACATTAAACTCGCGCGCGTTTAAACCGCTAACCTTTTAGGCTAGAGCCATAAAACGCAAAACCCGTAATTAACTTAATTAATTACGGGTTTTTACTATGCTTTAATTGACTGAACTACTAACGACGCCAGCCGCTCCATACGTCATCTTGTTGGTTGGTTTTTTTCTTCTTCTTTTTACCAGTGCCTTCAGGTTTTGCCATTGGCTTGTCGTTTTTAAGCGCCTGTGCGGCATCAAGGTTGGCTTGATTTACAGCAAAACCTGTTACCTCTTCGCGCTCTAAACGAAGTTTGTTTTTCTTCTCAATGATTTTAAAGTGATGGAAGTCTTCATAATCTATTAGTGATAACGCTAAACCTACTTCACCAGCGCGGCCGCTTCGGCCAATACGGTGCATATAATCAGCTGGGCTGCGCGGTAAGTTAAAGTTAATTACCACAGGCAGTTTAGCAATATCTAAGCCACGGGCAGCAATATCCGTGGCTATTAGCACGTCTATTTCTCCATTTTTAAACTTTTCAATTACCAGAGTACGTTCGCTTTGGCCTTTATCACCATGGAACACTTGCGCGTTCACGCCGCGCTTTTCAAGCTTACTGGCTAAATGCTCACAGTCTTTTTTGGCGTTTACAAAAATAAGCGCCTGACGCCATTGATGCGCTTTAATTAAATGCGCTAAAACCGTAGTTTTTTCACCTTTATTTACGGTAAATACACGCTGCACTAAAGTGCTTTCATCTTTGCTTTGAACTTGTATTTCAACAGGGTCGTTTAGCAGTTCTTGCGTTAATAGCTTAACTTGCTCAGGGAAAGTCGCTGAGAACAACATGGTTTGCTTTTTAGCTGGCATAAGCGCTAGTAGCTCAGCAAGCTCTTCAGTAAAGCCAAGGCTTAACATGCGGTCTGCTTCATCAAGCACTAAGGTCGTTACTTTATCGAGCTTAATAGCATTGCTTGAGATTAAATCGAGTAAACGCCCTGGCGTTGCAACAATAATATCGGCGCCGCCACGTAATGCCTGCATTTGGGTATTAACCGACACACCACCAAACACAGCTACTGTTTTAATCGCGCCATTAAAGTTTGCAGAATACGACTTAACGCTATCAGCCACCTGCGTTGCCAGCTCTCGCGTAGGCACTAGAATAAGCCCTGAAACAAAGTTACCTTTGCTCGGCGCTTTATTAGCACCTTGTGCTAAAAACAGCGTTTGTAGCATAGGTAATGCAAAGGTTGCCGTTTTACCTGAGCCGGTGTTCGCCCCTGCAATTAAGTCACTTCCCGCCAAGATACTTGGAATTGCTTTTGCCTGAATCGGCGTAGGTTGCGTGTATTCAAGATCAGACAATCGAGCAATTAGCTCTGGAATAAGGCCAAGTTCGTTGAAATTACTAGGATTTGCGGCTGAGGTCATAAAAGGTGCGGGCTCATTACTAAAAATAGCCTGCAATTTTAGCGTATTTATTGCCCGTTAAGTAGAGATTAGTGATTTTAATGTTTTTATAGGTAACAGCTGCGCGATTCGAGCTACAAGCTCTAAGTATACTTTAGCTCTGATTATTTTTGCTCATTAATACGAAAAGGGAGTTTTCCCCCTTTCTTTAAGATATAAAACGACCTGCACGCTCAACTAACTCAGGGTAATGTAATATCGAAAACTGTCGATTTTGGTTAAAGCTAAAGTCATGTAGGATCATATCGCCAAGCTCCGCTGAACATTGTTGAATTTCTGAAGATTTTATTCCGGTTTTTCCTAGTAACTTACTTATAATGCTAATAATTTTACCTTCATAGGCTTTATTTGAATCCAAGTTTGACTCAGGGTTACTCATTTTTTCAATAAAAACATTCCAATCTTGACTAGAGTTAGCTCGAAATTTATCTTTCCACATTGGTATCGTAATTTTATATAATTCTGGCTTACTTATTTTTAGGATAGCTAAAAATACTAACGGTAACGTATATAGCCTTTCTTCAGTTGTTAGCTGAATTGCTTGTAAAATCTTTATGGCTTGTTCAATATCTCGTAAACCCGCATCACATAAAAGAGCTGTTTGAGCCAGCAAATAAGCATTACCACTTTTATGCACAGCAATTAACTTATCATCATTAACAAGCTCTGTTTTCCATAAGTACTCTGAGTAAGACAAGCGATTTGGTGGTGGTAGATGATAAATTTGATCGAAAAATCTATTTAGGTATTTTTTTGATTCAAAATTATTACCATAAATAGCCTTGATTGAATGACTTAGTTGCTCGGATGCAGTAGCAACAACAAAGTAAACGCGCGGTATTTGGAATAAATGTTTAATTGTCTCGAGTAGTTCAATGGCATAACTAGGCCTACATCTGTCTAACTCATCTACGAATATGAAAATTGGCTTTATATCCTTACCAGCCTTTTTCGCGATCTCCCCTAAATTAGTCTTAAAAGTAACAATACTCTTTTCAATACTATCTTGATGTTCTAATGCAATATTTGTTGCTTGAGTAGTTAAACCTTCGACTAATTTATTTGTAGCTTTATTATCTACATCGGATGTTTTACTTGCTTCATCGCTGCCCAACATCAACTCGTTTATTTGATCGAGAGAATAGCCCGTCAATTTTTTTGCTATAAAAGATAAAAGCAGCGGGGCTGCGGCAAGCTTAAATTTATTCCACTTAGTTTTTTGGCTTGCGTTGGCCTTTTTACTAAAAAAAGGTTTTAACTCTTTATCGATTGCAGAAATAAAACCAAGCAAAGGGTTATCTGTAAAGTCCTTCTCCCAAGCATTAAAATAAACGACTTCGCACCCTTTTGATTTTAAATCACTTCGCCAATTTGTAAGAAAATAGGTTTTACCAAAGCCCCACTCTGCATCAATATTTAAAACAAAAGGTTCTTCTTTTTTTATTGTAAACCTATTGAGTAAATAGGCAGTTAGATACTCCGCGTCTTCTTTTCTATTTAACTTATCATCATTCCATGGTGTCATTTTCAGAGTTCCTGATTTTGTTTATAGCTATATTGCCATGAAGACATTGATTACGAAACTTTGTATTCAAACGAAGTTATTTTCACTTTTATTTAATTTAAGTGCCTTGCAGTAATAAAACACGGCTAAAATTATTCACAAAAAAGGCGCATTAAGCGCCTTTTTATCTTTAACAGGTAATTACCAACCCTTTGATTTTACTCAACAGTAACCGATTTTGCTAAGTTACGTGGTTGGTCAACGTCGGTACCTTTTATTACCGCTACGTAGTACGACAGTAACTGTAGTGGGATTGTATATACCACTGGTGCAATCACGTCATCTACATGGTTTACGTTTATAACACGCATGGTATCGTCTGACTCAAAGTGTGAATCTTTATCTGCGAATACATAGATAATGCCGCCACGAGCACGTACTTCTTCTACGTTAGATTTAAGCTTTTCAAGCAATTCGTTGTTTGGTGCTACAACAATAATTGGCATGTCGGCATCAATAAGTGCGAGTGGACCATGTTTAAGTTCACCAGCTGCGTAGGCTTCGGCATGAATGTATGAAATCTCTTTAAGCTTAAGCGCGCCTTCCATTGCGATCGGATATTGTGAACCACGACCTAAAAACAGTGAGTGGTGCTTATCAGCAAACTCTTCTGCTAGGTCTGCAATACCATCAGCAAGTAATAATGCTTCTTCTAATTTGTTTGGTAAGGTTTTAATTGCGTTAACAATCACGCTTTGATCTAAGCCCTTCTCTTGCGCTACAGATGCAGTAAGCATTAACAAACCAACTAATTGCGTGGTAAACGCTTTAGTAGACGCAACACCAATTTCAGCGCCGGCTTTGGTCATAAATGCAAGGTCTGATTCGCGCACAAGTGATGAACCAGGCACGTTGCAAATGGTCATTGAGGCCATGTAGCCTTGCTCTTTCGCTAAACGAAGTGCAGCTAAAGTATCGGCTGTTTCACCTGATTGTGAAATAGTCACAAGTAGACTATTTTCATGCACGAACGATTGGCGATATCTAAATTCAGAAGCAATCTCAACATTACAGCTTACACCGGCAAATTGCTCAAGCCAGTAGCGGGCAACCATACCTGAGTGATAAGAGGTACCACAGGCAATAATTTGTACGTGTTTTACGTCCTTAAAAATTTGCTGCGCACTATCGCCAAATGCATCAATGGCAACGCGATCGTCATTTAAACGTCCGTCTAATGTATTACGTACGGCAAGAGGTTGCTCGTAAATCTCTTTTAACATGTAGTGACGGTATTCACCTTTACCAGATGCATCTTGGGTGATGTTTGACTCAATCACTTCACGCTCAACGGCGTTACCATCTGCATCAAAGATTTCTACGCTGTCACGAGTAATTCGTGCTACATCGCCTTCTTCAAGATAAATAAAGCTGCGTGTTACTGGCAATAATGCTAACTGATCAGAGGCAATAAAGTTTTCGCCAAGACCTAAACCAATTACCAGTGGGCTGCCTGAACGAGCTACAATAATTTCGTTATCATTAGCTTTATCAAATACCACGGTACCAAAGGCACCTTCAAACTGTTTTACAGCCGCTTGCACAGCCGCTAATAAAGTAGTGTGTTGCTGGCGAAGTTGATGAATTAAATGCACCATCACTTCGGTATCTGTGTCTGATAAAAATTCGTAGCCGTCACCTTTTAGCGCTTCACGCAGGCTTGCATGGTTTTCAATAATACCATTATGCACTAAGGCTATTTCGCTGTTTGAGATGTGCGGATGAGCGTTTGCTTCTGTTACGCCGCCATGGGTTGCCCAGCGTGTGTGCGCGATACCTGTTGTGCCCTTTACATCGGCATTTTCAAGTGCGCTTTCAAGGTTAGCAACTTTACCAACCGCTTTTACGGTGTTCAGCGTGTTGCCTTCTAAAAGTGCAACACCTGCTGAGTCATAGCCACGGTATTCAAGGCGCTTTAAGCCTTCTACTAAAATTTTATTTACTGGGCGTTCTGCAACTGCCCCAACGATTCCACACATAGTATTCTCCATTTGCACGTGCCAAAGCGAACGCTTTGGGCCGTATGTGTTGTCATAATGATTAAAAGGCAAGCAAATGTTGTCGGTTTGCTTTTACCTAAAACTTAAATATCTATTTAACCTCAGCACAAATTAACTGTACGCCACATGCTTCAATCGCCCTGCGTGTATCAAGCGCAAGGTTGTTATCGGTGATCAAAGTTGTCACGTTTTGCCAAGGCAATTCTAAATTTGGGATTCGACGACCTATTTTTTCAGACTCAACAAGTACAATTACTTCACGAGCAGTACTAGCCATTACTTGGCTTAAACCCACCAGCTCATTAAAAGTGGTTGTACCGCGCTCAACATCAATGCCATCAGCACCAATAAATAACTGGTCAAAGTCATACGAGCGTAAAACGTTCTCGGCAACTTGGCCTTGGAACGACTCAGAATGGGGATCCCAGGTACCACCGGTCATCAAAAGTGTTGGCTCATTTTCCAGCGCTAACAACCTATTTGCGACCTTAATCGCGTTAGTCATCACCACTAGGCCACGCTTGCTACCCAGTTCTGAGATCATCGCCGCCGTTGTACGCCCACTGTCGATAATTATGCGATTGTGATCTTTAATCAGTTTGGCTGCGGCTTTAGCAATTGCTACTTTACGTTTTGAATCAATATCATCACTAACGATTTCTTTTGGCAGCGCAATTGCCCCACCATAACGGCGTAATAGTAAGCCACTTTTCTCAAGCGCAGTTAGGTCTTTACGAATGGTTACCTCAGAGGTCTGAAACTGCTCAGCAAGAATATCTACAGCCACTTCACCTAACTCATTCACTTGAGTCAGTATAAGATGGCGACGTTGCTGGGTGTTTCGTTTAGTCATTAAGTGAACCATTTAAGTTTCGTTTCGAAAGTTAAGGGATTTTAAACGAAACAACATAAATGGCAAGTGAATGTATAAAAATTCCGCTCATTTCATAAAAATATAATAAATTTCTCTATGCGTTGACCTTACACACAATCAAGTTAAGCTAACAGTAATTATAAATAACGGCGTTAATTCATGAATAAATTCAACAGCCTTGATAAATCATATTTAGAGCAACGTAAAGTCGCCCATGAGACTTGCCGGTTATTTGCAAAAAGCCCCAGCAAGGGTAATTTAAAACGCATTAAGAATTTGCTTGCCCACTCTGGTGAAGGCGTCATTATTGAAGCAGGCTTTCATTGTGATTATGGCAATCAAATCGTTATTGGTGATCGTACTTTTATAAACATTAACTGCACTGTGTTAGATGCACCAATTAATGAGGGTGCAATAAGCATTGGCGACGATTGTTTAATTGGCCCAAACGTTCAGCTATTGGCTGTATCTCATGCGATTCCCCCCACAGAGCGCCTCAATAAAGAAAATTTTGCAGCCCCGATTACTATCGGCAATAACGTGTGGATTGGCGCGGGAGTTATCGTTTTAGCGGGTGTTACCATTGGCGATAACGCTGTCGTGGGCGCCGGGTCGGTAGTGACTAAAGATATTGCTGCAAATACTGTGGTTGCTGGTAATCCCGCAGTGAAAATTAAAGATACTTAATTGTATATATTGCAGGCCGTCATTTATGGCGACTATAATATCAAAGGCCTCTCGGTAAACGAAAGGCCTTAGTTAGAAGATTGTAACTAATTTTTCTATTCATCACGTAAGATAAGCGACGGCCTTGTACTGGCGGCTTTAAAGGCGAGGCTTGCAACGGTCAGCCAAGTAATCGCAGCTACAACAAATGCTGATAAGCCATACACCCAAATAGGTTGCCCTATGCGGTCATTAAAACTATTTAGCCAATTATCTGTTAACCAATAAGCGAGCGGTATACTTACTACTAAGCTCAGTGACACCAGTTTTAAATAAGACACGCTTACTGCTGTTACTAATTGGATGACAGTTGCTCCTAGAACCTTTTTAATCGCCAACTCTTTTTGCTGTGAAAGCACAGTTTGAGATACCAACACCGCAAGACTAATAACGGTTAGCAATGTGCTCAAAATTAATAACCATTTTGATAAAGTTGTTATCCTATGCTCATTTTTATAATTTTTTGCATAATCATCGTCAAATCGGCTCACTTCAGCATCAAGAATGGCAAAACGTGATGTTAATAAAGCAGGGATCTGCCTTTTTAAATCCTCAAATACAGCATCATCGCTTAACTTTATAACAATATTGCCATGACCATTTGGCACGTAGTTGCGGCCTAGGTTAAAAGAAAGCGGTGTCATTTTATGTTTAGCCGAGCCAACTTTCACGTCAGCAACAACACCAACAACCGTGGCGCTTAAGTTCGCTTGTGCACTACTTAGCGTCATACCAATCACTTCTTGCATTGACTCATACCCCGCTAAATGCATCATAGACTCAGTGACAATTAACGCAACGTGCTCAGAGCCATCCGGCTGCTTTTCGAACCAATCACTTTGAAAGTCGCGATTAAAGTCTCTACCCGCTAACAATTTAAGCCCCAATGCTTCAACCACATCAAAACTGGTTACCACTGAAGGAGCAACCCCATCAACTACCTGCCCATTAGGCCAAGTTAGTTGCACACCGCCGCGCACTTGTTCAGTAAGGTTTATGTCGGTTGCACTGAGCGAAGCAACGCCTGGTAAATCGGCAATTGCTGATATTACGCGTGTGTTATCTTTATCAAAAAGTTGTGTAGTTGGAATGTTTTTAACAATGAGTCTATTTTTAGTTTGATAGCCCACATCCATATTCGCAACAAACTCAAGCTGCAACTGCGCAATAACAAATACAATAAATATGAAAGTGGCTAAACCTGCTTGAAAGCTCAGTATACCTTTGACCAGTAACCCCAAATGATACTGATAATGTGTTCTTACTAAGAGTTTTACATCAACATTGGCAACCACTAAGCCTGCATATACGCCATTAAATATACCTATTACACAAGTTATCAAAATAGCCATCAACACCATTGATTTATCAAGCACAAACGAGATATGCGACTCAGCTAGCTGGTTAAAATAATCATGACTCAACTCCACAAATGCCAAAGACAACACTACGGCAAAACCAGTGAGCACAATTGACTCAAAGATAAACAGCCGAAAAAGCTGACCTCGACTGGCACCTATCGCCTTTTTAATCGCTATTTGTTTGGCAGTCCTGCCAACACTGACTAAGTTAAAGTTGATAAAATTACAGGTTATTTGCAAAAAAATAATAAAGATAAGTCCACACGCAATGGCAACCGCAGTGATTGACCCTGCTGCTTTCATTTCATAAGTTGAGCGGCCTTTTAAATAAATATCACTGATATTTATTAATTTATATTGCACTGTTTTGTGCTCTGCTGACTTTGTTGTTAAATACTGCTCAAACAACTTATTTTCAAGCGCAGTAATATCTGTATCGACTGCTGTTTTAATATAAACGTAGCCATGGGGTTGTTGTTCAAGTGTTGTAGGAAATGCTGTGAGTACGTCAAACGCAAAGTGCGTTTGCGCAGGTAAGTCTTTAAATACAGCGCCAATTGTGTAGTTTTGTTCATTTGCACTTAGCCGCTCACCTACCACATTAATATCAGCGAATAACCGGATAGCTTCAGATTCACTAATCGCAAGTTGATTAGGTGTATTCAGCACCTCATCTATATCACCACGCACAACATCTAGATTAATAAATTTCGATAAGTTATTTGATGCAAAATAAACGTTTTTTAGCTTAACCTTAGTGTCGTCATTGTTTGTGCCTACATTTTTTGAGCTTACGACACGGCTTACTTCTGAATAAAAATGGTGACCTACATACCCCATAAATTCAGCCGGTATTAAACCAAATACGTCTTCAACATCACTATCGTTTAGCAGTGCTTGCGCCACCGCTAAATCGCGCATCGGCATTAATGTATCGAAACCAAAACTTGTAAAATCTACGTGCGCCCGATAAACCCGCTGTTTATCCGGCTGATTACTATCATAAGAGAGTTCATACTGTACAAATAAAGCCAGCAATATTACTGCTGCCAATCCTGCACTATAACTCACAAAGTGGAGCCAAAATAATCGAGTCGCTTTTGTTCTTATTGAAGTAACTAATTGTTCCAAAATGATCATCCTTTTCAGTTTGTTAATCGCTGCCAAAATTTAACTCGATACTTTGGCAGCGTTAACATTTTCATCTAAAAATCACTTTTTATTATTCATAACGTAAAGTAAGCGATGGCCTTGTACTCGCCGCTTTAAAGGTGAGGCTTGCAACGGTCAGCCAAGTGATCGCAGCAACACTTAGTGCGGCAATTAAATAAACCCACAACGCTTGATCAACACGCTCGTTAAAATTAGCAAGCCAGTCACCCACCAGCCAATAAGTTAGCGGGTAAGCAATCACAATACTTATCGCTACTAAAATCAAAAACTCTTTTGCCAGTAGGTTCATAATGCTTATGCGTGATGCACCAAGTACTTTGCGTACAGCGACTTCTTTTTGACGACGTAATGCGGAGAACGACGCTAATCCAAAGATTCCAACACATGTAAGTACTATTGCTAACCCTGAGAATATTTGTACCAGTTTAAAAATGCTTTCTTCGACTTCAAAGTTTTGCTGATAGTCTGCATCCATCAATGTAATTTCTGGTTCATTTTTTAAATCAAATGCTTGTATTAAGTTGTTGATCTCGTTGTATACATCACTAATTTTATCTAGCTTACTATTTATAACTAAATCAACTGTCGTTTGTGCACTCCAGCCACACGAGAATGAAATAGGTACCCAAGCTTCTGTGGCAGATCCCACCTTTACATCAGCAACAACACCCACAATAGTCGCGGTAATATTGTCGTATTCGCTGGTAACTAGCATACCAATTACGTCTTCTGGGTTTTGGTAGCCCGCTCTTTTAACCATTTTCTCAGTAACAATTAATGCCATTGCTTGTAAGTCTGAATCGCCAACATTATGCAACCAATCCGTTTGATATTCAGTTGAAAAGTCGCGCCCAGCTAGTAACGTTAAACCCAACGTTTCAACAACTGAGAAACCACTACCAACTGTAGGCATCAAGCCTTCTTCGGTGTGCCCGTTAGGCCATGTAAAGCGATATTCTTCACCAAAACTATCTGTAATATCAGAATCAACTGTCGTCACTTGATTAACACCTGATAATTGACGGATTTTATCGACTACTATGTGCTCTTTATCCATCATGGTGTCACTATCTAATGAATGCACAACAATACGACCATCAGGTTGATAACCCGAATTTATAGATTGTAAAAGCGTAAGCTGATTTAAACACAGCAAAGTTCCTGCTATCAAAGAAACAGCTATTGCGGCCTGAAAAGTTAATAACCCCTTACGAATGATAATTGCACTGCGCCCATTTTTAAGTTCGCCACTTAAAATGGTATTTAAAGGCGCATTAGCAACTAAGTAAGCAGGATAAAATCCTGATATCAGAGTTAGCCCCAATATAACCGCTATCATTACAGTTATTGATTCAGCATCAAACTGTAAGCTAAATGGCCTATGTGATAATTCATTAAATACTGGAATAAATAGCTCGACCATACACAATGCAATTAGCATTGATAGACTGATCAACAATAGTGCCTCAACAAAAAATTGTATAACTAGTTGTAGCTTAGTCGCGCCAAGGGTTTTTCTGATGGCTATTTCTTTAGTACGATGCAATAGCTGGGCAACTGATAGGTTTGTGAAATTGGCAGCTGCAATTAATAGTAATAATAAGCTCAAACCAATGCTTATATTAACCAAAGTTTCTGAGCCACCAGGTTTAAAGTCAAATGATGATTTAGCAAAAAAATAAATATCAGGCATGGCAACCAGTCGATACTTTAATTGGCTATTTTTTAATGAGTACTGAGAAATCATAGTACTCGCGAATAACTCTTCCAGCGCTTTAATATCTGCAAACTCGTTAGTTTTGATATAAATATAGCCTGATGTATCACCAAACTCAGTTAGGTCTAACGGCATTAATGTATCAAAAAGGAAATGACTGTTATCTGGTAAATCTTCAAATATTGCGGCAACAGTTATATTCTTCTCACCATCGCTGAACACCTTACCTACAGCATTAGATTGTCCGAATAAACGCGTTGCTTCACTGACACTCAAAGCAACTTTATTAGGTGTAGAAAGCGCTGTCTGTAAATTACCAAATCGAGTTTTTATTGCTAAGAATTGCTCTATGTTTGATGTTGCAGCATAAAAGTTTCGTAAATTAAATTTATTACTCTTCACCTGTATTTGATCAGTCGCCATTTCATAATCTATCACGTCAGACAGAATAAAGATGTCCTCTATATCTTTATGCGATTTTAGCTTCTGTGCTATCTCACTGCTTGTTAAAGGGATTACTTCATAACCAATAGCACTTAAGTCTAAATGTAAGCGGTAGACGCTCTCATAATTTGGATGATTTTTATCAAACGATAGCTCATATCGAGCAAACAGTGCCACTAAAATAGCCGCAGCTAAGCCAACACTTAGTCCTAAAATATTTAATATAAAATGCTGTTTTTGTTGTTTAAATGTTCTTAACGCAGTGACTAAATAATTAATAACCATGTTAAGCAACCTCACCTGCGGCTTGCTGCGCAACATTTGCTTTATCAAGCATTACTTGGCCATCAAGTAGACGCACTAAACGTTCTGCATACGCGCCCTCTTTTTCTGAGTGAGTCACCATAATAACCGTAGTGCCTTCGCGGTTTAATTCGCGCAGCATTGCCATCACTTCATCACCATTTTTAGAGTCTAAATTACCTGTTGGCTCATCGGCTAAAATGAGTTTTGGGTTAATCACTAATGCACGGGCAACAGCTACCCGTTGCTGTTGACCACCTGAAAGTTGCTGCGGTAAATGCTCACCTCGGTGCTCAATACCCACGCGTTTTAAAATGGCTTCAACTCGCTCTTTACGCTCATCTTTTGATATTTTTTGATACTGTAATGGCAGCTCTACGTTTTCAAATACTGTTAGCTCGTCAATCAAGTTAAAGCTTTGAAATACAAAGCCGATTGAAGCTTTACGTAGCTCTGCTAATTGCTTCTCGCTGTAACCTGCAATGTCAGTACCTGAAAAGTCAAAACCACCACTTGTTGGCGAGTCCAGCATACCTAAAATTGATAACAACGTTGATTTACCACAGCCAGACGGGCCCATAATCGCTAAAAAGTCACCTTCGTTTACGGTTAAGTTGATATTGCTCAGCGCTGTTGTTTCTACATCTTGAGTACGAAATACACGGCTTAAATTAGTTAATTTGATCATGGTTATTTTCCTTAAAATTGTAGTTGCTGTGCTTTATCAAAGTTGCTGTAGCTTGAGGTAATTACTTGATCCCCAGCATTGAGCCCTTCAAGCACTTCAAAATAGTTCTGATTCTTTTTGCCTAGGCGGATATCACGGCGCAGCGCTTTATCGCCACCGTGCTCAATTACATAAATCCAGTTACCACCTGAATTAGTAAAAAAGGCCCCGCGTTTAAGCAATAAGGCATCAGTTTTGTCATCCCCTAGCATTAACTCAATATCAATACTTTGGCCGCGTTTTATACTTTTGGTATTACTGGGTAAATCAACTTCAATTTGAAATTGCGACTGCTGTACGCGGCTATCAATTTTGCTCACTTTGGCGTTCACTGTGCCGCTTTCAAGTTCAATCATCACGGTCATGTCACGCTGCACTTGGTTTAAATAAAATTCATCCATGCGTACCACTAATTTATATTCATTAGGGATATCTATTTGGCCTAATCGTGCACCACTGTTTTTAGATTCGCCAATTTCCACATTAAGCTCGCTTAAGTAGCCAGAAACTGGTGCTTTGATTAATAAGTTGTCGAGATTTCTGCGCGCAAACTGTAGGTTTTTTTCAAGCATTTTAGCGCTATCGGCAAGTTGAGCTACTTGCACCTCACGAATTGAATTTTCCTGCTTTTGGCGTTCAAGAGTGAGCTCTTTACGGGCTTGGTAATAATTTAAATCTTCTTCAAGCTCTTCAAGTTGGTCTTGCGCCAATACACCACTTTTAACCAAGGGCTTAGTTTGTTTTAAACGACGGGTTAGGTGGGTAATTTTTAGCTCGATTTCTAATAAATCACGGCGCAAATTTAACCGACTGGTTTCCATGGTCATTTGCGTATTGCGTAAAAAATTAAGTTGCTCAGTAACTTGTGCTTCACGGCTCATTACATCAAGTTGTAGGTTGGTATTGCTTAAGCGCACTAGCGGCTGGCCTTTTTTAACATATTCGCCTTGCTCTACTAAACGCTCTTCTACTTGACCACCAGCAATAGTATCAAGATAAATACTGGTTTTTGGCACGACTTGACCGCGCAAGCTCAATGCATCTTTAAAGGCACCTTGTTTAACCGTGCTAACCGTAAGGCTGCTACGATCAATATTCTGGCTACGACCTGTATCACTGCTTTGCGTAAAACCTAACGCAGCAGCCGCAACACCTAAAACCAGCGCTGCAAAGATGAGTTTTTTAAAATACTTTTGCGTAAATGAGCGTTCTATTTTTTTGTCCATGTCGGCTATTTTGATACAAGTTTAATAACTAATTATCGATAGTTATTACAATCACTATGCCAACTTAATTTAATATATAAATTCAACAACTTAACATTTAACTTAACTATTTCCATATTGATAGTGTCCGCTAATAGAACACTTTATTATTTTATAAACGTCCATTTATGGACACTTTCCCTTTTTTGTTTTAGGCTAAATAAAACCCTATAAAAATAATAAGCATGAAACACTCAGGCTCACTTTTAATTGTTGATGACAACCCCGATATTCTTATTGCCGCACGTTTATTACTAAAACAGCATTATCAAAGCGTTAAAACCACTGACAACCCATTTGATATTGCAGGCATCATTGACGAGCAACGCAAGCTCGAGCAACCCATTGACGTAATATTGCTTGATATGAACTTTACCCAAGACTCAATAAGCGGCAAAGAAGGCTTTTATTGGCTAAAAAAGATTATCGAGCAAGACGCTAATATCGTTGTTTTGTTAATGACTGCCTACGGCGACATTCAACTAGCCGTAGATGCAATTAAAGCGGGCGCCTCTGATTTTATTGCCAAGCCTTGGCAAAACGAGCAATTACTTGGCGCAGTCGCCGCCGCATTTTCACACGCCAAAGATAAACAACAAGTTGGTAAATTAACGCGGCAAAAGCAAGGGTTAAACCAAGCCTTAAATACTCCCAACGTTGAGTTTTTAGGTCAAAGCAGTGCGATGCAGCAGGTATTTAGTACCATAGAAAAAGCCGCACAAACTGACGCCAACATACTGATCACCGGTGAAAGCGGCACAGGCAAAGAGCTCACCGCGCATGCGATTCATCAAGCAAGTATGCGCCACAGCCAAACCTTTATGAGTTTAGACATGGGCGCAGTGGCGCAGAATTTATTTGAAAGCGAGCTATTCGGCCATAAAAAAGGCGCGTTTACCGATGCAAAAGCCGATCGCATTGGTAAATTTGAACTTGCTCATGGCGGCAGTTTATTTTTAGATGAGCTGGGTAATTTACCTCTAGAGCATCAAGCTAAATTACTGGCTGCACTACAAAATAGGCAAATAACGCCGGTTGGTGGCAGTAAAGCGGTTGATATTGATATTCGGCTAATTTGTGCCACTAACGACAACCTTGATCAAGCTGTGAGCGAAGGTCGTTTTCGCCAAGATTTGTTATACCGTATAAACACCGTTGAAATTCGCTTACCTGCATTACGTGAGCGAAGTGAAGATATTCCGCTGTTAGCACATTATTACCTGAATCATTTTTGCCAAAAATATAAACGTAGCTTAACCATTACTGAGGCTGACATGGTGTTACTTTGCCAGTATTCATGGCCAGGTAATGTGCGAGAGCTTGCTCACGCAATAGAGCGAGCCGTTATTTTAACTGAAGGTAATACACTCGATATAACCTCCGTTGTGGGGAATAGCGAAGTATCTAGCACTCATGCTATCGGTCAAAGTACAGAGACTCTAAACACTCTGCCGCAGTTCGATACCTTTAATTTAGAGATACTCGAACAACGCACAGTTCGCGCAGCACTTAAGCACCATCAAGGGAATGTCAGTCATGCAGCCAAAGCGCTTGGTTTAACCCGCGGTGCCATGTACCGCCGGCTTGAAAAGTATGGGTTATAATTATGCGGGCTAATTTATTGCTTTCATTTAATATTATCGCACTTATAAGTACGAGTTCATTGCTTAGCTATGTATTACAAACGCATGGTTTCTCAGCAACGACATTGCTAATAATGCTAGTTGCCGCAGCATTAATAGCGCATATTTTTACGCTGTTTAAGCGCCAACAAAAACAAGCTGAAATGGTGATCCGCGCTTTAGCCAATGGTGACAGTACCTTAGGGCTTGGTAAACAACACCCAATGCTTAAACAATTTGAGCAAGTAAAAACGCAAATGCAAACAGCACGTTTTAATGCCGAGCAACAAACGCAATTTTTACAAGCTTTGCTTATTCATGTTGATTTAGCCGTATTGGTATGTGATGACCATGGTAAGGTGATTGAATCAAACCCAGCCGTTAGTAAGTTACTAGGTAAAAGCTTTCAACATTTACATGAGTTAGGCGCTGTTGGAGAGTTAATTTTAAACGCCGAACATAATATCCGCAGCACCGCCTACTGGCAAAATGGCGAGCAGCACGACACCCTATCAATTCAACTAAGTATCGCTGAAATACAAGGTAAAGTTCGCCGCGTAGTGAGCTTACAGTCAATTCACGACCAGTTACAACTTAAAGAACAACAAGCGTATAAACGCTTAACTAAAGTGCTCACTCACGAAATTGCCAACTCTATTACGCCACTATCATCACTAGCGGATACCTGCAGTAATTTACTGCCGCAAGAGCTATGTTTTGATGAACCTGAAGATAAACAAGACTTACAGCTTGCGTTAAGCACGTTAGCGTCAAGAACCGCTCATTTAGGTGATTTTATTGCTCGTTTTCGCCAAATTAGTAGTTTACCTAAACCCAATTTGGCGCCTGAAAATTTAGCCGACATGCTAGCGCGTATTGTCGCCTTACATCAACAACAAGCACGCGAACAAGACACCCATATTGAACTGTCGATTAAAAATCAGCAGTTAGTAATGCTTGATAGCAGCCAAATAGAGCAGGTATTAATAAACTTAATAAAAAATGCACTTGAAGTACTAAAGAGTAGCCAAAAGTACAGCACTGAGAATGCAGCTCAACCAACGATCGAAATCAGCTTAGCGCAAAACACTAGCCAACAACTTTATATAGAAATTAGCGACAATGGTACAGGCATCAGCGAACATGTGGTAGATATGATCTTCGTGCCATTTTTTACCACCAAGCAACAAGGCTCTGGCATTGGTTTGAGCCTATCAAGGCAAATTATGCTCAACCACGGCGGTGATTTAATTTATGTACCAAAACCACAAGGCGCATGCTTTAGGTGTGTGTTTGAATGAACGAAGTCGTTTACGGCGATAATTAATTTTCAATATAAGTAATTAAATCAACCTAAAGAGCAGCGGGCTTACCAATATTAGTCCGCAACCAAAGCCCGCTTTAATTTGCCATGCTTTATATTTACCTGTGACTTTAATCCCTAACAATGGGCTTAATAAGTCGATACGGCGCGCAGCAATAGACACCAGCCAACAAATAATGAATGCGAGGCTCAGTATAAGCAATGGCTCCACAAAACCACCTAATTGCAGCTTCGACAAATAAAACGCAAGACCAATAATTACACTTTGATGTAATAGATAAAACGGAAATACGGCTGAGTTAAACAAAGCCAGTTTAGGGTGATCGTGATCCAAAAAACGTTGTGCAAGAGCTAGTATTAAAAACACACCGACTAATCTTTGCGCAGTATACAGCATATCCATACTGGTAATTTGCCATTGACTAGCGGCAGGGTTTTGCCAAATCATGTGATAACCCAGTAAAACAACTAAATAACCTAATACGAATACCGCGAATAACGCCTGCCAATGACGTAGTAATTTGCTGTAAAATGCAGGCTGCCACGCAAGCAAGTAACCGTAAAGTAAAAACAGCGCGCCCATGGGGTATCGGAATGTATCACTCGGCCAGCTGAGTTTTAAAATACACAGCGGCAATAGCAATACAATAAAAACGGTAAATAACGAGCGCCCACATAAACGCGTGATTACTGCTCGCACATGAGAGTGAAGAATCAACGGCAGCACTAACACCAGCAATAAAGTAAATTGCCATAAGGAACGTAAATACCACAGGTGATTTACATCAACATGTGGCCAAATACCTGCTTGATAGTGTTCAAATAAAGGGTTGGTTAAATCAAAGAACTGTTGGTAAAACTGCCAAAAGCTCATAGATAAACCAACCTCTAGGCTCATTTGCGCATAAAGCTGGATAGGCACAATAAACCAAATGCCAAACAATAAAGGCAGTAATATTTTTACACTGCGCGTAATTAAAAACATGCCTAGGTTAAAACGCGCAACAATAAAGCGCAGCGCCACACCTGAAATAAACCAAATTAGCCCCATCCGCCATGGCGACAGTAAGAGCATGATATTTTCAATGCTGCTGGATAAATACTGGCTTTTAAAATGAAAATCCCAGTTTTTGCTGTATAGCATACCTGCGTGATAAAAAATTAATAAGCCAAAGGCAAGTACTCTCAGCCAATCTAAATCATAACGACGTGAGGGTAACTCTTCGACTTGATTAAACACATTTAACCATGGTTTTAATAGCGTGCATGTTGTGTTTTTAATGATTATTTTAAGTTTCATATTCGATTTAACTGGCGGCTAATAAATAGCAACTATGAACAACATACTGCGTATTACAATAAGAAAAGGCTGACAAAACAGCTAGTAGGGATAAGCGGTGGATATCAGGGATGATAAGTTTGGTGATTGTTCGCTATGTTGGTAACCTAATAATAATACTTTTAAAGATAACAATAATAATGATCACTTTAACGCACTTTCAACGCTACCAAACTTGGTATGCAGCTTTGTTTTTAATTGGTTATATTTTTATAAACAACACTATAAATGCCAGTTCAGATATTATGGAAGCCCAGCGCGATGGCACACTTCCTTTTATGCTTTGGGAGCCCTTTGTATGGGAGTATTCAAGCGCTATTAGTACTTTATTACTGTTTCCTGCTTTAGTTTGGTTATTACAAGCCCAACCCTTTAATTGGCAAAAAATCAGCCGCTCATTACTCATTTATTTATTGGCGAGCGTTATTTTTTCGTTGTTGCATGTAGGGATCATGGTCGCTATTCGCAAACTCATTTACATCGTACAAGGTATGCAGTATGACTTTGGGTTAGTGTGGTTTGAGCTACTCTATGAATACCGTAAAGACTTATGGGGGTTTTTATTTTTAATAGTGGTTATTAAAACGTATCAATATGTTGTTGGCCAATTAACCGGTGAAGCCACGCCAATCACACATGCAGAGAATGCACCGCAGGACTTGAATTTCGACCGATTACTCGTAAAAAAACTAGGTAAAGAATTTATTATCTGTACCGATAAAATTGACTGGCTTGAGTCTAGCGGCAATTACGTAAACCTGCATATTGGCACTCGAATTTACCCGTTACGTGCAACCATGACCCATCTTATATCTCGGTTAGAGCCACAAGGCTTTTGCCGGATTCATCGCTCTCATGCTATTCGACTCGATGCGATTGAATCAATAACGCCTTTATCCAGTGGCGATAGCGAAGTAAAGTTAACAACAGGAAAAATACTTAACCTATCCCGTCGCTACAAAGAGCAATTTAAGGGACAGATTAATTCATCTGTCGTTTGGGTATAAATCACTCTATGTTAAGCTAACCTGCCGTAGGTTAGCCCCATTTATATTTTCGGAGTAGTGTTGTACGTGTTCTCAAATCGATTTACCCGCATTTTGTCATTAGTGTTTATTTTATCTGGCTGTGAAACCACACCCGATACACCAACATCAACACCTGAAATTAAGACTAACCCCAAAACAATTGTTAGTGAACAGCGCGAAGATATTGCACAAATAGCGCCACTCACAACAAAAGAACTCGATGATGTATGGCAACGTATTCGAGCACAGCTAACATTTGCTAATTCAAGCCACCCTGCCGTTCAACAACGCATTGCTTGGTACTTATCTCACCCAAACTATATGGATGAAATAAGTCGGCGTGCAGAGCCTTACCTTTATTATATTGTTTCTGAGGTAGAGAAACGAGAGTTGCCCATAGAACTGGCATTAATGCCGCTGATCGAGAGTGACTTTAACGCTAGCGCCTATTCGCATAAGCATGCATCTGGGCTTTGGCAACTAACCCCTTCTATAGCTAAATATTTTAAGGTAAAAATTAGTCCTTGGTACGATGGTCGCCAAGACGTGATAGACAGTACCCGTGCAGCATTGGATTTCATGGAGTATTTATACAAACGTTTCGATGGCGATTGGTATCATGCTATTGCGGCTTATAATTTAGGTGAAGGCCGTGTACTCAGAGCTATTAGCAACAATAAAAAGCAAGGCAAACCCACTGATTTTTTTAGTTTGAAGTTACCTAAACAAACCAGTCAGTACGTGCCTAAATTACTTGCTGCGGCACAATTATTAAAAAGCCAAAAAATGGCTTTTCCTGCAATTTCAAATAACCCTGCAATTGCTGTACTAGCTATTAATGGTGCTATTATTTTAGATAACCAAGAGCAATGGCAGCAACTTGAGTCTTTAAACTATGGTGTGATCCGCTTTCCTGCCATCATTGATGCACCACACATCGTTGTGCCTGCCACTGAGCAAACGCAATATAGAAACATGCTTGCTAATCTTGATTCGAATGATTACAGCCAATGGCAACACTACACTGTTAAACGTGGTGATAGCTTAAGTGTGATAGCGAAACGCTATAAAGTCAGTATTAGCCAACTAAAAGCATTTAATGACTTAAAAGGAAACACTATTAAGATTGGCCAAAAGCTAGTTCTACCACAATTAGCTGATACTCAAATTGAGTATCAGGTTAAATCTGGTGATAGCCTATGGAAAATTGCCAACCACTACAAAGTCAGTATTACTAAACTTAAACAATGGAATAATCTTTCGCGGGATAATTTAAAAATAGGTGAAAAACTCACGGTGTTTTTATCTAATAGTTAGAAGTAAACCAGTACTTAAAATTAACCCAAAGGACTGTGGGTAGTATTTTCTTATGGGATGCGAGTTTGCGAGTTTGCGAGTTTGCGAGT
>NZ_MXQF01000030.1 GCF_002165575.1 Pseudoalteromonas sp. A601
GTTCTGCATCTTGAGGTGGCTTGGGTATATAGGTTTGCTCGCCTTCAAAATCATGAATCGACGTTGCGATGGTATAACCCGCTTTTTTATCAGGGCAGACAGCATCAACCTCGTGACCCATTGCGAGCAATGCTTGAAATGGCACCATGTTTTCATAGTCTTCTACAAAATCACCGGTGAGCATAAATACTTTAGCCATATTCTACTCCATGTATTATGTGTGTTGGTAGTTAGGTATACATAAAGTTGTACCTAACTATGATGAATGACAAGTAAAACATACATGCATTCTAAGTGGGTAATATAGGAGTACTACACTGCAGGCTATTTTTTATAAGTGTATTGCAACAGGTTTTGCAAAATGCAAAAAAAATGTTTTGCAAGTTGCAGTTAATATAAAAATTATAACTATAAGTTTATAAATATCAGTTGGTTAATTTTTGGAATGGAATCTGCTTCTACTGAATCAAATGACTCGATAGGGCAATAATATGAAATTAACGTACATAGCTGCAGTTTGTTTAGTTTCGCTTCCTTACACGGTAAGCGGTCAACCATTTGAAAGTTGCCCTAGCCAGGCATTCCTAATGCAAAATTCTAAAGCACAATTATACGGTATAGATTTAGTTTCGGCCAAGCCTACAGTATTAGCTTCAGAGCTAACGTTTGGTGATGAAATTAATAATGAGGGTGTAAATGCTATTGGCTTTAATTATAAAAACCAGTACATGTATGGTTTTAGTAAGCAGTCACCAACAAGTGTTGTGCAAATAGGTGAAAACTTTTCCATGACACGGCTCGATGTTGAAGGGCTCCCTGAAACTAATTTTTATGTAGGTGATATTCAGGTTACAGGCTCTGGCGATGGTCAAAGTGCGACGTATTATGTTTATACCCCTAATTTGGGGCTGTATGCTGTTAATTTAGATGGTGATTTAACAAGTACCATCACTGCCACCCTTGTACCTGATACTAATACATGGAAATTAGGGATTTATGATTTTGCATTTCATCCACATAGTAATCTTTTATACGCCGTAGAATCTAACGGTAATTTATTTGAAATCGATGTTCTTAGTAATACCAATAGGTTTATCACGCAGTTAGATATTGGTGATGATACCGGTGCGTTTGGTGCAGCGTATTTTGATGTTGCAGGGCAGTTTTATTTCAGCAATAACAAAAGCGGTAAAATTCATAAAGTAGATTTATCTCAAAGCCCCGTTAAAGATTACACCCCCGTAGCGAATGTTTTTACAGCTGGCCCCAAGTCTAGCCAAAATGATGGTGCTCGCTGCGCGATAGCCGAGGTTAAAGTAACAGATAACTCAATAGACTTTGGTGATGCACCAGCTCCTTACAGAACAAGTTTAGACAGCAGTGGTGCTCGACATTTGTTTGACCCAAATTCAGATGCAAACAACTTGGTTTATTTAGGCGCAACAGTTGATGGGGAAAACATCAACAGTGATGACGACCTAATGGCTAACCCAGTCGACGCTTCAGATGATGGTGTTAGCTTTGTTACGGCAATTTCTGCGGGCCAAGATACGCAAATTATCGTCAACGCATCGACTAGTAGTTACTTATACGCTTGGTTTGACTGGGATCAAAATGGCGCATTTAGTGAAGAAGAACGAATGCTCACCAAACAACAATTAAATGCAGGAAATAACAGCGTTGTATTTACTGTGCCACAAGATACAAAAGCAGGGCAAACATGGGCCCGGTTTAGGGTAACTGATGGGAGTGAGGCTTCTTTAATTACTGCTACAGGTGGTGTGCTTGGGGGAGAAGTGGAAGATTATGCCATTACTACATTTGCTAGTGCAGTCTACCCGAGTGAAACAGGCTGGGTCACCTTAGCATATGAAGATAAATGGCCATTTGCGGGAGATTATGACTTTAATGACGTGGTTATTAATTATAGAACGACCTTATTACAGCAAGATGGTTTAGTGGTTAGCTATAAAATTGATGGACAATTGGTTGGTGTAGGGGCGACATATCATAACGGTTTTGCTGTGCGTCTATACGAGCAGTTAAATACTGGTTTAAAAAATGTAATTTTAAGATCTGAAGTCGATGAGCAGAACATTAGCTATGTGATTGATGGCGAAATACAAACCGGTACCTTTTTAGAAGAAGGGACAAATGACGCTATTTTAGTATTTATGCAAGACACTTGGCAGCATATTAGTAAAGACAGTGGTTGTAATTACTTTAGAACAGAAGTGAATTGTAATGAAAATAACGCCGTTGATTTTTCAATGACGATCCCACTTAAAGTACCAAAAGCGGTTGCTTTATCACCAGCGGCTTTACTTGATCCGTTTATTTTTGCAAGTGATGGTTTTTATCACGGTGACTTTTTAGATGGGAGAACAGCTCGTGGATGGGAAGTTCATATGAAAAATCAAGCTCCAAGTGAGTTATTTGACACATCCTTGTTATCAACGACAGGTGCAGATGATGCATCTAATGCACAAGCTAATTTATATTTCCAGACCAGTACTGGGCTACCTTGGGCAATGGAGGTAGGGACACAATGGCAGCACCCCAGGGAAACGGTTGATATAACAAATGCATACACGAAGTTTGCTGTTTTTGCCGAATCTTCAGGCGCTCAAAACACACAGTGGTTTAATGATTATGTAAGCGAAAAAGTTATCAAACGAGGTGAACAATAATGGCTAAATTAACGTTACTTATTCTTATCAGCATATGCCTAGGTGGTTGTGGTGGAGGCGGGGAATCTTCAAGCGCTACTCCCCCAATTAGTGAAACCGTGTCGGACGATACCAATACTGATACAAATGCCGACGGAGGAGATGCAAATGAAACGGGTTCTGATACAGATACATTACAACCGTTAATGGCCGATTTAACTGTAGATGAAGAGTTTACTTTTTCTACTAAACTTCCACTTGCAATCAATGTAGATTTAAATATGGGCGAAGTAAGAGCTTACCTTAATATTTGCCAAAAAAATGTGGATGGCATAAGTGCAGATTACACTAACTGTTTATATCGTAGCCCACTAAATAATGGCCAGTTAGACACTTCGATTACGTTAAGTCGTTCTGATATAGAGCTTGTTGCAGAAATTTGGTTTTATGATACCAGTACAGATTCTCTACGCTACAATTGGCAATTTGATGAAACGAGTGAACTACAAGCATTTGAAATTAATTAAGCCTCCCTAGTGCTTTTTTGGCTCCTTCAGAAATGAAGGGGCTTTTTTAGTTTTACTATTAAAAGTTAACTGTAGTTGAGGGTATTATGAAATTGCTAATCACGTTATTTATTTGTGGCCTCTTTTTTCTTAGCTATAACCCTCATTCAGGTTATTACAGCGATCTATTATTGTCTTTCAGGTTGCATTGGTTAATCTTAGTCTTTTTGATGTCATTAGTATTAATTGTATTGCGACAATTGAGGTTAGGGGGTGTCAGCTTGATGATTACGCTAAGTGCACTGTTATTACACCTCAATGTTATGTCTTCATTTTCAACACCGCTGAAAAGCGATCTGCAAGTGATACAGATAAATGCAAGTTACAAAAACCCTGATTTTGCTGGCCAGTTAGAGCGGCTTCACCAGCAGCGCTGGGATATTTTAGTTTTACAGGAGTTTAGTGATCAGAATAGGGCACTGCTTGAGCCGTTTTTAAATAACTATGAATTATATGGTTACGAGGAAGTGGAAGGTGCACCCTACGGCATCATTGTTATTTCACGGATTACAATTCATAACCGTCAATTAGTACAATTAGATGGTGATAGACTAGGGTATATAAAACTAACGTTTTTGATTGATGATGATTTCATCACGCTATATACAGCTCACCCGCCATCACCGAGAAACGAATCTTTATGGCTGCGAAGAAACTGGCTACTTAACGAATTGCTAATTGCTGTTCAGCAAGAACATACCCCATGGTTTATTGCTGGAGATTTAAATACTGTACCCTGGTCAGGCTTTTTTATTAATGAAGCCGGTAATAAATGCGCAGATCGCGCGCCATTATATGCTAGTTGGTCATTATTTGATGCGCACATAAATATCTTTACGGGCCTCCCTATTGACCATTGTATTTTAAGCGAAGAGCTTAGTTTAGTTGATTTTAAGCTAAGCAAGTTCAATGGCAGTGATCATCAATTGCTTAAATACAACCTAGCAGTTAACCAAAACTAAAAAGGTTTTTAATATCAAACAACAAGTGGCGTAAATTACGGCGGTGCGGAAATAAAGTAAATGCAGCAACAGCACGTACAAAGGCTTTAAATTTTAGTCCAAGTTCTCGATAGTACTCAGCATAGCATTCTAACATTCTCGCTTTAGCTTTACGTTTTGTATTTAAACTGGTGTTAATCGAGCTACGAGAAAGAATTTCTTGCATCGCATTTAATCGGTTTTCTCTGTTTGCAGTAATAGAGTTTTGACGCATTAAATAGTCCATACCAATTTGTGTTGTAAAGCCAACTTCGCCAATTTTTGCAAGCTTTAGCCAACAATCCCAATCACTAGCACTTTTAAGGCTTTTATCAAAAGCGCCTACCGCCCTAATTGCTGAGCGCTTTACCATAACCGATGATGTACCAATCACGTTAGCAAATAATAAAACACTTAATGCGTTGTCTAGCGTTTGAAATTGAGTTGATTCTGTATCGACTAACGTTTGAAACTCAGGCCAAAAGCTAAAGCAATCAATGATAGGTGTATATTCTTCGTCTACATGCATATAGTTGGTGAATGTGAGTGAGCATTGTGAATTCGCTTTCATATAATCGAGCTGATCTTTGATTTTATTATCTACCCAGTAATCATCAGCATCCAAAAAAGCAATATACTTGCCTTGAGCTTCTTCAATTGCTCTATTTCTGGCTAATACTACGCCGGTATTAGGTTGCTCTAATAGACGAATTTGTGGAAAGGTTTGCTTGGCGATTTCGAGCCACTGCACACTGCCATCCGTAGAGCCATCATCAATCACTAAGATTTCTAAGTTAATATCGGCCTGTTTAACAACACTGGCAATTGCTTTAGCGAGATATTGCTTACAGTTGTAGTTTGGAATGATCACACTTACTTCAATAGCCATAGGTTAATTTCCTAAAAGAGTTTCCTATTATGTACGCAAGTTAAGCGCCAATAATTTTAGTGAGGATCTAGCCCGTTTTTAGTCTTTTGCTTTGCATATTGCAATTTTTCGTTGCAATTTAACCGAAAACAGCCTTTTCAAGGAGATTTTATGTAGGCATAGAACTTGCGATGTATTGTGAATATTGTAGGTAAGTCAGTAGCAGATAAACCAGTGGTGGAGTTCATTCAATGAAACACATAGGTATCGTTGTACCAAGTTTTCACATTTCTTCAGAGACATTCGTTGTCACTGAGATTAATGCATTAGTTAAAGCCGGCCACAAAGTAAGCGTTTTAACTTTCGAAGACTTGAATGAGTGCAGTAATCTCAATAAAAATGTTGAAGTGATCATTATTAAACGCTCGATAAGCAAAGCGTTGACCTATGCATTGAATCACCCAGTAAAAGCATTCAATGGAGCGCTTGCCGCGACTAAGTTTTCATCTATCTCTATTATCTCTTTGTTTGGTTTAGGCTTAAACATTGGCGATATTATTAAAGAACAAAAAATATCCCACATTCATTGTCATTTCATGCATGCCCCACTTGCTTACGCCATTGTTGGAAGTAAAACCGCGGGTATTACCGTTTCTTCAATAGGCCACGGTCACGATGTATATGTTAATGACAGTGATATTGCGCAAAAACTCTCAATGTGCGACTTCTCTGTCGCTGTGTGTAACGACATGGTAAGTAAATTAAATGAATATAAAGCAGGTAAAGTTGAGCTTTTGCATTGCGGAGTTGATTTACATTTATTTAACTCAAAACCAAGCCGTTTAAATGAATCAGTTAAGTTACTGTTTATTGGCCGACTTGTCGAAAAAAAGGGGTTACAGTTTTTATTTCCGGCCATCAAAAAGCTTAGTCGTCGCTTTCCTATTACCTTGGATATTGTGGGGGATGGTCCTTTAGTTAATGATTATCGTCTTATGTGTGAAGAGCTTGGTATTACTGAGCAGGTACGTTTTCTTGGCCGTAAAACACCTTTTTGGATCTCGCAAAATGCCGTGAATTACTCAGCTTTAGTTGCGCCATTTTGTGTGTCAGGAAATGGTGACAGAGACACAGGACCATTAGTACTCAAAGAGGCGATGGCCAGTGGTATTCCAGTTATTACAACAGAGTTAATGGGGGCAAAGGAGATTGTTGATGATTCAGTTGGGTTCAAGTGTGAGCCCTCAAGCATTGAAGGGCTCGAAAATGTTCTTGTCAAATTCTGTGAGCTCACACCCTACCAGCGTTATATTAAAGGTACTAACGCAAGGCGCACTGTTGCAAGTAAATACAACGCAAGTTCACAAGCTAAAAAACTATCAATGTGGGTACAAGGCCTTTAGGAGTCATTATGGGAGGAATAAAGCAAGTCGCATACTTTGGCGTATCTACCTTGGTGCTGAAAGGGCTGGGCTTTGCTTTGCTTCCTATTTCGACGCGTTTATTGAACCAATACCAGTTTGGTGAGCTTAACTTTTTAGTGTCTATTTCCGCTGTTTTGTCATTATTATTGTGTTTAGGCTTACCCGAGCTACTGTTTAAGCAACAGACCAAAACATTGATTGAAAAAAAAGCATTATTTAGAGATTGCTTTGTTATCTGTGCAGGCTTTAATTGCATATTCATTTTGCTGAGTTTTATATTTATAGATAAGCTTACTGCGCTGCTACCAATCACTATAAACCCGTTTGATTTAAAGCTGTTGATATTAAACCTTGCAGCTTCCTCTTTGTTATCCATTATTTTTTGTTATTTTCGATACTATGAAATGGCCAAGCAGTTTTGCTGTTTAGCTATCTTACAAGGCGTTGGGCAAACGCTTCTTACTGTTTATTTATTGTGGCTTGGCTATGGTGTCACTGGGGTTATGGTGTCTGGTGCAATATGCAGTTCGTTAATTTTATTAGTGGCGCTTAACATTGTTATAAAAGAAGTGAGTGTAAGTTTTACCAACGTAAAATGGAGTGTAAGTGGCTCGAGCAGTTTGTTTTTATTAAGTATTGTCGTCTCTTCTTTATTTGTCTATGCCAATAATGGAGCGGAAAACTGGTTTATCGTTGCGAAGACTTCAAAGGAAACGCTTGCTCAGTATTATGTTGCTCTACAGTTTGCGGTGATGACTTCATTTACATTTGAACCAGTTCGAATGTGGTGGTTTGCAAGGCGCTTTAACGAGTTAAAAGCAGACAAAGAACGTTACGTTTATTTATGTGAATTAAGCTTAGAAATAGGGTTGGTACTGTGCGCCATAATGTTAATTCTTGCACCTATAGTGTTCACGCTTATCTTGCCGTTAAGTTATCAGAGCAACACTTGGCTACTGCCGACTCTGATTCTAATTGTTGCTTTGCGACACCATAGCGATTTGTTGAATATTGGTTGTTTTATCCACAGAAATGCTTTGTTCGTGACACTCAATAATGGAGCTAGTGCACTTATTGTACTAGGACTTTTGGCGCTACTAGTGCCTAGTTTTGGGGTGTTAGGTGCGGTTATTGCACTGCTCATTGCACAAGTATTTAAGGCATGTATGTTTTTTTATTTTAGCCAAAATTTAGAGCCTTTAGACTTTAGTGCTAAACGTTTAACTACATCATGGGTAAGCTTTATTAGCTTGTATGGTGTGTCTATTTATCATTTCAGCCATCAACTAGTACTGCAGCTTGTAATAATGGTTATCTACCTATTCTTTTTTTACAAAAAGTATCGCGTTGAGGTGCAGCGTTTTATAACGCAGTATCGAGGGACAGCTGCCCATGTTTAGCTGGTATAAGAATAACTGCCTGTTGATCAATGGAATTGGCGTTACGTTATTGATCATCATGTTGTATAGACTTTTTGGCCCCATAGCGGCATTTGCGCTATTAATATTGCCATTTGCCGGGTTTATGGCTGTGCGTATTAGTACGGTATTTATTATTTTATTTATTTTGTTTAGTTACTTTAGATTACATGAAGCATTTGTATTTTTAATGCCGCTGAAAATTCCAAAAATGCTGGCGTTAGCCTCTTTACTTGCCATTGCTTGGCACTTATTTATTTCAAAAAAACTAAAGCCTCATTGGAGCTCAACTCATACAATTTTTGTCGTTTGGTTTGTTTGGTTAACCGTGTGTGTATTTAGTGCAAGTAATCGAGGGGTGGCCATTGAGTATTGGTCTGGGGTATTGGTTAAAGTTTTTATAATGGTGCTAGCGATTAGCTGGTGGATCACACGCTTTTCGCATTTTAGTTATGTACGTTTGGGAATAATGATTTCTGGAGTAAGTATTGCAATTGTTGCTCTAAATAACAAAATGAATGGGATTGGGTTAGTTGAAGGCACGCGAGTTACTATTTCGAGGGAGTTACGTTCTCAATTAGGTGACCCAAATGACTTGTCACTTGTATTGATGTTTCCAGTGTCGTTTCTAGCGGCTGAAATGTTTGACTCTGATGGGAGTAAATTTCGCCGTGTATTTGCTGCATTAGGCTTAATTTTGGCTATTTCAGGTGTGATTGCAACGCAAAGTCGTGGTGGCTTATTGGGAATAGCGGCAATACTGAGTTTCTTTTTATATCAAAAGGTTAAAAACCCAGTGGTGGTTGCTTGCTTTGCAGCTGCGGGTATGGTGATACTCATGTTATTTGCAGGAATTGCAGATAGGCAAAGTGGCGGTGCTCAAGAGGGGGGCGTTGATGAATCAGCTATGGGCCGTTTGTACGCTTGGCAAGCAGCAATTAATATGGCGCTTGCGGATCCGTTAACGGGGGTGGGGATAAATAATTTTTTTGTTAATTATTATTTTTATAGTCCTCATTGGGATGGCAAGAATCATGCAGTACACAGTACATGGTTTCAAGTTCTAGGCGAAACAGGTTTTGTTGGGTTAGGTATTTTTTTGCTTGTGATCGCCAGTATTTATAAAAGTCTATCTCGTGTGTTTAGTATTAATAAATTGCTTAATAATAATGAGATTAGTGTCAATGCTAATGCGCTAAAAGCCGGTTTGATAGGTTTTATGATAGCAGGTACTTTTTTAACTCAAGCATTTACATGGCCTTTGTATATTATTTTAGCGCTGACTATTGCTCTTGAAAAATTAGCAGTAGATACCAATAAGGAACAAGCGAATGTTAGTTGAATTAAAGCTATGGCTAAAGCACAGTCAGCACCCTCTTGCAGCGTCTCTTTTTCGTTATGCAAAAGCGGTTCGCAATCCGCAAATAATTGTAATCCCTTTTGTTCATTCGACCCTATACCTACTTCACCACTTTATTAAACTATTTTTCCATGAAGTATTGCGTGTTCTTTATTATACCCCACTGTTTAAAAGCCAAATTAAAGGCTCTAAAAGAGCGATGTATATTTATAGCGGTATGCCACAAATTTTAGGCAAGCTCTATATTGAGTGTGCTGATAATGTCAGGATGTCTGGTGTGAGTACGTTTTGTGGCAGAGCGTCAAACTCAATGAAGCCTGCTTTGATCATTGGCAGCAATGTTGATATTGGTTGGCAAAATGCGTTTTCTGTGGGGCACCGAGTTATTATCGAAGATGATGTTAGGCTTGCTTCGCGGGTATTTTTAGCTGGCTTTCCTGGTCACCCAGTTGATTGTGAGCGCAGAGCGCTCGGTGAAAGTGATGATGACGAGCAAGTCGGTGATATCATTTTAAGAAGAGGTGCTTGGTTAGGGACTGGGGTCACTGTTTTAGCGGGAGTAACCATTGGTGAAGGAGCGATCGTCGGAGCAGGGAGTGTTGTTACTAAAGATGTGCCTGCCTTCACAATCGCTGCTGGTAACCCTGCAAAAGTTGTTAAACAAATTAAGGAATAACCTATGCGCTTTATTGTATTCGCAGAAGATTGGGGGAGTCACCCAAGCAGTACTCAACATTTGTTTTCGCAACTTGCGAAGCGCCATGAAGTGCATTGGGTTAATTCAATAGGGATGCGTAAACCGCGTCTTAATTTTATTGACTTAAAAAGAGTGTTTAAAAAAGCGTTACAGTTGTTTTCTGGCCAAAAGAAGCAGACAAATGAAAATACATCTGTAGTAAAAGTATATAAGTTACCAGTACTACCTTGGCATGATATTGCTTTGGTTCGACAATTTAATCGTTTAGTTTATGCACATTATTTGGGACATATAAACGATGGCTCGCCAACAGTCTATTGGTTGAGTGTTCCAACGGCGGTATACCTTAGTGATATAAATAAGATCGATAAGTTGATTTATTATTGTGGCGATGACTTTAATGCACTTGCGGGTGTTGATGCGAAATTAGTTAAGCCTTTTGAGCAACAGCTAATTGCGGATGCGGATTTAATTTTTACCATTAGTGCAAAATTAGCCCTAGCCATGCCACCGCCCAAAACCCATATGCTAACGCATGGCGTAAGTTATGATTTGTTTTCTGCGCACGTCGAGAAAGCGGTAGAGCTTGAGTCAATAACAGCGCCTGTTATTGGTTTTTATGGCAGTATTAATAATTGGTTAGATGAAGCTTTACTAATTAAACTGGCCAGTGAAAGACCTAATTATAAGTTGGTATTAGTTGGCGATATTGTGACTTCAATTGATGCATTATTACGTTTTAAGAACGTATTGCATATTCCTGCAGTGAGCCATCATCGGTTAGTTGAATTTTCGTCGCATTGGGATGTTTCAGTTTTACCATTTATTGATAATGAACAAATCAGAGCTTGTAATCCATTGAAATTGAAGGAGTATTTTGCAGTCGGTAAACCAATTGTTGCGACTAACTTTCCAACTGTAAAAAAGTATGACTCATTTGTTTATGTGGCAAAAACAAGTAATGAATTTATTGAAAAAATTGACCAAGCAATCTCGCTTTCTCACGAGCAGCAACATCACTTGAGTATGGTTCAATCAGAAATAGCCAAAGCGCATAGCTGGCAGGTTAAAGCTAATTTGGTGGAAAAACAGCTGATAAACTTAAATTAGTAAACATGGCTCGACCTGTGCAACTACCTTAATAGACGGAGTTTTTTGCGGTTTTTATTTTTAAATTGCAAAAAATCTAACAATCCGCGTAGCAATATGCAAATTATAAGGTAGTAAGAATGCTGGTAAAGGAACAAATTAAAAGGTTGTTATATTTGGCTTTGTATGCGGTATATACGCGGGCAAAACTTTTTATAGTGCCTTTAATTATTGTGCCAGTGGTTATTATTTTTTTATCAGCTACTGCACAAAAAAAGTACGTGAATCACGCGACAATTTTAATTGAAGAGTCTGCATTACTTAACCCATACTTAGATGACTTGTCTTTCTCTTTTGATTTGTCTAACAGAATGGCGGCGTTAAGAACTTTGGTAATTAGCCGCAAGGTATTAATTACGGTTGCTAAAGAAACAAACCTCGTTACAGAAAATGCCAGCCCCCGTGAAATAGAAGAGATCCACCAAAACCTTGCTCAAGCGCTGTCGCTTTCATTGGTCGGAGATGAGTTGGTACGAATCAACTTTACCTGGCATCAACAAGACAAAATGAAACTAGTACTTGAAAAGATTGTTGAGAAATTTATCGAGCAGCTTCTTGCACCGACTAAAGCATCATTAGACACCTCAGAACAATTTTTTTATCAACAGCTAATTAGTTTACGCGAAGAGCTAGAACTTTCTGAGGAATCGTTAGCCGAGTTTAAATCAGCAAATAGTAATACTTTACCGGATGTATTGCATAGTAACCGCCAGACTTTTGATAAGTTGTTAAGCGATAAACAACAAAAGCTGATTGTGTTATCTGGCGCAAAAGCGAGATTAGATGCATTGACTAACAAAATGGGTCAAGCAAATCCAATACTTGGCCGGTTAGAAGAAAAAATTATCAAGGCAGAGTCAGAGTTAAGTATTTTAAAAACGCGTTATACAGATAAGCACAGCAAAGTTATCTCTAAAAAACGAGAATTACTCAGCATTAAGGTGCGCCAGCAATCGTTACTCCAGAGCAGTAAAAAACTCGACACCTCAAACTTAGATCAGCTATGGCAAATGGCTAACACTTTACCTAGTAGTAAAGATAATGAAAGCAGTGTCCTAGTCTCACAGTTAATGGCATTAGAAGAGGCAAAAAACGACATGCTTCGTCACCAACATGAGTTTGATATTTTAGAGGAACAAGTAAAATCAGTCAGTGATCGTTTACTCGTCACAAGTGATGTAGAAAAACAGCTTCGTAAACTAGAACGAGATTATGAAGTAAAGCAAACGTTATACAAAGATATGCTCAGTCGTTATGAAATGGCAAAAGTGACTGGCAAACTTGTTAAGTATGAAGGCCCTGACAAAGTTAAAAATATTGAACGAGCATACAGCCCTGCTCACCCTATTAATACTTCAATCGTTGTTTCAATTCTTTTGGGTATTGTATTAGGTGTTTTTACCAGTATTACCTGCGTGTTTGTGGCAACCCTGTTTGATAGTCATTTAAAAGATATTCAGACCATTGAGAAATTGTCCTCGTTAGAAGTGGTGACAATTTTGCCTATTATATCTGACTTACAATCCCCTGAAGTACAGAGCCAAATAGTGAATTTTACCCAAAAGAGGAATTGATATGAATGTATTGCATTTAGTTCAACACATGAAAATTGGTGGGCTTGAGAAAATGGCTGTTACTTTGATGCAAAAAAGTCGCTTTGCTAGCTCAAGTATTATTGTTTCTCTTGAAGGTAATAAACAAGATGCACTTTTAGGTTGGCCTGATTTGGCCAGTTTTAACGATAAATTATTTTGTTTAGATAAGCCTGCTAAATTTGATTTTACATTGGTAAAAAAACTCAGTGCATTGATTAAAGCACACAATATTACTGTGATACATAGTCACCATATAGGTCCAATGCTTTACGCAAGTTTGGCTTGCTTAGCAGATAAAGGGGTTAGTCATGTTTCTACCGTTCATGATGCTTGGTATTTGCAAAACTTTAAGCAGCGATTAATCACTAAAGTTTTAAGCCAACTAACTAAAATTCACTGGATTGCTGATGCTCAAGTGGTTGCGACTGATTTTTATGAGCAAACATCAATCGAAACAGATAAAACCATATTAAATGGTATCGATTGCAGCCAATTTACAAGTGTTGATATGCACAATGCAAGAATGGAGCTAGGACTGCCAATAGCACCTACTTTGATTGGCTGCTCTGCACGTTTAGAGCCTGGTAAAGGACATCACGATTTAATTGCGTTATTGCCATCATTAGAACCAGATATTGAATTTGTGTTTGCTGGCAGTGGCAGTCTGATGGAAAATTTGCAAGCTCAAGCTGCGCAGCTTGGAGTGAGTGAACGTATACATTTTTTGGGTAATATACAAAACATGCCTGTTTTTTATTCTGCGATGAATGTGATGTGTCTTTACTCACAAAGAGAGGGGCTGCCGTTATCAATTTTAGAATCTATGGCATGTGGCAAAGTGACTGTTGCATCTGATGTAGGTGGGATAAGTGAAGTGCTTACACCGGAGCAAGGAATCTTAGTTAAACCTGATGATCTGGTTGGTCTAAAACTTGCCATTACTAATGCAATAAATATGAAATCAGGTTGTTGTATTAGGGATTACATAATCTCTATAGCCGATGCAAACAAAATGAGCGCAGAGTACGACTACTTTTATGATGGTCTATCTGCTTGAGGAAAATATGATGACATTTGTTATATCTTTACTAATCGCACTAATAATTCTCGTGATTTACCATCATGTTGGGTATGTTCTTTTACTTAATTTATTTAGTAAAAACAATGGTTCAACAGAAGTTAATACTGAAAATAGTCCCCCACTTAAATTTGGCATACTTATGTGTGCATATAATGAAGAGGCTTTTATTAAAGACAAATTATATAATTTAGGTGCGCTACTTTATGATTCTGACATGTATGCGATCCACGTTTACTTAGATGGCTGTACAGATGATACTTACAACGAAGCTATCGTTGCTCAATCGCAACTTGCGAAGCAAAATGTAGTATGTCATTTGCATTTCAATAGCGAAAACAAGGGGAAGTCATTTGGTATTAATGAGCTAGTAAAAATAGCAAAGCCGAATTACGATGTTTTATTATTCACTGATGTGAGTGCATTACTGAGTATTGATGTATTAGATAAAGTTCGGTTGGGTTTTCATGATGAAAAAGTCAATGTTATCACTGGTGTTTATACGCTTGATGAAAATGCCAGTGACGCTCAAAAGCACTATTGGCAATATCAGAATAAAGTGAAAAATATGGAGTCATCGCTTGGAGCTGTAATTGGTGTGCCAGGTGCTATGTTTGCTATTCGTTCAGGTTATGCACAACTGCTAGATGCTAATACGATAAACGACGACTTTATTTTATCGATGAAAGCATTGAATGATGGCGGCAAAGCGTTAGTCGATGAAGATATTATTATTTTAGAGCGCGAGTGTGATGAAGAAACACATGATTATTCTCGTCGAGTTCGTTTAGGTGCCGGAAACTGGCAACAAATTAAAATGCTGTTTGGTTTGCTTAATCCAAAACTTGGCTGGGTCAGCTTTAATTATTTTTCACATAAAGTATTGCGAGGTGTAATGCCGATTTTATTAGCTTTAATTTATGTGATGATTTTTAGTATCGCATTAACGTCCAACCTTGTATTACCTATTGTGTGTATGTGGACCATTATCACTTTACATGCGGTATATTTTTCAAAACGCGGCCTGGGGATCAAAACCAAAATACCAGTTATAGACAAGGTAACGTATATTTTAAACGCGTATTTTTTATCACTGTGGGGGATTTTCAAATTTGAACGTGGTGATTATAAGCAACAATGGCAGCGTGTGAATGAGCAAGCGCCTCAACAAGTTCAACCAATTAAAGTGTTAAAACGTTGTATTGATATTGTCGGTGCGTCTATTGGGTTGATTCTGCTGTCGCCTATTATGTTGATAACCGCACTCACTATTAAGATCACATCTAAAGGTCCTGTGCTTTTTAGTCAATTAAGAGTGGGTGAAAGTGAGGATAACTATGTGGCACTTTTTAATGTTTTAAAGTTTCGTTCGATGGTTGTTGATGCTGAAGTAAAAAGCGGTGCAGTGTGGGCGAGTAAAAATGATCCACGTATAACACCCGTTGGTCGTTTTATCAGAAAAACGCGTATTGATGAATTACCTCAACTTTGGAATGTGTTAGTAGGCGACATGTCATTGATTGGACCCCGCCCTGAGCGTCCTGTTTTTTATGGCAAGTTAGAGCGTGATATTCCTTATTTTTGTTACAGAACCTATGGTATCAAGCCTGGCATATCTGGTTTAGCTCAAGTTATGAATGGCTATGATGAAACAATAGAAGATGCAAGAAACAAAATTGCTTGGGATTATGCCTATCTATTGAGTACTTCTTCAGCACGAAGCTGGTGTTATATGGAGCTCACTATTTTTGTTAAAACGCTCATGGTTGTTTTTACAGGTAAAGGTCAGTAATAGCTTTGCATAATGCAACTGTGCGTTAAAAAGCAATTGCATTATGCGGTTTTGCATTTTGGTAATGATATAAAGTGATTAAAATTCAATGCTTTAAAGTTGGCATTAATGTTGTAATAGTAATTGTACTTCAATTATTTAAGGTGACTAAGCATGACCAATTTAGCTGAACTAACTAATAATCATATCGTAGAACTTCCTACCGATTTTTCAGGTTTTACTGTCGACGGTTTCAAAGATGAGTTTGAATCACTAGCTACAGCAGGGCACCCGACAATCACCCTAGATTTTTCTAAAACTGAATTTATCGACTCTTCTGGCATTGGCGCTATTGTGTTTTTGTACAAGCGTATTGAAAAAAATGGTCACAAGTTGGCGCTTTTAAATGTAACAGGTCAACCATTCAAATTAATGAGCTTACTCAGAGTGGATAAAACGATTCCATTTATTGATAAAGTGTAATTTCAAAAATATACGTTGCGCAATTCTACTAACGAATTGAAGTTATTAATAATATACACTAAGTTCTTATTAGATAAGGGTATTGGCTAGCCAGTTACTTTGTTTATTAGACGTTATTATCTGAGAAGAATTAAGGAAAATATATGCGAGCTCACATTCTAATTGTTGTTCTGTTAATGTTAAGCGGGTGTGCGTCTTGGCCTGAAGAAGGGGAAGGGGGATGGGCTGAGAAATATCAAAATTATCCCATTACTGAAGATCAGCAAGATGATAACTTTATTAAGCCACAAGAACTTGTAGCCAGTGAGTTTGAGCATCTAGTGTTAAAATTAGAATTGCTGCAATCGCAAGATATTCAAGCTTGTATGCCTGCGCAATTTTTGCGGGCTCAAATCTATGAAAACCGCATTCGTCGTTTAATAGCAGCGCACATGTGGGAAGACGCCGAACATGACTTACTTATTCACTATCATGCATTAAACCAACTGACAAACCACTTTGATACGGTACGTGAAGCAACTCATTGCGCGACGGTAACTACAGATAAGCCCGCGTTATTTTCTATTAAAAAGCAAATTACAGATTTGCTTAACAGCGATAATCAGTTTGCTCTGAATGAATTTGAGATCACCCCTAAGTACACAGTTCGAATTGCCCAAGCTGCAGATTTAATTAAACAATTAGACAGCGTATCAATCCTGTTAGTGGGTCATACAGATTCAGTGGGGAGTAATGAAAATAATTATGAGCTTGCTCTAAAACGGGCAGATACGGTAAAGCATTGGCTCAGCTTGTATGGTGTAAATGAAGAAGGTATTACCACTTTAACTCAGGGGAGTTTAAAACCTTTTTCAAAAGGTGAAGTCACAGAAACCAAGCGCCACTCAGACCGACGAGTAGAGGCGATAGTTTTAGATGCGAACAATGAATCGTTACAGAGTGATAAAGTAAAATCGCTAATGAATTGGACAAAGGTTATTGAACGAGACAAGGAGTAAGCAATGAAGCATATTTTAATTATTTTCATCGTACTACTGTCTTTTAGTGATGCTTTTGCACAGAAAAGTGACAATCAAGATATTGTGCAGATAGGGAATAAATTGTTTATTTATGTTCCCGGTGAAGACGATTTTATTGACCCGTTCGAAGTTGACCAAGAAGGTAAGATTAATCTTCCTGAGGTTGGGAGTGTTCACGTTGCGAAAAAGAATATAACGCAAATAACCACAGAGCTTAAACCTGTCTTGAGCGAGTTATTTATCGCAATGGATGATTTTTATGTAGAGATTTATAGTCGCGATATCTTTATTAACGTACTGGGCTATGTGAATAACCCTGCTCAAGTCAGTATTCCAGATAATGGGAATATACAAATGGTGATTGCAAAAGCACAGGGCCTAAAGCCTGGTGCGCAATTAGACCGTCTGCAAGTGCGCCGTGACGACCAAGTTATCGAATTCAATTACAAAGCTTACTTGGACACTGGGGACGTGAGTATTTTGCCTAAGTTGCAAAGTGCAGATACTGTTTTTGTACCTGTCTCACCTTTACTTGGTAACGTACAAATTGATTTTGATGCGCAAACCCTAAGTGCCACAGGTGATGCTAGTGATAATAGTGCGATAACTATCTTAGGTGAGGTCCACAATCCTGGTAGCTTCTCATATAAAGAGAGTATGACAATTTTAGACGCCTTGATGCGTGCTGAGGGGGTGACTCGCTACGCTGATGTCACAAAAATTAGGGTCATCGTTGATAAAGAACCTGTTATTTTTGACTTAAAAGCATATCTGGATAAACCGACGAATAGCAACATGCCACTTTTAGAGGCGGGGTCGACTATTTATGTACCGATCATTGTTGATGACGTTAACACGACATCTCGCACGGTTTATATCATGGGGGAAGTGCAAAAACCTGGCGCATATGAAGCTGCAGACAGTACTAACTTTTTAGACATTTTAGCCAATGCTGGTGGCCCTACTCGATTTGCCGAAACGAGACACATTAAAATATTAACACCAGCAGGAGAAAGTATCTTATTTGATCTGCAAGGTTACAGTGAAGGCACTGTGGTAATGAAAGTGCCGGATCTGAATCCTGGCGATGTCATTTTTGTGCCAGAGAAAACAGATGTTAATGAGAAGAGTTGGCTAAAAATTCCGACTAAACGAGCGATTAAAATTATTGGCGCTATTTTGTCTCCAGGGCGTTATGAGTGGAGCAATGAAATGGATTTTACTGATTTACTCGCACATGCAGGAGGCCCAACGAAAGGCGCTAATATTAATGATATTAAAATTGTCAGAAATGGTGATGTCACTAAGCGTTTTGATTTAGAAAAGTATACGATTAGTGATGGAAAAATAGAGCTGCCGCAATTGATTGCTGGTGATACCGTGATTGTTGAAGAGCTACCCGTTGATCCGGGTGATAATAAATCACAGTGGATACGTCAAGAATCAAGTAAATCAATTTATATTATGGGACAAGTGGGCGCTCCTGGTCGCTATGCTTTTAATGACAATATGCACTTCATAGATATATTGGCTGCGGCAGATGGCCCTAACGGGAGTGCTGATATTCGCAATATTAGAATTACTCACCGAAATGGTAATAAAGCGAGAGTGTCTAAACTTGACTTAGCTATGTACTTTGAGACAGGTGATGAAACCTTGTTTCCAGATGTATTACCCGGTGACACTATCTTTGTTCCTGAGAAAGATAAAGATTGGTTGAGAACGCCAAAAGAGCGAGTGGTGCGAATTATGGGGGCCGTGCAAAAGCCTGGGCGTTACAATTTCGACGATACAATGTCTATTTTGGATGTGCTGGCAGAAGCCGGCGGCCCATCAAATTCAGCCTTAATTGATAAAATTGTTGTCGTTAATCACTCATGTTGTAAAGAGCAGTCGAGAATATTCGATCTAGAAGCGTTTATTAAAGAGCCTAACTCTGCAAACATTCCAGTATTGCGTGCTGGAGACACCTTATATGTGCCTGATAAAGGGCAAGACTTGATGAGCCAATTTAAAGATAATTTCCTCGATTTTGTAACAATATTGGCATTGGTAATAGGCTTATGAAAATCATCCCAGAGCAGTACCATGAACTAGAGTTAATTGGCAATGCGATAGCTGATAGTGAGGCACGCTGTATTACCTTTATTTCATTGACAGGTGGAGAAGGGTCAACGAGTGCTTGTGCCAGTGTTGCAAAATGGCTCATAGGTCGAGACAAATCTGTGTTAATAATCGATTTGAACCCCTTGAATATATTTAGGTTTGGTAAAGAGTACCCCGCTGCTTCATGTAAGTGGGGATTTGATGATATTTCTTGCCAGCTCAAGGTTAAACAATATCAAGATCTGAACTTACTTACAATTCGAGATCTTGAAGGGATTGATTCTGCAAAAGATAAGCATGTTATTAATGACGCCATATTAAGGTTAAAGCAAGAGTATGATTATATCTTGCTTGATATGTCACCTGCGCTCAAATTAAACAGGAACAATATACCTCTGCACTCATTAAGTTTGTGCAGCGAGTTAACTTTTTTGACCATTGGGTTAGGAATTAACAATGAAGAATCATTATGTCGTGCAGTACAAGAGTTAAAACAGGCAGGACATCGTAAAATTAAAGCATTGATCGGACAGCATGAATTTGCGCCGTTAGGGCAAAGATTGATGACCTATTTAGAAAAGCAAACACCAAAGTGGCCTCGGCTATGCACTGCGCTGAAAAAGCGTATTAAAAAACAAAAGTGGCTGTTTCAGCACTATTGAGGATGAAATGGAAAGATTATTTGAAAAACGATTTCAATTACTTTGGCCTACAGTCACAGAAATCCGTCAAATTTTAAAACATGTACTTGGGGCATTGTCTGTCAATAATGACGAAATTGATGCTGCAGGTCTATCTATAACGGAATACCTAACAAATCTTATTCGTCACAATGAGGGGAGTGAGCACAGTATCATGCTGTGCATCAGTCAAAAAGAAAATAATATTTATGATGTGACCATTGTTGATGAACTTGAGCCTTATAACTTATTTATACAAAATGACTCAGATTGGATTTTAGAAAGTGGCGATCTTGTTGAAGGTGGTATGGGGGTTGGGTTAATAAGGCACTATTTCCCTTGTGCAACTTATAAAACCTTAACAAAAAAGAATTATTTTTCTTTTTCATTAAACAAAATAGATAAGCGACCCACAATAATATATATCGATGACGATGTGAGTCAGTTAGCATTAATGAAAGCGTATCTGCAAGAGAAATTTCAGGTCATCGCATGTGAGAGTATTGAAGCTGGCTGGCAGGCTATATTAACCTCTAACGCCAGAATATTATTGCTCGATTACAAATTAAAAAATGGTACTTGCGAGCCTATTTTAGAAAAACTTAACCAATCTAATTTGAAGTCCCAACTGTCTGTAGTCATGCTCACGGGCGATGATAGTGAAAAAGTGATAAGCCGTATTAACCGCTTAGGTGTAGATGATTATTTAATCAAACCTGTCCAGAAAAATAAATTACTACAGAGCATTGAGCGTGTTACACATCGTTTTGCCTATTTAAGTTATCAAACAACGTTTGAAGTGACAGCGTCAAAAATTCCTCTGGCAGAAAGTAATACAGCTCATTTATTTGGTTCAATCGCATTTGGAAATGGTGGCGACTTTTTTATGTCGTTAAACGAAGAGGGTACTGCATTTGTGCTGGGCGATATGATGGGGCATGGCCTTCAGGCATTGAAAGAAAGTTTTGCTATAAAAGGATTTATTAGTGGGTTTATGTCCACAGGACTACCTTATGAACAAATGCTGATGGCATTAAACGATGCTCTATATAAGCAGCAGCTTTGTAAATCAAGTCTAGTGACTTTGATTATTGGGTTTATTAATAATGAAACGTTATATTGGCTTAATGCAGGTCATCCTTCCCCTGTGGTAATTAAAAAGAATGGAACAGTTGAACAGTTAAAGGGCACAGACCCATTACTTGGCCTTTCAAAAGAGCATTCTTATAGTGTTTTCGAGTATAATATTACAGATGTAGAGCATATCTTGTTTTATACTGATGGTTGGTGTGACAACCGCTTTCTAGATAAAAATGAAATTGAAGAAATCGCTAAAATAATTCCTCAAAACACAATTAATAATGAGCAGTTTGCGCATTCACTGTGGCATAACTCGCAAGTTACTTTATCTCAAGAAGTTGATGACGCATCATTAATAGTGATTAATTGATTGTTTTTACTACAGACAAATAGCTTAAGTTATTCTATTATCAAGGCATGAATAATGATCTAGTAAACTAATCTTAATGTCGGGTTAAAAGGATTAACAATGCCGCCAACTGTTTTAATTGTAGAAGATACACTCTCCCTTGCCATGATGTATCAATCGTACCTGTTGCCAACAGGTGTTAATACTTTGGTAGCAAACGATGGTGCTACTGCCATTGATATTATACAAAAAGCCCAACCGGATTTAATTATTCTCGATGTTATGTTGCCAGATATGAATGGGCTTGATATTTTAGCATCTTTTGAATTAGAAAATTCCCCTCAAGTCATCGTGTTAACTGGCCACGCGACAAAAGAAATGGCAATAAAAGCAATAAAGTTAGGTGCGTGTGACTTTCTTGAAAAACCCGTTGAAGCAGATAGGTTTAGGGTTACCGTTAACAATGCACTTAAGATCAAAGCTCTAAAACTAAAAGTAAAAAAATACCAAGCGAAGTATGAGAAAGGTAGATACTTTGATTTAATTGGTAGTTCAAAAGTGATGCAGTCTGTATATCAAGTCATTAGCTCTGCGGCGGTGAGTAAAGCAACTGTATTCATTACTGGTGAAAGTGGAACTGGTAAAGAGTTGTGTGCCCGAGCAGTGCACCAAGCATCCGACCGGGCGGAAAAACCTTTCGTTGCTTTAAATTGTGCTGCGATACCTAAAGACTTAATTGAAAGTGAAATATTTGGTCACCTTAAAGGGGCTTTCACAGGAGCAATTGCTAACCGTATAGGTGCGGCTGGTCAAGCGAATGGCGGAACACTGTTTCTTGATGAATTATGTGAAATGGATATTAATTTACAAAGTAAACTATTACGTTTCATTCAGACCGGATGCTATCAATTAGTGGGAAGTGAAAAAGAAGTAAAAGTAGATGTTAGGTTTGTATGTGCGACAAACCGCGACCCGTTGGTTGAGGTTGCTCAAGGGCGTTTTAGAGAAGATCTATATTATCGTTTACATGTTATTCCTATTGTGCTTCCACCATTGAGGGAGCGTGGTGCAGATATTATTGAAATAGCTGAAGCCTTATTTGATAAAGTAGCAAAAGAAGAAAATCATGCATTTAAAGGGATCAGTGATGACGTTAAGCGCTGTCTTAGTCAGTACGACTGGCCAGGTAATGTTAGACAGTTAGAAAATGTAATACGAAATGTATTGGTCCTCAACCCACAAGAGTGGATTGAAGTATCAATGCTACCTGACTTACCTCGTAGTACTGCCATTAATGAGAAACTGACAGCACCAGCAAAAACCACAAATAAACATATTAATAACGTTCAGTCTATAGAGCCGCTTGTAGAACAAGAGTTTGAAGTTAAACCATTGTGGCTGGCTGAAAAAGAATACATTGAAAAAGTGATAGATTATTGCGCAACTAATATTCCTAAGGCCGCTGCGATGCTGGATGTAAGTCCTTCAACGTTATATAGGAAAATAAAAAGTTGGGAAGAAATTTAGCAATCATTTCCTTAATCAGTAACGATAGTTAATGTTTATATGCCGCAAGTATTTGTTTTATTTGCTTTTCTCCTGAAAATCGTGCTTCAACTAGAGTATAAGCCTTTTGAAGGATGCTTTGCTGTTTTGCCACTGAAGAATGTATAAGATGGGTGAGTGCATCTTCACAGAATTTTGCAGTGGGGGCATCAGCTAGATAACCATTACTTTCATGGCTAATGACGTTGGGTATCGCACCAACGGGAGTACTAACAACTATAATGTGGTTTGCCATAGCTTCAAGTAAAGTCATCGGAAGACCTTCAGCTCTAGAGGAGATTAAGAGTACGTCAATTTGATGCCAAATTTGATCGCGCTTTGTTAGGCCATGAAAGTTTAAATTAGGTAAGGTTGGTAGTTCATTTTTGAGTGGCCCATCGCCAAAAATATGAAATTCTACTTTTGTGTTATTAGCCATGGCTTTGGCGACTTGAGTAAAAATGTCAGGGCCTTTTTCATGGGATAAACGACCAACAAAACCAACTCTAACAATTGAGCCAAACTGTTGTTTTTTTGCTAATGGCTCGTTGATACTAATAAAATTTTCCAGTAGCTCTGCGCTGTGAATTTTATTACCAATTTCATTTGAAACAGCGAAGTTAGTAGATAATGGGGAAAGTAATTTATCGATGTAGTTGTAGAGTTTTACTCGGCCTTCGCCGCGCTCGCCAGCATGATAAGTACTGACACAATGAATGCCCTTTATTTTACTTACTAAACGGCCAATAATACCGGCTTTATATCCATGGGTATGTAATACTGTATTTGTATTAACCTTGCTTAATAAACTTGATATGTTACCTGTTAAAAACTCATAGTTTACATTATCGTTATCTAATAATTTATAAAATGCATCGTTACTGTGGTCTTTATAAAATAAAATGCTATTACTGATATTGTTTTTTGTTAGTAGTTTACTAAGTTCCAGTAGATGGGTTTCGATTCCTCCCATCATAGATGAGTCAACAAATAATATAACGTTATAATTCATAAATAATTCCTAAGAGATAATATGATTGATATATCTATCATTGAACAGTTAAAAGAAGATGTCGGCCCAAGTCTTGCCATGGAACTCTTATCTATCTTCATTGTTGAATCACAAAAAACAGTCACGATGTTGGTCTCATCTCAAAATAATGACGATATCGAAATAAACGCTCACAGCCTCAAAAGCAGTTGCTTAAGTTATGGTGCTATAACACTTGGAGCAACATGTAAACGCATAGAACAAAAAGCCAAAGCTAATGAATTTGATGAAGAGTTAACGCATTTGCTTGAAACGGCTCACTCACAAAGTACAGTGACATTTGTACAGCTGCAAGCTCTAGTTAATAGCCATATCGCCTAAAGCCTCTTGTTCAATAGGTAGCTTTAATAGCTTTGAAAATACTTCACTTAAATCATCTATATCATGTAAGTGTTTTTGTGAGCCAGTGTATTGTTCACAATGCTCTAAAATTTCGTTTATCGCATTGGGTGAAATACTTAAGTCGCAAATTTTAAAGCCCAGTTGTTCTTGCAACCAATCAATGCCCGGTGATTGGGCGTGCTTCATTACACTGTCTTCGCTAGTGTTATTTTCGATAAATATACGGCACGCAAATGTGTCTTGAATTGCCTTAGCAATACCCTTGATCAGAAATGAAGGCATGACACTAGAAATAACGCTCCCAGGACCGATAATAATTAAGTCGGCGGCCAAAATTGCATCAACACAGCCTGGTGCAGCATCAACTTGATTGGTCAATGATATGCTGTCTGGTAGCGTTTCGAGAGCATCAATTTCGCACTCCCCAATTACAGTGTCGCCATTAGGGAGTTGGGCAGCTAAATCAGTCGCTAAGTCTGACATCGGTAAAATGGTTTCAGAGTTGCCGAGCATTGCATTAAACCAAGCAACTGCTTGAGTCGGTGACTCAGTCAATTGGGTTAGCCCGAGCAATGTTAAATTCCCCAAACTATGTCCATCTAAATCTCCCCCATCGAAACGGTGCTCAAAAATAGAGTGTATGATAGATTGTTGACCTGTTAGCTGTAGGCAACAACGGCGAATATCACCTAAAGCTAAGCATTTTTGCGACTCTCGTATTTTACCGCTGCTACCCCCATTATCTGTGGTAGCCACAATTGCAGTTAAATCAGTACATAATGGTCTAACTGCACTTAAAACTTGGGCCAAACCATGACCGCCACCAATGCAAACAATCTTCATTTTTTACTCCATCAATAAATATATTGAGTTAGTGCAGAAAACATTCCAATTTTGACCGAAAATTAAATCAATGATTCATAATGATTTTTTTGTTCATGAGCTGGCTCAATTGAAGAAAAGCGTTTATATTTGCATTGTGCAATGCATTTTACTCGGAGAAAACAATATGCAAAGCGAGGACGTTTTACCTCTGATTAATTTACAACATATCTTAGCTAAGCTAGCTAAATGTGATGATAAAATAGGCATTTTCAACTTGTTAAATACAACATTAAAACCATTAATTGGTTTTCAGGACAGTATTGTATTATTGAGTAATAAGCCTCGTTTTTATGAAACACTTGGTAGCTCAAATTATGAATTTGAAACTGAAATATGGCCTGAATGTAGTTTGTTTACTAAAGTGAACGAACGTAAATATGCATTAACAACAAAACCTTATGAAGAGCTCGAATTTTCATTTTTGCAGGAATCAACAAAAGTAAAAATAGACAATTGTTTAGTTATTTACTCAGCTTTAAAAGATGAGCCTTATATTATATTGCTTACCAATGTTAACACTGAGAGTTATGAAAAGGTTGTTAGCTCTGAGTGTATAGGTATTTTATTTCAACAAATTTATCTTTCGCTTATTCAATTGGCTACGTTTGACAGATTTTCCCAAGAGTCTATTTCTTTAATCAATAAGTTCAGTCAATTATCTAGCTTATTTAAAGAGCTTGCTAGTGAGTGGTTCTGGTGTACTACATCAGAAAACCAATTTATTAGAGTGAATGATGCAGAGGCTAATGAAAGTGACTATGAGCGTTTTTTTATTGGTAATAGTATTGAATCGCTAAGATCAGAAAATGAACTACAGTTAACGGATAAATGGGATTCTTTTCATCAAACACTTGCTAATTATGAAGATTTTTATGAGTTTGAATGTGAGTTAAATATAAAGGGTAAATATTGGCTTTGTTTCAGTGGAAAGTCACAGTTTGATGAAAAAGGAAGCTTTATTGGCTATCTGGGGATTGCAAAAGACATTACGCAGTCGAAAGAGCGGGAAGTGGCTCTGCAATTACAAAAGCATAAAGCAGAAGAAGCGAGTCAAACAAAATCTAAATTTTTAACTGTAATGTCTCATGAAATTCGTACCCCGATGAATGCAATTTTGGGGATGATTGAATTATTACGTGACACTAAGTTAACTGACGAGCAGCGACAGTGGATTAATTATGCCAATGCCAGTGCCGATATTCTCTATGGTCTAATAACGGATGTATTAGATTTTTCAAAAATAGAGTCTGGAACGGTGTCTATTATCAAAAAGCCGTTTAATCTGAATTTACTTGTAGATAATATCGTTGGTCAATTTGATATTATAGAGAGTAATCACGATATCGTGTTCACCGTAACTATCAGTGAGGAGATCCCTACATTTGTTTTGGGGGATGAATTTAGGCTTGGCCAAGTATTGTTTAATATTATTGGTAATGCATTTAAATATACGAAAGCTGGTCGAATAACTTTCAAGGTGTCTATCAGCGAAGATTATCTACAGTTTGAGATAGCTGATTCGGGGGGAGGTATTGCAAAGAAGAACCTCGACTTAATTTTTCAACCTTTTCGTCAAGTGAATGACGGCGTAAATAGAAAAAATGAAGGTGTGGGTTTAGGCTTGAGTATTTCTAAAAACTTGATTGAGCTTATGAATGGTTCAATTAAAGTAGATACTCAACTAGGTCTAGGAAGTACTTTTACTGTTTCGGTGCCTTTTCAAGCTGCTTCTCAAGATATCATTGCGTTAGAAAATGCGCCAGTTGGACACGCCTTATCAGTACTTGTTGCTGAGGACAACATAACAAATCAGGTGCTCATAAAAGCGTTTTTGGAGAAAATGAATCATAAAGTTACAATTGCCGAAGATGGTCAAGAAGTCATTGACTTAATTAAGCTTAAAAGCTTTGATCTGATTTTAATGGACATTATGATGCCCCGTATGGATGGGTTAACTGCAGCGCAAATAATACGAGATGAGATGCATCTAGATGTGCCGGTTTATGCATTAACAGCTAATGCCGCTTCTGATGACAAAGCTGCGTGTTTTAAAGTTGGAATGAATAAAGTGCTCACTAAGCCGATTCGTTTCGATACACTGAAAGCCTCACTTGAGTCTCTAGTCAGTGTTGGGCTAAATAGGGAGTGTTAACAATACCTACATTTTTAGTGAGGCTCACTGAGTCATGGGCTAAATGGCAGGGGGGGCCATGATTGGCCAATATGGCGAGCGAGGGCATTTATCGTGTTTTACTGCTGGAGGTTTACACTATATCATGTTGCCAACGCTGGGCTAAAAAATCGATAAATGCTCTGACTACATTTTGCTGATAGCTACGTGATAAGTAAACGGCCCATAAATGGTTTCCCGGGGTAGAGTAGTTAGGCAGTACTTTTACCAATTGCTTGGTTTGCAAATACTCGTGTGCCAAATGATAAGGTAAATTTGCAATCCCCATCCCTCTGATTGCTGCCTTGCATAGCACCGACATGTCATTGGCGTTAACATTACCCTTTACGACGATTTGTTCATCCGAATTCTCACCTAAAAAATGCCATGTTGAACTACCACTGTGCAATAAACAGTTATGCTGTAATAAATCTTGTGGAGTGGTTATGTTGCTCTTGCCAGATAAATAGTCTGGGGATGCGCATATGACTGTATTTATAAACATTAATTTACGCGCTATGAGTTGCTCATCGGGCTGGTGAATATAACGCAAGGCAATGTCTATTCGTTCATCTACCAGTTGCGATAAGCTATCAGAGAGCACCAGCTGGAAATGTGTATTTGGGTGCACGCCAACAAATTCTTCGATTGCATCAAACAGCATGTTTTGCCCAATACCAATAGGCGCTGCCACCCTAATTGTGCCAACTAGCTCGTTATTATGGCTATGGGCTCTACTTTGCAAATCCGATACGGTACTGAGTATTTGTTTACAATAAGCAAGTGCTTCTTCGCCTTGATTGGTTAAACTGACTTTACGTGTGGTGCGATGAAATAACCGCAAACTCAGCCACTGCTCAATGTCTTGTACGTGGCGGGTGACTTGTAAGCGGCTCAGTTCTAAGCTGTCAGCTGCTTTTGTAAAGCTGCCACAGCGGGCAACTTCAACAAAGCTTTGGATTGCAATTATTTTGTCCATTAGTATCCTAAAATGAACTAATGTGTATCGATAAGGTTTATTTATCATCAATCAGTAAGCAAGTAAACTGATTATCAACAACTGAGGTTACTTAGTTAGATGATAAATACTTTTTAAGGATACAGATATGAACATTACTATTTTAGGCGCAACGGGTTGGATTGGTGGTGAGATCACTACACAAGCGTTACTTCGTGATCATCAAGTAACTACAATTGTCAGAAATCCTGATAAATTAACCGCTGAAAACGTGACGCTAAATACGTTCGATTTGCGCTCAGATGACGATATAGCCCCTTTACTTACTGGTGCTGATGTGGTGATTGCCTCAATTGGCGGACGAGCAGCGGGTAATCATGAATTAGTAGCGCAAACGGCCCATCGCTTATTAACGGCACTGTCAGGTAGCAGTACTCGTTTACTGTGGGTTGGTGGGGCAGGCAGTTTAGAAACTGCACCTGGTGTTACATTAGTATCATCAGCTGATTTTCCTGCAGAATATAAAGCTGAAGCACTGGCACAAGGTGAAGCTTTAGAGATATTCAGGACGACCAATACAACTACGCAATGGACGTTTGTAAGCCCCGCTGCAGTTATTTACCCAGGTTCGAGTGAAGGTGTGTACCGTATTGGTGGCGATGCGTTTTTCACTAATGAACAAGGTGAAAGCAAAATATCAGTAACTGATTATGCGATTGCTATACTGGATGAAGCACAAAATGCTGCGCATCCTAATCGACGTATCAGTGTGGCCTATTAAGTTTTTTCCAAAGGCACATAATGTTACTCTTAATCATCAACAGATTATGAATGATATTTATGAGCCTACTTTTCTCCCTTGCCTTGGCAAGTTTACCCGCCTTACCTGAGCCTGTTGCTAATAATGCAGTTGCTAAAGTAATTGTAAATGAACAAGCGTATTTTTTAAGCTTTATGGGTTTAGGTGCAAAGAAAGATCACCATAGCGTACATAATAGAGTATGGGCACTAAAACTCGGTGATAAGCAATGGCTGGCAAAGTCACCTGTGCCTAGTAGTTTGCAGCCAAAAGGGCGTTTAGCGAGCACCGCTGTTGGATTGGGTGAATATGCTTATGTGTTCGGTGGCTATACGGTAAATAGTGATCACACAGAAATATCTAGCCCAGATGTCTATCGTTATGATTTAAAAAATGACCGCTATACCCAACTTGCCAATATACCTGTACCGGTGGATGACAGTGTCGCATTGAGCTATCAGCAGCGTTATATCTATTTAGTGAGTGGCTGGCATAATGATGGCAACGTGAACTTAGTGCAAGTATACGACATACAAACAGATACTTGGCAACAAGCTTCGCCGTTTTTAGGTGAGCCGGTTTTTGGCCAAGCAGCAGCAATTAGCGGTAACACCATTGTCGTTTGTGATGGCGTTAAAACCCAGGCGAATGCTGATAAACGCCGTTCATTTGCAAGCGTTGCACAGTGTTTAAAGGGCACCATAGATGAGCAAAACCCTCTTAAAATAGATTGGCGTACTTTGGATCACCCCACAGGCACTGCTCATTACCGTATGGCTGCAAGTAGTTATAATGGCGCTATTTATATGCTTGGTGGTTCAGCCAATCCGTACAACTATAATGGCATGGGTTATAACGGTAAGCCTGCCCCCGCAAGCGGCCACGTATGGCGCTTTGATGTAGCGAATAACCGTTGGCAAGTACTCGCACCGCTCAAAACCCCAAGCATGGATCACCGTGGTTTACTTGAGCATGGTGGCATCTTATATCGCATTGGTGGCATGGATAATCAACAACAAGTAACCACTAAGGTGCTTGGCGATAAAGTAGAAGAGCTATGATGAACACACTTTATATAACAGGCGCGGGTGTGAGCGCCGCTAGTGGCATTCCTACTTTTCGTGGTGAAGATGGCTATTGGACTATTGGCAGTAAAAATTATACGCCGATGGAAATGGCCACTCGCGCAATGTATGAAAATAACCCAAAAGAATTTTTAGCGTGGTATTACCATCGTTTTGCTACATACCGTAATCATGGCCCTAATGAAGTACATCATTGGCTCAGTGATAAAAACTTAATCACGCAAAATATAGATGGGCTTGATGGCAAAGCAGGCAATATAAATTACATTGCCATTCATGGCCGCTTAGATCAAATGACGCTGTTTCACCATCAGGGCGATGAGGTAATACCACAAACCACACCTTGGGATAACGTAGACGAAAGCCGTTTACACGATTCGCTACTTGAATTGTTTAAAATTGAAAACCACCAGCCGCTACTCAGCCAATCGTTCAAGCCTTTTGTGTTGCTATTTGATGAGTATTACACCGAGCTTTACCGCATCAGTGAAGCGCAACAACGCATGGCTGCTGCCGATAAAATAGTATTTATAGGCACGTCGTTTAGCGTCAATATCACGCAAATGGCACTGGATATTGCTCGTAACTACGATATCCCTATTGAAGTGGTTGATCCCGAGCCTGCACATGTTATGCACCCAAATGTCAGTTATAAAAAAATGACGGCATTGGAGTATATTCAACAGCAGGGATAAGTAAAAAACCAGTACAGCGTTATTAACAGTACTGGTTTTTGTATTTGGCAAAACAGCGCTGTGCTGTTTATAAAAAACTTACTCTCATTCTGTATTAAGCTTTTATCTTCTGGGCAGAAGTGTACCAAATTGGTTTACAATTAAAAGCGAGTACGAATACCAAAGGTAATACGGCGTTCAAAGATGTTTTGAGTGATCACATGATCTGACCATTGCGCATAAATATCTTCTTTTTCCTCGGTTAAATTACTCACTGAAGTATAGATGCTCATGTCCTCTGCAAACTCATAGCCGGCATACATATCAAAATATAAAGTACTGTCGGTCCAAAATGGCATTACCCCTTCACCCATTGGTGAGCTTAAGCTGTCTAAACGATCGCTACGGTAATTAGCTGCAAGGCGCAGTTGTAATGGGCCTTTTTCGTACCAAAGCACAGCGTTTGCTGATTTCTCTGAGTTATCTTGAATTGGTAAACTTTCACCGTATACGTCAACGTTAGCGCTGTCACTTGGCGCATAAGTAAAGTTAACTGACGTTCCTAAGCCATCAAATGGTGCCGGTAAAAAGTCAAATGTTTGCTGATAAACCACTTCAAAGCCTTTAATGTCACCTCCTTGGCCATTAATTTCAGTACTTACCGGTACTTCACGGCGAGTAACGCCATCAATATCAGGTAAGCCTTGCATAACAATGCCGTTTTCAACAAAGGATTCTATATCCATCAAAAATGCGGAAATGCTTAATAAGCCACTGTCATTAAAATACCATTCAGCAGATAAGTTATAGTTAGTTGAGCGCCATGGTTCTAAATCTGGATTACCATTTTGTGTGCCTTGTACCGCAACAAGTAAGTCAGGACTAACGCCAAGTTCGGCGGCAAGTACGTCACCAGCACGAGTTCGACCAACACTAACACCACCGGCGAGTTTACCAATATCGAGCGTAGTCATGGTCTTACCGTAACCTGCACGTAAAATCACGTCATCTGTCACGTTTAAATTAAAGTTCATAGATGGTAAAAAGTCTGAATAATCTCTGTTAAGCCATTTTTCACCGGTTTTTTCACTCGCCGTACATAACGAACAAGGACGCTCTGGACCTAATTGGTTTTGTAGCATATCAAGTTCAGTTTTAATGTATTGCGCACCAATATTAGCGGTATAACTCAAATCACCCAATTCGCCAGCAAAGTTCGCTTTAAAGTAGGCGGTTTGTGTTTGCTCTTTCACTTGATAAGTATGCGATGGATTAGCCAAGCGTTTATTACCTGGGTAAATAGCATTTTGGAATGCCATTGGATCGTCCATCACTTTAGGATCTACTAAATAAAAGCTATGCCCTGAACCGCCAGGACCTAAACCATTTACTTGATTTACCCAACCATCTGGCATATCACTAAAAAACTGAGTGCTACCTAAGGTTAGGTCGCCGCCCGCGACGCTATTTTCACCGTCGCCGTTAGTATCGCCCAATGAAGCGCCAGAATCTTTCCACATTACATCGGCACTAATATCACCGGTAGTAAAAGGTGCTACCAAAATATAGGTTTCACGTTCAACATCTCGTTTTGATGCCCGCAGACCAAAATCAATATTTTGTAGGTGATCTGTTTCAAAGGCATAATGGCCATCGATACGGGCAACATCAAGTGTGGCTTCTTCTTCAAAGTTATTTTCAGAGTAGGTTGATACAAGGTTATATTGGCTTATATCATTGCCAAAATCTTCAGGAAAACCAAGGGTGAGGTATTCGCCGCTGCGTGAAAAGCTCACATCAACTTCTTCTGGGCCGTAACCATTGGGGTTAACGGGAGTGATGCCATCGCCATGATTTTTCAGTAAACCATGTTGCGCTCCTGAGGTCAAAAAGCCATGGGCAACGTTTTCAGTATGGCTGCGCTCTGCCGAGCCATGAATATACCTAAATTCGCCAGAAAGTGGCCCATCACCTAGGTATTCGAATAAAAAACTGGCATTGGTTGATTCGCGATCGTTAGTTAAGCTTTCGGAATAGGCACTAACACGGCGAACTTTTAAGTCTGCTGCGTTGACTGTGTATATTTGTCCGCCCTGATCATTATCTAAACGGGGAATAAAATTATCAGAATACGCCCAAATAGACCCCCGGGCATTATCAACCATCACTCCTTGTTTGCGGTCAGCGTCATCCATTTTTGTATAAAACAAATCACCGGTAAAAGTCAGTGTATCGGCAATTTGATATTGAATGGTGGTATTTAAACCTAGGCGATCACGCTCGGTTTCACGGTCCATCACACCATAAAAGCGTTGGCTATAAAAGCTGTCGTTAAAATCACCGTCACCGTTAAAATCGCGGTCGGTTTCATTTTGTATTTCAGAAGAAGTTAAAATGGTGCCGTTGCGGTAATTTGCTAGGGTGCTTTCGTCATAAGCGGCTGTGACAATAATACCAAATTTGTCATTGTTGTAGCCGGCAAACGCCACCAGTTTAGGATCGGTTTGCTCTGATAAACTGCCGCGTGTGGCTTCCCCTGTCAGTGAGAAGGTAGTGCCTTGGTCAAGAGCAAAGGGTCTGCGTGTTTTTAAATCTAACGTACCTGAAATACCACCAGCTAGCGTGTCTGCTTGCGGTGATTTAAGCACGTCGATACCTGAAAGTAATGCGGCTGGTACATCGGTAAAATCGGGTTGCAGAGTGGTAATTGAACCTGCACTTAAAAACTGCTCACCATTTAAAAGAGTGGTTACTTGCGGCATACCACGTACGTTAATGGTAGAGCCTTCGCCAGCGGAGCGACGAATTTGTATTCCAGGGATACGCTGCAGCGTATCGGCAATCGTTACATCGGGCAGTTTACCAATGTCTTCAGCGGTAATTGAGTCCATTACCCCAGTGCTAAACCGTTTGTTGTTAATATCTTGTTTGTTACTGGCAGCAATACCACGTACTTCGATGGTTTCTATTGCATCATTTGCAACTGAACTTTCATCAGCGGCAAGCACCCCAAAGCTGGTATACCCACAAAGAATAGTGGCTACTGTTTTTGCTATTACGCTCCTGTTTAGCGTGGCTTGGCGACGGTTTTTAATATTCATGTTGATGTACCTCATCCTTTATTTTTAAACGTTAATTATTATCTTTTGTTAATTTATAACGCATGTTGACTATTTGTTTGTTATTAATTAACATTGCTTTCAAGCAAAATGCAACAACAATTACATTAACATTTGATAGTTTTTTGATCTTAATTGTAAGCTTGTAGTCTAACTTTATGATTTTAAATAAGAGTTTTAGTTATGCAGCAATCAGTAATGAACAGTAAAAATAGTATTGATACTAGCAATAAAGGTTTGGGTAACAGTGATGAGTTTGCTCATAGTGGTTGGTGTGTTGCAAAACAACAGGTGAGCCTGCCTTGTGCGTGTATTTACCAAACTCGGTTAGATAATAACATTGCATGGATGGCAAAGTTTGCACAGCAAAGTAAGGTGGAGTTTTCACCGCATGGTAAAACCACTATGGCACCGGGTATTTTTAAAAAGCAGTTAAATGCAGGTGCTTACGCGATCACCATTGCAACGGTACAACAAGCTGTGGTGGCTGCTCGCGCTGGTGCAAAGCGTATTATTATGGCCAACCAATTAGTTGGCAAAGCCAACATGCAGCAGCTTAGCTATTTATTAAAACAGTATCAGATTGATTTTTATTGTTTAGTGGATGATGTTAGCAATGTAACAGCCCTTGGTGAATTCTTTTGTGAGCAAGGTTTACAAGTTAAATTGCTGATTGAGTTAGGAGTACCTGGCGGGCGTTGTGGTTTAGTTGATGCTCAAAAGCTTCAACAATTGACCGCGCATATCAAGCAGTTTTCTTCATTACAGCTTGCCGGTATTGAAATATATGAAGGCGTATTGAGTACGCAAAGTGAAGTGACTGCATTTTTAGCAGATGCGGTCGCAAAATGTAAAGCTTTGATAGCTCAACAGGCTTTTGCTACAGAGCAAGTAATCATTACTGCTGGTGGCTCTGCTTGGTATGACTTAGTGTGCGATGCATTTGCACCACAAAATTTGCTAGATAATATGACTCCAGTGATCCGCCCTGGTTGTTACGTAGCCCATGATCAAGGGATTTATGAACAAGCACAACAGAGTGTTTTAGCGCGTAACCCGCTGGCATGCAATATTGGCAGTGACTTACAGTCATGCTTAGAGATTTGGGCGTATGTGCAGTCATTGCCGGAGCCTGGTCGTGCCATTATTGGTATGGGTAAGCGAGATGTCGCTTTTGATGCTGGATTACCCATCCCTAACTTATATGTAGATCAATCTGGTACAGTACGACCTGCAGGAGCCGACTGGAAAGTTGAACAAATAATGGATCAACATGCCATGCTGACTTATACCGGCACTGAACAACTAAAAGTGGGCGATATTATTGCATTTGCAACTTCGCACCCATGTCTTACATTTGATAAATGGCGTTATATTAATGTCATAGATGATGACTATAACGTTATTGAGATCTTTGATACGTATTTTTAGGAGAGTAAATAATTGGATATTGTTTCGCGAATTAAAGAGCGCTTAGGCCATTTACGTCAATCAGAGCAACTCGTTGCACAATTAATTTTAACCGATCTGCAATATGCAGCATCCGCAAGCATTAGCGACTTAGCTTTGCGCGCTAAAGTGAGCCATGCGTCAATTACGCGCTTAGCAAAAGCATTAGGCTGCGACAATGTACGGGATATGAAGCTACAGCTTGCGCAATCACTGGCAGTTGGGGAGCGTTTTATTAGTGAAAACGCCTCAGCCCGTGAAGATATTCCGGCAATTTACCAAGCAATTCACAATATTTTAGATATCAATGCTGGGCTTATTGAGCAGTCTTTAGTAGAAGAAGCAGCACGCTGTATTGCAGGTAGCCGTCATACACTCATTTTTGGTGTTGGGGGCGGCAGTTCGATAGTAGCACAAGAGTGCCATAACCGACTATTTAGGCTTGATGTACTTAGTAATGCTTATAGCGATCCCGTGATGATGCGTATGACTGCAGCCAGTGTTGACGTGAGTGATGTAGTAATTGTGTTGTCGTTAACAGGACTTGCGAACGATCTTATTGATGCAGCAAGTATTGCCAAAGATTACGGCGCAAAAGTAATTGCTATTTGTCCTGATAGTGCGCTTGCTGATACAGCGACAATTCACTTACCAATCAAAACAAATGAATCCGATTATATTTTTACGCCAAGTACGGCTCGTTACGCCATGCTTGCTGCGGTAGATATTCTGGCCAGTGAAGTGGCTATTTTAACGCAGAAAAAATCGCGTGAGAAGCTGCGCCGTATTAAACATGAGCTAGATGAGTACCGTCAAGGACCTGATCGCGCACCGCTAGGAGATTAACGATGCAGTACGATATCTCGCAACCAGTAGACACCATTATCTATCAAGCAAAGGTATTTGATGGCTTAGGTAATGCGCCAGTGCATATGGACGTTGCAATTAAAGGACAGCAGATTGTCGCACTGGGTGAGTTATCTGCATACCAAGCAAAAGAAAAAGTTAAGGCTAATGGACTGTGTTTAGCGCCAGGTTTTATCGATGTGCACACTCACGATGATTTAGAAGTGCTCAGAAACCCTGATATGGCGGCTAAAATCAGCCAAGGCGTAACGACTGTTATTACAGGCAATTGTGGCATTAGTGCCGCACCTGCCGAGTTAGCAACGGATGCGCCAGATCCAATGAATCTATTAGGTGATAAAGCTGAATTTAAATTTGCTCAGCTGCGCGATTATATCGACGCTTACAATGTGCGAAAAGCCAATGTCAATGTGGCGGCATTAGTTGGCCATACAACACTTAGAAATAATGTAATGGTTGATTTACTACGCCCAGCTACAGCAGCTGAAATAACCACAATGCAGCAGCAACTTGATCTTGCTCTCAGCCAAGGCGCATTAGGCTTGAGTACTGGCCTTGCCTATAAAAATGCCAATCAATCACCCTCTTCTGAAGTGCACGCGTTTGGCGAGGTCTTGAAAAAACACCATGCGATCTATACCACGCATTTACGCACCGAATTTGACGCGGTACTTGATGCGATGGATGAAGCGTTTGCAATGGAGCAAGCATTCGATATTAAGGTGATTATTTCGCACCTTAAATGTGCAGGTAAAAATAATTGGGGGCGAGCGCCTGAGTTATTGGCTAGGTTTGCCGAGCAAGGTGAGCACTCAAAATGCAGTTGTGACGCTTACCCGTATGCCGCAAGTTCCAGCACCTTAGATTTAAACCAAGTGACGAATGATTTTGATATTTTTATAACTTGGTCAGAAGCCCACCCTGAAATGGCAGAACAATTACTGGCCGATATTGCCAAACAATGGGGCGTTAGTTTGCAAGATGCAGCTAAACGGTTACAACCCGCAGGGGCGGTTTACCATGGTCTTAATGAAGACGATGTAAAAACTATTCTTGCGTTTGATAAAACCATGATTGGCTCTGACGGTTTACCGTGCGATCCGCATCCTCACCCGCGATTATGGGGCTCATTTCCACGTGTTTTAGGCCATTACAGCCGTGAACAAGGTATCTTTTCCTTGGCAACGGCGATTCATAAAATGACTGGTTTAAGCGCAGCAAATTACCGTTTAGCAAACCGTGGGGTGATCAAGGTTGGTTACTTTGCAGATTTAGTGCTATTTGATGCCGATGAAATTATTGATAACGCGACCTTTGTTGAGTCCGCTTTACCGGCATCGGGTATTCATCGGGTTTGGACTAACGGTCAAGCCACATTTAACGATAAACAGATTTTGCCCACATATTCGGGTAAATTTTTAACATCACTAGGAGCAAGTAAACATGATTAAACGAATTGGTATCGAAGGCGGTACAGGCACAGGTGGGCAGCACTTACCTTTTTCTCGCGCAATAGAAGCCGGTGGTTGGTTAATGGTATCTGGGCAAACCCCAATGAAAGACGGCGAAGTGGTTGAGGGCAGCATTATTGACCAGTCACGTTTAGCTATTCAAAACTGTCTCGATATTATGGATGAAGCAGGTTATGGCCTTGAGCACGTTGCACATGTCAAAGTGATTCTAACAGATGCGCGTTACTTTCAGTCGTTTAATAAAGTGTTTAAAGAAGTATTTGGCGAGCATCCACCAGCTAGAATTTGCGCGGTAGCTGATTTAGTTGTCGACTGTAAAGTTGAGGTAGATGTTACCTGTTATAAAGCACCTTAAGGTTTTGTCAGCGCTTAAATCTCTTCGGGTTTATTCCCCGCCGC
>NZ_MXQF01000031.1 GCF_002165575.1 Pseudoalteromonas sp. A601
AGCGGCGGGGAATAAACCCGAAGAGATTCAATGTCGCAATTTTATCGTAATTAACTTATAAAATCTTGCTTTGAGCAGTAGTTAATAGAGTACCCTGTCGATTTTTCCATTGGCGGTAGACGCTATTTTCAGTGGATGTTTAATGTTATTCCAGGCTGTTACTTTGCCGCCAATATTCATTCTTTCGAAATCATGTATAGTATTAGGAGCTGAACATTTTAAAAAATCACATAATGAATTGAAGCTTTCAGACTCGCTAATGTCGATTTTTAAAAAGTCACTCTCTCTTGCTGAAAAATAGTGGCGCGCTTCATCTCTGTGTTGTTTATATATCTGGCGTAGGAAATCATCACACTCAAGGTTTTCTAAATTTAAATTTGAAAACGTATTTAAGTAGCAACGCTTTATATGTGGATTGAATCCACCATTTTCACGAGTTAAATTTTTAAACATTCGCGTTAAAAGTTGACGAATTGAAGGTAGCCATAATGACGTTTCCCGCTCAAGATATATAAACCTTGAGTCAGGGTATGCTTTATCAAGATATTGGTAATCATTAAAAATGGGCGTGTCAGCAATTACTTGTGCATCTTTAAAACATTTTTTTGTATAAGCCGTGTGCGCACAACTGTAGCCAAGTTGCAAAAAGCTATGGCATACACTGGTTGTGCCTGTGCGAGGTAAGCCGATAATAAAGATTTTATTTTCTGTCATTATAATTGTTCGTTTGGATTAAACCAAAGTTGTTTATTTTCAAGTGGTATTTACTTTAACATGTGAGTGCTTTTTAGATGGATAACGGTTTTTTCAAGCCCTAACTGTATTGCTGCTTAGCATATATATGGGCGTTTTTTGGAGTTTACAAAATAATAAACGGCTGCTGGATACGAAAGCGCAAAAGGCACACAAAGCAACCGTAATTTCATATTAGAAAAGCCGACTGAAAATTAATACGAATCCTGCTAATGCCAAGGTTGCAAAAGTTGATATCATGCCAATAACTCTTAATTTAAAAGTTCCGTCTTTGATTGCGATACTATGGCAAATACGACCAAATACCAATAATGAACCAAGAATATGACAATAGTGACTGCTAAGACCTTGGAATTCTGCTAAAAATATTAATATTAAAGCAAATGGTACATACTCAATAAAGTTTCCATGAGCACGCGTTGCTCTGATCAGCGCTTCGTTATTATCAGTACCAAGAGATACCTGGTTTGCTTTACGCACTTTAACCACATTCATACTTAAATAAATATACATAAAAGCCAATACGGCCGCATAAAATGAAATAATCACGCGTTAGTTCCTATAATTTTTTTTAATGATACCACAAGTTTAAACATGAAATAGTTACAAGCTAGCTTTTTATGATAACGTACTAAAATAGCTGATTAATAGGATATATATGTTTGTTCCACGTAAAGTTGCTGATAATTATCGAGAAATGATCAACAGCATTGGCTTTTATCCTTCAATGTTGTCTGTGGGATTTCTGCTTTTTGCCATTATCACTATGTCGGTAGAGTACACCGCGCCTATCATTAAGTTAAAAGAGCTTATTGCTTTTTTATTAGTTGATAGCGAAGAAAATGCACGAACCATATTAAGTACCTTAGCTGGAAGTATAATTTCTTTAACCGTGTTTAGCTTTTCAATGGTAATGATTGTTTTAAATACCGCAAGTGCAAGTTTATCACCCAGGGTGATCCCTGGTTTGATCACTCGTAAATCCCATCAACTAGTTTTAGGCTTTTATTTAGGCAGTATTATTTATTCAATAATCATGCTTATCAATATCAAACAAACCTCTGGAGGGGATGTTTCAATTCCTGCACTAGGGGTGTTTTTTTCATTAGTATTTGGTTTGATATCACTCGCTCTATTTGTTTACTTTATTCATTCAATTTCAAAAGCTATTCAAGTCGATAATGTGCTTAATGACTTATTTAAAGACACCAAAGGTGTTATTAAGTCGATAATCAGCCGTCAAGAGGAGCATAATATAAGCCAGTTCCCCGATTTTTCTGACTGGTATTCAATTAAAAGTAAAACCGAAGGCTATTTCAAAGGGGTTCATTCCGATAAATTATGTGACATTCTAGCCCAAGAAGATATAAAGCTCTTTATTGCCGTTAACCAAGGGTATTTTACTGTTAAAGGTTACCCTTTTCTTAAGTCAGATAAAGATCTTACTAATAACCCTGAACTCATTGAAAAATTATTAGACTGTTTTATTTTTTATGTAGAAGAATACATTAGCGACCATTATCGTTATGGCTTAACGCAAATTTCTGAAATTGCAGTTAAAGCGATGAGCCCAGGAATTAATGATCCCGGTACTGCCGTTAAAGCAATTGATATGTTGAGTATCTTACTAATTGAACGCTTAAAAATTAGTGATATCAATTATTCGCTAAAACACGCACAAGATACGCCACTTTTATACATTCATGAAACCTCATTTGAGGAGCTATTACATGATAACTTCACCCCACTTCGTAATTACGCCAAAGCCGATGCGTATGTAATGACAAATGTGTTAGAGGCATTTAAGAATATTTTGTTCGTCGCAAATGACAACGAAGATGCTACTGAAAAGTTATTCAATTATCTTGCTGCAATAGTAGATGATATAAATGAACACACGACTAATTTATATGACCGTACAGAAGTTATTAATATGCTAAATTCAATTACTAGGATCTCACCTAAGCGTGGCGATGTTTTGCTTAAGAGATTTGAGCAGCCAAAGTAAATGGCTATTGGCTGGTTAAATTTAAAAAGTCTCCAGCTGGAGACTTCTTATAAGTATTACCCTTTGATATAAAATGAGTTTATTAATTTTCAATCAAATAAATAGCATAACTTGAAGCTGAAATCGTGATTTCACCGGCATGATAAGAATCAGGGGTTACTGAGCCAGATTCCACATCTGCTGACATTGCCATTTTAGCTCTTACATAAGGCTGTACACCAGTGTCCATCGGCTTCATGGATGCACTGTAAAGGCCTTTAACTTCAACGCCATAATCACTTGCAAACTCTGATGCTGCTTTTTTAGCGTCTTTAATTGCTAATTTTTGAGCTTGATTATGCAGTTCATTATATTTGCTAGATACAAACTGAGTTTGATTAACTTGGTTTATACCGCCGTTAACGAGATTTTGTAAAAGCGTAGGGTATTTATCAACATCGTTAAGCGTTAAAGATAAACTACGAGACACCCTAAAACCTACAAACTCTTGCTTGTTAGTCTCTCTATTATACTGTGTCTCACGGTGAATACTGATTTGTCCTGCATTTATATCTTTAGCTAACACACCCGCTTGTTTAGAAAGTTTAATTGCTTTTGCCATGGTTTTATCAGCTTTATCTTTTGCTGCCATAAGGTTTTTGTCAACTTCGAGTATGCCGACATTAAGCAAAACACTGTCTGCAGCTGTTGTGATTTTAGCTTGACCTTGAATATATATATGCGGTGCACTTGGTGTGCTTTGGGCAAACACATTGAAAGTCATGGCGGCTGCAAGTAAAGGTAAGTAACGCATAATGTTCCTCATTAAGTGAATTAGGCTTATTAGATACCCTAGCTGGTTAATTTAAAATGAACAAGCATAAAAAAACAGGCCGTAGCCTGTTTTTATTAACATTCTTAATTAGATACTAACGCGTTTATAGTTTCGGTATTTTGGTAACCAATAGTTGGAATCAATAGCAGCCCAAAGTCTATCATCACTTATTTCAAGTGCAGCGCCCTCTTCGATTGCTTTTTTAGCAACGGCAAATGCAATGCGTTTACTTAACGTTTCAATCTCTGTAAGCGCTGGTAACAAGCTGCCTTGCCCAGTATTTGCACGCGGTGATGACTCAGCTAATATTTCACTTGAGACCATCAGCATAGCATCGGTAATTCTCGTCGCTTTTGCTGCAATCACACCTAAACCAATACCCGGGAAGATATAGCTATTATTACACTGCGGAATAGTATAAGTTTGGCCTTCATATACAACAGGATCAAATGGGCTACCGGTTGCAACAATTGCGTTGCCTTGAGTCCAATTAATCACATCAGCAGGCAAAGCTTCTACTTGTTTTGATGGGTTACTTAATGGAAAGATAATCGGCTGTGCGCAATTACTATGCATCGCTCGAATAACTTGCTCAGTAAATAATCCTGGCTGACCAGATACTCCAATTAGAATATCAGGCTCTGCACAATGCATAACATCAAGTAACGAGGCGTATTCACCACTGTAAGTCCATTGTGCTAAGTCATCGGTTTGTTGCGCAAGCGCTTGTTGGAAATCACGAAGGCCTTGCATACCTTGGGTTAACAAACCAAAACGATCAACCATAAATATTTGGCTGCGTGCTTGCGTATCTGAGATACCTTCCGAAACCATCTGGCTTATGATTTGTTCAGCAATACCACAACCGGCAGAGCCAGCACCTACAAATACCACTTTTTGCTCAGATAACTTTGCATTCTTAACGCGACATGCGGCAAGTAAAGAGCCGACAGTAACGGCTGCAGTACCTTGAATATCATCGTTAAAGCTACAGATTTCATCACGGTAACGCTTTAATAAAGGCATTGCATTAGGTTGGGCAAAATCTTCAAACTGTAATAATACATTTGGCCAACGACGCTTAACCGCTTTAATAAATAGATCTAAAAATTCATCATATTCATCTTGGGCTATGCGTTTATGACGTGCCCCCATGTACATTGGATCATTAAGTAACTTTTCGTTATTAGTACCAACATCAAGCATGACTGGTAATGTATAAGCTGGGCTGATCCCGCCACAAGCGGTATACAGCGAAAGCTTACCAATTGGAATACCCATGCCACCAATGCCTTGGTCGCCTAAACCTAAGATACGTTCACCGTCGGTTACAACAATAACCTTTACCTTTCCTTTGGTTGCATTACGCAAGATGTCGTCAATTTGATAACGATCTTCGTACGAAATAAACAAGCCACGAGCACTTCGGTAAATATCTGAGAATTTTTCACAGGCATCACCCACCGTTGGGGTATAAATAATTGGCAGCATCTCTTCAAGATGATCACGTACTAAACGGTAATAAAGTGTTTCGTTATTATCTTGAATTGCGCGTAAATAAATGTGTTTATTAAGGTTATCGTTAAAGCTTGAATATTGTTGATAACAGCGTTCAACCTGTTCTTCGATTGTTTCATAACGAGGTGGTAATAAACCCGCTAGGTTGAAACTTTCACGCTCTTTTTGTGTAAATGCACTACCTTTATTTAGCAGAGGAGTTTCGATCAGGCCTGGACCTGAGTGATGAATATAAAGATAATTTGGATCGGTATTTGTAGTCATAATTCCAAGCTTAGCGATGTCTTTAATTGTGATCTGCCATTATTACGATTGAATGTTAAAAAGCAATGACATTCAATCTTGTCAGACCATTTACAGTAAGAGAAATGTACGGAATATGCCGTACTTACAGCATATTGTACAGTATCTTATTAATTGAAATAAGGGCTATTTATGCTCATTAAGCACAATACTATTTATCGCCAAGGGCGATCCCTTCACGTCGTGGATCTGCTGCTCCGTATAAAACACCCTTTTTAATTTCAACAGCGTGTAGTCCTGAGTTCAAATCGACAACTTTTACAGTGTGACCGCGTTTAACTAACTGCGATTTTAATGCAGCAATGTCAGCCCCTTTTTCTAAGCTGGTATAACGATTTCTATTTGTTACTCGGCCTAAATTAATGGCTTGTTGGGCTGTTAAATCCCAATCCAATACCCCAATTAATACCTGTGCTACGTAATTTATTATACGACTGCCACCCGGTGAACCAACCACTAAGCGTAAGCTTCCATCTTTGTTGAATACCATCACCGGCGACATAGAGCTTCGTGGGCGTTTGCCTGCCTCAACTCGGTTAGCTAATAGTTTGCCATCTTTTTTTGGTGATAAGGCAAAATCAGTTAATTGGTTATTCAATATATAACCATTGACCATAACTGTCGAACCAAACGCCATTTCAATTGAACTAGTCATCGAAACCGCATTTCCTGCACTATCTACAACAGATACATGAGTAGTCGAAGGTAATTCATAAGCATCATCTTGTGCATAAGCTAATTTGACTTTAGGCTCTCCGGCAACAGCTGGGGTGTCTTTTTCAGTAATTAGGGCTGAGCGTTGTTTGATATAGTCTGGCTCTAGCAGTTCTTGAGTAGGAATATAGGCAAAATCGGGGTCGCCCATGTACACATCACGATCAGCAAATGCTAAACGTGATGCTTGGGTAAAGTAATGAATGGCTTGCTCCGAATTAGGCGTGAACTGGGCCATGTTTTTACTTTCTAGTAATGCTAATATTTGTATTACTGCAACCCCACCACTACTTGGTGGTGCCATAGAGCAGATTTTATAATCATGGTATGGCGCGCACACAGCGTCACGCTGTACACTTTTATACTCAGCCAGATCGTTAAGGGTTAACGTACCCGGTGCCACCTTACTTTGCTGAACAGCTTCCACCATCTGCTTGGCATTATCACCTTTGTAAAAGGCATCAATGCCCTTTGCAGCTATGTCTTTATATAGATTTGCTAATGGTTGGTTTTTCTTTACTGTACCCACTGCTACAGGCTTACCATCCTGAAAAAAATAATCGCTAATGACATCAAGTTTAGTAACGCCAGGGTTAATTTTCTTAGCAAGTAATGCATGCAGTCGAGGGGAGACAACAAACCCTTGCTCTGCAAGCTCTATCGCCGGGCTAAATAGTGTGTGCCAATCAAGTTTACCGTATTGCTTATGAGCATTTGCAAGTGCATGTAAAATGCCTGGCACACCGACTGAACGACCTCCTACCACTGCATCAATCCATTTTGCCGCTTTACCATGTTTATCTAAAAATAAAGTTTCGTCTGCATTTTCAGGCGCGGTTTCACGCCCATCAAAACTTGTCAGCGTGTCGGTTTTTTTATCGTAATACATCATAAATGTACCACCCCCTATACCTGACGATTGTGGTTCTACCAATGTTAAAACAAGTTGTGTAGCAATAGCAGCATCAACTGCACTACCGCCTTTGGCAAGAATTTGTTGACCTGCTTTAACAGCATAGGGATTTGCAGCAGCAATCATAAAATTAGCGCCAACGACCTGTTGTTTAAGTTGATGGCCTGTGGCAGCTTCTGGTTCGCGAGTTTCGCGCGGCGTTGTTGCGCTAACGGCTAAAGAAGGAATACATAATAATGAGGCAGTTAATGCCAGTGCTTTTGGAAACGTTAAAAACATAAAATAACTTTATTGCGCCTAGGTGTTTGGCATCTTAAAGTTAAACGTGCACAATATGCAAAAGTTTGCTGTAAAAATAAGAAAAAAATGGTTAATTTACCTCTCCAACCCCGTTACGTTCTACCACCACTGTGTTTAATCGTAATTAGCTCACTCTTTGCCATGCTAAATTTGAACGATTTTTTAGAGTTCAATCGCCAGCTAATAAGTCAAGGTGAAGTATGGCGATTACTCAGCAGCCAATATGTGCATGCTAATTGGGCACATTTAGGTTTAAACTGTGCGGGTATATTGCTTATTTGGTTACTGCATGCCGAGCACACTACACCGAGTCAATATGCACTCAACTCATTAGTTTTGGGTATTTGGTGTGGCTTAGGTATTTACTTCTTTTGTCCTGATATAAAAATTTACACAGGGTTAAGCGCCCTATTACATGGCGTGATTGTTTGGGGAGCTATAAAAGATATTAGTGTAGGTATGAGAACTGGCAGTTTATTATTTATAGGAGTCTGGCTCAAGGTAGCCCATGAACAATATACTGGCCCTAGTGCTGAAGTCGGTCAACTAATTGCCTCACGGGTGGCTATTGACGCACATTTAATTGGTGCGATTGGTGGTATAGTGCTAGCAACACCAGTTATTATTAAAATGATAAAAAAAACGCCAAACTAAGTTTGGCGTTTTTTTTAACTAAAATTACAGTGTTTCTTTAAATAACTTATAGATACGACGGTATTCATCTAACCAGCTCGAAGGCTGCACAAAGCCATGCGGCTCTACAGGAAATATTGCAGTCTCAAAGTTTTCTTTTTCAAGCTCAATTAAACGTTGTACTAAACGTACTGAATCTTGGAAAAATACATTATTGTCAACCATTGGTGCGTTAATCAGTAAGTGGTTTTTCAAGCCTTCTGCATAGTAGATCGGAGAGCTTTTTTCGTAAGCAATCGGGTCAACGTCTGGGTGGTTCAAAATATTAGATGTATAAGGCGCATTATAGTGAGCCCAATCTGTAACCGGGCGAAGTGCAGCACCTGATTGGAATAAATCAGGCTGTGTAAACAACGCCATAAACGTCATAAAGCCACCGTATGAGCCACCGTAAGTGCCTACAGCACCGGTATCAACATTCGCATTCTCGGCCATCCAACTTACACCATCCATTAAATCTTGGGTTTCAGGCGTTCCCATTTGACGATAAATTGCAGTACGCCAATCGCGACCATAGCCTTTTGATGCACGGTAGTCCATGTCCATTACTACATAACCCTCAGAGGCTAATAAGGAATGAAACATAAACTCACGGAAATAACCTGACCAACCCATATGCGAGTTTTGTAAGTAACCTGCGCCGTGATTAAAAATAACGGCTTTACGCTCGTTACCACTTTCACCTTCAACATAATCGGCTGGGTAGTAAACTTTTGCGTAAATAGGCTGCTCAGTATGGCTTGATGGTACAGCAACAATTTTAGGGGCTATCAGTTGTTTTGCTAAAAATTCACTCGATACCATATTTGTAAGCTGCTTTGCACTGGCATTTGCTTTTGCGTCTGCTACATAAAGCTCTGGCGGAGCCATTATTTTAGAATGTGTTAATAATAACTTGGTTTGATCAGGACTAAGTTGGTAGTCAGTCATGCCATCTAAGTTTGTGATTTGCTCAGATTGAGCAGTTTGTGGATCGACGCGGTAAATCTCATACAATCCAGGGTGCTCAACGTTAGCTTTATAGTAAATAGCACTATTGTCATCGCTGAGGGTTAAGTTAGATACAACAAACTGGCCTTTCGTAAGTTGGGTTGCTTTACCGTTTAATGGTTTTTTATAAATATGGCTGTAACCCGACTCTTCAGATAAATAATAAAGTGTGTCTGAATTATTGAGCCACCCAAAATCATTGTATGTATAGTTAACCCATGCATCATCATGTAAACGGTGTTGAGAAACTAATGTGTTGTTTTCAAAATCAACAGATGCAATCCAACGGTCTTTGTTATCCCATGCTTCAAGCATTAGCGCTACTTGTGAGCCATCATGATTCCATACAATAGCACTTTGTGACCAGCCCCAGTCCATAATCAAGTTAATTGCACGAGGTTCTTTTTTCGATTCGTATGTTTTGCCTTCACGTGCATAATTTTCTTTTTTTACTGTAGCAAGTACGTCTTCATCGAAACCCGGTAACGTATCAAAAGCGAGTGTTTTTTGCGTGTTTTCTTCTAAATCAATATAGATAACTTTAGATGTTTGTGGTTTTGCATCGGCAACGCGGCGACGGACTTTTTCAGCTTTTACCCCCGCATCATCAGTAATATAGTTTGGCATTATATCACTGTCTTCACGCCATGAGCGGTTATCCGTTACTACTGCAATTAATGCTTTACCACTTGGTGATAATTGAACATCAGAGATTTTATTTCCTTTCCCTAAATAAAATTGTGCATTCGCAATACTTGCATTTTGACTCTTTAATTGCTCTTTACGTGTTTGTTTATCAAGCTTATTTTTATGCGTTAAGGCAATGTAGTCAATTAGTTTATGCTGTTCTTTGGCAATATACGTTTGAGGTTCAATAACGCCTTTTGGCGCATCATTTAAATGTAAATTTGCAAGCTCAGTTTGCAAACCTGTTGTTAGGTTTACTTTATAAAAAGTATTTCCTTGGCGAAAAGCTAAATTACCATCTGTTAAAAATTGTGGGTTAGATTGTTTAGCACTGTCGTGAGTTATTTGTGTAATTTCATTTATTTTTATATTTTTTATAAATATATTTCCTTCATACACATAAGCTTGAAGCAAACGGTTTGCAGAATAAACGGCATTGCTTGCACCTAAAGTATGGAGTTTATTCAACGCAACTTTACTTGCCGATTGGCTATTGACCCCTTGTACATACAAATCCCTTAACTCATTTCCTTGTTGCTTTTGAGCGTATACAATAGTGCTTGAATCCGCAGCCCAAAACGCTCGCTCCGCTTGACGTCCTAACCAATCAGGATGCGCCATAGCTTGTTCGAGAGTGATTTCACTGCTGCCAAAATCTGCAGGCGTTGCTATAACACTTGCAACGGGGGTATTTGCAACTTCTTCAGAAGAAGTTGCGGTGGTAGTTTGACAACCAGCAAGCACAAAGCTTGATGCAATCGCCATGGCTACTAAGGTTCTATTTGCTGTTTTTAAGTTCATAGTGCTTCTGCTTAAATAGAGGAAGATTATTATAATTCCTCCAATTTAAGCAGAAGCACCATAGGTATTGCAATTATTTAGGATAAACAGCCAAAGTTTACCGTTAAGTATTGGGCGTGTTGACCTTTCAGGGTTGAAATTTGTTCAAACTAGGGAGGATTTAATCGCGGCGCGAAATTTGTAACCTAGTGGGCTAAGTAAAAATTGAGCAACAAAGAGTTAATCTTCCCTAGACAGAACCCGAAGGGCAGCGCGTGTTTGGTATTGATGCTGCGTTATCGCCTACTTATGGGGAGCAACCACACTACATTGGCTCTGCCTTGCCTAAACACCAAACACGCAGCTGCAAATTTAACCTCGAAAGATAAACACGCCCTCGCTATTTAACTAGTATATCTAACCAAACCATACGATGATCAGAAGACGCATTTCTATCCTTTATCAAACGATACAGTTCACTATTTTTAGTTGGCCAAAAAACGCCGCCGTCTTGAACCGAAAGACCATAAGTTGATGGCAAAACATAATCAACACGGGCTTGCCAATGTGCGGTATAAGCAGCGGCATACTTATCGGTATAACTTGTTGCAGCCCCTTTACTCACCGGCACAAATTGACTATTAATTAGCGGGTTTGCTAAGAGTTGGTTTGTTGTGTTTGGGCGCTTTTTATCGCCCTCTGGTGCTGCATTTAAGTCACCAACAATAACAAATCGAGAATTACTTTTTAGCCCGCCTTTAACCCCTTTATCATCATAAAGGTAACTTGCGTTTTCAATATAATCTTTAACTAACCTAACTTCATCGTGGTTACGTTTACCATTTCTGTCTTCTTCGCCATCAAACACTGGCGGAGTTGGGTGCGATGCAAGTAAATGAACCGTTTTACCTTTGACATCGATGGGGAGATCCCAAAAAGATTTTGAACTCAAGCGCATTGCTTGCCATTCATCATTATTGTACCAATCCTGTTTTGTCTCAGGATCAATTGGCATTTGCGCATCTGGCATATCTTTGTATTTAAATTTTTGCAATGAACGTACTTTATCAAAATCAATTGGGTAGCGAGAAAGCACAGCCATGCCATAGTGACCTGGGAAAAACCCAAAACCATAAGCATCACCAAGCTTACCCGTTTTTTTGCCATCATTGTCAAAGTCAAATTCTGACGCAACTCCTGTATTAACAGGGCCTATATATGTATAAGGGTAGTTAATAGCAGGTTGTTTATTTTGACTTACTTTTAAGTAATTCTGTATAAAATAATCAATGCCTTGGGATTTATTCACATAATCGAACTCATTCAAGAGCAAGATATCAGGGCGGACACGCTGGATAATTTCTGCAATGTTTTTTATCTGTTGATGGTCACTTTTTAACGCATTCACTAGCGCATTTGGGTTAACACTTTCACCCTGTGCAGTGTAATTAGTGGCATCCATACTTACGTTAAAGGTCGCCACTCTTATATTGCCTGCTGCTTTTGCGTTATTTACTAAAGTGCACGTCACACACATGCTAGCAACAGCGGCAACAATCAATTTTATATTCATTAAATAAACCCGTCTAAAATTAATATTAAAATTACACTACTGACAACAACCCACAAAAGGATTGCCATTAAAAATGGCTTAACACCCGCTTGCTTTAAAACATTGATGGATAAACCACTGCCAATTAAAAATAAAGTCATCACTAATAACTGTTTAGCAGCACTGTTTAAAAATGACCACGTTGAAGAATAATCTGGCAAATACGTGTTTATTAATGCTGCTGCTAAAAAGCCTACAATAAACAACGGAATACTGGCTTTTTCTTCTGAGCGCCAAAATACCCCCGCTAACGTGGTATAAGGGATAATCCACATCGCACGAGTTAATTTAACGGTTGTTGCAATACTCAGCGCAACGGCGCCATAAGTTGCTGATGCGCCAACAACACTACTGGTGTCATGAATAGCTAGAGCTGCCCACATTCCAAATTGCTCTTGGCTTAAATTTAAATAATGACCTATTGCAGGAAATAGCAATAAGCCTACGCCATTTAGTAAAAATACAACGCCTAACGCTACCGCTACTTCATGATCTTTGGCTTTAATAACCGGAGCCATGGCGGCAATAGCACTACCGCCACATATTGCTGTACCAAATGAAATTAACACACCAGTGTTTCTGTTTAACTTAAATACTTGAGTAAGTATTTCACCCAAACCGATAATCGCAGTAATGCTAACAATTGTCAGTACTAACGAGCTGCGGCCTACTTCAATTACTTGGTTAATGTCGACAGCAAAGCCCAAGCCTACTACGGCTGCTTTTAGCATCCATTTACTCGCGGTTTGAGAAAGCTCAGCAAACGGGTTTCCAATAATAATTGCAAATACAGCACCCATAATAAGAGCAGAACCGGCACCAATTAAAGGAGTAAGGCATAAACCTAATAACAGTAAATAAGCTAGCTTATGAAAGTGAATCGTCGCAGGCATAATATTCCTAAATAATACTTTTCGTATGATTTATTATCTGAATTTAAGTATAGACTGACATAAACGATTGGATAAAAAAAGAAAAAGCGGTAGATGGATAGTACAGAAATAATAAAGCCGAGCTTATTGCTCGGCTTGCTTATTATTAATTCAATATAAGAGAGGTACTGGTTGCAAGTACGCCAGGGTATTGCTCTTCGGGTAGGTATTCAGCAAGTTCAGCTAAACGCTCTCCAAGTTCATGTAAACTTGAAGCTGATACATTTATATGCCCCATTTTGCGCCCAGGCTTTGGTGTTTTTCCGTACCAATGGCTTGTTACATCGCTCACTTTCAAAACATCGTGTGGGATAGCAGACTGACCAAGAACATTGATCATCGCACTGACTTGTTTAAGTTCTGTGCTACCAAGTGGTAAACCTGCAACTGCCCGCATATGATTCTCAAACTGAGAACAATGCACGCCCTGCTGTGTCCAATGCCCAGAATTATGCACGCGTGGTGCTAATTCGTTCACTAACAATTGTCCATCAACATCAAAAAACTCAATAGCTAACACGCCTATATAGTTAAGCTCATTGGCTATTTTGTTAAATGCATCCTCTGCTTGTTGCTGAATAGCTGATTTTTCTTTACCCGCTACTGACAGTGTAAGTACGCCATTGGTATGTTGGTTTTCTGTTAATGGATAAATAACAGTGTTTCCTGATTTATCACGAGCCCCAATAATTGACACTTCACGGTCAAATGGGATCATTTTCTCAGCAATAATTGTATGCGGCATTTGCTCAGAACCCGATGCAATAAAGTCAGCCATTTCAGACCAGATTTGGTCGATTTGATCATCTGACTTTAAACGCCACTGCCCTTTACCATCATAGCCTGCTTGGCAAGTTTTGATAACGAGCGGTTTACCAAGTGCTGTTACTGCCTCAACAAGGTGTGCTTTTTCAGTAATGAGTTTATAAGGTGCACAAGCGACTTCAGTTTTACTTAACAGTGCTTTTTCAATTGCACGATCACCACCGGTTTTAATGGCCGCTTTACCTGGATAGAATTTATTACTGGCACAACATAATGTAAGCACATCATCTGGTATGTGTTCAAACTCAGCAGTAATTGCATCAACCTCAGCAATGCTTTGCTCTAAGGTAGTGCTGTAAACTTCATTAGTTAAAGGGTGAACAATTTTTTTGCTGCCAACATCATAAGCAACAACATTTAAATTCAATGGTGCTCCCGCTAAACTCATCATTCGAGCAAGCTGACCGGCACCTAAAATTAAAATTTTCATATTACTCTGCAGGATTAGGGTTGGCTAAAATAGTCTCTGTTTGTTCTTTGCGGAATGCTTCAACTTTTGCGAAGATCTCAGGCTGTTGGCAGCCTAAAATTTGCGCTGCTAATAAGCCAGCATTTGCAGCTCCAGCATCACCTATTGCAAGTGTGCCAACAGCAACGCCTTTAGGCATTTGGCAAATAGATAATAATGAGTCAACACCGTTTAGGGTTTTAGACTTAACTGGCACACCTAATACAGGTAGCGATGTAAACGCAGCGGCCATTCCTGGTAAATGTGCTGCACCACCGGCACCAGCAATAATAACTTTAATACCACGATCTGCGGCTGAACTTGCATAATCAGCAAGTAATTGAGGAGTTCTATGTGCAGAAACAACTTTTGTTTCATAAGCGATGCCAAATTTATCAAGCATAATCGCTGCGTGTTCCATAGTTGGCCAATCTGATTTGGAACCCATAATAATGCCAACAGTCATAAATACTCCTCAGTAAACTAATTATCGAACTAATAGCGGACTTATGTCCTCATTTTAAGGCGGTCATTATACACGTATTAAATATAAAATCGCGATAAACAGCCAATAAAAAAAGCCATGACATGCATGGCTTTTATACCCAAGCCACCTCAAGATGCGAGTTTCAGTTGGAATTAAAAACGATTTAGACAAGGCATTGATTGCAAATAATAGTGGTTCTATTGTTAAAATCAATAACGCAGTATAAATCGCTTTTAAACCAACCCGTTGGGCGTTTCACAGGAACTTACTCTCATCGTTGTTACTTATTAAAAGGGACTGCCATTCTTGCAAAGTAACGCCTTGATATTAAGCCCCTGTGAAGCGCTGAATTCTGCATCTTGAGGTGGTTTGGGTATAACTATTAAAATACAGCGTTATGCTTCTTTACTGGCTAAATACTCAGAGTATGTGCCTCTAAAGTCAATAATCTGAGAATCTTTAACTTCCCAAATGCGAGTAGCAAGTGACGATACAAACTGGCGATCATGTGATACAAATAGTAATGTACCTTCGTAGGCTTCAAGGGCTAAGTTTAAAGCTTCAATCGACTCCATATCCATATGGTTGGTTGGTTCATCCATTAACAATATATTTGGCTTATGCATCATAATTTTACCAAATAACATGCGGCCTTGTTCACCACCTGAAATAACTTTGACTGATTTTTTAATATCATTTTGTGAGAACAACATACGGCCTAAAAAGCTACGAACGACCTGTTCGTCATCGCCCTCTTGTTGCCATTGCTCCATCCATTGGAATAAGTTCATATCTTGCTCAAACTCATCGGCGTGATCTTGTGCATAATAGCCAATATTTGCATTTTCAGACCACTTAAACTCACCTTGTTTTGGTGCAAGGCGACCTGCTAATATGTTTAATAGTGTTGTTTTACCAACCCCATTTTCACCGATGATGGCTATTCTCTCACCCACTTCAACTAAGCCTTCAAGCCCAGTGAAAAGCATTTCTTCAAATCCTTGACCTAGATTATTAAGTTCTAGTGCATTACGAAACAATTGTTTTTCTTGTTCAAAACGAATAAATGGCGTTTGACGAGATGACGCTTTAACTTCATCAAGTTGGATTTTGTCAATTTGTTTAGCGCGAGATGTTGCCTGTTTTGCTTTTGATGCGTTCGCCGAGAAGCGAGATACAAATTGCTGTAATTCAGCTATTTGGCTTTTCTTTTTCGCATTTTCACTTAACAAACGTTCACGTGCTTGCTCAGCCGCAAACATATATTCATCATAATTACCTGGGTACAGGCGTAACTCACCATAATCTATATCGGCCATGTGTGTACACACAGAGTTTAAGAAATGACGGTCATGAGAAATAATGATCATAGTGCAATCACGTTGATTCAATACATCTTCAAGCCATTTTATCGTATAAATATCTAAGTTATTGGTCGGCTCATCCAGCAGCATAATATCTGGGTCTGAAAATAGAACCTGAGCTAATAAAACACGTAGTTTAAAACCCGGTGCAATTTCTGACATAGGACCATAATGCTGCGCAGTATCAATACCCACGCCCATTAATAATTCACCTGCTTTTGACTCAGCTGAGTAACCATCCATTTCTGCAAATTCAGTCTCAAGATCGGCAACACGCATGCCATCTTCTTCACTCATTTCAGGCAAGCTATAGATGCGGTCACGTTCTTGTTTGATTTCCCATAGCTCTTTATGGCCCATGATCACAGTATCAACAACTGAATATTCTTCATATGCAAACTGGTCTTGGTTTAACTTAGCTACACGCTCATTTGGATCAGTACTAACATTACCAGATGAAGGCTCTAACTCACCGCTTAAAATCTTCATAAAAGTCGATTTTCCGCAGCCATTAGCGCCTATTAAACCATAACGGTTTCCTTCGCCAAACTTTGCAGAAATGTTTTCAAATAATGGTTTAGCACCAAATTGCATGGTGATGTTAGCTGTACTAATAATAGCGCTACCCTCCAAGGGGAAATCATAGAAATTAAATTGGCTGGAGTTTAAACCAAAACAGGTGTTTTTTCTATGGAATATTTCTGAACTAAATAGCTAATTTAATGCTTTTACAGTACTAATTACCTAGCTTAAGCCCCAACAAAATAAGGATTAATTTAGTCTTTACATTTTAAATTTCCTCTATACTAATTTAATGATATTTTTTCACTTTACCCATGGCGTACCTTTGTTAGGATTGCGCGTTTATAACAACACACACAATATATAAAGGCCTAGTTAATGAACAAAGGACTATCTGTACTTTTAACCGCTACGATTTTCAGCTCTTGCAGTGCCCAAGCGCTTGAAATCTATAATGATTCGACTAATTCACTAACAATTGGTGGGTTTATTGATGCAAGGGTCATCCACACTCAAGGACAAACTGAAATAGTAAATGGTGCCTCGCGTATAAATTTTGATTTTAAAAGGCAATTAAAAGAACATTGGTCAGCTGTAGCCATGCTCGAATGGGGAGTTAATCCTGTTGGTAGTAGCGATATCATTTACAACAACCGATTTGAATCAATTCAAGATGAATTTTTATATAATCGTTTAGGTTATGTAGGCATTGCCCACGATCAATATGGTCAACTGACGATAGGCAAACAATGGGGTGTGTGGTACGACGTAGTATACAGTACTAACTACAGCCTAGTATGGGACGGTAATGCTGCAGGTGTCTATACCTATAATAAAGATGACGGTGCAATAAATGGCACAGGCCGTGGTGATAAATTACTCCAATACCGTAATAATTACGGTGATTTGAGTATTGCAGCTCAAGTACAGTTTAAAAATAACGACTTTTATACATGTGATGTAGAAGCAATCTCAGAATCTGATTGCGAAACACTATTTAATAACCAAAGTAACTTAGCGCAAAAAGTTGAGTTTAATTCTACATACGGTGCAGCACTTACCTATACGTTAACTGATAAATTGACACTTACAACAGGTTTTAACCGCGGTGAATTTAATATCGTTTATGGCACTGATGCCACGATGAAAACAGCGGTCGACTTAGTTTATGGTGCAGGTATTACTTATGGTAATTTTGATGCAAAAGGGTTCTATGCTGCTGCAAATTTAAATAAAAACAAAAACCATGATACAGATAACTTAGGCAGGTTAATTAAAGAAGCTGTTGGACTAGAATCTCTTGTTTCGTATAGATTCGACAACAACATTCGCACATTTTTAGCATACAACGTATTTGATGCGGGTGATGACTATGTTATTCAACCAAACTTTAATGCTGATCCAAATGACACCTTTAAACGACAATTTAGCGTGTTAGGGGTTCATTACTTATTTGATAACAGTACCCTTGTTTATATCGAAGCAAGAAAAGATTTTAGTGACTTCTCAAGTGCAGACAAACAGCAAGAAGAACAAATGAGCTTATCAGAAGATGATGGTATTGCAATCGGCTTCCACTACGTATTATAAAATGAAATGTTGCTCGTTACTTTAGTTCAACTAGCAACACTCTCTTTATCTCTTCTCAATAAACGCTTTTTTTATTGCTTTATAACCCTCCCTCGGACCTAAAATAAGCCATAATAATATTATGCCCCCGGGAACTAATATCGCTTTTAGAATAGGCCCAAGCATGTAAGAATAAAAAAAGATAAAAGGTATAAATAAAACGAAGCCTATAACGCGTTTAATGATATTCATTGTGTATTTTCCTTTTAAAAGTGAGCGCGCTCATAAATTTAATTGAGCGCGCTCAATAAAGCAAGGCAATTCAAACTTTTTAAGTGATATAAAAATTAAAGCATTGAAATATGAGTAAAAAAGAAATAACACGAAATAAAATTTTAGCCGCAGCTTGGGAGCTATTTATAGAGCTGGGCTATGAATCAACCTCAACCAGATCAATTGCAAATAATGCAGGTGTTGCAGCAGGAACGGTTTTTAGCCATTTTGAAAACAAAATTGATTTACTTAAAGCTGGTATGTTATTGCAAATAGATAACATCATAACTACAGCAGCTTTAACTGATAAACAACACTCTCCTCGTTTGAAGTTACGCCATTATGCACTGCCCTTATTTACATTTTATTGTGAAAATAAAGAATTTAGTAAAGTGTTAATCAGCGATATAATTTGGCAAGCAGATTTTTTTAATTTTCAGCTCAACGAATTTAAAAAAATGCTCTTTAGTGAACAACCTCAATATGATGAAGTAAAAGCTACCGTAATGATGGATTGTTATTTTATGACTCTGCTTAGCGGTTTAAATGAAACACACCCTAAACCCGAAACGATGTTAAGAATATTGACCAACAAACTAGCACTATTGTGAGAAAATCCCCCACTTTGTTCAAAACTTTTAATTTATTCACCGATGCGATTATATTATTTAACTAAAGAAATAATGTATGATGTGTTCTTCCTGTGTTTTTAACGCTTAAAATAACAATAAGTGACTATTTAGTTAACTCGTTACTTAATAAAACTGACTCTATGCGTTTTTACCACAGCATTTTTTATACTTGCGTCCATTACCGCAAACACATGGATCGTTACGGCAAATTTTTGGGGCAGTTCGTACTTGTGGACTCTGTGGAGGAGGACAACAGCTTGTATTTGTACAGGTTGATTCTTCAGGCCTCAAGCCTGTGTCTGATACACTTTCATGTGTTTGATTCATAATCGTGATACTTTTAGCCTTTTTAGTAATGCTATATTATAACCATAGTTTAGGGTGTATCTCGAGAGCTGTTTATTAATAAATAAAACGCTTTAATAATACTAGCGTAAAAACTAATAACCTCGCTTTTGCCAAAACTCAATTTCAGACATCGCCTCTTGTTCATATACTGAAAAAGTTTTATCTGCAATAATTTTTGAGTTCAATTCAATGGTCATCCGCCAGTCACCTATTTTATTATTTATAGGCTGCCATAGAGTGTCGCCTAGGTAAAAGTGCCAGTCATTATTTTTTATATATTCAGTACCTTCAAATGGAGCCATGGCGATACCATCATCATCGGGGATATCTGGGTGGTAAATACAAAAATGAATTTTTTCCCCCTTCGCTTTTTTGATATTAATGATGAAACCAAATTCAATATCAAGCTTTGCGGGTACTTTGGTCGTGAACGATTGTATCTGTGGCAATTCTTTTGACGATGAGTCCCATTGAGTATAAATACCATAGCTTTGCATTGATACTAATGGTTTAATTTTTGCCATTATTGATATTCCTATTACGCATTATTTAATTAACTCGCTTTAACCTCATACTGTTTACCAAAGCTTTAAGCTTCAAAGCGCTTTGGATCTTTAGGGTAGAAAAAATCGGCTTGTTTTTCACAGAGTGAGAATTCTCGGGTGTTTTTATAAGGCAGTTTCATAAACCCAGCTACACCGACATCAGTTATACTCACAGCGTATTGCATTAGCTTATTAAGCAATCGTTTAAATTCGTCCTCTTTATTTGCATCAAGCAAACGATAATAGTGGTGAATTTTCATTCTATCAGGGAGTGCTTCAAAAATAATACATCCGGTATGATGAATTTGGTTTAACTCAAATACACATTTTATCACTTTTTTAGGAAGTTGTAGTTGTTCATCCGGGTCTTTACCATCTTCAAAGTATGAATGGGGTCGGGTTACATCGCTGCTTTTTAAATTCATCACTTCGTATTCGAGTTCGGGTAACTGCTCAAATTTAAATGCCCCTGTACCATCTCGCTCTAACTGAATTGTTTTACGAGCATCAAATAAGCAACATTTGAACAGCCCTTTTTGATTAATTCCTTGTGCCAACATCACTGTATTATTTACCGCTTGAGTAAATGCATCAGCCAAACTTTCATCATGCATAATTAAAGACGACTCTACGTACAGTGATTCTTCTTTCCAATGAAAGCTTAACCCGCCAACAACGGGATATTTAGCTAAACGGCTTATTGAAGCTAAGAAGGCTTTTTCTGTATCGCCAGTATCAAATAAAAACTCTTTATAATAACGATCAAGTTGTGCATCGTTTACATCAAGCAGTTGCTGCTTATGATCAGCCTGGCGTAAAAACTGTTTGCGGGAACTGTATACAACTGTGTCTGGTAACTCAGTATCTGTACCAAACCAAAAGGGAATATGCGCTTTTATATTTTTATGGATATTTAGCTGAGGCAAGTAAGCTTTTGCCATGGTAGGCATATTACGCATAAAATAATCCCCTGCACCATCTCTTATGTGTTTTTCCTTAGATAACATGCCATCAATTACTTTTGCCAATTCCATAGGTAGTCCAAGCGAACTGGCCGGAATAACTTGTGCACCAAAGCGACAAGACTGTGCTGAGGCAAGTGCATAAAGTGTAGAGGCTACACCTTGTTCATCAAAACGCGGGGATGATTTTGCGCCAGACATTTGCTCATCACCAATAAAATAAACATCCCCCATTCGGGCATTAGTGCTGCTCAAATCACCTGACATTAAATCCATAAAATTGCTGGTAACAGGGTCACCATCACTGTCTATTTGAGCATATACCGAACTGCCCCAATCTACTAAAGATAGCCCTTGTGTGGCTTCATTCCAGACCAAGTTTGATGGTTTAATATCGCCATGTACTATCGGCTGTGGGCTGATCCCGTTTTTATGATTACGTAAGTCAATTAATACGTTACGTAATTTAAGCGCTAGATTCATGATTGCAGATGCACTAAAACGCCCTCTTTTGAGTGACACTTTCTCTAGGTCTTCACCTAGAGCACGGGCCATCATCAAAATCCCCTGCTTTTTTATTCGCTCAAAGCCATAAAATTTCGGCACTAAAGGGTTATTAACTTGAGACAGCATATAAGCTTCATCTTCTAATCTGTCTCGTACGCTTTGTGCTAAAGTGATCCGCGAAAACTTAAACACCCAAGGTTGGTTATGTTCATCAAGCCCTGCAAATACAAAACCAAAAGCACCTGAGCCAATCATTTCAACGTCGGAGTAACCTAAATTCGTTAGTTTTTTTATACAGATATTAAGCCACTGGCGGTGCTTTTTAGCATCGTGATGCGAAAGCAAATAAACTGACTGCTCTTCGTTGATGTAAAAATTGCGGATTTCTTTGGCTTTCACTGCATTCTCACTGAGGGTAAATAAAAAACGGCTGGCAACATACGCCAACCGTTTGATCATTCTTCAAAACTAAGTTACACGTTAATGTGACAATCATTCACTCTTTAGTAAATCTTCACATGTCCAATTGGGTTGTTCAAATTTAAACATAATCGCTACACTGGGTATTAAGACTATAGCAATTGCTAACCACGTATCAATAACTTGTGCAGCATAAAACCAACCTACCATTGCTGCAACTGTAAGCGTAATAAATTTTGCCATTAACGGTATATTGCCTTTGGTGCCATAGGTAAGTTGGTACGCATTTATCAGTTCACCCGCAACAAAAAACTCACATACTGTTACGTTCTTTGTGAACCCTTTGAGGCTTAAGTATATTTTTGCGGCTTGGCCATCAAGTACAAACTCATGGCTCGTTGACACTTTATAGTTTTTTGATTCACTGACAACCTCCCCATCAACCATTACAACTTCTTTGCCCGATACAGGTGAGCAGTCATAAGTGATGAGTTTATTATTGAAGTTAAACTTGAATAACATCCCTTTGTTTACTGACACTTCTACATTTTCATTTGTTGTCATCTTATTTCCTTTAATATCAACTAATAACAAATCTCACACATTATTTTTAACATGTTTATATAGGAAATAAAATAGTTTTGTTAAAGGTAAAACACCAATACTGTACATAAATACAGTATTGGTGTTTTTTGTTATTTAACTAAACAATACCTAAAAGTTACAGACGAATGCCGCCGTCAATTTCAACCACACGGCCTGTGAAGAAGTCGTTTTCGATGATGTATTGCGCCGTATGTGCAATTTCATCAGCTTCACCGAAGCGCCCGACTGGGGTAACTGCAAGCATACGTTGCTTAGCTTCTGGCTTCATGGCGTCGGTCATGTTAGTACGAATAACACCCGGTGCAATAGCGCCAACACGAATACCAAAACGCCCTAGCTCTTTAGCCCAACCTGTGGTCATGGCGACAACACCCGCTTTAGATGCGGCATAATTAGTTTGGCCGATATTACCTGCACGAGCAACACTTGACATATTAATGATCACGCCACCTTTGCCCGATTCAATCATATGCGCAGCCGCTTCACGACCGGCTAAAAACACGCCAGTTAAGTTTACATCAATCACTGACTTAAATTGATCAAGCGCCATCTTAGCAACCACTTTTCCCTCTTTGGCTTTAATAAACATGCCGTCACGTAGAATACCGGCATTGTTTATCAAAATACCAATATGACCAAAATCACTATTAATATTATCAAAAGTGCTCTCAACTGCCTGTTCGTCCGTCACGTTAGCAACATAGCCTTTTACTGTAACACCATAATTGGCTAACTCTTTAACCGCAGCATCTAATAGTTCTTGTTGCATATCAACTAATGCGATATTAGCACCAAGTTCGGCAAGCTTATGCGCCATAGCGAAACCTAAGCCTTGCGCACCGCCGGTGATAACGATTGTATTATTTTTAATTTCCACCTGTTACTCCTTTGAAAACAATTTAAAAATGGCGCTAAAATCATCACTGCCCGCATCTTGGTGCTGTAGCATGGTATAAAGATTTTTCGCCATTGACCCCATAGGGGTTGAAGAGTTGCTTTGCTGCGCGGCTTCCATCGCAAGCCCTAAATCTTTTGCCATTAAGTCAACCATAAAGCCTGGCTTATAGTTATTACTCGCTGGGGCTGTGTCCATCACACCTGGGCATGGGTTATATAATTCGAGTGTCCAGTTGCGACCCGAGCTTGCTGTCATAATATCACTCAATACTTTTGCATCTAGCCCGTTATTAATACCCATTTGAATTGCTTCACTGGTGCCTGCCATTAAAATACTTAACAGCATGTTGTTACAAATTTTTGCTACTTGACCAGCACCAATATCGCCAGCATGAAATATGTTTTTACCCATATCAGCAAGTACAGATTGCGCTTTGGCAAAATCTGTTTGTGCGCCACCAACAATAAAAGTTAATGTGCCTGCTGTTGCCCCTGCAACCCCGCCAGATACAGGCGCATCTACAAACGCGATACCTCGCTCTGCAAGTTCAGCACCCACCTCACGAGCAGACGCCGCATCAATCGTTGAACAATCAATAACCAGTGTAGATTTAGCTAAAATATTGATAAGCCCTGATTCACCCAAGTACAGTGACTTAACGTGCTTGCTAGCAGGTAACATGCTGATCAATACATCTACGTTTGTTGCACATTGCTTGGCGTCTATTGCTGCAGTAGCGCCTTGATCAGCGAGTTGATTTACGACCGACTGGTTTAAATCAAAAACATTTACCTTATGCCCAGCTTTAACCAAGTTTGCAGCCATTGGGCCGCCCATATTTCCTAAACCTATAAATCCAATAGAAAGAGACATAACATTATCCTTTTGTAAGGTGTGTTAATGGATGCGAGTCAGCAGTCCAGCGGGAAGTAAAAAAGCTTTCAATTAGCTGTTCGGGTAATTCATCGATTGATTTAAACTGCCAATTAGGCGCACCATCTTTGTCAATCAATAAGGCACGTACGCCCTCTTGAAATTCACCCACTTCGCCACATCGTACAGACATGCCTAACTCCATTTGGAAGCATTCGCCCAAGCTCTTACCTTTTGATTTAGCAAGTTGGTGCTCTACCAAAGCACAACTTAGTGGACAGCCATGCCTTAAGGCTTTTTGTGCGCGCGCTAACCATTTATCGTCAGTATCTAAGTTTAAAATATAAGCGACTTTATCTTGCAAGCTATTAAATTCACCTAACTTTTGAATGGTTGCTAAATTAGCTTTTACATTGCCCTTTGGCATACGACCTGAGTGGTTATCAAGCTCAGTAAGCAATACCGTTAGTTTTTCATGATTTAAAGACGCAGTTTTACCCCACTTAGTATTTACGAGTTGCTCAATCAAGCTGTCATATTTTTCAGCTTTAACAAAGTGATCGGCTAAAGAGACAAACATCGCATCATCACAATTGATAGATGCTGCTGTCAGGCCTAAAAATAAACCGACCTGCTCGGGCATTTTATGTAAAAAGTAACTGCCACCTACATCAGGGTATAAGCCAATCGTGAGTTCAGGCATGGCTATTCGCGATGTTTCAGTAACAACACGGTGGCTGGCACCTGCCATTAACCCTAAGCCGCCGCCCATCACAATTCCGTTACCCCACACTAGAAATGGTTTCTCATAACAGTGGATTAAGTGATCTAAACGATATTCTTGGGTAAAAAAATCTTCGATATGGTTAGTAGGTTCGCCCGTTTTCATCGCGGTATGTAAACTAACGACGTCGCCACCTGCACAAAATGCTTTTTCACCAGCACCTTTTAAAATAACCATGGCGATATTTGCATCATCTGCCCACTCTCTTAGCTGCGGTTCTAGCAATTGGATCATGTCAAAATTAAGTGCGTTTAACGACTTTGGCGCATTGAGCGTAGCCAAACCAATCAAAGCACCATTGGCAGCCGCTGCGGTTTCAAATACCACAGCATCTTCTTGACTATTAAGGAGTGTTAATTCAACCATTAGCCGTTTACCCAATTTGCTTTGCGTTTTTCTAAAAAGGCATTAACACCTTCACGTTGGTCTTCAGAATCAAATAAGCCAACAAAAAGTTCACGTTCAAGAGGCAATGCATGCGCCATTGGTTGTGTACGGCCCTTTTGGATAAGTGATTTACATGCGGTTACTGCAACAGGGCTTTGATCGGCCACTTGAGTCGCAAGTTTTAAAGCAGCGGCAAAACCTTCACCTTGTGGAACAACTTCTTCTACTAGACCAATTTGCAGCGCTTTATCGGCTTTTAAACGTTCACCGCATAAGATCATGCGCTTTGCCCAACCTTCACCCACCAACCAAGCAAGGTTTTGAGTGCCACCAGCACACGGTAATAAGCCTACTTTCGCTTCAGGTAATGCCATTTGTGCTTGCTCTTCTGCAATACGAATATCACAAGCAAGAGCCACTTCTAAACCGCCGCCCATGGCGTAACCGTTAATTGCGGCAATCGACACACCGCGAAAGGCCGTTAATGCTTCAAATGCTTCACCAAACACTTGCGACATTGTCGCAGCAATGCCCTTATCACCATCAGCAAACACGTTTAAATCAGCACCGGCACTAAAAAACTTCTCGCCTTCGCCGGTGATCACTAATGAATAGATGTTTTTATTATCGTTGAGCTCATTTACGGTATTTTTTAATGCAATTAAGGTGTCTTTCGTCCAGGTATTTGCTGGCGGGTTTGACATCGTTAGAATCGCTACATGACCTTCAATGGTTAAATCAATACTTGGGTTTGACATGACGTGCTCCTTATAAAATATCAGCTGCTGATTGTGCTAAAATTCGACGAGCAATAATCACTCGCATGATTTCGTTTGTGCCTTCTAAAATTTGGTGTACGCGTACATCCCTAACATGGCGCTCTAACGGGTATTCTTTAATGTAGCCATAGCCGCCATGTATTTGCAGAGCTTCATTACACACTGTAAAACCTACGTCGGTAGCGAATCGTTTTGCCATCGCGCAATATGTGGTTTTTTCACTGTCACCGCTATCAAGTTTAAACGCGGCTAAACGTACCATTTGTCGTGCAGCCACCAGCTCGGTGTTCATATCAGCAATTTTAAATTGCAGTGCTTGAAACGCAGCCAGTGGTTTTCCAAATTGTTCGCGTTCTTGTAGGTATTCACGCGCCGTTTCTAAAGCTGCTTGTGCAGTACCAATTGAGCAGGTAGCAATATTAATACGCCCGCCATCAAGGCCTTGCATCGCAAACTTAAAGCCTTCGCCTTCAGCACCTAGTAAGTTATGCGCTGGAATACGTACATCTTCAAAACTAATTAATCGGGTTGGCTGGGCATTCCAACCCATCTTTTCTTCTGCTTTACCATACTCAACGCCTTTGGCATCAGCAGGTACCACAAAAGCTGAAATACCCGCAGCGCCTTCGCCACCAGTACGAGCCATAACCACAAGTACTTCAGTTTCACCTGCACCTGAGATAAACATTTTTGAGCCATTAATTATATAATCATCACCCTCGCGAACAGCTTTGGTTTTAAGTGATGCGGCATCTGAACCCGAACCTGGCTCCGTTAAACAATAAGAGGCAAGTAATTCACCCATTACAAGCTGATCGCAATACTGCTCTTTAGTTTGCTCTGTACCAAAGCTGGCTATCATCCATGTCGCCATATTATGAATAGTTAACATAGCAGTCGTGGCTGTACAGCCCATTGCAAGTTGTTCAAAAATAATACTTGAATCTAAACGAGATAAACCTAAACCACCTGCATCCTCGGGTGTATATAAACCACAAAAGCCAAGTTCACCTGCGGCTTTGATTGTGTCTTTAGGGAAAATATGTTCACGGTCCCATTTAGCTGCATGGGGAGCAAGCTCTGACTGTGCAAATTGACGTGCTGTATCAGCAAATGCTTGTTGATCTTCAGTTAGGTTAAAGTCCATAGGAGACCTCTTTATAATTGTGTGTTGTCAAAATTAGTGAAGGGCTACGAAGGCATCATTGTGTGTGTGAAGTGACCTTCGTGCCCCTCTTTTTTATTATTGTTATTTAAGATTAATACTCATGTTTGGACCTGAGGCAATGTCATCTTCAAACCAACGTGATGTGATAGTTTTTGTCTCAGTGTAAAAGCGAATACCTTGCTTACCGTAGGTATGCGTATCACCATAAAATGATCCTTTCCAACCGGTAAATGAGAAAAACGGTAGCGGAACAGGAATTGGAACATTTATACCAACTTGACCAACTTCAATTTCGTGTTGGAATTTACGTGCAACAGCACCGCTTGAAGTAAACAATGATGTGCCATTACCATAGGGTGAGTTATTGATAAGCTCAATTGCTTCATCAAGTGAATCGACAAACATACAAGCCAATACAGGGCCAAAGATTTCTTCGTTATAAAGATCCATATCAGTTGTAACATCACTAAACAGTGTAGGCCCAACCCAGTTCCCTTTTTCATAACCCTCAACAGTGAAATCCGAGCCATCAATTAAGCATGTTGCACCTTGGGCTTTACCACTTTCAATTAATGATAAAATACGCGCTTTGGCAGCGGCGGATGTTTGCGGTCCATAAGCAGCATCTTTATCATCCCAAACACCTGGGCGCACATTAGCAAAACCCGCTTTAATATCATCAACCCAATCTTTTGCTTGACCGACAAACACAGCAACTGAAATACCCATACAACGTTGACCAGCAGCACCAACCGATGCACCAACAAGGTTATTAACAACATGTGAGCGACTTGCATCTGGCATAATAACCATGTGGTTTTTTGCACCAACACAGGCTTGAACACGTTTTAAATTAGCCGTGCCTTTTGAATAAATATATTCACCTACGCCACACGAGCCAACAAAAGAAATGGCACGAACTACGGCATCTTCAAGTAAACGGTCGACCTGAGGTTTAGTTCCGTGTACAACTTGTAAAACACCTTTAGGTGCACCCGCCTCCACAAAAAGTTCAGCTAAACGCATTGGAGTCAGTGGGTCTTGCTCAGAAGGCTTTAATATAAAGGTATTGCCGCACACGATAGCAAGCGGAAACATCCATAATGGGATCATGGCAGGGAAATTAAACGGCGTAATACCCGCACACACACCTAGAGGCTGCATGTAAGAATAGGTATCAATTTTGCGGGCAACGTTTTCCATGGTTTCGCCCATCATTAAAGATGGCGCGTTTGCTGCTTGCTCAACCACTTCAATACCACGCCAAACATCGCCTTTTGCATCTTCGAATGTTTTACCTAGCTCATGGCAAATGATGGTTGCAAGCTCATCGTGATGCTCTTTAAGCAATGCTGCGTACTTCATCATGATACGAGCACGCTCTGTGATCGGTACATCTTTCCATGTTTTAAATGTTTCGCTCGCTGATGCTATGGCAGCATCCATTTCAGCATCTGTAGTACAAGGTACTTGGGCTAGTACTTCCTGATTTGCAGGATTAACAACATCAATAAGTTGCTCTGATGTCGATTGAATAAATTCGCCGTTGATAAATAATGGTACTTGGTGCATAACGCACTCCTCCCCAAAGGGTATTTGATTAAGCCGCAGTAGTTATTATTAAAAGAGCCTGCGGCTGTGAGAGATTAAAATTAGTTTGGTTTATACTGCTTCTACTGCAAGGGCAACCGCTTCACCGCCACCAATACATAATGATGCAATGCCTTTTTTCAGGCCTCTGTTTTTAAGTGCATGGATAAGCGTAACTAAAATACGCGCACCGCTCGCACCAATCGGATGTCCAAGAGCACAGGCACCACCGTTTACATTCACTTTGCTCTCATCAAGTTTTAACTCGTTAATTGCTAACATTGTTACCATGGCGAATGCTTCATTTATCTCCCACAGATCAACATCAGCCGTAGTCCAGCCCGCTTTTTCAAGTAAGCTAGTCATAGCGCCAACTGGTGCAAGAGTAAATTCACTTGGTTTTTGCGAATGGGTGCTATGAGCAACAATGCGACAAAGTGGTGTTAGCCCTTGGGCTTTCGCGTGAGACTCACTCATTAAAACAAGTGCAGCACCACCATCAGAAATAGATGAAGAATTAGCAGCAGTGATGGTGCCGTCTTTTTTAAATGCTGCACGTAAACTAGGAATTTTCTCTGGGCGAGCATTACCTGGTTGCTCATCAATACTGACCGTGACGTCACCTTTACGGCTGCTCATAGTATGTGGGGCAATTTCTGATTCAAAAAAGCCGTTTGCTATTGCCGCATTCGCTTTTTCTAATGAGCTAAGAGCGAATTGATCCATCTGCTCGCGGCCTATTCCATATTCATCGGCTGTATCTTGGGCAAAACACCCCATGGCTTTATTATCATAGGCATCTTCGAGACCATCACTCATCATGTGATCTTTAATTTCACCATGACCCATTCGCATGCCACCACGCGCTTTTGGAATAAAGTAAGGTGAATTAGTCATGCTTTCCATACCACCGGCAACCGCACTATTAATTGAGCCAGCTTTAATTAAATCATGAGCAAGCATCGCTGCTTTCAAACCAGAACCACACACTTTATTAATGGTTGTTGCACCAGTTGAACGAGCAAGGCCTGCTTTTAACATCGCTTGGCGAGCAGGAGCTTGACCTAAACCAGCGGGTAAAACACAGCCCATAATCACTTCATCAATTGCGCTATCATTTAATCCAGTATCGGCCAATGCGCCAGCAATTGCTGTTGCGCCAAGTTCAGTTGCGTCTGCACTGCTAAGTGCTCCCATAAAACCACCCATAGGGGTGCGTTTTGCTGCTACAATAACAACGGCTTCGGTAGTCATAAAAAGGCTCCATTTAGTCATTGGCACTCTCACTGTGTGTTAAGATACGCCAAACAATATGTTTATTAATCTGTATATGAGCATACATAATATTTACGTTTACGCCAACGTAAATCTAAAATCAAGGTTTTTACGCTCAACAAAAGTGTAAACTTATCTTTATTTTACTGTAGTTAAATTATCACAATGGCGCTAGAGAGACTGATTTAACTAGATACCCTGCTGTAACACTGACTAATGACGTACGCCTAAAGTATAACTTTCACAATCCACTTTACCTTTACGTAAACTTCACTTATATTGGGGTTATTCGAATGAGGTAGATACACTATGAATCAAGATAATCAAACAAATTTTGCCAGCTCTTCCGCTGAGCCCGCCAGTAATGAACAAACTTTTAGCATCAGTGAATTAGCTAAAGAGTTTGACATTACTACCCGCTCTATTCGCTTTTACGAAGATCAAGGTTTGATATCACCTGAGCGTAATGGCCAAACACGCATTTACTCTAAGCGCGATAAAGTGCGCTTAAAATTAATTCTACGTGGTAAACGCTTAGGTTTTACCTTAGCTGAAACGGGTCGTTTGTTTGAACTTTACGATGCAGATAAATCAAGTGCTAAACAGCTAGTCACTATGCTTGACTTAATTGCTGATAAAAAAGCGGATTTGAGCCAGCAGATGGATGATATAAAAGTTGTCTTAATGGAGCTGGTCACTGCAGAGCGGCGTTGTCGCGATACCTTAAATCAATTAGATGAATAATTACTAAAATACAATCATTAACAGACTCTCACACAGGAATGAATCATGAGCACTATTTCACTATATAAAGAAATGAACTTTGGCCTTGGCGAAACAGCGGATATGATCCGTGATCATGTTAATAGTTTTGCCAGTCAAGAAATCGCCCCATTAGCTGAAAAGACCGATCTTGATAATGCCTTTCCTAACCAACTTTGGCCGCAACTTGGCGAAATGGGCTTATTAGGCATGACAGTACCAGAAGAGTTAGGCGGTGCAGGTCTCGGTTACTTAGAGCATGTCATTGCGATGGAAGAAATAAGCCGAGCCAGTGCTTCTATTGGCCTAAGTTATGGTGCTCATTCAAACCTGTGTGTAAATCAAATTAACCGTAATGGTTCACAAGCACAAAAAGAAAAATACCTCCCTAAATTAATTAGTGGTGAGCACATTGGTGCTTTAGCAATGAGTGAGCCAAATGCAGGCTCTGATGTCGTTTCGATGAAACTTAAAGCCGAGAAAAAAGGCGATAAGTATATTCTCAATGGTAACAAGATGTGGATCACCAATGGTCCAGACGCAGACACTTTAGTTATCTACGCTAAAACTGATTTAAACGCCGGTGCTAAAGGTATTACCGCGTTTATTGTAGAAAGTAGCTTTCCAGGCTTTTCAACAGCGCAAAAGCTCGACAAACTTGGCATGCGCGGATCAAATACCTGTGAGTTAGTTTTCGAAAACTGCGAAGTACCCGAGGAGAATATTCTAGGCAATTTGAACGAAGGCGTTAAGGTGCTAATGAGTGGCCTTGATTATGAGCGCGTAGTGCTTGCTGCTGGCCCTCTGGGTATTATGCAAGCGTGTATGGACATTGTTGTTCCTTACATTCACGAACGTAAACAATTTGATAGCCCAATCGGCCAGTTCCAGCTTATTCAAGGTAAAATAGCTGATATGTATACACAAATGAATGCCGCTCGTTCATATGTGTACACTGTTGCTAAAGCGTGCGATCGCGGTGAAACAACTCGTAAAGATGCCGCAGGCGCTATTTTATATGCAGCAGAGCTTGCAACCAAAATGGCACTAGATGCGATTCAAATTCTTGGTGGTAATGGCTACATCAATGAATATGCAACGGGTCGCCTTCTACGTGATGCAAAACTGTATGAAATAGGTGCCGGCACATCAGAAATTCGCCGTATGCTAATTGGTCGTGAATTATTCACTGAAAGCAGATAAGGACCTACGCGATGACTATTTTAAAATCTAGCGTTAATCCACATGATCCGCAGTTTCTACAAAATCAGCAAAACATGGCTGAGCTGGTTGATGATTTACGCACCAAAGTAAAACAAATAAGCCAAGGTGGCGGCGCTGCATTAATCGAGCGCCACGAAGGCCGCGGTAAACTGTTTGTTCGTGACCGTATCAGCACTCTTATAGATGAAGGCTCACCGTTTTTAGAGATTTCACAATTTGCAGCTCATGGCGTTTATGACCAAGCCATACCATGCGCAGGTGTTGTTGCAGGTATTGGCCGAGTTAAAGGCGTTGAATGTATGATCATCGCTAATGACGCGACAGTTAAAGGCGGCAGTTATTTCCCGCTGACGGTTAAAAAACATTTACGCGCACAAGATATCGCTGAACGTTGTCATTTACCGTGTATTTATTTAGTTGATTCAGGAGGCGCAAACCTGCCTGAACAAGACGATGTATTTCCAGATAAACTGCATTTTGGCCGTATCTTTTATAATCAAGCGCGAATGTCAGGTAAAGGTATTCCACAAATAGCCGTGGTTATGGGTTTATGTACTGCAGGCGGTGCCTATGTACCCGCAATGGCTGATGAAAGCATCATCGTTAAAGAACAAGGCACCATATTTTTAGCAGGTCCACCATTGGTTAAAGCCGCGACAGGTGAAGAGGTAACCGCAGAAGAACTTGGCGGCGCTGATGTCCACTGTAAAACCTCGGGTGTGGCAGATCACTACGCTGAAAATGATGCGCACGCATTATCAATTGCACGCCAATGTATAGAGCGCATTAATTATCAACGCCCTACTCTGCCTTTACTTGATGAAGTTAAAGCGCCTCGTTATGACATAAGTGAGCTATATGGCATCGTGGGGACTGATCTTAAAAAGCCATTTGATGTGCGCGAAGTAATTGCCCGTACCGTTGATGACTCTTCTTTTGATGAATTCAAGCGTTACTTTGGTGACACACTAGTAACTGGCTTTGCCAAAATATATGGCCACCCTGTAGGCATTGTGGCGAACAACGGCATTTTATTTAGTGAATCCGCACAAAAAGGCGCGCACTTTATACAGCTATGTGCCCAGCGCAATATTCCTTTAGTGTTTTTACAAAACATCACCGGTTTTATGGTGGGTAAAAAATACGAATCTGAAGGCATCGCAAAACATGGCGCCAAAATGGTGATGGCCGTGTCTTGTGCTGACGTACCAAAATTTACCGTATTAATTGGCGGCTCTTATGGCGCTGGTAACTACGGTATGTGTGGCCGTGCATTTGAACCTACCATGATGTGGATGTGGCCTAATGCCCGTATATCGGTGATGGGTGGCGAACAAGCTGCCGGTGTAATGGCACAAGTTAAACAAGATGGTTTAGCGCGTAAAGGTCATAGTATGACTGATGAACAAATCAATGAATTTAAAAAACCAATCATTGATCAATACGAGCAGCAAGGTCATCCATATTACGCAAGTGCACGTTTATGGGATGACGGCATAATCGACCCTGCTGATACTCGTAATGTGCTTGGTTTGGCATTAAGCGCAGCTGCAAATGCACCAAAACAAGATTCGCAATTTGGCGTCTTTAGAATGTAAGGAAGTGAGTATGTCAGTAACACTACAAATAACTAAATCAAATGTGGCTGTACTCGTTTTAAGTCGCCCAGAAAAGCGTAATGCTTTTAACGAGCAAGTAATTCAAGAGCTAATTCAATGTATTGAACACGCTAATAGCTTAGATGTCCGCGCCTTAGTTTTAAAAACCGAAGGCGAGCACTTTTCAGCAGGCGCAGACTTAGCATGGATGAAATCCATGGCAAATAACGATTTTAGTGAAAACCTCGCTGATTCAAAACAACTAGCCAAACTCATGCATGTACTGGCAACCAGCCCACTGCCAACAGTATGTGCCGTACAAGGTGCTGCATTTGGTGGTGCACTGGGTTTAATTGCCTGTTGTGACATTGCTGTTTGCCAAGATAATGCACAGTTTTGCCTAAGTGAAGTAAAGCTTGGGCTTATTCCTGCGGTGATCAGCCCTTACGTTATTAAAGCTATTGGTGAGCGTGCAGCACGCAGATACTTTTTAACGGCTGAGATTTTTGATGCTCATACAGCAAAGCAACTTGGTTTAGTGCATCAGGTTACAGGCAAACTTGATTGTGCTGTTGATCAATTACTCGAAACACTCATTAATAATGGCCCTGTTGCGGTTCGTGCTGCTAAACAACTAATAAATGATGTTGCAGGTCATGAAATCAATGGGCAAATTATAAACTTAACGGCTGAACGTATTGCACATATTCGGGTGTCTGAAGAAGGCCAAGAAGGTTTAACTGCCTTTTTTGAAAAACGTCCACCAAGTTGGCAAGCATAGGATTCATCATGAGCACACAATCATTACAAAAAATTCTTATTGCCAATCGCGGCGAGATAGCCTGTCGCGTTATGCGTACTGCGAAACAGATGGGTTTAACCACAGTGGCGGTTTATTCTGATGCCGATAAACACGCCCAGCATGTTAAATTAGCTGACGAAGCTTATCATATCGGCGCAGCACCAAGTAAAGACTCTTATTTAGTGGCTGATAAAATCCTCAAGGTGGCACTTGATGCAAATGTTGATTGCATCCACCCAGGTTATGGTTTTTTATCTGAAAACAGTGAATTTGCCAAAACCTGTGAACAGCACAACATCGCTTTTATTGGTCCACCAGCGTCAAGCATTGAAGCTATGGGCTCAAAAACCCGTGCAAAAGAGATCATGGCCGCTGCCAATGTCCCTTTGGTGCCGGGATATTACGGTGATAAACAAGAACCTGAGTTTTTACAAGCTGAGGCTGAAAAAATTGGCTACCCTGTGCTTATCAAAGCAGCATTTGGCGGCGGTGGTAAAGGCATGCGTATTGTTCAGCACGCCAAAGACTTTTTAACTGCATTGCAAGGTGCTCAACGTGAGGCCATTGCAGGTTTTGGTAACGATCTCGTATTACTAGAGCGCTATGTGAATAAGCCTCGCCATGTTGAAGTACAAGTATTTGCAGATAATCACGGTAACTGCGTGTATTTAGGCGACCGCGATTGCTCTTTACAACGTCGTCACCAAAAAGTCATTGAAGAAGCCCCTGCCCCAGGACTTAGCGATGGACTGCGCAAAGAAATGGGTGAAGCTGCGGTGCGCTGTGCCTTGGCTATCAATTATCGTGGTGCTGGTACGGTAGAGTTTTTACTGTGTGGCGATGAGTTTTTCTTTATGGAAATGAATACTCGCCTGCAAGTAGAACACCCAGTAACAGAAATGGTGACCGGTGTAGATTTAGTCAATTGGCAAATCAATGTGGCGGCTGGTAACACCCTACCTTTAGAGCAAGCTGATATTGTGCTGCAAGGCCATAGTTTCGAAGCGCGTATTTATGCCGAAGATCCTAGTAATGACTTTATTCCTTGTTCAGGCACGATTGACGGCTTGTATATACCTGCTGAATCTGAGTTTGTACGAATAGATACAGGTATCAAACAAGGGGATGAAATAAGCCCGTTTTATGACCCTATGATCGCAAAACTGATTGTTCATGATGATAACCGTACTGCAGCGCTTTCACGTTTAAGTACTGCTCTTGAGCAATTTCATTTATCTGGATTTAGCTGCAACGTTAGCTTTTTACATAACTTAGCCAATCATCCAACCTTCAAACAAGGCGCACCGGATACGCACTTTATTGAAGAGCAAGGTGATGCATTAATCACAAATGATGCTGCGTTAAATGCAGTTAGTAAAATTATCGCTGCATTTTGCTACTTAACAGATTTAAATAGCAATGGTAGTAGCCCTTGGGATCAGCTGTCTGGCTTTATGCTAAACCGTGAGTCCGTCATTACTATCCCTTTTAGTGACAGACCTATCACGGCAACTAAGTTGAATGACGGCTTTATCATTCACCTAGACTCAGTGGACTATACAATCACAGGCTCGATTGAAAATAACCTGTGCCAGTTGTTTATTAATGGAGATAAGCATCGCTGTCATGTTGTTAATACAGCTAATTCTATTACCGTGATGTATAAAGCGCTACAGACTACGTTTGAATTAACCAACAAGCACTATGTAAGTGAGCATGAAAGTGAAGCACTGCCTCTTGCAGCCCCTTTAAATGGCACTGTGGTTAAACACCTTGTCGAAGTAGGTCAGCAAATTAAAAAAGGTGATGCTGTTGTTATTATTGAAGCAATGAAAATGGAGTATACCCTCAACGCACCACACGATGGCATATTACAAAGTTATTGCTTTGCACAAGGGGAATTGGTAAGTCATGGTGCCCTACTTGCTATAGTAACTGATGAGAATGCGACTGATGTGGGTACCGCCGATGAGTAACTTATCAGCCAACACATTACCTACAAAAGTACGTATTGTTGAAGTAGGTGCGCGAGATGGCCTGCAAAATGAAAGCGCCGTTAGCACCCAAGACAAAGTATCACTCATTAACGCACTAGCAGCGGCAGGTATTAGCTATATCGAAGCGGGCGCGTTTGTCTCCCCTAAATGGGTGCCGCAAATGGCCGATTCGCGCGATGTAATAAGCGCCCTAACTCTACCAGATACTAACTTAACTGCCCTCACTCCAAACTTAAAAGGGGCGCAAGCGGCGCATGAAGTAGGTATTAAAGAGTTTGCCATATTCACAGCAGCCAGTGAGTCATTTTGCCAAAAGAACATCAACTGCTCAATTGAGCAAAGTATTGCTCGCTTTGCCGATGTCATGGAATTTGCCAAACAACATAATATCCGTGTACGTGGCTATGTAAGCTGTGTATTAGGTTGCCCCTACGAAGGCGATATAAATCCGCAACAGGTGCTAAAAGTGAGCCAGATGTTGTTAGAGTTAGGCTGCTATGAAATAAGTCTTGGTGACACCATAGGCGTAGGCACGGCTAATAAAGTAGATGAGTTATTGGATGTGTTGTTAGCGCATATTGATAAATCATTATTAGCAGTTCACTTTCATGACACTTACGGCCAAGCGCTCACAAATATTTACACAGCCTTAAACCGTGGCATAGCAACGGTTGACAGTGCAGTTGCAGGGCTTGGTGGATGCCCTTACGCGAAGGGTGCGTCAGGAAATGTTGCCACCGAAGATGTAGTTTACTTACTGCAAGGACTTGGCATAGAGCATGGAATTGATTTAGAAAGACTGGCTAAAGCTGGTTGGGCAATTTGCACAGCATTAAACAAACAACCTGTGAGCAAGGTTTCCTTAGCTCTTAAAAATCAAATAGCGAATCAATAAACTATATTTAATATAGATTGATTACATCATAATTATAATTAAGGAGTGGGCCCATGGCCGGTTTCGATAAAGTAGTTTCAAGCTATGAAGCTGCAATGGAAGGGTTAAAAGACGGCGATACAATAATTGCTGGTGGATTTGGTTTATGTGGAATTCCTGAGGGATTAATCAGCGAAATTAAACGTAAACAAACTAAAGACCTAACTGTAGTTTCAAATAACTGCGGCGTGGATGACTTTGGTTTAGGGATTTTGTTACATGACAAGCAAATAAAAAAAATTATCGCCTCGTATGTCGGTGAAAATGCCCTATTTGAACAGCAACTACTGAGCGGTGAAATTGATGTGGTACTCACTCCACAAGGTACACTCGCTGAAAAAATGCGTGCAGGCGGTGCTGGTATTCCTGCTTTTTACACCGCAACAGGTTACGGTACACCGGTAGCAGAAGGTAAAGAAGTAAAAGAGTTTGATGGTCGCCCTTATATTCTAGAAGAATCAATCACCGGTGAGTTTGCCATTGTTAAAGCGTGGAAAGCAGATAGATATGGTAACCTTGTTTTTCGCCATACAGCCATGAACTTTAACCCAATGGCCGCCACTGCAGGTAAAATTACCGTTGCCGAAGTGGAAGAAATTGTAGAACCAGGAGAGCTTGAACCGAGTCAAATTCATACCCCTGGTATTTTTGTGAATCGCGTTATTAAAGGCAGCTTTGAAAAACGCATCGAACGCACAACTACTCGCGATTAGGAGCACACAACATGGCATTATCACGTGAACAAGTCGCAATGCGTGTTGCGCAAGAGCTACAAGACGGTTACTACGTTAATTTAGGGATCGGAATTCCAACCTTAGTGGCTAACTATGTACCTGATGGCATTGAAGTTATGCTACAGTCTGAAAATGGCTTGCTGGGTATGGGTCCCTACCCGACTAAAGCTGAACTTGATGCTGATATGATCAACGCGGGTAAAGAAACCGTGACAGCAGCCACGGGAGCTGCAATATTTAATAGTGCAGATAGTTTTGCAATGATCCGTGGTGGTCATGTAGACTTAACAGTCTTAGGTGCATTTGAAGTTGACCAGAACGGAAACATCGCCTCGTGGATGATCCCCAAAAAGCTGATTAAAGGCATGGGCGGCGCGATGGACCTTGTTGCTGGCGCAAAGAATATTATTGTTACTATGACCCATGCGAGTAAACATGGTGACTCAAAACTGCTTGAAAGTTGTAATTTACCGTTAACTGGTGTTAACTGTGTAAAGAAAATAGTGACAGATTTAGCCGTGTTAGAAGTTAAAGACGGCGCATTTCATCTACTAGAGCGCGCGCCAGGCGTGTCAGTCGATGAAATTATTAGCAAAACGGCAGGCAAATTGCTTGTCACTGGTGATGTTCCAGAGATGGTGTTTTAACTTAACCTCTCAATAAATCACCTTGTACCGACCTCATTCCCAGTGCCAATGGCGCTGAGTTACCCAAAATCCCTCGCAAGAGGGATTTTTTTTGCGCAAAACTAATTGCACCATTTTATAGCAAAGCCATTTTCGTTGCCCCAAAGTAGTAAAATCGCTGAAATCTTATCTATGCTACTAATATTGCAAATAAATCAACTGTAACAATGATTAATCAAAAATATTCGCGATTGTAATTTTAATAAGCGTAATATGTTTATTTTTTATTAATATAAGCAAAAATTAATCAGTTGACGAACTATTTCAGCTAAGTCTTTGCAAATTGGGTTGTTTATTGCTTAACTATCCTTATTGAGAATTACTAACATCGACTATGCAAACACCTATTAGAGGATTACGTTCGTTTTGTTTTGCGGCAAGAACGTTAAGCTTTAAAGAAGCCGCTAACCAGCTTTATCTAACTCCATCTGCTGTGAGTCATCAAATTAAACAATTGGAAGAGCAGCTAGGTATTGAGCTTTTTGAGCGCCAAACGCGTTCAATTCGGTTAACGTCCGCGGGGAAAAACTTTTATGACTCTGTATCGCCTTTGATAAAAGCGCTTGAAAAGACCATAACCGAATTTAGTCAGCTGCAAGAAAATGTAAATATAAGTATTACCTTACCTGAGTTCTTTGCCAGTGAACTATTAATGCCTAAACTCAGTGAATGGACCACAGAGCATCCAAATACAAATTTACAATTAAACACCATGAAAACGCGTAAGGAGCTGACTAAGCAAAGTGATCTTTCTATTGTTTTATCATCCTCTAAGCCTATTGAAGGTGTGGTGCATGAGCTATTTTCGTTGTCATACTCTCCAGCCTGTAACAAAAAGAATTGGGAGGCATGGAAAGATGAACCATTTCAGGCACTCAATGAAGTACCTCTAATATTGCATAAGGCACGCCCATGGGCTTGGCACCAATGGGCTGAGCATGCAGGTATTGAAGACTTCGCGCCGAAACAAATAATCCAAGTCGACAGCATGTTTGGTGTAGCACGCGCCGCACAGCAAGGAATGGGGATCGCACTTATCCCCTTGCCTATCAGCCAAACGTGGTTCGAAGAAGAGTGGTTGTTTAACTTCACAAACTTACCGCTAAAAACTAAAGATAAGTATTACTTGGTTCATCACGAACCCAGCGAGTCTAATGCTTCACTAGAGCTCTTTATTAAATGGCTGCTAGATACATACAAACATTTAAAATAATTATTTATACAGCAACTCTGGAGTTGCTGTTCACTGTCTTACATACGTAAATAAATTTCACTTGTAAGGTGTCTTTTTATCGTTTGTACCGCTCGCCAGCTCTGACTAAAGTTAATGTGTTCATTATGAACAACCAAATAACTCAGAGGAAATTATCATGTTAAATATACTAACGAAGCGAATTTTAGTTGCGACACTATTAACATCATCTTCAGCAGTACTTGCTGATCAAACAGACTATAAATTAATGGTTATTGATAATGAAGTATCTGCGAGCGCACTTTCAAATGGTGAAATGATGGCGTTGACTAAAGACAACGGAGTTATCAAGAACGACCCTAATCGCGCTTATGAGATCCCTTTTAATAGCTGTGCTGCGAATGTAAAATTAAGCAACTACGCTGATGCTGAAACCCTATGTACTCAGGCAATCACTTTACTTAAATCAAGTAAAGTACCTAGCTATAAGCGTAATGAGCTAACCTCGTTTGCTTTAAGTAACCGTGGGGTTGCCCGTATTATGTCACACAATGAGACAGCAGCAATTTCAGACTTTTATGAAGCTAACCAAATGTTTAACAATGATTTAGTTAACCATAACTTAAATCGTGCTAAACAAAACTTAGCGTTATAAATGCGTTGTTTTTGATGCGGCACACTTAAGATGTTCTGTGTGTCGTTCACTTTAATTAGCTATCACCTCTGGCAGCAAATTCTAATACCGTTGCATTTATACAATACCTATCTTGACCATTTGGCCCTTCCCCTGGAAACATATGCCCCAGATGTATCCCCGTTGATTTAGATTTGATTTCTATTCGCTGCATACCAAAGCTGTTATCTTCATGTTCAGTGACACTGTCTTTAATTGGGTGTGTGAAAGAAAGCCAACCTGTGCCTGATTTAAATCTATCGCGAGTGTCAAATAAAGGCTCGCCACTTAGCTTATCGATAAACTGGCCATCCGGTGTGTTTTTAAAAATATCGTATTGTTTACAAAAAGGGCTATCAGTGCGTGCATTAAAAGCAACACGATACGCTTCACTATCTCCTAATTTAAATGCCCCCAACGCTTTATAAAATTCAGTATTTGTCACATACCCTTGGCGGCCAAATACTTCTTTACCATTTTCTAAAAATAAGATGGTAGGCGTTGCCCACGTAGGAGATTTAATAGTAAGGCCTGTTAGTTGATCAGCTTTTCTATAACTCAAAGGTATTGTGCCTTTGTAGTCATTTGTCACTTCTTTTTTTAACTTTTCACAGTAAGGGCAATAATCATGCGAATCAATGATCACAATCTGCTTACCTGCTAACAGCGCTTTATTATCCACTTCACTCTTTGGCTGCGTTGAGAACACCACACCTGTAGAGTGATCAGGGCAATATCCATTTGGATTTTTTGCTATGTAGTCCTGATGATATTCCTCAGCGGGGTAAAACTTATCCAGCGGTTTTATCACTGTTTTAATTGAGTCGAAGCCTGCTGCCGTTAATTTAAGTTGATACTGTGCTTTTAATTGCTTTGCTATATCAAGTTGTGTTGAATTACTGGTTAATATAATAGAGCGGTATTGCGTGCCAATATCATTGCCTTGACGATTAAGCTGCGTTGGATCATGGCTTTCAAAATAACGCTTAAGTAGATCATCGGCTGTTAACACATTACTGTTAAACGTAACTTTGACAACTTCAGCGTAATTATTATCGTCAAAGCGTTTAGATGAGGCTGTTATATTTCTATAAGTGGCTTTAAAGCCATTGCCATCAGCGTAGCCCGAAACAGCATCTATCACACCGGGCATTGCTTCATAGCGCTTTTCAGCTCCCCAAAAACACCCAGAACCTAATACCAGTGTTTGTACATGCATGCTGGCTTGAACATTTTTATTCGCTGTTTTTTCATCGCTCGCTAAAGCATATACACCAATGCTTGCACTCACTAGTGCTGTGCAAAGCATCATTGATAACGGTTGTTTGAACATACAAAACTCCTAAAATGCGTTATTAATCTACTAGACCTATCAATTGACGTATTAATTTCAGCCTTAACGCTTCAAACCTTATATCTGTCGTGTTTAACTTAAAGTTTGAGCCCAGATAAGGTAAAAAGTCTTTTTATTTTAACTTTTGATATTAAAACTGGGTGTTAAACATGAAAAACGTTTTTAAAGCTTCTGCAATTGCCTTAGCGCTTGCAATAAGTACGCAAGTAACCGCGGCAGAGATTAACTTTTCGACAAAGATTAACAATAAAGCACAAACATTAGTGGTTTTTTATAGCCAAGATGCCAATAACAGTGCATTTAATGACGTTGATAAACAGTTCAAAAATCAACTTTCTCACACTATTGATATTAAGCAATTTGATGGTAAATACGGCGATATACTGGAAGTTATTACAACTAACTCACGTAAACAGCAACGGGTTTTCATCGTTGGTACAGGCAAGCAACAACAACTAGACAAATCAACCATCGCTAAATTGGGTGGCAATGTTCATGCGACGCTACTACAAAACAAAGTTGAATCTGCAAGCATCGTATTTGATAGCGTAAAAGGTACTATTAGTAACCCTGAGCTTGCTGCTAATTTTGCCCACGGTGCAAATTTACGAGATCACCGCTTCGAGAAATACAAACAAACGCCAAACACTGCCACTGTAAACTACTACTTTGATGTAGATGACAAGAAACAGACCAACAACACATACTCTACGCTACAAAGCATAGAACAAGGCGTATTTTTAGCCCGTGATCTGACTTCTGAAGTAGCAACACATATGACGCCCGTTGCGTTTGCAAAAGCGGCAAAAGAATTAGAAGCACTCGGTGTTGAAATTACCGTTTTAGAACCAAATGAATTGAAAGAACTCGGTATGGGTGCGCTTGAAGCAGTTGGCCGTGGCAGTGAACAAGGTGCACGATTAGTTGTAGCACATTATAAAGGCTCAAACACAACGCCCATTGCATTAGTTGGTAAAGGGATCACTTTTGATTCTGGTGGTTATAGCATCAAAACTGGCGCATCAATTGCCCGCATGAAATCTGATATGGCGGGCGCCGCCGCGGTGCTTGGTACCGTTAAAGCAATGGCTTTAGCTAAAGCGGATAAAAATGTCGTGGCCGTTATGGGCATGGCGGCTAATATGGTGTCACAATTTGCTGTAGCCCCTGGCGATGTTGTACGCACTGCTGAAGGCCTCAGCGTTGAAATAGTCAACACTGATGCTGAAGGACGCTTAGTGTTAAGTGATGCCATGTGGTATGCACGTAAACATTTTAATCCTGAAATCATGATTGATGTTGCCACTTTAACAGGTTCAAAAATCAAAGCTGTGGGCAATGATTACGCTGGCGTTTTTTCACAAGACGATACGCTTATTTCACAACTTACCTTAGCGGGTAAACATGTAAACGAAAACCTATGGCGCCTGCCTTTAGGCTACAAAAGCACGTTAAGTTCTGACATTGCAGATCTTAAGAACCTAGGTTCAAGCGGACCAGGTGCTACAACGGCAGCGAGCTTTTTAGAGCACTTTGCTGGTGAGACCCGTTGGGTACACATAGATATTGCAGGTAATGCACTTGCGACTAAAGGCAAAGATGAAATCTCACCTGGCGGCACAGGCTTTGGTGTGCGACTTTTAAGTGAGTGGCTGTTAAGTAATTAAGCTTTTATAATTAAGCCTTAAATATATGGTGCATAAGTACAGTCGTTTACTTGTGCACCTACTTAGATTTGCTTTGTATTTATATAGAGCGCCTATTATTCTAGTCGCATAGGTGTAAACATTTTTAATTGAGTGTGGTAGCTTGACGTTATTAATAACTAAAAATAATAATCGTCAATGGACTTAAAAACAACAACATCAGTTGTAACCCTCAGTAGCAATAGCCTATTTTTGGACGCAACACATTTATCTGAAGACACGCTAAAGATTCAAAAAAAAATCTGGGCTTTAGCTGCTAAGTGCAAAGCAAGCAATGCGTTTATAGATGTAGTACCCGCTATGAACTCCCTGTGCGTATATTTACACAACTCGGATGAACTAGTGCGTTGGCAAAATGAGCTAACAAATTGGTGGCAAGACATCGATACCATGCAACATCAAGGCACACATCATAAAGTTATTACTCATTATGGTGGTGAACATGGACCTGATCTCGACTTTGTTGCGAAAGCACATAATTTAACCACTCATGACGTTATACAGCTGCATAGTAATGCTCGCTATCAAGTACTATTTTTAGGCTTTCAACCAGGCTTTGTATATTTACATGGCTTAACTGAGCAATTACATACTCCACGTAGAGATAATCCACGAACTAAAGTGCCAAAAGGGTCTGTGGCAATAGGTGCTAATCAAACAGGCATCTACCCTGCTGACTCCCCTGGCGGCTGGCACATAATAGGTCATACTGATTTCAACTTATTTGATTACCTTAATAACCCACCAAGTGTTATACAACCTGGTGATACCTTATCGTTTGTTAGTGTGGAGTCTTAATCATGATCACAGTTATTAAGCCGGGTTTATTAATGAGTGTCCAAGATAAAGGACGTACAGGCTTTCGCCATTTAGGTGTTGCTCAATCTGGTGCAATAGATAGCTATGCGATGGTAATAGCCAATCGATTACTTGACAATGCTGATAACGATGCAGTGATTGAAATTACCTTAGGGTTGGCTCAACTCAAATTCGAGTGCGATACCGTTATTGCTTTGATTGGCACTGATATGAAGGCTCATTTAGACGATACAGCTATTTACCCTGGTTGGACATACACCGTCAAAAAGGGGCAAACCATCCGCTTTGCAGCCGCACGTAATGGGTTTAGGGCTTATTTAGCCTGTAAAGGCGGGATCCAGTGTGAAAAAGTAATGAACTCTCGCTCGACTGATTTAGCAGCAGGATTTGGCGGTGCAACTGGCTGCGCTCTTAAAGAGCATGACACACTCGCAATTAAACCATTTACTGAACACTGGCCTAAACTAGGTGCTATATCACCAGCAAAACGTGAAGTGATCCGAATACACCCAAGTATTCATGAAGAATTATTAACACAACACATTATCAATGAATTTAGCAGTAAAAAATGGCACGTAACGCCACAGAGTAACCGAATGGGGGTTCGTTTGAATACTCAATCACAGTCATTATCACACAGCCATTCATTACCTTCACTCGCTGTTGCACCGGGGTCAATTCAACTGCCTCCTAATGGTGAGCCAATTGTATTATTAAATGATGGCCAAACGACAGGTGGTTATCCACTCCTTGGCACAGTCATTGAAGCTGATCTATTTCTATTTGCACAATTAAAACCAGGCGATAGCATTCGCTTTGAATACGTAGATATAGCCACGGCCAATAAAGCAAAAGCAAAATTAGATGCTCACCTTGCTCAGCTATCTCTAGCACTTGAAAATGCAAAACATTAATGCACCAAAATGGAACGCTCAAGCTTTAATCCTGTGAGGATTAGCCCTATAACATAATGGATTAGTGGTTATTTGTGTTTTTCATTGCTTTAAAAGAAGTCGTCAACAAGCTTTAGTGGCCACCTTGGTGCAATGAAGATTATGGTGGTGCATAAATTATTCTAAAAATATTGTAAAAGCTATGTGACTTAGTTAAATATTTCTGTTAAAACAAAGGTTCGCAATTAGGCAAAGCCTGCCTAATTGCACACATGATAGGAATGAGGAGTTACTATGTGTTCAATTTTCGGTGTATTAGACATAAAGTCTGATGCCACACAGTTGCGTAGTCAAGCAATTGAAATGTCAAAGTTATTACGTCACCGAGGGCCTGATTGGTCAGGTGTATATTCATCAGAAAAAGCGATTTTAGTGCATGAACGTTTAGCCATTGTTGGCGTATCAAGCGGTGCTCAACCACTTTATAACCCTGAGAAAACACATATTTTAGCGGTTAACGGTGAAATTTATAATCACAAAGAGTTAGCTGCAAATTTAGAGGCTGATTTTACCTTTCAAACGCAGTCTGATTGCGAGGTCATTCTGGCGCTTTATAAGCAAAAGGGCCCTGAATTTTTAGATGATTTAAATGGTATTTTTGCTTTTTGTTTATACGATGAAGAGCAAGATGCGTATCTTATAGGTCGTGATCATATTGGTATAATTCCACTTTATACGGGTCATGATGAGCACGGTAATTTTTATGTTGCTTCTGAATTAAAAGCATTATCACCAATTTGTAAAAGTATTCAGGAGTTTCCTCCTGGTCATTACCTATATAGTAAAGATGGTGAACTTAAACCATATTATAAGCGTGACTGGGAATCATTTGAAGCTGTTAAAGATAATAGCGCTCAAGCTCAAGATGTGAAAGATGCACTTGAAGCTGCCGTTAAACGCCAACTAATGTGCGATGTCCCTTATGGGGTATTACTCTCTGGTGGCCTAGACTCATCAGTTATCTCAGCAATCACACAAAACTTTGCTGCTAAACGTATTGAAGATAATGACGAAAGTGATGCATGGTGGCCCAAATTACATTCTTTTTCTGTTGGTCTAGAAGGCTCACCAGATTTAGCAGCAGCACAAAAAGTGGCTGACATGATAGGCACAGTTCATCACCCTATTCACTTTACTATTCAAGAAGGGATCGATGCGTTAAAAGAAGTGATTTATCATATCGAAACCTATGATGTGACAACTATTAGAGCATCAACACCGATGTATTTAATGGCACGCCAAATTAAAGCCATGGGTATTAAAATGGTACTCTCTGGGGAGGGTGCTGATGAGCTATTTGGTGGTTATTTGTATTTCCACAAAGCACCCAATGCACAGGAATTTCATGAAGAGTTAAACCGCAAAGTATCAAAGTTGCATATGTTTGACTGTTTACGTGCGAATAAATCAATGGCCGCTTGGGGTGTTGAAGCACGTGTACCATTCCTCGATAAAGAATTTGTTGATGTGGCCATGCGTATCAATCCTGAAGCTAAAATGTGTAAAGACGGTAAAATTGAAAAACACATTCTGCGTGAAGGTTTTGATGGCTATTTACCTGATGAGGTACTTTGGCGTCAAAAAGAGCAATTCTCTGATGGCGTTGGTTACAGCTGGATTGACACTTTAAAAGAGTATGTTGCTGAGCAAGTAAGTGACCAAGAATTAGCAAATGCTAAATTTAAGTACCCTATTAATACACCAGATTCAAAAGAAGCGTATTTTTATCGCTCAATTTTTGAGTCACACTTCCCGGGTGACGCAGCCGCTAAATGTGTGCCGCATGGTAAATCTGTTGCATGTTCCACACCTGAAGCTCTGGCATGGGATGCATCGTTTCAAAATAATGCGGATCCATCTGGTCGCGCGGCCGGTATCCATAACGATGCCTATACACAAAAACAATAAACCTCACGGTCTATTAAATTTACACCGGTACAAAACAAGACGTTTTGTACTGGTGGCTCAGCAACAAACTGTTTTTACCCATCCTAGCACTAAGAAAACGGGCTCATCAGCACTGATTGTGTTACATCAGACAGGGCTAAGCACTTACATGATGCAGCAAATTGCGCGCACGTCACAGCAATCTGCGACTGTTTTTATAAATGTAAAATATAGCACCCAAGTTCTTTGCCCTATTCGTTGGTTTAATCAAAGTAATGAAATTAAACGCTGTGGTCATGGGACCTTAGCGGCAGCATTATTTTTGCAGCAGTATCAAGGTTATTACCCTCACCAATTTATAAGCCTAAGCGGTGAAATCTTTAAAATAACCTATAAATTAAAACAATTACGGCTGAGTATGGCGCAAATAGCTAGCAAAGAAGTTACCCCGCATAAGGCTGTCGTAAAGGCAATTAATAGCACTGTTTTACGCAGCTACACAAGTGCAGAGGAAGGTGGCTACACCACCGTCATTTTAGATGACAGCCAGCCATTGAGTACTCGTTCGATATTGACCAAACCTATTTTATCGGCTCCAACGGCTCTTATCGTTTTGCAAAAAGATAGCAAAACACAGCAATGGTATTTTAGATACTTCGCCCCTTATTACGGTATAGACGAAGACCAAGCAACAGGTTCAGCCGTTAGCATTATAGCCCCCATCATTAAGCAATTAACAACACAAAATAAAGGCGTCATCATTCAAGCATCTAAAAATGGCGCACGGTTAAACTATCACTTAACCTGTCAAAGTGTGCTGCTATATTAATTCTGCGGTCGTAATAAGCACAATGCAAAATAATTATTGCAGTCTTGCCACGTGTGAGCCAGTGTTAAATTAGCTTGTTCAGCTAATTGAGCAAACGAGTCAACTGTGTACTTATGTGAATTTTCAGTGTGTATGCTTTCACCTTGAGCAAATTCAAACAAATGATTATTGATGACAACACTTTGCTCACATTGACTCACCAAATGCATTTCAATTCGGCTGTGTTGTTCGTTAAATCTGGATTGATGGTTAAAGCCTGACAAATTAAACGTGCCATTGAGCTCATTATTAATACGTTGTAGTAAATTTTTATTAAACTGCGCCGTCACCTCGGCTTTATCATCATAGGCATCTAACAGTACCTGACGTTCTTTAACTAAATCTATGCCTATTAACACATAGCCGTTTAAACCACATAAGCGATGGAAGTTTTTCATAATCTCTATCGCTTTAATAGGTGCAAAGTTTCCAAGAGTTGAACCTGGAAAATAAACTAGATTGGTTTGGTTATCTAAAGCAGTATCTTTGGCTAACTGCTTTACCATTTGACTATGGGTAAAATCCCCCAGTAAGGGAGAAATTACCAATTCAGGAAATAAAGGCGATAAGTGCGCGAGCGAGTAATTAAGCATTTCTTTTGATATTTCAAACGGAACGAATGTTTTTACATTGGCCAAATGCGCTAATAAATATGCAACCTTTTTACCTGAACCACATCCGGGCTCTATGATTGATAAATTTTCTGGCAACATTTTCGCAATGTCGTGGGAATATTGCTCTAAAATAGCAAGCTCAGTTCGGGTGACATAATATTCACTTAACGCGGTAATTTGTTCAAATAGTGCTGCGCCTCTATCATCATAAAAATATTTACACGGCAATGACTTTTGTTGTTGACTTAGGCCATCCAACACATCATTTAAAAAGCTTTCATCTGTTGTATGCTGTTCGCTAACGACCTTTAACTGGCTCATACATTATCCCTCGCTAACCTAATTCCACTTTGCATCCACGCTTGATGTGGATAATAAAAATTTCTATATGTAGTGCGTAAATGACCATTAGGAGTTAATGCACAACCGCCTCTAAGCACCATTTGATTATTCATAAATTTACCGTTGTACTCGCCGGCAACTCCCGCAATCGGTTTAAACCCCGGATAAGGTAAATAAGCACTGTTTGTCCATTGCCAACAGTTGTCATGTAACTGAACTAATTCTGGGCAATGTTGTTGTGCTGCATGCTCCCATTCAAACTCGGTGGGCAATCTTGCGTTGGCAAAACAGGCATAGGCTGACGCTTCATAAAAGCTAACATGGCTGACAGGTAAATCCATCGCTAAGGGTTGCAGGCCATACAAAGTAAATTCATACCACTTGTCATTAATACAATGCCAGTATAAAGGGCATCTTGCATGTGTGCTTTGTAATAAAGCCCATCCATCACTAAGCCAATATTTAGGCTGTTGGTAGCCTTGCTCGTTGATAAACGCTAAATATTCACCATTGGTAACTAAGCGATTAGCCACACTAAATGGTTGCAGTAAAACTGGATGTGTTGGCTGTTCATTATCGTAGGAAAATCCACAGCCTTGTGTTGCCCCAATTTCAGTAATACTTTGCTCAAAATCAATATAATGAATGCTTTTTACAGGTGCACTTTCAACTATTTTACAGTCGATGTGTTGATAGGCTGGAAATGATGGATTAATCGAAAAGTTATACTTTATATCCATGAGCATCAACTCTTGATGCTGCTGTTCATGGTTTAAGCCAAGTTCCAATAGTTCATTTAGAGTAGTATTGACTGATAATAATGTCTGTACTGCATCATCAACATACGCTCGATATTCAAGTACTGTATCTAAACTTGGCCGAGAAAGAGTCCCTCTATTTGCGCGACTAAATTGCTCACCAATGCCATTATAATAAGAATTAAATAGCACCGAAAAACACTCATCAAACACCTTGTAGTTGTTCATATGAGGTAACAATAAGAAAGTTTCGAAAAACCACGTGGTATGAGCAAGGTGCCATTTCATCGGGCTAACATCACTCATCGCTTGAAGCTGACAATCCTCCGCACTCAATGGTGCAATAAGCGATAAAGAATCTTGTCTCACTTTTTTATAGTACGCGATTAATGATTGTGTACTGTTTGCGGTCATATCATCCCTCATTTACCTATTGACTTACTATAGTCTAACTTTAGTTAAAACACATTGAAGTGACACTTAGATGAAATATTAATTAGACTTATATGTTTATTGATTTAAATACATTTATTTTTATGCGTTGCCATGACAGCCAGATACTGATCCTGTAAGCTATTAACTACCGTAATGGCTATAATTCAGCACTTTAGCGACTTTACATTTACAATTTTTCGTTTGCTTCTACACTTTAGCAAGTAACCTAACACTAATTTTTAGTTAGTCATCGAAATAATATCTTGGTGGGTTAAAGCTGAATAAACCATTAAAATAAACGGAAATACAACAAAAGAGGTTTTTCATGAGTGATAATCATGACAAATATAGTATCGATAATACGGACTACACTGTAGGCCAAGACAATATCCAAAAATGGGGATTTGACGTACATAACCCTGTTTTTGGCACTAGCGCTGGCTTAATTTTAATTTTTTTAATTGCGGTGTTAGTGAGTGATCCTGACTCAGCAAAAGCAAGCCTCGATGGGATCAAGTTAAGCATATTAAATAACTTTGATAGTTTTTTAATGTGGTCTGCTAACATTTTTTTATTATTTTGTATCGGCCTTATTTTTTCACCGTACGGTAAAATTCGCCTTGGCGGTGTAAATGCACGTCCTACTCACTCTCGCCTCTCCTGGATGGCAATGCTATTTGCAGCAGGTATGGGGATCGGCTTGATGTTTTGGGGGGTTGCAGAGCCCGTTGCTTACTTTACCGGCTGGTACGAAACTCCATTAAATGTGACTCCTAATACCCCAGAGGCAGCTAAATTGGCGATGGGCGCCACTATGTTCCATTGGGGTCTACATCCATGGGCTATCTATGCTGTTGTTGCCTTATCTCTTGCCTTTTTTACTTATAACAAAGGGTTACCCCTTTCTATACGTTCGATTTTTTATCCTATATTAGGTGATAGAACGTGGGGCTGGCCCGGCCACCTAATTGATATTTTAGCAGTACTGGCCACCTTATTTGGTTTAGCTACTTCTCTGGGGCTCGGAGCACAACAAGCATCTGCCGGTATTAACCATGTATTTGGTATTGAATCTGGTGTTGGTTTACAAATTATAGTGATTGCTGTAGTAACATTATTAGCAATAATTTCTGTGGTACGTGGAATTGATGGTGGTGTAAAACTATTAAGTAATATTAATATGTTAATCGCCTTTGCTTTGATGGCATTTGTTTGTTTAGTTGGCTTTGCTGCTGCAATGGGTAATATTCCAACCACGATAATGGGTTATGTTGAAAACATTGTACCATTAAGTAACCCACATGGCCGTGAAGATGAAACTTGGATGCACGGTTGGACTGTATTCTATTGGGCTTGGTGGATTTCATGGTCCCCGTTTGTTGGTATGTTCATCGCACGTGTATCAGAAGGTCGTACAATTCGTGAATTCTTAATTGCCGTGTTATTAATTCCAACACTGGTTACGATACTTTGGATGTCTATCTATGGCGGTATTGCAATTGACCAAGTAGTCAGTGGTGTTGGTAAGCTTGGTAAAGATGGTTTAACGCAAGTCCCCCTTGCCATGTTTGAAATGTTTGACGAGCTGCCATTAGCCAAATTACTCTCTTTCACTGCTGTAGTGTTAGTCTTGGTGTTCTTTATTACCTCATCTGATTCCGGTTCATTGGTTATCGACTCAATCACCGCGGGTGGTAAAGTTGATGCGCCAGTACCACAACGTATTTTTTGGGCATCAATTGAAGGTGCAATTGCCGCAACGTTATTGTGGATTGGCGGAACACAAGCGATGGAGGCACTGCAAGCCGGTGCTGTTTCTACAGGCTTGCCATTTACCGTGGTCTTATTACTTATGTGCGTGAGTTTATTGCTAGGTCTTAGAACTGAGCCTAGAAGCTAAGCAATGTAAACTAAAATATAAAGACGCCGCTTTTAGCGTAATGCCGATCAGTTAAGCAAGAAAAAGCT
>NZ_MXQF01000032.1 GCF_002165575.1 Pseudoalteromonas sp. A601
TTGATCACTTAATAAATAGCATTGGTATTACTCCCCAGCCAGCTTTTGTTCTATGATTTCAAATACTGTGGATAAAAACTAAATGTTACCTGAGCACCACCTTCCGAGCGGTTAGCTAATAAAAACTCTCCACCAAGAGAATGGCTGCGCTCTTGCATTATAACTGTACCATAGTGGTTTAATTCTTGTTGTGTTTCATCTAACCCAACGCCATTATCAGCGATAGTAACTTCCACTTTATGGTCTTCTTTTTCAGTAAACTGAATTGACACTTCAGTGCCTTGCGAATGATTTAAAGCATTTTGCAACGCCTCTTTAGTGATCTGCAATAAATGGATTTCTTCGTTAGGTGTAAACGGAATATGTGCAGTTTTATAATTTAAGCTAATATCGATATTACTGCGTTGTGCCAAAGTTTGCATGGTTTGCAACACTGCACATTGCAATCCTTCGCTGTCTATATATAGTCTAAAGGTGGTTAGCAGCTCACGTAATTGGCGATAAGCAGAGTTCAGCCCTTCCTTTAGCTCTGTGACAGGCGATGTAAGTTTAGCGTCTTCTGGATAATCGCTTATTGCCCGCTGAATACGAGTTACTTGAATTTTTAAATAAGATAACGACTGCGCGAGTGAATCATGTAGTTCACGGGCAATGATAGAACGTTCATTTAACAAAGTAATACGTCGCTGTTGATCACTTTGACTGCGCATACTCAATGCCAATGCCAGTTGTTCAGCCACACTTTTTAATAATTGTTGTTGCCACAGTTGCATTGTTGATTCGGGCTCAAGAGTAACCACAATCACGCCATAATGTAAGCCACTTTTCTCAATTGCATACCTATGCTGTAGTACCTGCTGCTGGTTTATTAAGGTGACGACCGCTGTTTCTCCCGACAAACACTCTGCACAATTTTTTTGCTCACAGTTTTGCGATGCAGTGCGGTCAGTTTCAGTGACTATGTGTTGATAAGGTACATCACCTTCTGGGGTCAGTAGGCATAAATCAATATTACTTAAGCCACTGACTTCGCTTACTTGATGGATCACGCGATTATAATTTAGCTCCCCTGCGTGAGATTCATTTACTTCTTGAGCAACATGGTAGAGCAAAGTAAGTATTTGGTTACTGCGCTTGAGCTCTTGGGTTTTTCTTTCAACTCGTTGTTCTAAATCACCGTAAATACGAGCAATACGTTGATTATAATTATTAAAAGTTGCTGCCAATAACCCCAGCTCATCTTCACGAATAACAGTAAAACGCTGCGTTAAATCTCCTTTTGCTGATTTACGTGCGACATCGGTCAGCTCTTTTAAAGGCAGTGCGATATGTTGATGAATAGAATACAAACATAAACAAACAAATAATAAGGTAATGAATAATGTTGATATTTGGATCAACCTTAAGGTTGCCATGCGCTTTTCAAAAATACCTTGATAACCCCGTACTAAGTTATCTAAAGACGTAACAAACTCTGTCAACGGTGCAATCACAGGGCTGACACTCTCTTGCGTTAATGCTTTCAGTATTAAAGGTTTCACCGTTGTTTGCCATTGTACCTTTATTTGATTGTAATCATACTTTTGCTCTGTAAGCTGTTCTAATGAAAAGTCTTTTTGTAATAAGGGGTTATTAATTGAGTGTTCAAATTCATCAATCAAAGTTAACACCGTTTGATGATGGCTCTGTTGTTTGGTTTGCTGATATAAAGCCACCTCAGTGGTCAGTTGGTAGCTTTTCATCCGCATTGACCCTGATAAGTTTATTGCAGCGCCATCAAATTCACTGAGCTGTGACATATACATAGCGGAAAAGATACTGGTGAACGCCATCAAAATAACGCTTATCATCATCACTGAAATACGAAAAACGACTGACTGACTTACCTTTTTAAACATTATGATACCCAAAATTAGTCACTACCCCAAAATATCTAGATAGCATTAAAAAACAGCTTTTTACTGACCTGCAAAGCGCTATCCAGCCAGTATAAAGGGCATAGACAATACCGATATACCTCATTGTAGGTATCAGCTAACACCTTGCCTAATCTACAACTTTTCTACCTTGATCCATATCAACAATTAATTCCTTACACTGCTTATTATCGTTTTAAAACGACCGTACTTTTGGCTCATCGTCACCGAGCTAAATAGCCTACGAAATTGCAATGTTGGAGTGAAAAATGAGTCACTTTTTAGATAAACTACAGTTTTTCAAAACTGAAAAAAAAGCCTTTGCAGGCAACCATGGTGTTACCACCAATGAAGACCGCCAATGGGAGGATAGCTATCGGCGTCGTTGGCAATACGATAAAATAGTGCGTTCTACTCATGGAGTGAACTGTACAGGTAGTTGTAGCTGGAAAATCTACGTTAAAGATGGCCTAGTTACATGGGAAACCCAACAAACTGATTACCCACGTACCCGCCCAGATTTACCAAACCATGAACCGCGTGGTTGCCCGCGTGGCGCAAGCTATTCTTGGTATATTTATAGTGCGAATCGTCTTAAACACCCTAAGGTGCGCAAACGTTTAATTCGGTTATGGCGCGCTGCAAAACAACAGCATAGTGATCCGGTACTTGCTTGGGCATCCATTGTTGAAGACTCAACAAAAACTCAAGAATACAAGCAACAACGTGGCTTAGGTGGGTTTGTTCGCGCAGACTGGCAAGAAGTCAACGAAATTATCGCTGCTGCCAACATTTATACCACTAAAAAACATGGCCCAGATAGAGTCGTTGGTTTTTCTCCCATTCCAGCAATGTCAATGGTGTCTTATGCGGCTGGTGCTCGTTACCTGTCATTAATGGGTGGTCATTGCCTTAGTTTTTATGACTGGTACTGCGATTTACCACCGGCATCTCCACAAATTTGGGGAGAGCAAACAGACGTACCTGAATCTGCCGATTGGTATAATTCAAATTACATTTTAGCTTGGGGTTCAAACGTTCCACAAACACGGACTCCTGATGCGCACTTTTTAACAGAAGTACGCTATAAAGGCACTAAAGTTGTTTCTATCACCTCTGATTACTCTGAATTATCAAAACTTACAGACCATTGGTTATCACCTAAGCAAGGCACTGACTCGGCGCTGGCAATGGCCTTTGCCCATGTTATTTTAAAAGAGTTCCATGTTGACGGCCACAGCGACTACTTCAGTGAATATGTGCGTACCACAACTGATTTCCCAATGCTGGTTATGCTTGACGAAAACGAGCAGGGTCAATTAAATCAAGGGCGCTTTTTACGTGCTTCTGACTTGGCCGATGATTTACAGCAAAGTAATAACCCAGAATGGAAAACCATTGCCATTAATGAAGCTGACAATCAATTAGTTTCTCCAACGGGCTCTGTAGGCTACCGCTGGGGTGAAAAAGGCAAATGGAATATTAAACAACTTAATGGCCATTCTGGCGATGAAGTTAAACTGCAATTAAGTTTAAAAACTAATCACGATGAAATCGTTTCGGTTAACTTTCCATATTTTGGTGGTGCCGAGCATGAGTTTGGTTATTTTCAAAATACCAAACATGACGATATTTTACAGCGCAAAGTCCCCGCTAAACGCATTACCTTAAAAGATGGCAGTCAAGTACTCGTTACTACTGTATTTGATTTAACCGTAGCAAACTACGGAGTAGACAACGGCTATGACGATCCAAACGTAGCAAGCAGCTACGATGATGATATCCCTTATACACCAGCATGGCAGGAACAAATCACCGGTGTACCACGCGGTGATGTAATTCAAATTGCCCGTGAGTTTGCACAAACTGCAGATAAAACCCGTGGTCGCTCAATGATCATTGTCGGTGCAGGCTTAAATCACTGGTATCACATGGATATGAGCTATCGCGGTATCATTAACATGCTGATGATGTGTGGTTGTATTGGTCAATCTGGCGGTGGTTGGGCTCATTATGTAGGCCAAGAGAAGTTACGCCCGCAAACAGGTTGGCAGCCATTAGCGTTTGGTCTTGATTGGCAAAAGCCGCCTCGTCACATGAACGGGACGTCGTTCTTTTATAATCACTCAAACCAGTGGCGTTATGAAAAACTTCGTATGGATGAAATTTTATCGCCTGTCGCCAACAAAGAAAAATGGCAAGGCTCTATTATTGACTTTAACGTACGTGCAGAAAAAATGGGCTGGTTACCTTCAGCGCCACAATTTAACGTTAACCCATTAGCGTTATGTAAAGCAGCAGCTAAGGAAGGCTTATCACCAAAAGATTATGCTGTACAAAATCTCAAATCAGGGGCTTTAAAATTTGCTTGTGAAGAACCAGATGAACCAGAGAACTTTCCACGTAATATGTTTATCTGGCGTTCAAACTTGTTGGGTTCATCAGGTAAAGGGCATGAGTACATGCTACGCCACTTACTCGGCACAAAACACGGCTTACTAGGTAAAGACTTAGGTGAAAGTGACGGCATTAAACCTGAAGACGTAAAATGGCAAGATGAGGCTGTTGAAGGCAAACTTGATTTAGTGGTAACCCTTGATTTTAGAATGTCGACGACGTGTTTGTATTCAGACATCGTTCTGCCAACAGCAACCTGGTATGAAAAAGATGACATGAATACCTCAGACATGCATCCATTTATTCATCCGTTGTCAAAAGCCGTGGATCCTGTTTGGGAGGCCCGTTCAGATTGGGATATTTTCAAAGGCATTGCAGATCAGTTCTCAAAACTATGTGATGGCCACCTAGGTAAAGAGAAAGACCTTGTCTCAGTGCCAATATTACATGACACCTCAGCCGAGATAGCACAACCATTTGGCGTTAAGCAATGGTGGAAAGGGGAGTGTGAGTTAATTCCAGGGAAAACTGCGCCAAACTTTGTTGAAGTTGAACGTGATTACCCGAATTTGTACGAACGTTTTACCTCTTTAGGGCCGCTGCTTGAAGAGCAAGGTAATGGCGGTAAAGGCATAAATTGGGACACTAAAAACGAAGTTGCATTCTTGGGTGAATTAAACAAACGTGCACATACCGATGGTGATGCCAATGGTCGTCCAAAAATTCAAACTGCTATTGATGCTGCTGAAGTTATCTTATCGTTAGCACCTGAAACTAACGGTCAAGTCGCTGTAAAAGCATGGCAAGCATTGGGTGAATTTACTGGTATTGACCACACTCATTTAGCGCGCCCGAAAGAAGAAGAGAAAATACGTTTTCGTGATATTCAAGCACAACCGCGTAAAATTATCTCGTCACCGACTTGGTCTGGCCTTGAAGATGAGCATGTATCGTACAACGCAGGTTACACCAACGTCCATGAACAGATCCCATGGCGCACAGTGACCGGTCGTCAGCAATTTTATCAAGATCATGAATGGATGCGCGACTTTGGCGAATCAATGTGTGTGTATCGCCCGCCGATTAACTTAAAAACCGTGCAGCCTATTCTGAATAAAAAGCCAAACGGTAATAAAGAAATTGCGCTTAACTGGATCACACCACACCAAAAATGGGGTATTCATAGTACTTACTCTGACAACCTATTGATGCTTACACTGTCGCGTGGTGGACCGATTGTGTGGATATCTGAAACGGATGCACAAAAAGCGGGAATAAAAGATAACGACTGGATCGAAGCATTCAACGTCAATGGCGCTCTTGCTGCACGTGCAGTGGTATCACAACGAGTACCTGAGGGCATGAGCATGATGTACCACGCTCAAGAACGGATCGTTAACATTCCAGGCGCAGAGACAACCCAAACTCGTGGCGGTATTCATAACTCCGTGACTCGCGCAGTCATGAAACCAACTCACATGATTGGCGGCTATGCACAGCAATCTTACGGCTTTAACTATTACGGCACCGTCGGCTGTAATCGTGATGAATTTGTTGTGATTCGTAAAATGAGCAAAGTTGATTGGTTAGATACCGAGTAAGGGGCACAAGATGAAAGTAAGAGCGCAAATAGGCATGGTGTTAAACCTTGATAAATGTATCGGTTGTCACACTTGCTCAGTCACCTGTAAAAACGTGTGGACCTCGCGTGAAGGGGTCGAATATGCTTGGTTTAACAACGTAGAAAGTAAGCCAGGTGTCGGTTATCCAAAAGAATGGGAAAACCAAGAGAAATGGAATGGCGGTTGGCAGCGTCATAACAGTGGGAAAATCACCCCAAAACAAGGGGGCAAACACCGTATTTTAGCCAACATTTTTGCCAACCCTGATCTGCCTGAAATAGACGATTACTACGAACCGTTTGATTTTGATTACCAACACCTGCACACAGCAGGAGAAAGTAAACATCAACCCGTTGCACGTCCACGCTCGTTGATCACCGGTCAACGTATGGAAAAAATCAACTGGGGTCCAAACTGGGAAGAAATCTTAGGTTCGGAGTTTGAAGAACGTCGCCGTGATAAGAACTTTGACAATATTCAGGCCGATATTTATGGCCAGTTTGAAAAAACATTTATGATGTACCTACCGCGTTTATGTGAACACTGCTTAAACCCAGCGTGTGTTGCATCGTGCCCAAGTGGTGCAATTTACAAACGTGAAGAAGATGGCATCGTGCTGATCGATCAAGACAAATGCCGTGGTTGGCGGATGTGTGTCAGTGGTTGTCCGTACAAAAAAATCTACTACAACTGGAAAACTGGAAAATCAGAAAAATGTATTTTTTGTTATCCACGTATCGAAAGTGGCCAGCCTACAGTGTGCTCAGAAACCTGTGTCGGGCGTATTCGTTACTTAGGCGTGATGCTCTATGACGCGGATCGTATTGAAGAGGCTGCATCGGTTGAAAACGAACAAGATTTATATCAAGCACAGTGCGATATATTCCTAGACCCACATGACCCTGCAGTACAAGCTGCCGCGCGTAAAGAAGGTATTCCACAAAACTGGTTAGATTCAGCAATGCTATCGCCAATTTACAAAATGGCTATGCAATGGAAAGTAGCATTACCACTGCACCCGGAATACAGAACACTGCCTATGGTGTGGTATATCCCACCGCTTAGCCCAATCCAAAGTGCGGCAACACAAGGACATATTGGGGTAAACGGCGTGATCCCTGATCTTAAATCGCTGCGAATTCCAATTAAGTACTTAGCAAACTTACTCACCGCAGGTGAAGAGGGGCCAGTGATAACCGCTCTTGAGCGTATGCTTGCAATGCGTGCCTACAAACGCTCAGAGCAGGTTGACGGCGTGGAAGATTTAGACGTACTTAAACAAGTGGGCTTAACACAAGCACAAGTGGAAGACATGTACCAAATTATGGCGCTAGCAAACTATGAAGATCGCTTTGTGATCCCAACCAGCCATAAAGCCTATGCTGCTGATGCCTACGACATGAAGAACAGTTGTGGTTTCACCTTTGGTAACGGCTGTAGTAATGGCAGCAGTGAAAGCAACTTATTTGGTGCTAAAAGCCAGGGTGTTCGCCAAATCATTCCCGTAGAAGTACAGGACTAATATTATGATTTTACGATTATTATCACGGTTCATAGATTATCCCAGTGAGCAATTACATGAGCATAAAGCTGATTTTTTAGCCTTAGTTGCAAATGAAGAGCGTTTACCAGAGGACATAAAAACACAATTAAGTGACTTTATTGAGGCTCGTTTATCAATGGACTTACTTGATTGGCAAGCAGAATACGACGGTTTATTTGAACGTGGCCGCTCACTTTCTTTATTATTTTTTGAGCATGTGCATGGTGAGTCTCGCGACCGAGGTCAAGCCATGATTGACTTAATTGCCCAATATAAACTGGCTGGCTTAAATATTGACGTACGTGAATTACCCGATTACGTACCATTATATTTAGAGTTTGTCGCTACTCAACCGGTAGATGCACAGGCTGGCTGGTTGCAAGATGTCGCTCATATCATGGCGTTATTAACGGCTCGTTTGCAAAAGCGCGAAAACAACTATCAAGCGGTCTTTGCTACGGTACTTGCACTTAGCGGTATAGAAGTTGAATTAACCGAAATACATCAACAAATCGCCGATGAAAAACGCGATGACACCAAAGAGGCTATTGATAAGGTGTGGGAAGAGGAGGCCGTAACCTTTGGCGGTGATGCCGTGAATGGTGGCTGCCCAACCACACAAAACCGTCCATCAGCGGATCAAAATCGTAGCAGCGAGCTGCCTATTTCGTTTGTTGATGCAACAGCTAACAGTAACTCACACAACCAAGTAAGGGGTAATTTATGAGCTACTTAGACACACTTCTATTTGGGATCTATCCCTATATTGCCGCCGTCGTGTTATTTGTTGGCTGCTTGGTACGTTATGACCGTGAACAATACACGTGGAAAACGAGCTCTAGTCAATTGCTAGAAAGCAAGCAACTGAAAAAAGGCTCTCGTCCTTTTCACATTGGTATCATTATGGTGTTAATAGGTCACTTTGTAGGGCTTTTAACACCACACCAAGTGTGGGATTTTTTAAATATCAGCGCGGCATTTAAACAAAAAGTTGCTATGGGGTTAGGTGGCGTATTTGGTTTAATTTGTTTTTATGGTTTAACTATTTTACTTGTTCGTCGTTTAACAAACCCGCGGGTAAGAGCGAGTAGTTCAACCATGGATATCCTCATTTTAGTGGGACTTTATATTCAATTAATCTTAGGGTTGATCAGTATTTTATTCTCATTCTCACATTTAGATGGCAGCGAAATGCTAAAAATGATGAGCTGGGCACAAAATATTGTCACCTTAGATCTTAATGAAGCGACCCAAGCAATTTCAAGTGTCGGCTTTATTTATAAAGCACACATATTCTTTGGGCTAACTTTGCTGATTATATTTCCTTTCAGCCGCTTAGTGCATGTTTGGAGTGTACCGGTAGGGTATATAAAACGTAACTATCAAGTAGTTCGCCACAAGTAATAGCCATAAATTGTAAGATAGAATTTTAGACGGGTTCTATCTTACTTTTCATAAATCGTGTTTATGTGCACTTTAAGGAGCCTTTTATGAGCTTATTAAATACACCTGATGTTTTAGTTAATAAAGTAAAAATTCCCACTCAGTTAATCGACGCTGAAATTCAATATCATCCAGCGGCGACACGGCGTGAAGCGATGATCCAAGCGACTGAAGCGCTGATCATTGCTGAACTTTTTAAACAACGTGCCAGTGAGCTTAATTTAATCGAACCCAGTGATGAAAACGAAGAGTACATTGCTCGCTTAATCGATTTAGAGGTTGCAATACCTAGAGCCAGTGATGAAGAATGCCGCCGTTACTTTGTGGCGAATCAACAAAAATTTCATTCCAGCCCAATAGTTGAAGTGAATCATATTTTAATCGCTTCTGATCCTAAAGATTTAGAACAACGAGAAGAAAGTAAAGAGCAAGCTAAACAAGTACTGTTACAGCTAGCTGAAAATCCGAGCCAATTTAGTCACTTTGTAAAATCACTATCAGCCTGCCCATCAAAAGAGCAAGGCGGAAATTTAGGCCAAATCAGTTCAGGTCAGACAGTACCAGAGTTTGAACGCGCTATTTTTGCAGCCAAAGAAGGGTTGATCAGTTATCCAGTTGAAACGCGTTACGGTCATCACATCGTGAAAATAGCTCGAAAAATAGAAGGTGAAGCATTACCTTACGAGTACGTACAACAAAAAATTACTGATTATCTCAACGAAAAAGTAAGGCATAAAGCCATTGCACAATATATTCAACTACTTGCAGATGAAGCGAGTATTGAAGGTTTTACCTTTAAAGCGAATGAGTCGCCGCTTATCCAATAAATGAGGTCACTAATGAGTAATCCTTTTCAAGCTAAGTGGAGTAAACAAGGCCATTCACTGTGTTTGGGTCATTGGATCATTAGCTATCAAGATACAGCGGTCGCTTTACCTGAGAAGCAACTTAACAATGATATGGGGACTTGGGGTGTTTATGACCCTATTTTTGATGATGATCCAGAATACAGCGAAGGCAAAACAGAAGATGACTGGATCATCGCTAATGCAGACTGGTTAGCGGAAGTGTTTATTGCCCATAATATAGAGGTTAACGAGAAAAATATGCGCTGGTTTTATCAAGCAATAGACGAGCAAGACTGGCGCTGTGGTAGCTGCGGCGGTTGTATGTAATTAGCTTTTAAATTTGTTCTACCTATTTAGAGGGATAGCATGCTCATTCTATACCCATACAATAAGTACATTATTATATTATTTCGGAATTTATTATGATCACGCGTTTTAAAGATTTACTAAGTTACGCAAAAGAGCAACCAGATCCTCAGCGGTTGTTGTTTTTATTTGCAAAAACTGAATTATCAAACCCAAATAAAAGAAAAAAAAATGCCAAAGGCACTATTACACCCACCATGTGTGTAGATAAATTGCCTGATGAAATCGCCAATTACGAGGCGCTTATAAAAGAGGCAGACAGTATTTCTAAAGAATGGGATTTTGTATTTATTTCAAGCCTATCAGGAGTAAAAGGGCAGCCACCTAGCACTGAAGATGCCGACCCTTACTTAAATAAAATGACCAACGATGTCACCTCTGGTCAAAATATTGCTCGCTATGTGGTTTTCGACCGCCAAGACAATCCAATTGAATTATTACCAAATTAACTTCTAAAGCTCCAGCAATCCGCAAGCCGACTCTCCTGAGTCGGTTTTTTATTGTTATATCCCTTAGCCTCATTTTACATTATCAGGCCTTTCTGCCCACAAAATACTCCCTCGTTGGTATTGTTAGAAAACACCAAAACACTATATATTGATACAAACAAAGAAAGAAATACCATATATAGTATGTTAAATATTTTACCACCGGATATTGTGTTTCAAGAAGTGCCTGAGGAAATATCTCTAGCGCTAACAGTCACAGGCTGTCAAATAGGCTGTAAAGGGTGCCATAGCCCAGATATTTGGAACCCACATAATGGCGACTCCTTAACAGAAATAAGGCTGGCCGAGTTACTTAGTCAGTACCACGCGTTAATTACCTGTGTGGTGTTTTTTGGTGGTGAGTGGCAGCCACACAAGCTTTGCTTACTATTATCTCAATGCCAAGCAGCAGGTTTTAAAACCTGTTTATACACGGGCGAAGAAGATGTTAGCGATACTATCAAAGCACACTTAGATTATTTAAAAGCCGGCCCATGGCGTAGCGAACGGGGTGGGTTAGCAAGTCGCAACAGCAACCAACGCTTCATTGATATGGCGTCTAACAAACTACTTAACCACTTATTTATTAAGGATTAATCATGTTGAAATTAACCCCACAACAATTACAGAAAAAAGTATCATTTATACATAATTATCTAAATGCAGCTAATGCTGCCGATGGCTCAGTATTTGATAGTAATGCAAATGTAAGTAGTAAAAATATCGCCACCTTAGAGGCCGAGATCAGTAAAGATATGCTGATCCAAATAAACCGCCAAGTAATGAAAGAGAAAATCACCGCATTATTTGGCCAACCACTAGCGGATGAATACCAGCGCCAAATAAATGCACATGAAATTTACGTACATGATGAAACAAGCCTAAAACCATATTGCGCCTCAATTACACTGTATCCATTCTTGCTTGATGGTCTAACGCAACTAGGTGGTGAATCGAAAGCGCCCCAACATTTGTCTTCATTTTGTGGCTCATTTGTCAATTTAGTTTTTGCCGTTAGCGCACAATTTGCAGGGGCAATTGCAACTGTTGAATTTCTAACTTACTTTGATCATTTTGCTCGTCGTGATTACGGCGATAATTACTTGGCTGATCACCCACAAGAAATTGCAAACCACTTACAACATGTCGTGTATGCCCTTAACCAGCCAGCCGCAGCACGCGGTTATCAAAGTGTTTTTTGGAATATCTCTTTATATGACCAGCCTTATTTTTCAGCCTTATTTAGTGACTTTGTCTTCCCTGACGGCACTCGTCCCCAGTACACCAGTATCAATGCATTGCAAAGTTACTTTATGAATTGGTTTAGCGCTGAACGTGAGAAAGCGGTACTGACATTCCCTGTAATAACAGCGGCATTACTTACAAAAGATCTGCAATTTCAAGATCCCCTATTTAAACAATTTTGCGCAGCTGAACTAAGTAAAGGAAATTCATTCTTTATGTATGTAAGCGACGATCCAGACTCACTCGCATCATGTTGTAGACTGCGTAATGAAATGAGTGATAATCAGTTTTCATATACGCTAGGGGCAGGTGGGATATCAACAGGTTCAATCAATGTGATCACTTTAAATATGAATCGTCTTGAACAAGATGATCGAGACCTAGCGCAAGAAATAGAAAAAATTCACTGTTACCAGGTCGCCTATCGTGCGCTAATGCAAGACTATTTAGATAACCACATTTTAAGTGTCTATGATGCTGGCTTTATAAATATGGATAAACAATTTTTAACCATTGGTATAAATGGCATGGCTGAAGCCGCAGAGTTTAGAGGAATAACCGTAGGTAATAACCCAACTTACAAAAGTTTCGTGAGTGAGCGCCTACATACTATATACAAACTAAATAAGAAGGCTAAAAAGAAATTTGGTTATTTATTTAACACCGAGTTTGTGCCTGCAGAAAACCTAGGTATCAAAAATGCACAGTGGGACAAAGATGACGGCTATCAAGTAAACCGCGATTGTTATAATTCATACTTCTATGTTGTTGAAGATGATAATATCAATCACTTAGATAAGTTTATTTTACACGGTAAAGAAATTATTCAATATCTTGATGGGGGTTCCGCATTGCATTTAAACCTTGGCGAATCACTGGATGTGCAGCAATACGAAAAGCTACTTAATGTAGCGGCACATACGGGGTGTAACTACTTTTGTATAAACGTGAAATGCACCATTTGTAATGATTGCGAACACATAGATAAAGTTACCCGCTTACAGTGTAAAAAGTGCCATAGCGACAATATAGACCACGGCACCCGCGTAATTGGCTATTTAAAACGTGTGTCTGCATTTTCAAAAGGGCGCAGAGATGAGCATCAACGCCGCTATTATCATACCAACTAATCTAAGTTGTTAGACTAAACTCATAAACTGGGAAGACCCTCGGCCAATACTTTTTTGGTTGTGAAAGCTTATTACACTCGCCTCAGAGCGACTGAGAGCCAATATGGTAAAAGTGATGGGGACGATTCTAAATCAAATTAATCAGCCAATAGAAAGGCTCACATTAAGGTGGATATTTCAATGTATTAAAGGTATCAATTTAAGCCTTCGTAAGTTAGCGAAATAACTTTAGGTTAGCTACTCTCGAAACAAATAGCTACTAATTGGCTAAGTCTAGCTATCTTTATATTACTTAGTTGGCGGTAGTCAAAGTATGGACACACAATGAGATTATTGGCTTTATCAATTGCAAATTCGTCATCTAACCAATCAAGTTCTGCTGCTAATAAGCCTTGATTCAATAAGTTTTTTGCATGGGTGCGACCAGCAATAATATGCAAGGTATTACCTGCACTCAGCTTAGGAGGGCTAAAGAGCAGCGCGGTCTGACTAAATTTTTGCAGTAAAAATTGATCGCGATATTGCTGCCAAGTATGTGTTTGCTTAGCAAAACAATAATACTCACTTGGCAAAGCAAACAGCACCTTTGCGTATACATTAAATACTTTTCGCCAACCATTACCACACGCTTGATTTATGGTATTAATCTGCTCATTTATTAGCGGGTATAAGCCATTCAAATGTGTATATTCTGGCATAGGTGGGGGCTTGGCAATGTAAACTGCAACGCGAAAGTTATGATCGCCAAAGCCTATATTTTGGCAGGCATTCATTTATTTTGCGCTAAGATGCGATCTAAATTATTAGCAAAATTTTGTCGGTCGCTTTGGCTAAGAGGAGGTGGCCCGCCATTCATTTCAACACCACTTGAACGCATAGTGTCCATAAAATCACGCACATTGAGTAATGACCGAATATTTTCAGCTGTGTACAACTCACCACGCGGATTAAGAGCTTGTGCGCCATTATCGATAACTTCAGATGCCAATGGTATATCACCTGTGATCACCAAATCATTGGCAGCAACACGCTTTACTATTTCATCATCAGCGACATCAAAACCAGACGAAACTTGCACACGGCTAATATACTTAGATGGTGGAGTTCGCATTGCATGATTTGCGACTAAAATTGTTTCAGTTTGCGTACGCTCAGCAGCACGAAATAATATTTCTTTAATAACCACTGGACACGCATCGGCATCGACCCATATTTTCATTTAATTATGCACTTGTTAGTAAAAAATTGATCCTATCGCACAGCTAAACTAACAGCCAGTAATAAGTGAACTTTTTAAAGCTAACCTACGTATAACTTTTTTTGCTATTAAGGTCTTTATAAATTTATGATGAAATCTATCACCCTGAGTTTAATTTTGTTCTGCACTTTACTGCTTGCAGCGTGTACTGGCTTGCCGCAAAATATAACACCGGTAGATAACTTTTCGCTTGAGCGTTATCAAGGTAAATGGTACGAGATAGCTCGGTTAGATCACTCGTTTGAACGTGGCTTAAATAATATAACCGCGCAATACTCACTCAACGAAGATGGCTCTGTTACAGTTTTAAATAAAGGCTTTAACGACGAAGAACAACAGTGGAGCGAAGCACAAGGCAAGGCTAAATTTGTTGATGAATCAGATATTGGCCACTTAAAAGTATCGTTTTTTGGTCCGTTCTACAGCTCATATGTGGTGTTTAAAATGGATAAACAGTATTACCAGTATGCTTATGTATCTGGTTATAACACTGACTATCTTTGGCTCTTATCGCGCACACCAAGTATTTCCCAAGAGCGTAAAGATGATTTTATAAAAGCAGCCAAACAACGAGGTTTTGATACTGATTCATTAATTTGGGTTGAGCAAAATAAGTAACCGTAAAGCCCCTTTACAAGACTCAGCTTGTATTAAAAGTGTAACCTCAAAGCAATAATTATGACACGATCACAGGCTAATATTTACGCCATAGAGTAACTAGCTTTTATTCTATATGTTGACATGAGTATCCCCACTATTTATACCCAGATTTTGGATATAACGGCAAGCCACATTGGCTTGCCTTTTTTATCTCTGCATCGTTTAATTTATGGCAGATCAGATTTTTACTAACTAATGCTAAAAAACGCTGATATATAACCCACTGAGAAAAATTGTAGTAATATTTATAACACTCATAAACTTTACCCATGAGGCTTTAAAACTATAAAAAATCATTAGTAATAAGACACTTAAAGCCATGTAACCACAAAAAAGTAATCCACCATATCCTTTATGTTCAACCACGCTTAACACCAAGCTTAGTAAAATACTGATCCAAGCGGCAATTACAAACTGATTACTCTGCTTTTGTGTTGGTCTAACTTTGAAAACATCGCGATAATGATTGAATTTTGCTAAGGCAAAACAATTAAATGCCAATAAGCATAAGCTAAATTGTAATAGTTCACTCATGCACTTTGCTCCCTTAGCTTGTTTTTAGCAACACGGCTAGGACGCACATTTGATACGCTGGCTTGGCGGTGAGTACGTAATTTTTTGACCTGAACGATAAACAACACTGCACTTATTAAGCACACTAAATCAAAGCTGAACAGCGCCCATTGACCATTCAGTAAGTAGCTGATGATGTTTCCATTAGTGGTGAGTGCATTTACTATTGGAATACTTATACACGCAATACTATTAACCCAAGCAAGTAGAATCCACTGCTGTTTTGCCCGCTTAAATAAAGCGAATAAGGCAACAGCTAACCAAGTAACAAAGAACGCCAGTATTTCTTTATCAGCACGCTCTATCATGTTGATAGGTAGCAATCGGTTGGCAAGAAAGAATACACTTGTGGCAAGCGGCAAGCCCATTAAGGTTGCAAGGTTTAACCCTTCAACCAGCTTTAAGCCAAATGATGGACGCTGATCTTTTTTCATTCGCTCACGAATTCGTTTAGCCCACATAATACAACCGGTCGCTATCATGACACAGCCTGCAACACCGCATAAAAAATATAGCCAACGCAGTAATGGGTTTGCTAAGCGGCCAGTATGCAAAGCGGTGAGGGAATCATAAAACACCTCTGTACTACTAAACTCATCAACGCTTTTAGCAATTAAGCTACCATCGACGCCATTAAACAGCAGAGTAGGGGTTTGGTCGCGAACATGTGTACCCGTTGAAGCGCGAACCGTAATTGTTGCCGACGCTTTGTTTGGGTCTTTAATAGCAAACTGGGTAAGGTCTGCATTAGGCCAGTTAGTATAAACTTGATCTAAAACACTCTCTACTGCCGTTAATGGGGCTGGCTCATCACTTGATTTAGTACGTACGTTAGTCGGGGTAACATCGTTAAACAAACCACGTATGCCATCTTCATAAGCAGTCATAGCAGGATAAGGAAATAACATAAATATTAAGGTTATCAACCCTGTATAAGTTATCATTATATGAAAAGGTAAGGCTAAAACTGACGATACATTGTGACTATCAAGCCAACTTCGGCTGCCTTTGTTTTTTCTAAAGCTAAACATATCTTTAAAAATACGCTTATGAATAACAACCCCCGAGATAAGCGCAACCAACATAAATAAACTTGCAAAGCAGACTATCCATCGTGCCGTGCGTACATCAATATAATGCAGGTCAAAATGCAGCCGATAAAAGAAGTTACCACCTTTGGTTTCTCTGGGTTGCTGTAATGATTCCCCTGTTTTTGGATTAATATAATGCTCTTGCCAACCACCAAAACGCTTGCCTTCTGGACGGGGTTTTTCGTAGGCATAAATTAATTGAGATTCACGTTCTTGAGGAAGATATATTCCCCACCGATTAGACTCTGGAGCGGCAGTTTTTAAGTAATCGACACCTGCGATAATTTGCTGTCGTTGTAGTGATATACGTTCCTGTGGCGCTTGTGCATTGTGAAGTGCAGGTTGATTCCATAAAGTAACCTCATCACGAAAAAAACTAATCGTGCCAGCAAAAAAGATTAAATACAGTAACCAGCACACCAGTAAACCAACCCAAGTATGCATCCATGTCATGGAGCGAAAAAAACTCTCTTTCATAACCAACCCTTTAATAAGGCAATGCTTAACCCGCATGCTGATGATGTTAGTAAAATAGTGATCCAAATGGTTTTTAATGACTTAACAGCAAAGACCCAAATAAATACACAGCTATAGACAAAAATAGTCAGACTGATACTCAAAAGTACTGCATCTGATTTTTTAAGCGGTAAAATCAGACTCAATAAAGCAGTAAACACACTGGTAAATACGTAGCCACCTACAATGGCCGCAAAAAACCGAGAAATAACTGAAAGCTGATATGCATATGATTGATAATATTGTTTAATTTTATCCATCAATATGAATGACTGGCTGTTTTTTTGTGATTGGGCATGCATAAATAATCCCTTAAAATCCATAATGGGAAACGAATAAAAAGGGTATTATATATTTTGGGTTCAGAAAAGATAGTGATTCGTATTTGAGACAATAAAAATAATTGCGTATGAACTCTCAGATCAAAATTTTACCTAGTAAAATAATGATCTGAATATGAGGCTACAAGCAAACTTAGCTTAATAGGCACCTTCGCTGTATATAAGTTCATAACTATGGCTATAGATTTCTAAGATATTCCCAAATGGGTCTTCCATATAAATCATACGATATGGCTTTTCACCCGGGTAATAATAGCGAGGCTCAGCCATGCGCTTCTTACCGCCAGCTGCAACTATACGGTCGGCCAATTCTTCAACATTAGGATCTTGTACACAAAAATGAAAGATACCCGTTTTCCAATATTCAAAGTTATCTTCTGGGTTTTCTTGGTTTTTAAATTCAAATAATTCCACACCAATACGATCACCTGTTGATAGATGCGCGATGCGGAATTTTTCCCAGTTCGCACCGAATACGTCCGTGCACATTTCACCTATTGCGCTATCATCTTCCACTATTTCAGTTGGTTTCATTATTAAATACCAACCTAAAACTTGGGTGTAAAACTCTACGGCTTTTTCAAGATCTGGTACCGAAATACCAATATGTGAAAAATTACGTGGATAAACATTACTCATAAGTTGTGCTCCTATTGCATGTAAAATACCAGAAAGGCCACTTTACGAACACCCAGTCATTAAGTAAAATTATCATTTAACATAATTATAAGTACAAAATGTAATGATAAATCCTGTTTGGCTACACACTTTTTGCACACTTGTTGAAGTAAATCACTTTACGCGTACTAGCGAGCGCTTATATATGACTCAGTCAGGTGTGAGCCAACATATTAAAAAGCTTGAGCAACAACTTGACTGCGAACTGCTAGAGCGTCACGGTAAACAATTCAGCTTGACCGCTCAAGGACAAAGTCTGTATAAAAAAGGTAGCCAGCTACTTAAAGAGTGGCAATTTTTAGAGCGCGAGTTGCATAACGACTCCCCTTACAGTGGCGATGTTAAGGTCCAGTCTCCTGGCAGTTGTGGATTGAAATTTTATGCTCAGTTACTTAGTTTGCAAGCTAAGCACAAAGATTTAACGATAGATTATCGCTTCGCCCCAAATGAAAGTGTTGAGCAGGCTGTTGCAAACCACATTGCAGATATAGGCTTTTTAACCCAAGCCCCGACTTTGAGCGAAGTCACCAGCCACAAAATTGGTCAAGAAGCACTTTTGTTAATAACTCCAGTCACTTGCGAATCGCCGACCTGGCAAGCTTTATGCGACCTCGGATTTATTAGCCACCCAGATGCAAAACACCACGCCCAACTATTGCTAAGCGAAAACTACCCAGAGTTTGAACATATTGGTCAAATTAAGCGTACTGGGTTTTCAAACCAAATCAGCTTAATTTTAGAACCTGTTAGCCTCGGCTTTGGCTTCACGGTCTTACCCGCTCATGCTGTTGGTGCTTTTAATAAATCGGACCTCATTAAGGTTCACCACCTTGCCAACCCAATTAGCGAATCTATTTTCGTGTGCCACCATCGAAATCGGCCACTAGCTAAACGTATGCACACTGTAATTGATGCTATTAAAACCATAAATACTAAACCGATAAATTAAACCTTTGCTGTTATTTCTGTTAAGTTGATATGTGAACTCACATAAAAGGATAGCCGGTATGCAAATAAAGCAACTTAAAAGTATGAGCCTAACAGGGTTAAAAGTGCGCACATGTAATGCTAATGAAATGAATACCGACACGGCAAAAATAGCAAATTTATGGCAAACATTTGGCCAAAAGTATGGTCCAAAACTCACCGCTGATACAAAGGTTTATGGTGTTTATACAAATTATGAAACGGATATGACAGGTGACTTTGATGTCATAGCCTGTTGTGATGATAAAAATATTAAAGTAGCGGATTCAATAAACGTTGCCACTAAAGAAAGCCGTTATTTAGTATTCAATGGGAAAGGCGAAATGCCTGATGCTGTTATCGACTTATGGGGTGAAATTTGGCAATATTTTAGTAGTGAAGATTGTGCACACCAACGCACCTATACTAGCGACTTTGAATATTATAAAAATGACTCAGAGGTCGAAATAGCGATCGCCATAAAAGGATAATAACGATTCAAAGCAGCTGTACTTAGCTGCTTTAATTATTTTCCATACAACCAATCTAGGGTCTGTTTACCTTTCAAGGTTAAATTTGCAGCAGCCTGTTTGGTGTTTAGGCAAGGCAGCGCCTATGTGGTGTGGTTATTCCCCATAAATAGGCGATAACGCAGCATCAATACCAAACAGGCGCTGCCCTTCGGGTTCTGCCTAGGGGCGATTTACTCTTTGTTGCTCGGTTTTGACTTAGCCCAC
>NZ_MXQF01000033.1 GCF_002165575.1 Pseudoalteromonas sp. A601
GTCCTTGAATTAGCGTTGTTGGAAATGCCGTACTATGTTTAGCCCCATCAATAATATTTATCTTCAACTGAATATGCTTACTGTCTCTTTGACGTATTTTAGCCGCAAGCTTGTTAGCTCCTGCACCATATTTTGACCTTCGCCAAACTCTTGCGTTTCTTTACTACCAACCGATATATATACTTTAGTTGGTTGCTTTGGCGCAGTAATTAGCTGAGATAAGATCGCCTCATCATCAAACCACACCGACGGACTCCCAATAATATAGCTGCTAAATAAGTCTGGCTGAGTAAAAAGCACATGAGTGGCAAATAAACCTCCCAATGAATTTCCGACTAAAGTACGGTGGTTTGGCTTAACTCGATAGTTAGCGTTGATATGCTCAAACACCACATCAGCAATAAAAGTAATATGTTGTGCGGCTTTACCTGTCTCTAGCCGCCAATCCTTTGCTTTGCTTGGCGTGTAATCTCTAATTCGGCTAGATGCACCTTTTGAACCATGTGAATAACCAATCCCCACCAGTATCGCTTCATCCATTTTAGCGCTGTTCATGGGAAAGCGTGTAGCACCTGAGGCTAGCTCAAAGGCATAAGGTGCATCAAGTAAGTAAATAACAGGATAGGTGCGGTTTGGCTTGTTACTGTAACTACGCGGTAACTTAATAGATAAGGAGTATTTAAGCTTTATAGTGTGATCAGTCACCTCAAGCACTGAACTTCGAGGAATTTGATAAGCGTGTTCTGCACTTATGCTAAAACTAATAAGCAATAATAAAAGCGAAAGAAAACGTTTCACATTAGCCCTTGTTTATTGAGTGTTTAAACCTGGCACTATAAATTGAATAAGATAAAGCTAAAAATACACAAATACTCGCAGGGATAAATAACGCATTAAATCCAAGCATATTAAAAAAATACGCGCCTACTGTTCCGCCCAAAATAAACCCTGTAATTATCAATATAAAGAGCAGCGCTTTTCTTTTATCGAATGCCTCACCACGTAATCTTGCGCCAATCATTATGCCTAAGTCAGTAAAAATCCCCGTTACATGGGTTGTTCTAACAATGGCACCACTAAAGGTTGTCGCTAAAGCATTTTGTAAACCACATGCAGCCGATGCCAAGTAATGTCCGTATATCAAATTATTAGCGAGGAAATAAACGGATACAAATAACAATAATGCTTCAAACGCTAATAGACCACTGTAATTATGACCTAGTTTAAGCGAGCCACTACGGATAAAGAATCCTGAAATCATTGAGCCACAAACAAAACTTAATAAAATAAAAGCAAGCTGTGACACATCACTTAAACTTACATTAATAATCCCTGTACCCAATGAAGTCGCAGTTCCAGATAAATGTGAGACTGATTGGTGTTTAAACCCTAACAAGCCAATTGCATTAACCAGACCTGCAACTAACGCTAATATGAAAGAGCCATATTCCACCCAACGGGGTAATTTTGTAATCACAACAATCCTTAAAATGTAGTATTTTATAAAATAACTTAGAATCTGTAGATACTCTCTTCTTGAGCTACATTGAAACTAATTTAAAGTATTCGGTAAACCCCGTAAGTATATTTGTTGTAGCAATCGCTGACAAAATTAGCCCCATCACACGGCTAATCACGCTGGCGCCACTGCTGCCAATTACTTTACTGATATAGCCAGAAAGCAGCATTAATACATAAACCACGGTCAAAACCAACAACATAACTAATGCTGTTTGCAATTGCTCCCAAATACTAAAAATAGCATTTTCGGTTAACAATACAGCCGTTAAAATAGCGCCAGGACTGGCAATTGAGGGGACAGCAATAGGGTAAATAGCGGTTTGTTTATCCGATTTAACAAACAGCTTGAGCTCCTCCTCGGGTTTGCTATCACCAAATATCATACTCAATGCAAATAGAAATAAAACAATTCCCCCTGAGATTTGAAACGCAGGTAAAGGAATAGATAAGGCTTTTAAGATTATTTCGCCAATAACAACAAAAAAGATTAGCACTGCAGCCGAAGCTAATGTCGCCAAAAGTGCAATACGTCGCTTGGTTTTCGCATCGTATTTTTCGGTCACAGCAACAAATACAGGCACCGTGCCTATGGGATCAATAACAGCAAAAAAAGTAATAAAAACAGCAATAAAGTCAATCATGCATTTTCCACCTTATTTTAACAGCTGTATAGAAAGTAACATTTTTCTTTAAACAATTGGATTAATATTAAAGATTTATAAACAACAGCATCTAATTTATAGATGGCTTCAATCGCTTTAAACCCTGTTCTGAAGCTAGTTTTTATCCATCTATACTCTATATTGAAACTATTAACTAAACTTTATTAAAACAAGCTAATCACACATTAACTTAGATAGTAGGTTTAAGACTTCTAACTAAGCTTTTTTGATATGGTTTAAATAAGTAGAGTTTTTTATTCCGATACAGGAGCTAAAAATGAGCAATTCAGGTGCGGGTAAATGCCCAATCATGCACGGTAGCAATACACAAGCGTCTAATTCCAATACTGATTGGTGGCCAAACGCGTTAAATTTAGACATTCTTCATCAACACGACACAAAGACCAATCCATACGACGATGATTTTAATTATGCCGAAGAGTTTAAAAAGTTAGACCTTGAAGCGGTAAAAACCGATTTAAAAAACCTGATGACTCAAAGCCAAGCATGGTGGCCAGCTGATTGGGGCCACTATGGTGGTTTAATGATCCGCATGGCGTGGCACTCAGCGGGATCTTATCGTTTAGCTGATGGCCGTGGCGGCGGTGGCACTGCAAACCAGCGTTTTGCGCCATTAAACTCATGGCCTGATAACGCCAATCTTGATAAAGCCCGCCGCTTACTATGGCCTATCAAGAAAAAATACGGTAATAAATTATCCTGGGCTGATTTAATTATTTTAGCCGGTAACATGGCCTATGAATCAATGGGCTTAAAAACCTTTGGTTTTGCCGGTGGTCGCGAAGATATTTGGCACCCTGAAAAAGACGTTTATTGGGGCGCTGAAAAAGAATGGCTTGCCCCGAGTGATGAACGTTATGACAACGTAGCAAAACCAGACTCTATGGAAAACCCATTAGCGGCCGTGCAAATGGGCTTAATTTACGTAAACCCTGAGGGTGTAAACGGTCAACCCGATCCACTTAAAACAGCACAGCAAGTTCGCGAAACCTTTGCCCGCATGGCAATGGATGACGAAGAAACGGCAGCGCTCACCGTCGGTGGTCACACAGTTGGTAAAACTCACGGTAATGGCAGTGAAGAAAATGTAGGTCCAGAGCCCGAAGCCGCTGATGTATTTGAGCAAGGCCTTGGTTGGAACAATCATAACTCACGCGGTATTGGCCGCGATACCATGACCTCAGGCATTGAAGGTGCATGGACAACTCACCCAACTAAATGGGATAACGGCTTTTGTTATTTACTTCTTAACTATGATTGGGAACTCACCAAAAGCCCTGCTGGAGCATGGCAATGGGAACCTATAAATATTAAAGAAGAAGATAGACCTGTTGATGTTGAAGACCCATCAATTCGCTTAAATCCAATTATGACTGATGCCGATATGGCAATGAAAATGGACCCGACTTATCGCAAAATCATTGAGCGCTTTAACGATGATTTTGAGTATTTTAGCGACGTATTTGCACGAGCGTGGTTTAAACTAACCCATCGTGACTTAGGCCCTAAATCACGCTACCTTGGTGCTGATGTGCCAAGCGAAGATCTTATTTGGCAAGATCCGATCCCAAGTGTCGATTACACTTTATCTGATAGCGAAGTGAGTGAACTAAAATCTAAACTTTTAAATTGTGGTATCAGTGCCAGTGACTTGATCAGCACCGCATGGGACAGCGCACGTACTTATCGTGGTTCAGATCATCGTGGTGGCGCCAATGGCGCACGCATTCGCTTAAGCCCACAAAAAGATTGGCAAGGTAATGAGCCAGAGCGCTTAGCTAAAGTGCTCACTGCGCTTGAAAAAGTACAAGCTGATTTAAGCAAGCCTGTTAGTTTAGCGGACTTAATTGTGCTTGCTGGTACCGCAGCCGTTGAACAAGCGGCAAAAGCAGCGGGCGTTGATATCACTGTACCATTTGCGCCTGGACGCGGTGATGCAACAGACGAAATGACCGATGCAGAGTCGTTCGATGTGCTTGAGCCTATTCACGATGGTTTTAGAAACTGGCAAAAACAAGATTATGTTGTATCCGCTGAGGAGCTACTGCTAGAGCGCAGCCAACTAATGGGTTTAACAGCACCAGAAGTCACGGTACTTATTGGCGGTATGCGTATGCTTGGTACTAACTATGGCGGCACTCAGCACGGTGTATTCACAGATAATGTGGGCACACTCAGCAATGACTTTTTTGTTAATCTCACCGACATGGATAATCGCTGGGAGCCTGCAAGCAAAACTACTTTTAACATCGTTGATCGCAGCACTGACAAAACTAAGTGGACAGCAAGCCGCATTGACTTAGTATTTGGTTCAAACTCTATTCTACGAGCGCTTGCGGAATTTTACGCCCAAGACGATAACAAAGAGCGCTTTGTAAAAGACTTTGTTCAAGCGTGGGTTAAAGTAATGAACGCTGACCGCTTTGATATTTAATTAAAGCACTAAGCTAGTTTTAAGAACTGCGCGAGAGTTAACACTCTCGCGCTTTTTTATTTATAACAACATATACCGAAAACTGTAAACCCCCATTACATCAGGAAAATTATTAAAGCCGCAGTTATAGCGATAGAGTATCCACAGCACAGTTTTGCAATGGTTTATTTTCAGATATATCAATAATTAAGCATTTATCTGGTAGCGCATGATTAAGATTATCGTAAATACTGAATGCTTGAGTTAGGGCTGATTTTAGCTGACAAATGTTTTCACCTTTAGTATCGCTGCTAACATTACACCCTGTATTGTTATTTAATATATTGGTCATTGTTTGGTAGATGTGCTGCGTAGCTTGCGATATATCAGTAAAAGCGAGGGTGCCAGCATTTCGCACCAAATAAAAATCAATGATGAAATCGAGTACGCTTTTAGTCTGCAAGCCTTGTCGTTGTGCTTTTGGTAGTTGAATATCAATATTAAACAAAGCTGTAATCTCTAACAACGACATATTCAGCACTTGCTCACGAAAACCTTGCGGCCACTCCCTAGGAATAAACCGCCATTTTGCCAAAGCTTGTAAGTGCATTTTGCTGTAACTATGGTAACTTTTGGCTGTCAAAATTCGGTTATTCCACAGCTGTTCTGGGGCGTTTTTCAGCAGATAATCATGTTCTTTATGATAAGCACTAAACAACAAATCAAACTGTGCAACATTATCAATCGTAATAGTATCGACCTTTGCCAACTGATTATTAAGTGTAACTAACTTATAAGCAGGGCGGTACGCCGCGATAGAGGGTGCTTGAATATTAAATAAGGTGTTATGTTCGCTTTCAATAACGAACGTGTCATTCATATGCATATGCCCGCCGATGTGCAGTTTTAAACCTGTTTCGGCAAGTAATTTTCGGGTATCAATACTAGGCTCTCTAGCTAACTGAAAAGCCGAATCACCAAATAATGATTTAATCGACTGCGTTTGGCCATCATAAAACTCCCCCATCGGAAAGTGGCTAAAAGCTATCAAGGTTTTATTTTGCTGCTTAGCACGCTTAACCACTTTCGTGATCCAATCTAATAAAAAAGGTTTCTCAGTCAGTACCTTGTTATAACCTGCATTACCTGAACCTTGAAAAACCATAGTGCCATTTTTAAACTGCGGGATATAGACATTAGCATCTATAGCAAGCAACCAAAGTCCCTTCACAGGCTCAACTAAATAACTCGTATCGGGAACTTGCTTGCAACTGGTTTTGTCGTTTTTTACGCATTGTGTGTAACGACGTTCGTCTAGGGAACCTGCTTTACCAAAAGGGGTTTCCCACAGTAAGTCACGGTTATCAGGTAACAAGCCAAATGCTCCCATTATTTCAACGATTTCTTTATACCCTGCATGGGCTATTTTATCGCTGCACACTAGAGAGTTGTTATCTATGGAGGTATGTTCACAACGCGGGTGATCCGTTGAGTAAATACCCACTTGCTGACCTTCCAATCCCAAAAAGTCAGCTTTACCGCCTGCGCTTTTAAACGGTTTAACGGGATCATGATTACCTGGAATAGCAAAAAAACGCATACCATGTTTTTTGGCGTAGCCATCAAGAATAGTTTTTAAGCCCTGTAAATGTACTGGTTGACCGTCATCAGTAAAATCCCCTGGTAAGGCGACCAACTTTACTCCCTTAGCCGCAATGTCATCTAATGTGGCAATTAATGCAAAGTAGTTTTCATTAAATAAACGGGTTGAATGGATCTGCGCCTGCATACTACGAATACTTACAGGCTTTTCTGCTTTACCTAATTCAATGCCTTCAAACCCTTCTGTTGAAAAATCACCATAAATATCATGAAAATGAATATCCGGCACAAAGGCTATTTGCGTATTACTTAGTGGAGTAGCATGTAATGTTGTAGTAACTATGCACAGTATTAAAGGTAGCAATAACTTCATAAAAATGCCCTGCTATCATATTTAAAACAAAAAAGCCGAGAGCGTATAGACTCCCAGCAATATAAGTTTTTATAATTAAAAAATAGCTCTAAAGCCTAACGATACACGTCGACCAGAGAACTCATACATAGTCGGGAAAGCAGGATCAAGAGTATAACCTGTGGTTTCTTCGTCAGTGATATTAATCCCTTCAAGCGTTACCTTCATAGAGTCATTAATATTGTAACCTAATGAAATATCTGTTTGCCCGTAAGCATCACGATAAACTGGGTACATATCACGCTCAATATACTCAACATACTTGTCTTTGTAGTTATATGAAATACGCGCATCAAAGCTCTCATTCTCATAATAAAAAGTCAGGTTATAGGTTTCATCAGCGAGGCCTTCTGGCGGTGTTGGAATACCTAAATCAGATGCACCCGTTAATGAATTATCTAATGTCGTGTAGTTTGCGTTAATACCAAATCCATCTAACATGTTGTGAAAACGAACAAATGGAATTTGCGCGATAAACTCAATACCGCTAACATCATACGAGCCCTCAGCATTCACTTTTTGATAGACATCAAAGTCATAAACACCATCAACAGTACCGTTATCATTGTACTTAGTCACACCTTCAACTACACCGGTGAGAGATTCACGAACAACACCTTCAATTTCTTTTTCAAAATATGAAACAGCAAGTAATCCTCCTTCTTCTAAATACCATTCAAGGCCCACTTCCCATTGGTCGGCATAAGTTGGTTGTAGGTCAGGATTACCATCACGGTATTTAAATTCACTCAAACTCACAGTGCGTTTATAGGCAATATCAGTGAGAGCAGGGCGCATAAGTGTTTCAGATGCCGCGGCTCGCAGAACTAGGTCATCATTAAGTTCAAGGGTAAAGTTAATACTTGGCAGTAAGTCGGTGTAGTTACCACTTTTTGAAACAGGCTCTGAGGTATAATTTGTTGTACCGTCATCATTTTGAACCTGATGATAACCTGATGAATTTACATCGGTATCAATATAGCGCACGCCTGTATTAAGCGTTGCCGGCATATCACCTATATCAAAAGCAAAGTCAGCCATTGCGTAAATTGCCGTTGTTTTCTCTTCTACTTGATAGTATTGGTCTGGCTCAAAATCTACCCCAAAACCTTCGTATCTAAGTTGCTCGCGGGCATAACTGTTTGAAACCTGACTCCAACCTTGCTTTGATGGCACTTCAGATAAGTACTCACCACCATTTACCAGATCTGTAATACTTGTCAGTTCACTATCAGCTAAGGTACGCGTACCAACCCAAGAAGAATCACCTGCTGATGGACCGGTTACTCGATTAGAACCGTAATTACGCTCTTTTGATTTATCAGTGTACCGTGCACCAAATTGCACTTTGGTTAACGCAGGGAAAAACTCTAAATTTAACTGGCGAGTAAAGTCTAGTTGCGCAGCATATTTATCATCTGAAATAGCCTCACGATTAACTTCATTGTAATCAAATAAATAAGCTTCTGGAGAATTATACATATCAAAAGTATCTGCGCTATTACTTGGAATAGTCTCTGCACCGGTACTCGTATAACGCGAACGAGTTGCTCGATAGGTTGTGTGCTTTAAGTTTGTCGACTCAATTGATTTATCTGCACCACTGTAGCCAAATAAGCCATTAATATCCCACTCGCCGACTAACCAATCCATAGCAATGCTAAATTGTTGGTAGTCTGTATCACTGCTGTTTTCTTTACTTAAAAATTCATGTTGAGTCGCTGCATAATCAACATCGGTTAAAACAGTAATGCCATAATCACTTAAGGTTGAACTATCATATTGATTAACACGTTCTAAAGAACTAATACTTGAAGCCGCATAGGCAGCAGCATCGTATTCATCCTCATGATCGTCAAAATTACCCAGGAGGCCATCAAAAGTTAAGCTAAATTCACTACTTGGTTTATATTGTAATGAAAGCGTTGCGCCCCACTTTTCTTGCTCGGTTAAATAGGAACGATCGCCTACTTTGTTTAAAAACACCACTCGACTGGTTTCATCGCTATCGAAACGATCATTAATCGTAATTCCCGTATCTCGCTCAAGTACATCAGCTGCTTGATCTGATTGCCATTGCGATGAACCTGATTTTTCTAACCAGCGTGAAAGCGGACGAAAATCGATACCTGAGTTACTATCTGTTCTGTTTGTTCGCTCTGAGTAAGCTATCGAAGCAAGCGCCCCCCAATCACCAAACGTATTACTCGCTAGAAATGCAAATTTAGGATCTGTTTGTTCTGAGATTTCATTATAAGCACCTTCAACGGATGCCACTAATTTGCGTCCTTCATAATCAAATGGCCGTGCCGTTGTAATTGCAACAGAGCCCGCAATACCGCCTTCTTCATCAACAGCCGTCGGCGATTTTTTCACCGTAACACTTTGAATAATCTCAGAAGCGAACATATCAAACTCAACATCTCGGCCACCACTACCAGAGGCGGTAGCAAGATTATTAATTGATACAAAGGTAAACTCGCTCGGTAAGCTACGTACATTAACTTTTTGGCCTAATCCCTTGTTACGCTCAATGGTTACACCTGGCATACGTTGTAATGCTTCAGCTAAATTTTGCTCTGGGAAATCAGCAATATCTGACGCCACGATTGAATCTGAAAAACCGATATTCTCGCGCTTTAAATCTATCGCTTTTTCTAAACTTTTAATATAGCTACCCGTTACGACGATTTGCTCCATCGCTTGTTCTTCATTTTCAGTATCTTGTGCAAATGCAGGTGCGACAAACAATGCGCTTAATGCTAGTGCTAAAGGTGATAATGTAAAAACTCGCTTAGTCATCATGTTATTCCTGTTGTAAGTATTACGACTTTAAATTGATTTCGCTTCTAATGACGCAGCGTAAAATTAATAGGGGACGTATTTATTCGATGAAGTTTTTGTGTCGGTTTTACGACACCAGCATCACAAAAGTGTCATTAAATCATCATAAAAAAGGTGTCACCTTTGCTCTAGTATTAGCGTCTATTAAAAAACCTAATCTTATAGATAACGATAAAAATAATGCCGCAAACACAGACGTCGCCATCACTTATAAGCGAACAAGGCCAACAGAATAGACCACTCGTAAAATGCTTTATTGCTAACCAAGATGCATTGAAAAGTTTTTTTCGTCGTGGCGTTGGTGAAGATGCCGATGCTGATGACTTATTTCAGAAACTGCTAATGAAAGCATTAAAAATTGAATGTACTGCGCATATAGATAACCCATTAGCCTATGGCTATCGCATGGCACACCATTTGGTTGTTGATCATCATCGTGAACAAAAGAAATCTCCTGAGAGCCTAGAACATGAGCCTGAAAGTAATGACCTTTCTCTAGAAAACCTGCTTGAGCATGAGCAGCGGTTGCGTGTGTATCAGCAAGTGCTGGCACAAATGCCTGCACTACGTCGGGATGTATTTATTCGTAGGCGCTTACATGGAGAGAGCCGCCAGCAAATATCGCAAAGCTTAGGTCTATCTGAAGAAGCGGTAAAAAAGCATATCTCACGCGCTATGGATATGCTTAAAGATGCTATCAGCGCATTTATCGCCGACTAATTGTCCCCTTAGAGCATGTTAAGTCGTTATATTAGTAATAAAGACAGATAGAGAAATTTAATGCATACCCCATTCAAACCTGACGATGAAAGTAATGAGCAGCTTGAAAAAGCAATTTGGCAAGATACGGCACTCATTCAAGCATTACAAAAAGCAGATTCACAGCAAAAGTTGAATGAGCCTACGGCAATAACACCGCGTAAAAAGAGCCCCTTATTAGTGTGGGGTAGTGCGGTTGCTGCATCTTTAATTATGGCATTTATTGGCTTAACTCACTTAAGTGATCCAGCAACACCACAAGCATCAACACTTGTTGCAGCGCAGCAGTTTTTTGCAACAAAAGCGTCTGACATTACTTTATCGGATGGCACAGAGGTCGCATTAAATACGCAAACTGATTTACAGTTTAATGAGAACGATAAAACCAGACAAGCAACTTTGAGCAAAGGTGAAGCGTACTTTTCTGTAAAGCGTGATGAACAGCGTCCATTCACAATTAATACAGGCAACGCAACAATTAGTGTACTAGGTACTGCTTTTAATATTGATAAAACTCTCCGTGAAACAACCATTGATGTATTTCACGGCAAAGTCGCAGTCAATACGGCAAATAATGCAAAGCAAGTAGAATTAGTTAAAGGCCAGCGTGCCCGTGTCAGTGATAATAATATTGTTGTTACTACATTTAAAGCAACCCAACCAGACTGGCAACTTGGCTGGCTAGATTTAGAGAATGTAACAATTAACGATGCAATTTTTCAACTTAATCGTTATACCGACAAACCTTTAGTGTTAAATAATGTTGATGCCCAACTGCGTGTTAGCGGGCGTTTTAAAACCGCAGATGTTGTGGGCGCAGCGACATTAATAGCGCAATTAAATCAACTCAAAATCAATAGTTTTGACGACAGTGTAGTTTTAAGCCCTATTGAGTGATGAGTTGGTTCTATTTACCCTCAAATCATGGGTGCTGTCATAAATTATTCATCTAAATTCTTCACACTTAGGGTTTAATGAAATTGAAAGGCCGTTCATAGATGTTACGTATAAGCAGTTTATTATGTGTAGCACTTTTGGGCCTTAGTTTTACAACGAAGGCAACAACGGGCTCAAGCTTAATAGAGCAACTTACCCTTTTATCTGAGCAATCTAATACAGCATTAATCTACGATAGCCAATTACTCAAAGGGCTAGCGCAAAAACCAGTCCAAGTTACAACTCTCGAAAGTACACTAAATCAACTACTGAAACCTCACCAATTAAACTGGAAAAAAACACCCGCGGGTATCGTTATTTTCAAAACAACAGTAGTAAATAAAGCACCTTCATCAGCTACAAAAGCTAAGTTTCTAGAAGAAGTTACAGTGACCGAGCAATTACCCAAAGCTTCCTCTGCAGACACCTACAATACTAATTACCAGCAGGCAGTGAGTTATGCGCAACAAGTAAAAAGTGATTATGCTGGGGAGAGTGAAGTTGCTATTGGCGCTATGCTGACACAATTACCCGCTGAAAACCTAGCCGAAGCATTACAAGCCGTACCGGGATTAAGCATTACTCGTGATCGCGGTGAAGCACTTAACATCAATGCTATGGGGCTAGGCGCTGAATATCAATTAACGCTTTTTAATGGTCGCCGTCTAGCTAATACTGAAAACGTGCGCAACTCAAATCAGTATGGGCAACAACATCGATTTGATATTTTCAGCGCAGGGCTATTCTCAAATATTACCGTGTATAAAACAGCAGAGCCGAGCTTGCCAAGTGGTGCTATTGGGGCAACTGTAAACTTATTGAGCGATGATCCGCTGGCATATGAAGAAAATAACTTACAAGTCATGTTAACCGCAGCAACTTTAGAAGGCGATCGTAATTTTCAACCGAGCTTCGGCTTAACCGCAAATGGCAAAAGCGACAACATAGGTGTTATTTTCAAAATGAACTACGAAAATCGCTTACAGCGCCAATATCAGTTTGAAAGCTGGCACTGGGGTGATAATAGTGGTGCTCCGAGTAAATACCAGTGGTCAGAATTAGACGATAACACTTTAGTACCGACAGACGGTTTAGCAATAACCATCGAAAACGAAGATCGCACTCGCGCCACTTATTACGGCGCTTTAACATGGCAAGCTTCAGAGCATTTAACACTCAATACACTTTGGTTTAGGTCCGATACTGACTTTTCGTTTGATGAGCATAGACTAGGGATCAACCCTCAAAGTCAAAATGCAATTGCAGAGGTTTCAACACCATTAAATAGTATAAATGAGTTATTTTTTAGTAATGTAAATGCTAAAACCAGCCGTGAAGAGTCTAAGTTATATTATGCTAATCAAACGCTGCAAGTAGATGCACACTGGCAACCAAATGAGCAGATACCATTAACTCTTTCTCCTTTTTATAGCCGTAGCGAAGCAAAAAGCGAAACCAAAGAGCCCATCACGAGAGTGCATGCTGCACTTTCCCCTATGAATGCCTACGTTGATTTACAAACTAATTCTGTAAATGACTATAGCTTTAGCCGTAATTTAGGTCTTGTTAATAGCTATTCACATATCAATCAAATGAGTAAACGTACTATCAATGTACTTAATAAAGTGAATGAATGGGGAATTGATGGCAGCTGGGAAAGTTCAACTGACTCAGGTTTTCAGCATTTACAATTTGGCTTTTTAAGTTCAACACAACAGTATAGTTATACTCGCAGAGATATTAGTTTAGACGCCCAGTCTTTAAACGATCTACCTAAATTAGATGGCCGCTGGCTGGAGCCAATTCAACATGGCTTTAGCGCTAGTTTTATTAATTCAAAAGTGCAGTCGTGGTTGATCCCAAAAAGCGATTTATTTCAGCTCTATGATATCAATTTACCGTTTAATAATATTACTGATAACGACTACCTTAATAGCTATCAAGTTAGTTTTGAATCAAATGAAGGGTATTTATCTTCACAGTGGCAATTAGCAAACGTTACTTTAAACGCAGGGCTACGTTACAGTGATACATTAAATAAAACACAAGGTGCTCAGCTTACAACTGATGGTGAATTAACACCTTTAAATAAAAATCATCATCATAACTCTTGGTTGCCTTCAATTAATATTAAGTGGCAACCATCAACATATTGGCAATGGCGAACGAGTTATAGCCGTACGATTAACCGACCGAACTATTCGGATCTTAACCCCAAACTACATGTAAACTCCGGTGGTTTACCTTATACCGAGCTGGGTAACTCAAATTTAGAGCCTGTTATTGCTAATACCAGCACACTTTCAGTTAATTGGCTACCAGAGGATTTAAACTTACAGCTACTAGCTTTTAACCATAATATGGATAATTTTATAGTTGAACAAACTAAAACGATTAACTATCAAGGGCTAAATTATATTTCCCTACAACAAACTAACGATGGCAAAGCGACTGTAAATGGTTTACAGGCTAGTTCACAATGGCAACTCCCCCTATACAGTCCATGGTTTTTACAAAGCCAATTATCAGCAAACCTTACTTATATAACAAATGCTGATGTTATAACTTTTGGTGAAAATAATTTTGATGTTGAAGGGGTCTCGGATTGGACTGGTAACCTGCGCTTTTTGGTCAGTGATGATAAATGGCAAGCCGCAATCAATATAAACTATCGTAGTGACTTTTTAGAGCAGCGAGACATCAGTAATAACGCTGATATCTATGTTGAAGATTACATCAGCACCGACTTAAGTTTTAGTTGGTTTTACTCAACCAGTGCGAGTCTTCGCTTAGATGTATTTAATGCCACCAACGAACCCCTTACTCGCAGCGCCAAAACTGACAACACCAGCTCCTTAATGAAAGTCGAAGAATTTGGCCGCCGTTTTGTAGTTAGCCTGTCACTAAAAATATAAATTTGCCACAGGTAGGCCTATATTTGTAAACCCCCATTACATTTTGCTTATAAATACCACACTAACAAGTGTGGTATTTGCTCCATTAAGTCATTCCATAACTAATATTCTGCGCAAGTGCTATTGCTTGACTATAAGCGTTACTCAACGATTGTTGATGGCGAGCATCAGCAAACTCCTGATACTCAGAAGCTATCTCATAAATGCTTGTAACACCTAAGTACTTGCTTAACGTACGCAAGTGCGGCACTAAATGACTCATGTGTTCACGTATGCCGCCTTGCTCAAAACCAAATTCACCGGTTGAAGTGATCACAACTAATGTTTTACCACCTAACAAAGGCTGTAGCGGGAAGTCACCACGGGAAAGATCAAAATCAAAGATTTTGTTGATCCGAATAACTTGATCAAACCACGCCTTTAGCTGCGCTGGCATCCCGTAGTTATACATAGGCGAGGAAATCACAATAATATCAGCGGCTGCAATTTCAGCGATTAATGTGTCTGACAACGCCAATAACTGTAGTTGCTCAGCTGTCTTTTTATTCTCTGGGGTAAATACCGCACCTATCCAATCTTGAGTAATAAAAGGCGGCGGGTTCACACCTACATCACGATAAATATACTCATCTATAGCTTGGTGCTCTGCAAAGTTATCTGTAAAACACTTAGCAATATTTTTAGAGATTGAATCGTGGCTTGGGTTGTCGTTTTTAGCAGCTCTTACGCTTGCATCAATGTGAAGTAGGGTAGTCATACAGTTTATCCTGTTAGTAAGTGTGCAACAATCATCTAACTAATAGTGTTTTTTCACAAACGAGTTAACCTCAGCCATAAGTAAGTTATACTCATCTATAATTAATTTCATTCTTTGTGAATATCACTTATGCAAGTTTCACTACAAGCGCTTAAAGCCTTTGAAGCTGCGGCACGTTTAGGCAGTTTCAAAGCCGCCGCGGATGAACTATCCATCACGCCAACCGCGATTTCACATCATGTAAATAACCTTGAAAGTCGTTTAAATGTGGATCTATTTTACCGCCAAGTTAGAAAGGTAGCCCTCACACCAACCGGGGAATATTTAAGTGCGGCCACGAGTGACGGCTTTAACCGCATCAAGCAAGCGCTGGCAACTGTGCAAGCCACAGGCAGAGCCGTTAAAATAACCACCACCTCATCACTGGCCGCACTGCGCTTAATTCCCGCATTACAGGAATTATCGATTAACCATCCAGACCTTGAAGTAGATATATCAACCAGTGAAGCCGTTGATAAACAATCCCACACCTTACCTATTCGTTTTAGCGAACGGCACAATATTAACGCCGACGACATTATTAAAACCGAACAATTTAACGTATTCGGCTCATACAAAGCAGCAGATACCCCATGGCAAAATGGCCCAGTTACGCTGTATACCACAAAATGGAAAAACAACGCCCTGAGCGAGCCACCAATTAAACAATGGCTTACTCAAAACAACTTAGATCCTGCGTTATTTATTATTAAAACCTTTGACCAAGAGCTGTTTGGCATTCAAGAAGCTATGGCTGATTCAGGACTGGTGTTTTGCTCAACCACTCTTGTACAACGACTTTTAAACACGGAGTTACTAAAAAACTTTAATACTCACGCGGTTGAATCTGAGTTTTGCTACTGCGTGCCTAATAAACAGCGCTTTTCAACTAGAGATACACGCCTCGTTTTAGAATGGGTAGAAGGGTTGTTGGGTAGATAAAGAGGTGTTAGTTTATAGAGAAATAAATTCACAGTTTATTGTGAATTTAGTTGGTTACGAGTTAGTTTTGGTTATGATTCACAAAATACTGTGAATTTTAGCTTTACTTAGTTACTTCCCGCCTTAATTCACAAAATATTGTGAATTATTAGCTTTTCTGTACTTTTTTAACTACTATTCACAAAACTATTAGGCGACAATTAGCTTGGCCGGGTCACGACAATTAGGTTGACCGGTTTTGGTACACTTCAGATATATCAAATTCAACAGAGAAAGATATGTCTGGAAAACCCATAACCAAACAACAGGTTAATTTATATATGTCTTATCGTAAGGATCATAAACAAGCAACAGCCGCAGCCCAAGCGGGTATGTCAGAACGCACTGCTAGGCGTATCGAATCAGGGCAACATTCAACTTCAAAGCAAACCAGAACTTATCGAACTCGCAAAGATCCACTTGATGGTTCATTTGAAGAACATTTGGTGCCATTACTTAAGGCTGATCCAGCGCTTCAACCCATCACATTATTAGACTATCTTGATACCGTTATGCCAGGTAAGTTTGGTCACAATCATTTGCGCACATTGCAGCGTCGAGTTAAAAAATGGTTGGCCACCGAAGGACCCGAACAAGAAGTTATCTTTCGCCAAAAGTACATGCCCGGATTTATGGGCATAACAGATTACACTTGGATGAATAAGCTTGAAATCACTATTAATGCTGAAATATTCGAGCATAATATTTTCCATTACAAACTGGTGTTTAGCGGTTGGACGTATGCGCAGGTCGTCTTTGGAGGGGAAAGTTTTGAATCACTATCTACCGGTTTACAAAATGCCTTTTGGCGCAGTGGTGGTGTTCCACAAACTCACCGTACAGATAGCTTAAGCGCTGCATTCAATAACCATTATGAACAAGAAACCTTAACTGAGCGTTATCAAAAGCTATGCAAACACTATGGCGTTGTTGCGACTCGAAACAATAAAGGCGTTGCTCACGAAAATGGGGCTATTGAGGTAGCACATAGCCATTTTAAGCAGAAAGTCGACCAGCAATTACGACTGCGTGGTAGTCGTAACTTCACGACAATTAACGAGTATCAATCGTTTTTAGATGTAATTGTCGCCAAAATTAATCGTCAATGCAAAACGCGGTTTGAGGAAGAGCGTAAACACCTCGGTGAACTGCCTAAGCGTCGGACGAATGATTTCAGCGAACAATACGTCAAAGTCACATCAAGCAGTACCATTAGCGTAAAGCGAGTGACATATACCGTGCCTTCCAGACTTATTGGACATCGATTGCTTGTTCATATTTATGATACCCGGCTTGAGTTATTTCTTGGTCACGAAAAAACATTATCATTACCAAGAGTTTATGCACAAGGCCACCTACGCTCACGCGCAGTCGACTATAAGCATGTGATCCATTCACTTGCGAAAAAGCCTAATGCGTTTAAATACTCACAATTACGCGAAGACTTAATTCCTGAAGGTGATTTCAGTTTACTGTGGCAGCAACTAACCCAAGAGCACGTCAGTGATAAGGATTGTCGTTATATGGTTGAGTTATTGTTGCTCGCTCATAACTATGATTGCGAACAGGCGCTTGGCCGTTATGTATTTAAAAACCATGAACAGGGTAAACGGATATCGATTGAACTGTGCCGCAAAATGTTTGGACCTAGCACAATTGTTATCCCCGACATTGTAAGCCAACAACATCAAATAAGTGATTACGATGCGTTACTTGGAGGCTTGTATGGCTAATATTCAAAGCTTACCGATATTATTAAAAGAGCTGCGCTTAAGTGCAATGGCTAAAGACTGGGAAGTGATTGCTCAAAAGGCTGTTACAGAGCAATGGGAGCCTGAGTTATTTCTTGCTGAGCTTTGCGAGTTGGAAGCGACCCATCGCCATGAAAGCCGATTAAAACGATTGCTTAAAGAAAGTAAGTTACCTGTTGGAAAACAGCTCCATCAATATAAGTTCGATGAAATTGAAGGTGTTACATCACTGCAAATAAAACAAAAAGTGAGTCAGATTGATTGGCTTAGACAAGGTCATAATATCTTGCTGTTCGGCGCTAGCGGCTTAGGTAAAACTCATTTAGCTTGTGCCATTGGTTACTCATTACTTGAAAAATCAGTGCGTGTTAAATTCAGCACTAGCACTGCTATTGTTCAAGAGCTACAGCGCGCAAAAGAAACGTTAGGCTTAAATGACGCGCTTAAAAAACTTGATAAGTATGAATTGCTGATCTTGGATGATATCGGCTACGTAAAAAAGAATGACAGTGAAAGTCAGGTATTGTTTGAATTGATTGCCCATCGATATGAACGAGGTAGTTTGTTGATCACATCAAATCAAGCATTCAGTGAATGGGATAGTATATTCGGCGATAACATGATGACAGTTGCCGCTATCGATAGACTTGTTCACCACAGTGACATCTATAAAATCGAAGGTGAAAGCTATCGTAAAAAACAAGCAATGAAACTTAATTCAAATACCGGCCAAGTTAATTGACGCTGACCGGACAAGTTAATTGACGTCTGATACAAAACACTGTGAATTTTGGATTGGTAATGGAAGTCACAATAAAGTCAGCAAAACAATTAGGTAAATTGGCAAGTATAGTGAGAAAAAGCCAAAAACTTGATCAAAGAACAGCGGGGGACTTCTCTGGCATTAGCATTAATACAGTGAGTGACTTTGAAAATGGCACAGGATCGTTATCAATTGGCCGCGCGTTCGACTTAATGGAAGCTTTAGGCTTAGAAGTAAAAATAGACGTAGTTGTACCTCAGCACGATGAAAAGGCTAAAAGTAAATTAATAACGCAAATCCAGACAATAATAATATAGTGACAATCGAGCACCAGCAGCGAGACTTATCCGGTCTATATATTCGTTGCGTTTATTGATATAGATCACTTACCTCCACACTGAACATATGAAGGGTTTTATTTATACGCTCATATTTTCAGGCTGAGGCTAAAAATACCACTGCGCTCTCGACTATTTAGCTCAAGATTATGGCCTTAGTATTATTAGGCATTTAGTTAAGAGAATCTTTCTGCTGCCTATCCTTTATAGTAGTTACAGCATTCTTAAGCTCAACTATTAATTCTTTAAGAACACCTTTTTGTAGACGACCAGGTATATCCTTCCGCTTTAACTCCAATTGCATGGAAAGTTGATCTATAGCAGGTAGTTCTAATTTATCTTTTTCTAGATGATTAGCTATAAGGTATCTTTTTCTAATAAAACCTACGAAATCAGCTATTTCCATCGCGGTCCATTGAGCAATAGCTCCTGCGAGTTTTTCGTGATCAATACTATGGAAAAATGGCTTATTTTCAATATGATATTGAGGTTTATGAATAGTCTTTCGCCAATCTTTTAAGAAGCTTTCTGTAATAGAAGCTTCATGCTTAGATTCAGAGCGTTGATATATTTTATTAATGGCTTGCTCAAAGCTAGCCGTCCTAATTTGATTAGATTTGTAATCTCTAAAATTTAGGCGAGAATTATTTACTGTGTCTAGATCTATAACCCCATCTTCTAAAACTCTTGTTTCTAGCTTATTAGTAAGCTTAGGTATATTAGCGTTTTCAAAGTACCCTCGTTCATACATAAACAGATATGTATCACAACATATTACCCAATCTGACCAATTTACATTGTTCATGGTAAAGAGTAATTCCTCCAACTGCTTAATACCCAGCTCAAATTCGTCTTCAGTAGTAAAACTATAAAATGTGTGAGCTTTAAAAATATCTATGGGATTAGATGGTCTAGGTAGTTGAAATCGCTTAATGAACTCTTCATCACTGAGTTCAGGTACAAGGTTAGTAAAACAGTATTCTGCCAAAACATCGATAAAAGGCAAGCCGTTAAGCAGTGAACTTAATTGATCGAACAAAGTTTTTTGCCGCAGCTCTTCTTCGGAAAGCTTCTCCACCTGAGGCTGGTCTTTTTTACGGGCTCTTGCTACTGTCAATTGGTGGGTTCGCCACTTTTTAGTATTACTTAGTATTAAAACAAAATCTTCCCAGTTTAATTTGTTAGAGTAACAATAAAGCGTCAGAAGAAGAATATGTTGGGTTAACATTTCGGCACTACGCCTTTGATCTATTTCTTCGATATCGCCAACTCTTTTCATTAATTTTATGATTCTATTTACGGCTCGTTGAAGCACTCGTAAATTATTGATATCTATATTAAACGTTTGTGCTTGGTTAATCGTTTGAAAAATTACCTTTTCCACCGCAGGCTCTAACACGTCATTATAAATTTGATTAATAATGGTAAGCAGCTCTTCTGTCGTTCTAGTAAGTTTGATTACGTCACTAAAAGACTTTTCAATTTTGTTTTTATCTTTTAATGCAGCCACGTTTGCTACTGCAATGATTTTTATTTTGTTATTTTCAGCAAATCGCAAGCAGGTTCCCATTATGTCGGCAATTAATTTTTCATCTGTTAATCGCTCCAAATCGTCTACGACTAGCGTAACGTCTTTCATATTTTGGATTGCTTTTTGACGAAGAAAACCTGTAGTTCCAGATATTACACCTTGAATAACTCCCGCTTCACTAACATCAGCCCCACACATACGAGCGAGTTTGCTACTTAAGTTTGTTAAACCATCAAGGTACTTTGAACCTTCTTTTTGGTTGGATATATACAGTGAAACGATTTGATCCTGAAATTCTGTGACATTTTGTATGCCAAACACTGAGATGTAATGATAATCACCAAATTCTTGAGGATCAGATTCAATCAACGGGCTTAGTTCATTATCGATTAAGTAAGTTTTACCTATCCCCCAAGCGCCATCAAGTAGAACAATTGGAGGGTGACTAGAGTCCTTTAGCTGCTCAATAATTTGTTTTGTTGCTTTGCCTGCCATGATTACTCTCAATAAATTTGATTCTATTTAGTATAATTTATCGAGACTGGTTTATATAGAGCCAGAAAAGATAGGAGTCATGATGTCGCTTGTCATTAGCATCAACTACTTTGCCAATACCTACAAATTTTTGTTGGGTTTCGCTGCACTCTACCCAACCTACGCTCTGTAAACCCCCGTTACACTTTGATTAAAAAATCCGCACACTAATAATTAGTATGCGGCTTCAGTATTTTACTTTTTTAAATCAATTATTTAGTTAACAAGTTCTTTTCAAAAAACTCGGCCATCATGGTGTGATAGTGCAAAGTGGTGCCTTTGCCTTCGCGCAAGCTATGTGAGCGGTTAGGGTATGAGAAAAACTCAAACTGTTTGTTGTGCTTAACAAGTTCGTCAATTAAACGCTCTGAGCCTTGGTAATGCACGTTGTCATCGCCTGTGCCGTGAATAAGCAATAGCTTACCAGTTAGGTTTTTCGCGAACGTAATTGGCGAGGTGTTATCGTAGCTCTCTGGGTCGGTATTTGGGTTACCCGCGTAACGCTCTTGGTAAATAGTGTCGTATAAACGAATGTCTGGCACTGGCGCTGAGGCTATACCCACTTTAAATTTATCGCCATGGCGGAACAATAAGTTAAGGGTTGAACTGCCGCCCCCTGAATGGCCCCACACGCCAACACGGTCGGTGTCGATTACATCCCAACGTTTGGCCATGGCATCTAGCGCATCAACTTGATCTTGCACGGTAATTGAGCCGATTTTTTTATAAATCGATTTGCGCCAATCTCGGCCTTTGGGTGCACGTGTACCGCGGTTATCAACCGATGCCACAATAAAACCTTTTTGCGTTAATAGTGATTTATACAAGTAACTATTACCTTCATAGCGGTCTTGCACTGTTGAGCCCCAGGGTTCACCGTATACGTAAAAAACAATCGGGTATTTTTTACTTTTATCCATGTTCTTTGGAAACATAATGTAGCCATCAAGCTCGGTGCCATCTTGCGCGTTGACTTTGAAAAACTCATGGCTTGGTAAGCTTTGCTCAGCGAGTTTTTCTTTCAGCTCGTTATTTTCAACTAAGGTTTTAACATTACTGTGATCGCTCACTTTAATGATTTCTTTTGTTGGAGGGGTGCCAAATTTAGAATAGCTGTGCATGGCCCATGAGGCATCTTTTGACATGTAATAGCTGTTTGAGCCTTCAAACTGAACAGGGGTCACACGCACAGGTTTGCTGCTACCATCAAGTGGCGTGCTGTATAAATAACGCTGGCCAGGGTTCTCTGGCGAGGCAATAAAATACATGACATTTTTTTCTTCATTGATAGTGAGCATATCAACAATATCGTAATCGCCAGGTGTTAGGTCAATAATAGTTTTGCCATCGCGCGATACACGGTAAAGATGACGCCAACCGTCACGTTCGCTATGCCAAATAAAGAACTCGCCATCTTTTGACCAGTTAGCTTTATAAAACCATTCAATAAAGGCATCGTCTTTGTCTTCTAAAATTTTAGTCAGTTGCTGTTTTTGCCAGTCAAATAACCAAACCTTGTTGTGGCTTTGTGGACGATTTAAATCTTGGATCATTAATTCATCGCCTGTGCCTGCCCAGCTAATACGCGGAATGTAGCGATCGCGATTATCACCTTCGAGATTTGCCCAGCGCGTTTGTTTGTCAGCAAGACTTACCACACCAACACGAACTGCTGAGTTAGTTTCACCGGCTTTAGGATAAGGGAATTCTTTTAGAGTAGGGTAGAGTTCATCAGTGTTGTTGATCATAGTGAAAAACTTCACATCGCTAGTATCAAGCTGCCAATAGGCGATTGATTTGTTATCTGGGCTCCAACGAAAACCATCAGCAATGGTGAATTCTTCTTCGTATACCCAATCAAAGTTGCCATTAACAATGGTGGCGCTGCCATCTGTTGTCAGTGCTGTTACGTCATTACTGCCAACCGCTTGCATATAAATATTGTTATCACGCACGTACGCTACTTTTGAGCTATCTGGCGAGAACTTAGCAAACATGAGCTTAGTTGGTTCAACGTCTGCGCCACCTAATTGCTGTAATTGATTGGTTTCAAGGTTGAGTAACCAAAAATCCCCGCGGCTGCGTGAACGCCAAACTTGCTCACTATTGGTAAATACCATGAGCCATTTACCGTCTTTTGACCATTGGTAGCTTTCGATTGCAAATGGCTCGTCTGCGCCTTCTGGCAGTAGCCTTTCAAACTCAACTAGAACTTTACGACCCGTGCCATCGGCATTGTAAAATACGATATCGTTACCTTTTACGCCGTGTTCTTTTTCGTCATCAGCTTTGGCATTCTCAGCGTCGTTATTTTTATCTTTTTCGCTTTCACGCTCTTCAAGCACTGTGTAACCGGTGCCATCGTCTAACCATTTAAAGTAAGTATTACGCTGTGCTTTGAAGTATTTATCTTTATAGATTTGCTCAAGGGTAAGTGGATTACTAACTTGGCTCATTGCTGTACTCCCTGTGGTATTTTGCGTTACAGAGCAGCCTGATAACGAAAGCCCGGCGAGTACCGACAGTACTAAAGCCGAGGATTTAAGTAGTTTCATGTGGAGATCCTAAAGTAAGGTAATGCTTTTGTTATTGTTAAAGATGTCTTGCAATAAGCTTACTTTAACAAAAAATACGTTTAAGATCTGAACGTTTGTCGCAATATAAATAAGATTAAGCTCAAAAGCGATGAACTTTAATTATCTCACAACTGAAAAGTTGATCATTGCATTAGGTTAAGTACCAAATTACATTATTAGCACTCACTTTCCCCTTTAATCCACCTGCAACAGGCTCTTCACACAGTAAGTTAAGCTTATAATACGCTGCATAAAGTGCTTGTATTTCACTCGCTACAACACTAAATGGAGGACCTGCTACTTCGTTTTGATCGTATTCAAATACTGCTAGAAGCTGCGGCGCATTGCCTGTTATTTCAATAAGGTGTTGGCTGTAGTTATCTCTCATTTCATGGGGGAGGGCAACAAGCGCTGCGCGATCATATATCGCATCAACTTTAGATAATAGCGACTTGGTAACGTTAAAAATATCACCAACCCAAACAGTAAGCTCTGCTGCGTTATAACATAGAAGCTCATTATGCTTGGTAATCGTGGGGGTAAGCGATAAATCACTAAATAGCTGTGAAATAGCAATTTCACTTAATTCAGCACCAACTACTTTTATTCCCTTGTTTAACAAATAATGAATATCGTAAGTTTTACCACACAGAGGAACAAAAACAGTATCACCTTGCTGTAAATTTAACTTAGTAAAATAACGATCTAAATACTGGTTTACTTCACCTTCGTGAAAACCGATTTCATTTTTTTCCCAACGTTCATGCCAATGATTTGCGTCCATTTTGATTCCTCATATTAAAGCTTAAATAAGCAAATTTATAATATAAACCATGATAATCACTTGCAAAAATGTTAGATATAGCAAATAAATCAAACTTAAATTGCAAAAGTGGAATCATGTTAGACGATATTGTGTTGTTTGTGCACATAGTGCAACAAGGTGGGTTGTCGCAAGCAGGGGAGTACTTATCGCTCCCTGCGGCAACCGTTACACGGCGTTTACAACGCCTTGAATCTCGGCTTGGGCAAAAGCTGCTGCATCGCTCTGCGCGCCAATGCACACTAACTCAACAAGGGCAGGTTTATTACCAAAGCTACGCAACTTTAGTTGAGCAGTTTGAACAAACCAGTCATCAACTCAATCAACAAAAAGAGCAACTAAGCGGTAAGCTCAAAGTACTTGCGCCACTTAATATTTGCCATGGTTTTTTAAGGCCAATGTGGTTGGCGTTCACTAAAGCGTACCCTGATATTCAATTAGAGCTAATTTTGAGTAATCAGCTTGAAGATATAATAAAAAGCCAAGCCGATTTAGCCCTACGGATAGGTCCACAAGCGGATTCATTATTACAACAAAAAAAGCTCGGACAAGCAGATTCTATTTTAGTGGCTACGCCAAGCTATTTAGCTAATTCACAAGCACTCAAAGAACCGAGTGATCTTAAACAACATCGTTTAATTGGTACAACACTAAGAAATAGTTGGCCACTCACCAATAACCAAACACGCGCCAGTTATACGCATATGTGCCGCTTTAGTAGCATTTATAACGATACAGGGTTTGTGAAATATCAACTATGTGATCATCAAGGTGTAGGGTTACTACCGCGATTTGAAATTATAAACGAGCTTAAAACGGGCGAGTTAGTCAGAGTTTTACCAGCTTGGCAAAGTCTACCAAGGGAGATTTTTGCTATTTGGCCAAGTGGGCGTTTACTTAGTAAAAAATCGGTTTGTTTACGTGATTACCTAAACGCTTTTATTCAACAGCAGCTACCAGAGGGCTAAGTGTTTTTATGCCACTGGTAGTCCATTTGCCTTGCTGTAAGCTCTGCATGTTCAGGGCTTATTAACTCAGCAACCAATTGTAAGCTCATATCAATACCTGCAGAAATTCCGCCAGAGGTGGTAAATTTACCTTGTGACACCCAACGCTTATTTGCGATCATATTTAGATTTGGGAACATATTGGCAAGATCAGTTTGATCTTCCCAATGCGTAGTAACCGTTAGACCATTGAGTAAATCAGCTCTGGCTAATAAAAATGCTCCCGTACACACAGAAGCAACTTTAGTAGCAGTGCCTGCGTTTTTTCGTATCCAGCTTATTACAGCTGGTTTTTCAAGCTCATGAGTATGCACACCACCAACAACGATTAACAAATCAATAGCGGGGTGATCTGCAAAACTGTAATGGGGGTTTACACTGAAGCCTGCACGCGCAAGTACTGGTTTGTTTTTCTCAGCCACAAAAAACACCTGACAGTTATTATTTGCCAAGCGTTTAGCAGTACTAAATACTTCAAATGGGCCTGAAAAATCCAACACTTCAGCATCATCGTAAATATATATCCCTATGTTCATTTTGAGCCCTTTTAATGAAAACTTTAGATCAATCCAGCTCTAATTGCGCCCGTTCAACACTTTCTTTAGGGAGTTCTTTTTGCACTGAAACACCAAGTTCTTTAAACTCAGAGGCTTGCTTAATTAAGTTTCCTTTACCACGATATAACTGAGAAAACGCTTTATCATAGCTTTCTTTGGCTTTATCTAACTGTTTACCAACGCCTTCCATACTGGTTAAAAAGCCATTAAGTTTGCTGTAAAAACGTTCCGCGCGGTTTGCCAGCTCTTTTGAATACTTCGTTTGCTCTTCAAAACGCCAAAGTTGTTTAACTATATTTAAACTAGTTAGAAGGGTAGTGGGTGTGGCAACCAGTATATTTTGCTCTATCGCTTGTTGGTAAATATCACTTTGATATTTTAGTGCTTCAACAAAGGCGGACTCTATCGGCACAAACATGATCACCACTTCTGGAGAGTTAAGCCCAGGTAAACGGTCATATGATTTACTTGCCAGTTCATTAATGCGCGCTTTTACGGCTTCAACATGCTCTTTAATCGCTTGCTGAGCTTGTATATCATCATCTGCATTAACAAAGCGTGTATAGGCATTTAACGATGTTTTAGCATCAATAACTAAGTGGCGCCCTTGGGGTAAATACACTACTACATCTGGGCGTAGGCGGCCGTCTTCGGTATTAAACGAAACCTCTCGTTCATAATCGGTTCCGGCTCGTAGCCCCGCGCTGTCTAACACGTTTTCAAGCATTAACTCGCCCCAATTACCTTGGGTTTTCTTTTGCCCTTGTAGCGCATTACTGAGCTTATCTGCTTGCTCGGTAACTGCTTGGCTTTTAGCTTGTAAATGCAGTAGCTCAATTTTAAGTGCTTCACGTTGCTTTGAGTCTTCAACATGAATAGATTCAAGCTTATCGCGAAAACCTTTAAGCTCACCTTGCACAGGCTTTAATAGTTGTTCAATACTCTCTTGATTGAGGGTTTTAAATTTTTGTGATTTATCTTCTAGGATTTGATTAGCCAAATTCTCGAATTCTTTTTTGAGCTGTTCTTTACTGTCTTTTATATGTTGTAGCTGTTGCTCAAAATGAGTTTGTTTTTGTTCAAGCACAGTCCGTAAAGAATTAAGCTCTACATCTCGAGCATTAAATTCATTACGTAATGAGGTTAAATCAGCTTCAGCTTTACGCCAATAATGATTATATTGCTGACTTTGTTTCTCTTGTTCACTAAAGCGGGTTTTAAAATGCTGCGCTTCATCTCTTTGCTCTTGGTAGCTTTGCTCAAGTAAATTTTGCTCATCAACTAATGCCGCATATTGTTGCTGCTTTTCATTATATTGAGTTTGTAATAAGGCAAGCTGTTGCTGTTGCTCGTTAAGCTCGGTGTAAAGACGTTTGCGTCGCGCAGCCCCAATTACACTGAAAAGCATAGCACTGGCTGTAAAACCTACGCCAACACTAACCCAATCAAAATTTGTAAGTATCTGTAAATACATAAATAAACTTCATTAACCAAAAGACAATTCATCATAGCGAATCTGAAAATGCCAAGATAGGTATTTTTACTATTTTATTGCAGCGAAAAAATATTACACAGCATTACAAATAATGTTTTTAGTTTCGTTTTATAAAAAATATCTTCTACACTAAAGAAATTAAACCTAATCCTAGGTTATGTAGCAAATAATGTAAGTTAACAAACATAAAGTTAGCTGCTGTAATTACAATGACTCCCTTATACAAGGACCGATCACATGAATGATATTCAAACTCCAAATATTGAAGTTCAATGCCAACCAGATAATTACTTTTCAGTTAAAACCCTAACAGTGTTACCTCACGTTAATGAGAACTGGCTAACGTTTTTTGATAATGAAACAAACCCAACGGAGGAGTTAAGTGTTTTATTTGATAACGCAAAACAAGGTGTATCAAAAAGTACTGAAGGCAAACAATATGTTGAATTAATTATTCAACTAGACCCTTCTGTTGCCACTGATTGGGAGTTTTATGGTAATGGCGTTGAATATTGTGGTGCTGATAGTAACTGCCAATATAATATATCAACAGAAATTACGGATGGAGACACGTTGATTTTACGCGTAACCCAAGTAGTACCAACTTACGAATTTAATGGTGTAGATAAAGACAACTTAGATAAAGTTGTTGAAGTCACCGAAGGTGAACATACTCAATATTTACCTATCTCATTTAGATACACTGCTAAACATTTACCGACAAATAAAATTTATATGTCGCAGGATCCTAAAATTATAGTGCGTAGACCGGGGAATACTCTTTAATTTAAGCCGCTACCACAATTAAAAGAAGGGTCATACTGCTGTATTAAGCTGATAAACCCTTCTTTTTGGCACCATGGTTTGAACCAAGGTAGCTTGAACCACATTGGGTGATAACCTATCTCTAATGACTTTTCTATATACATTAACGCAGATTGGTACTCACCTATTACGCTGTACACTAACGCTGCAGTAAACACATATTCATAATGATCAGATGCAATACTAATGGCTTTATTTAATGCCTGTAATGCGCGTTTTGCTTCGCCCAACTGGCTATACGCTTGGGCGGATTCTAAATAGCTATCCAACGTAAGCTGTTTTTGGGTAAGTTCAATCACCTTTAAATAATTAGCAGGGTAAGATTCACTAAGTCCGAGTGCTTTTTCAATATCAGCTAAATTTAGCCTAAAACCTATATGCTCAGGGTTAATATCAACGGCATGCTGCGCGACCTGTAACGCTTGTTCGAACTCTCCTTTTAATGAATAAGCAATGCTTAAATTACTTAAATCAGTGCTTTCGGGCTTAATGGCAATAGCCTGGTTATATTGTTCTATTGCAATGCTCAATTCACCTTCGGTGAGTGCAATATCTGCGAGTAGTTGATTCGCTGTATAGTTATTTGGACTTATGATTATTACTTCGTTGAGTAATTGCTTAGCCTCAGCTATTTTACCTTGCCACCACAACACAAGCGCCAAATTTTGTTTTATTATAGGGTTAGGCCGTATTTTTAGCGCCAGTTCAAATGCCTGTTGTGCTTCAACTAACTGATCTTGCTGTAAGAATAGGGTACCTTTTAATTCATAAAGCATTAATGTACTTGCACCTACTTGCTTTGCTTTAGTTAAATACTGCTCCGCAGCTACCCAATCCTGCTTTGCTATCGCAATAAGCATGGCATTTTTAGCAAATGCAGGGGTGTTTTGATATTCAGAAGGCGCATTAAACAGCAGCTTACTAGCAATATCTAAATATCGCTTTTGCTGCGAGAGTTGATACAAACTCAGTGCAACTTCACGCAATAGCTCATAATTAGCATACAGTTGCGGGGTAAGTTCAATCGCTTCGGTAATACGTATAAATAACTGTTCTGAGTGTAGCTCAACTTGCTGAACCTTTTGAAAGAGCCCAATATGCTCAATTTGTACGGTATCACTTAGTTCAGATAAGGTTAAATATTTACTATCAAAATCAGGAAAAAGCGCGGTTAACTGCTGTCTACTTGATTGATACATTTGGCTGTAGTTGTCCACAATAATAGGCCATTGTTTACGCGCTTTTACTGTCCAGTTTGGTGCCTCTAAACGAACAAGCGTTAAGTAACACTGCAGCTGAGTGCAGTTAAGCTCTGAACTAATAGCTTCTTGCAAACCTGTAGCTTGACTTAGCTTATTAAGCTGAGCAGTTAAATTAAGCTGTTTATTTTCACCAGTTACAATTGTGTCAACTTCATCTCGAGAAATTAAATGTAAGTGCTTACTATTTATTACGCCTTGCCTTACAGCATCATCAATTGTCGCTTTTATCATATCAAGATCCGCATTAAGCATTGATTGTGCTTTTATTACAGGCGGTAAAAATGCAACATAATGTTCATTTGGTGGCTCATTGAGTTTATAAGTTAATCCAACCGCTACCAAGGCAATCATAGATACGGCAAACCAAAAAGCGGGGGTTAAAAAAGGTTTTTTTTGTATAGCGAGCTGCTCTACTGGAACAGTATCTTGTGCTAGGATTTCTTGTTGTTTAATCGCAATAACAACATCTTGCAACTTACGTGCAACCTCTTTGGCATCAGCGGGGCGAAGCTCTTTTTTTCGTTGTAAAAGTTGGTTTAATAAATCACATAACTCATTTGGTAGTTTAGGAATAATTTCATGTGCATTTAGCGCTTCCCCATTAGCTATATTATTAGCAAGTGTTTGTGCAGAACCTTCTCCGAATGGATGTCGGCCACTAACAAACAAAAATGCCAGCATGCCAAACGAAAATAAGTCACTGCGAAAATCTAAGGGCTGTTTATTTAATTGCTCAGGCGACATCGCACTCGCGCTACCAAAGCTAGATTCTAAACTTTGCTCTTTTAGAGGGTTACTCTGTAACGTAGCAATACCAAAGTCAGTTATTTTTAATTCATGATTGTCGATTAGTATATTGCCGGGCTTCAGATCACAATGCATTACGCCCTGACTATGCGCATGAACTAACCCCGCGCACAGCTGCTGTAATAAGTTAAGCTTTTCGTCGAGCGTTGTAATATGCTGATGCTGAAATTGAAGTAAAGTTTTACCTTTGAGGTACTCCATAACAATACATATTTGCTGCTCATACAACAGTACATCGTGCACTTGTACTATATTTGGATGGTTCAAGCGAGCTAGAAGCTGTGCCTCTATAAGTGGGTCGCTATGATTTATTAAATGCTCCGTTGGTTTTAACAATTTGATCGCAACATAGCGCTTTAAACGTGTATCTTCCGCAAGATACACACTTCCCATTCCTCCTTGGTTAAGTAATTTTATTAATTTATAGTTAGTGATGACCTTATTAAATTTTAATACTGTTTCATGCTCTAACGACATCCGAGGTACTCTCTAATTCGCACCCTTTATAAATTGTAAAGGATGCACCAGCAAACCGTACTTTTCGCAGTTGTCTTTCTATTATATTTTCAGCGTCATGAACATTTGTTAAAACTTCTGAAAATTGTTTGCGAGCACGATGTATCTGTATATTTAAATAGCGCATGTCGACGCCTAAATCTTTCACTAATTGCTCCGTATTAACCCACCCCTGGTTTGCAGGCAATACCCCTTTTTTAGCATCTTGCGCTCTATACCGCGCTAAATTTAAGGTTAGATAGTGATGACAGCGTACATGCAGGTCATAATCTTTATTATTTGTATGATGCTGAATTTTTAATTCTGATGTTTCTTCATCCAAACTAAGGTTAAAAATAAAATCTAAGTCATTAATATACAACTGTGGTACTGAACTCATTTGAGTTGTCACTTCTAAGTGACTAGATAAAAACATCCAATTGTTATGCCCTAATGAAATAATACTCTTATCTTCTAATACCTTTTGGCTATCATGTAGTGAGTTTTCTAACGATTCCAGCAACCATTGCCCTGTCTCTTTTTGATAAATCACAGCGCTGTCTGGTTGTGATTCAGGTAGCAGATGATAGTGTTTAAGCTTAATTGATTCAGCGGTTTTATTTTGCTCATCATCTAATTTTATTAACTGATCTGCAGGAGCACTTAAATCTTTTACAATGTAAGTCGTGTCAGAGTTACCTGCGAAGTAAATTTTGTCACCTACGCTTAACTCTTCACTTTCATCTTTGGCCAAACGCTTATGGTTTAACCAAGTGCCGTTAAGGCTCAAATCTTTGATATACCACTTACCGTTTAACCACTCTATGATAGCGTGGATTTTTGACACGCTTAAGTCATTCACAAGTGTATCGACAGAATATTGGAAACGCCCAAAACTATGATGTGCGTATAAAAAACAATATTCACTTGTATTTTTATTAATTAAATAAGCCATTATCAATACCTTAAATCAAATGATGAGGTATATATCTAACTATTGATATTACAATGAATTACCAAGAATAGACACAACCCAACAAAAATAAAACACAAAAAATTAACATATAATTACATTTGCGGTTTTCTTCGCATAAAACTGCGGTTAGATAACAATATTTTAGAAAGAAAAATAGCAAATAAATATTACGTGCTATTACAGCAAACGTATGTGAAAGGATAAGTAAAAAAGGTAATTAACTTTGCTAAAGACCAAGCCTCTTAAGTAGAGGCATTTTCCATAGGCATAAAAAAACCAGCTCAAAGTGAGCTGGCTCAATATTACT
>NZ_MXQF01000034.1 GCF_002165575.1 Pseudoalteromonas sp. A601
GCGGCGGGGAATAAACCCGAAGAGATTTAAGGCTGAGAAAATTCGACTCTTTACACTGGTATAATCAGAGGTTTCCGGAGAATTTGCGGCTCCAGCACGAACAGGGTTTAGATCTACATATGCCATACACGCGATTAATGCGGGTTCATCAAGTAGGGCTTGTGATTTAAAACGACCTTCCCAAAACCTTCCTTTGCAGTTGTCTTCTATATTAGCCTTGCGTGCAATAAACTCATTCAACGAACGCATGAACCAGCTAATATCCATTAGTCTCGCGCGATACTGCTTTGTTAAACCTAGAATAATTCCCTTCTCACTGGGTGAAAACTTATCTCCTTTAGCAAAACGGCGCGTGAGCTCTGATCCTTTAAAAATTTTATGCCAGCGTATGGCTATTGCTCTGTCATTTAAGCGCTCAGCCTTTTTATTATCAACATGTAATACCATATGTGTATGGTTGCTCATTACTGCATACGCACAAACATCAATAAAAAACACTGAGGCCAACGATATTAACTTATCTTCGACCCACTTTCTTCGATGTTCATATGATTGCCCTGTGTATTTATCTACGCCACACAAGGAAGCTCTTCTTACACAGCGAGAAACACAGTGATAATAGCGAGTGTCAACTAAACTTATTTGTCGGTGCCTTGCTGTAGCCATAAATACCTCAAAATATCGTTCCCTTATTAATACTAGACATTAAAACCGATACTGCAAATGTTATTTTTCCCTTATCCAAGCCGCAAATTAATGTATGCCTGATACTGATACATAAAGATATTGTTCGAATTCTTATTTTGAAATGGGTGTCTTTAAAAAATTTTATTTGAATTCTGATTTTTAGCTGGGTGTCTTCCTAATAATTCCCGGCTTATAAGTTTAACTTTAAAGGCTGTCTTTAATTTTTAATATTTACTGTGTAAAGTGATAAAAACCACATAAGGGATGATGCTATGACGGACAAAACGCTGATTTTCAACTTTGATGGCACGGGTAACGAGCCCCGTGATGCAGAGCAATTTAGTTCTGATCACTTTAAAGAAGACGCCAGTATTTCAAATATCCTTAAGCTACACCTCTTACTCGGTGGCACTTTAAATAACGAACCCACTACCCGCTTTAAAAACCAGCTCAGCTTTTACTTTCAAGGCATTGGTACTAAGGGAAGCCGTTTAAAACGTTTATTGAATCAATCCCTTGCACCGCGAGATGATGATGTAGCCAGTATTTTAAATCACGCAATAAGTGATTTTAAAACTTACTACCAACCAGGCGATACTATTTTACTAACGGGGTTTAGCCGTGGAGCGGCCCTTGCCAGACGATTTGCTAAATGTTTGGAGCCTTTTGTAAGTGACAGTGTTTACCTGTGTGTGTTTGACACTGTTGCATCCATTGGTCTTTCAAAAGTAACCAAAGTAACCCGTGGCGCAGAGCATGTGATTTTTGAAAACCATACAATTGCTAACAACGTTGAAAACGCTTTGCATTGTGTTGCATTAGATGAAAAGCGTCGTGCGTTTGAGCCGACTTTAATGAATCATCAGCATAATGTCCAAGAGCTTTGGTTTGCTGGCGCTCACTCGGATATTGGCGGCGGATATTACCGTGATGGTTTGGCCGATATATGTCTGCGTTTCGCAATTGAGTGGCTACTGGATCAACCTTTATCAATCTCCTTTGTCACAAGTGCACAGATTGATTACCACTCACTATTCCCAAGTGATCACCAAGCTCTTATTGCGCAAGATGATATGACTATCACCCCAGATCCACTTGCATTAAGCCACCAGCAAAATTACTTTTGGTTTAATCCTTTTTTCAAACTGGTTGATCGTGAATGCTGTGTATTGGTTGATGAAGAACAAAGTGATATGAAGCCTCTAATTCACCACAGTGTTGCGACACGAGTTCATAACCTTACCAGCTATCGCCCTGAATCATTAAAAAGCCTGACTTATCAATTAATCTATGCTGATAAAAGTGCGATCGACTTTACCGGCCTAAGCGCCCATATCGCGCTACTAAACCAGAACATGTCGGTATTACAAATTGGACAAAGCCAAGACGTGATTATATTTGCAGCTGAGCAATATAACTCAACAGGATTGATGCTTGAGCAGGGTGCGACTTATCGCTTTACTCCGTACCCTGAACGATACTGGTACGATGATGGCGTAAAGTGTACCTCTTTGGGTTGGAATAGAGATGATGTACAACTCGGAGTTAAAGAAATTCCTATGACATTATTAGAACCGTTTCGTCGTCTCCCTCACGCGCAATGGTTTGCACTCATTGGTGCCATAAACCGCAGTGATGATAACGCTTTTGAGATTGCCGATGGCGGGGAGTTTAAAATTGCTCACTCCGGTGAATTTACCCCTTTTGCTAATGACTTAATACGCTTTTACGGTGCAAATGCAGGGAAAATTAAAGTGCAGGTCACGCGACTCGGTTAGTCCTATACAACCGAGTCAATGAGTATTGTCACTGACTATATGAGTTACTTCCCCTTTTAATTTTACTATTGCGTCGTCTATCATAAAATCAACCCGCTTTGCTCGCAGCATATATAAGCGTTGATTAAAACTTGCAGCAGGTAACATATCAACATTGCCTTTTTCGAGCTCTGCTTTGAGTGTTTTATCACAAGCAACATTCTGTGCGCTAAATAGTATTAATAACAAATACATATATTTAATATGATCATCCATTACTTTTATATAATAACTACAATATGGAACATACTGCTTGAAACACAAAAAAAGCAGCTAAAAAGCTGCTTTGAATGGGTAAAGGTACTTTAAATAGCTGCCTAGAAGTAGGCTAAGCAGCATTTACATTAAAGTAATTTCCATACGTCAGCTGAGCCAGGCACATTTCCTTGAGTCCACCACTTAGCTTGGTATTTATTGCCATTATGGGAAACTTCATCACCAGTATTGTAAACAGCTGATGATTGCCATACAACACTGCCAGTATCATCTACAGGCTGAGTTGTTGCTTCCCACACACCGCCTAAATCAGGACGGTTACCTTGAGTCCACCATTTCGCTTTGTACTCAACACCATTATAAGTAACTACATCGCCACTTACGTATACAGCGTTTTCATCCCAGCTACCAGTCGGCGGCACAGTTGTATCTGTGTTTGTTACTGTGACTGTAAAACTTTGAGTGGTTGTAAACTCACCATCGCTTACTGCTACAGATACCGTCAGACTTGTATCAGCATCAACATTATCAGCTTCTAAGCTAACGTTAGCCCCCGTTCCGACCAGTGTTAAACCAGCTGGCACAGTCCAAGTGTAGGTAAGTGCATCGTTTTGCGCATCGCTCGCTACAACTGCAACAGCTGCAGAGGCGCCTTCTTCAACCGCTACATCAGCAATAGCGTCAACGCTTGGTGCTGTGTTACCACCTGTTGTTGGTGCAATTACATTCACCACAACATCACGACTAACAGTCGCTTCACCGTCAGATACCGCAACAGTCGCAACAAATTGCGTGTCTACAGTCACAGCAGGTGCTGTAATAGCAACAGAAGCTGTATTTTGACCTGAAAGAATTAACGCACTGTCTGCAGTCCAGCTAAAGCTAAGAGGATCGTTGTCAGCATCCGTTGCCGATGCTGTAACGGTAACACTTTCACCCGAGTTAACCGATACTGTGCTTGAAACTGAAAGCACTGGCTTTTTATTACTTGGCGGGTTAACCACACCACCTAAGCCATCGTGCATCGCGTTTAAGATATCGCCATTATCTGCATCAATTTCCCAAGCAAACAAGCCGCCTAGGTTATGCTCTTTAACATAATTACCTTTAGCAATAACTGACTCAGGACTATCGTAAGTGATCAATTTACCAGTAGAGCGGTTCCAAACATAAGCAGCTTGAGCTTGGTCGTCGTAACCCACTTCAAAACCGTTAATACCGGTGCCAGCAGCGCCAATCATGTGCGCTTTAACGCCTTTATAATCAATAACACCGTCTTCCCACACACCTTGCGCAGTTGAGCCTGTTAACTTGCCATTACCTGGGGCAGTCATTGGATTACCATCGATTGTAGCATTTTGTGGATAAACACCTTCCCAACCACGGCCGTACATAGCGGCACCAACAACAATTTTCTTCGAAGGTACATTTTGCGCTAACAATAACTGAATAGCATTATCAGTCGTATAAGCAGGTCCTTTACGCGGCTCGCCATTTTCGTCAAGGCCAGTGCCGTTACATTGGCCTGCACTCATGTGCTCACCACAATAAAGTGCAGTTTGGTGACCGGTTACATTACTCCATGCGCCGTAGAAGTCATAAGTCATGGCGAAAATGTAATCCATATACTGACTAGCCGCTTGGTAATCAACATCTTCAATCTTGTCATAACCTGCACCAATTGCTGAGGTTAATTCATAAGTACGACCAGTTTCAGCCTCTAGTTTATCTAGCATGGCGCGTAGCTCTTGCATTAGTGCAACATATGCAGGGCCATCATTGATTGGATCACCGATATCAGGGTTCGGGCCATCACCACCAGGGAATTCCCAATCGATATCTACACCATCGTAAAACTTCCACGTTCTTAAAAACTCTTCCATTGAGGCCACAAACGTGTCGCGGTTTGCTTTATTAGTAAAACCACCAAATGGGTCAGATAGAGTCCAACCACCTACTGATGGTAGAATTTTTAGATCAGGGTAACGTTGTTTTAACGACATTAACTGCGAGTAAGTTCCGCGGATCGGATCTTTTGAATCTACACCTGGCAATGCCTTTTGCACAGCAGCCCATGGGTCATGAATAACCACTTCATAATCAGCAGAGCCTGCACAAGCTGTATCAAGTGCACGTTTAGGGCCACCAGTTAACGATGCGTTCTCACCACAAATTGGAATAAAGCCGTATAAAATATGGCTCAGGTTTTGAGCAGGCATATTCGTTACATCGTAGTCACGACCGTAAATACCCCATTCAACAAAATAAGCACCCGTTACTAAGCCTTCTTTAGTACCAATATCGCGGTTATTAGGATCAACATCCATAGGGAGTGGCGCTAAATGTCCGCCATCCGTATCGGCAATTACAATTGGTTTACCTGCACTACGTGCACACGTTGTACCGCCTTCACATAATTCAACATACATAGTGTGACGACCCGCTTTATCATACGGGAATGAAATAGTGCCAGTCTTAGAACCTGCACTCAGTGCACCTTCATTAACAAGCATGTCATCAAAATAAACTTTGTAGCTGTCGCCACCGTCACCACTCCAAGCACTCCATTTTATGCTTATGTTTACTTGCTCTACACGGGTAACGAGTTGCTTATATGAACCATTCCCTTCAAGATCCACTTCAACAAATGAATATTGTTGTGGCTCCCAGCTAATGCTAGGGGTTGAAGGCGCTGCCGTTGCAGCACTGGCAAATAAAGCAACACCAATAGCTGCACTTAATTGTTTAATATTCATATTTCTCTCTTATCCATTATTAATGTAATTATTTAATAAGTTTGAACTACAAAACTTAGGTTTTTAGTTAAAGCTGAGTCCATACATTGGCTTGTCCAGGTGCATCACCTTGAGTCCACCATTTAGCGCGATAGCGCTGTCCTTGATGCGTTACTTCGGCGCCAGCTTGATAGGCTTTACCGCTATTCCAAGTAACCGATGTTTCTGGTTGTGCTTGAGACTCCCACGCATTAGAGCTGTCAGGTTGCTGACCTTGGTTCCACCATTTAGCGATATACACAATGCCAGCAAAACTTACTTTGTCATTGGCGTTGTAAACTGTTGTGCTGTCCCATGCAGGCACATTCGGATCAACAGGATCGACTACGCTAGTATCATTAACGGTGACCTTGAAGCTGGTTTGAGTCGTTAATTGACCATCAGATACCGACACCGAAACGGTGTAGTCAGTAGTTGCTGATACCTCAGGCGAGATTAAATTGATGTTTGCATCACCACCGGTAAAACTCAATGGTGCAGGCACTGACCAGGTGTAAGTTAATTCACTTTGCTCATCATCAAAAGCATGTAGATGCACCGCTGTACTGGTGTTTTCATCAACCACTAAATCAGCCGGTGGATGAACTATTGGTGCAGTGTTACTAGGCGCACTCTGTACGCTTAAGGTATAGCTGTAATTTTCATTACTGCTGTACACTTGATTAGTGAGCACATCACTGGCATTAAAGTGCACATCGCCAGCTTGGTTTTGCACCCCAATTTGCACTAAATGGGCATAATCAAGGTTGAGCTTCTCTGCCAGTACTTGTTGCCAATTCGTTTGGTTATCGGCACTAATTCTAAGCTGCTGATTTATAACCTCTTGCCCCGTTTCATCAAATAAACGTGCCCAAACAGTATCGCCCGCAATGGCATCTTGTCCTTGGCGAACAAAATAGCCAACACTGGTCCATACATTAGGATCGGTTGGTCCGGCATCACTAACAATATTAATGTCACTGCAGTTGTAAAAACCTTCGCCAACCACATCGTTACGCTGCCAACGACTATACAAAATAGCGTCACCGCTTCTTCCTTGAGGGATAGCAACACTCATTTTGTAATAACGTTTACCATCGGTGTCTTTAATAACCTCGATATTACTGTGCTCTTGCACTAGCTCAAGATCAGCCCAGGTTAAAATATCTGTTGCCGCATCAAAGCTAGGTTTGGTTAGGTAAAACTGCCAAAAGCTTGGGTTATGTGGTGTTGCAGCAAGGTAACGAATTTGAATATCACCATTGGCATTGGGCACCACATCACTGCGCTGCCAATGAGCTGACGGTAAATCCATACCTCGTTTCGCATTGTCACCACCGGCACATAACGATCCATTTGGCACTGTAGTTTCTACCGCCGTTTGATTGAGGTAGTCAGGAACATTAGCCGAAAACTCAATGTCTTGTACAAACTGCACAGTACCTGACTCTAAAAAAGCTGCGCGGCACGCTAAATTAGGGATATTCGTGCCATCTTCTGGCCACCAGTAGCCGCCATCCGCTTGGCAAAACGCTTGACGCGCTTTTGGGCTATCCATATAACCATGCGCTTGCACGTTGGTTGGCATAATAGCCAGTAACACGGTGCTTGCTACTGCCGATAATAAAAGTGTGTTTAATTTAATTGATGTCATTGTTTTGTCCTTTAAAGACGCAGTGTGGGGCAAGTACATGCTTACCCCTTATTGCTATAAATTACAGACTACAACTTTTAGTCCAATCAGCCGTTGTACCTGGCTCTGAACTTGTCCACCACTTGGCCTTATAAACGCCGTTGTTATGAACCATTAAGTCACCGCCTGTTGCATGGCTTGGGTTGCCCGCCCAATCGGTTTGCGAGAAGTTTGGATAAACCGCAATATCAGCAATTGCTAAACCTTCACACGTACCAGAGGTATCTCCACCTGTACCGCCACCGGTGTCACCACCGCCATTACCTGGCGTAGCATCTGGAAGCATTGGGTATTCCGCTTTGAAAGCGTACACTTTGCCATCTTTTTCAATAGTGAAGTTACTCGGACCGGTAATTGGCATGTAGTACATTACTTGAGCATTAACCGTTGCGCCGGCACTAAAGTCTTTCGGCTCACCGCCCCACTCATTGTTAAGTGTGATAGAAAAGCGGTGGAACTCATTTTCATAACCACCAATATTATTACCTGCGGCATTTGAGCCATTGACTTCCACTGCCATGCCAAGTTTTTCTTGTGCATTCCAGTTAGATTTAAAAATAGCCGAAGTCGAAACAGGCACATCAAACGAAATTTTTGCACCGCTTAAATCAAGGTTTGAATTGTTGGTAAAAGCAAAGGTCGGGCTAATTGGGTAGTTATCATCGCCAATCGGAAAGTCTTTCGCATCAAACGTTACGTCAACAGCTTCAGCCGGCACAGTAAAGTTAGGGTTACCGCCGTGTACGTCATACGCTACGCCACTTTGGTTAAACTTGTCATAGGCAAGTGAGGTCAAAGTAGAGCCCATGAAGTATTCGCCTTTAGCTGAGTCATAATCAAAATCCCCTGCTAATTCCCAAAACATGATACCGCCAAGGCCATTGTTAATGACGTAATCAACTTTAGTCGCCATCGATTCTTCATCTTCAATTGATAAAAATACTTTTTTATCGGCATTCCATAACCAAGGTGCAACGGCAACGCTGTCATAATGACGCGCATAAGTACCCGTTAGTTGATCATTAACGTCCGCCTCTGGTGTTAGGCCATATACGCCTAGGTACGAACCTACAATGCCATTTTCAAGGTTCTTCACATGCCATAATGGATTAGAGCCAGCAGCCATTTCTTCACCGACATCATTTTTGTCATGCCATAAATTGTCGATACCAACAGCACCATTACCGCATTTATTCTTCTCACCTACGCCAGTGCCTTTAGCACAATCGGCTTGATTAGGTAATGCAGCTTGGCCCCACAGACCATTCGTGCCACCACTTACATCTTTAAAGCCACGGGTATAATACGGTAAACCAATATTGATACGACCTGCAGACATAGCACCACGGAAGTAACGCACAGCCCAATCAGTATTTAAATAACCAATACCTTCAAACTCTTTGGTACCGTACACATTCCACTGAGCAAGCTCAGAATCTAAGCCGGTATCAAACAAAGCAGCATTGTGGCCAACATGTGAGTTCCATGCGCCATGTAAGTCATAAGACATGATATTTACATAATCGAGGTATTTAACTGTTTGGAAGGTTTCCATACCGCGAAGTAAATAACCTGATGACGGAGAAGCAATTGTCAGTAAGTAGTGCTTACCAGCAGCTTCACCGGCAATATCTAATTCTTCACGCAGTTTTTTCATCAGTACTTGATACGATGCATTCAAACCTGCACGACGTGCATTAGAGATAGGAAAATCATCAGGATGACCTGAATCATTCATTGACGACGGGTATTCATAATCGATATCAACACCGTCAAAGCCATACTTTTCTATAAACTCAACTGAGCTCTTGGCAAATGCATTAATACCAGCGTGGTTTACTGAGCCATCAGCATTGGTTGTCATGGTATAAAAACCACCACTTTGTACACGGCCTGTTTCATCAAAATAACCACCGGTTTCAGCCCAACCACCAACTGATACCAATGTTTTCACATGAGGGTGCTGTTTTTTATATTTATTAAGTAGATTAAAGTGGCCTTTGTATGCAAATTCAGGGTCCATTTCAGCACCTACAACACCTGGCCATTCCATATTAGTTGCTGGGTTATTAGCTGAATTAGGATCGCCAATCGACACTTTATTGTTTGCGTCAACATGTGCAAATGCGTAATTAATATGGGTAATTTTATCCCATGGAATATCATTCACTAAGTAGCTTGGTTGGCCATTTGCGCCATTTCTCCAGCTAGTGAAGTAACCAATAACACGACGCGGATGATCAGCGCCCATGATCTCACGACCATCAGTATCATACACTGTACAGTAAGGAGTATTCACACCCGGTGTTTGATACAACCCCTGCGGGCGACAATCAGTGTCAGTAATAGGGCCTGTATTTTCTTCAACAACGGTTAACACTTTTGTCGTTTGCGCTGTTGCACCCTCATTATCAGTTACCGTCAACGTAAACGTTGCTTGACCTAACGCCGTTGCTTGCCATGCATAACTGCTTGATGCAGAGCTCGCTTGATGAACATCAACACCATTCGCAGCAAAGCTCAATGCCGTTACTTGACCATCACTATCACTACCTGAAAGCGCAAATACCACTTGTGAGCCAACAATGAGTTGATCAGGTAATGTGCTAAATGAAATTGATGCCACAGGCGCTTGATTAACAGGATCAATAATCACCGCATCAGACACGCTCACCGTGTTTACAACTTCTGCAGAAGACGCACCTTTGTCGTCCGTTGCTACCGCGCTGATTTGATGAGTTCCAGCAACAGCGTCCCAACTTGTGCTAAACGGTGCAGTGTTATCAACAGCCACTGAATTTCCATCAACAAAAAACTCAACACTCACCACTGAACCATCAAGGTCTGTTGCTTGCGCCGACATGACAACGCTGTCTTTATCGGCAAATTGAGAACCATCTGCCGGTGCTAAAGCGGTAACTGTTGGGATTTCATTCTCTGTGACAGCGCTGTCACAGGCACCCAAATTTTTCCACTCTTGCCATTGACCAGCATTTTCCACAGGGTTTGATTGTGTCCACCACTTTGCTTCATACGCATTATCTTGCGCTTGAACTTGGCTTCCTCCTGTATGGGTTTGACCTGCTTGCCAGGTTGTTAATGCGCTGCAATCTACAGCTGCATGTGCACTTAAGCCTATCGCACTAAGTGATAAAGCACTTAGTTTGAAAGCATTTTTTATTATATTACGTGAGCTCATTTGCTCCTCCGCCCAGGGGTTAAAAATAACATTTAATTTACAACTATCACCAAAACTAACACAACTTACCTATACGTCAACAAAAACGATAAAATAACAGGATCAATTAAAACAAAAAAACAGCACAAAAAAGCGACCAAAGAAATAAAAAAACATACTTTAGGATTGATTTAAAAATCACCTCGTATAAAGAACAGGTAATTTCGCACATTAAAAATGAACACACCGTTAATAAGGTGTTAACCCTGTAGTGCGGGTATTTTCAAGGTGTGTAGCCACCTTTACGGGGACGTAAAGTGAGTTAGCTGAACAAAAAGAAGAATTATTGTAGTATATATAACCAAAAAAACCGGCTTAGAAAAAGATTGTCTAAGCCGGTTTCAATTTTTGTTATTGTTGAAAGTGCTATTTGATCACAACTTTAATTAAGCGGCGATTAAATAGGACTCTCGACCTACATGTTTATTGTTACGTTGATATGACCCCTTGCCTTTTTTAGCTTTAACAATTTGTGGTTTAAATATTTTAGAGGTAACTAATGCCGCTAATGCATTATCACGGATAACACCACGACCGGTATCTACCGAGTAATTTTGAGGCTGTTTGCCTCGTTTTTGTTTCTTCATAACGCTTCCAGTTTTATAAATAAGAAATAATAAATAGATAACAAGCACGCTCATCGTGCTTGCTGCGGATTGTAGGGGTAAATAGCTTATTTGCAACTAACTTTTACAAATTTTTTTCAGCTTAAATTAGTTTGAACTCTCCTTGCATCACAGCAAAATGGCCAGGAAAAGAACAAAAAAATTTATAAGATTGCTCAGCACTTAATTGCTCAATTGAAAACTCAATCGTCGTTGACTCACCGCCGCCCACAACGTTTGTTACAGCTAAAACCCTTGGGTCGTTTGTTGGAACATAACTGTTATCAACACCGGCTTGCATGCCTGCAATGGCAACATCCTTAACGTCTGCATTAGCAGTTAATACCCAGTTATGGCCCATAATATTAATTGGTAATTGGCCTGTATGAGTGAGTGTTAATTTAACGCTTTTACAACTTTTATCTACTTCGAGTGATTTACTCGAAAATTGCATTGCATCATTTGCAGAAATACTCAGGTCACAACTCGCTCTCGCAGCATACGAGAACACTAAAGAGCCAAATAAGAAGAGAGATTTAAACATAAGCAAACCTTAAATAAGAATAATTACCAATAGACTATACTGATATTAATTCTCATTCAATGTTCGCGATGTGAAAGTTAATGATTAAAAGCTAAAACTTACTTTTGCATAATAAGTCATACCATCAAAACCATACGGTAGTGCTCTTACAGGGTATTTAAATGCTTGATTAGTTATAAAATCAAGTGCTTCATCTTGGCCTAACTCATCAGGCGTTACATCAAATAAATTATCTACGCCCACGTTCAAGGTAAGGGATTCACTTAATTCATAACCAAAGTTCACATCAACTAATACAGCCGATTCAACAACGCTAGTATCTTTAAACTCTCCCGTTGGCGATAACTCATCAGGTAAACCAATGTGATCATTACCAAAGTACTTAACATCTGTTTTGCCAAAGTAGTTAAACCGCAGCATGGCACTCATTGCATCACGTTCATAATCAAACGTTAGTGTGCCACGCTCTCCAGGCTGTCCATCGGTTAAAAAGCTACGTTGAATATCATCAAGTGCAATACTTTCTGGGATCCCTTCTGGTGCGTTCACATTATCAATTTCAGTTTTATTTAAGTTACCCGCAAAAGTCGCAGAGAAATTACCGTCATATAAGTCGGTGCGGTATGAGGCAATAATATCCACGCCTTTTGTTGTCGAATCCACTGAATTTGAAAAATACGCAGCTTGATCTGCACCGGTTTGCTCAAGCGCAACAACGGCTTCGGGGCTAAATGCCACATCACTCGCTGATAAGAAGCTACCAAGAGTAATACGATCTTTAATCGCAGTATGATAAAAATCAACAGTAAGTGATAACTCACTACTAACATCATAAACAAAGCCAAAGCTTATATTCTCTGAGCTTTCTAGCTCTAAACTTTCAACACCAAGTGCTGCGGGAAAATCAGAGCCCGCAGTCGCAATAAATGATTGCTCAAGTACGCCACCCGCGCCTAAGTTTGTAGTGTAAGCAGTATAAGCACTTTGTTGTAGTGATGGTGCTCTAAAACCTGTAGATACTGCACCCCGAATTGAGAAATCATCAGTAAACTCAAAACGTGAGGCTAATTTACCAATTAAATCATCTCCCGCATCAGAAAAGTCTTCATAGCGGATAGCTGCGCTAATATTCCACGCATCGGTGATCATGGTTTCTGCATCAGCATAAAATGCAAAGCTGTCGCGGCTTTGTTTATTAGACGCCTCAGGACGTAAACCATTGTATGCTTGAAATCCGCACTCAGCAAACTGACTCGCGTCATTGACTGCTGGATATGAGGTATCCATATTTGCCAAACCACATGCATATGATGCTTCATCACCAGGCACTATTTGATAGTTTTCTTTACGGTATTCAGCGCCGAATGACAGATAAATGGGCTCACTACGACCAATATCAATAATGCCATTAATATCGGCATTGACTGTAGTTTGATCAAAACGGAAGCCACCTGAATACCCACCATTAGGGCCAGAATTAGCCGCAATGTCGGCGTCACTGGCATCTGGGTTATTGAATACATACTCAGCGGCGTAAGAGGCATTTAACGTATTCCGAGAAGTAAAGTCATATTGGTTTTCACCATAAACTGTGGATACATCGTATCCCCAATCTGGATTGATTTCCCCTTTAACCCCGACTGCTAATGAAATATCCTCAGCTTCATTATAAATACGCGGTAAAAAACCATCACTGTATACTTGCGTTACATTTTTTGCCGCAACATCAAAATTACGGTAAAAGCCATTACCAAGTGCCGAACGCTCAGAATAACCACCAAATGAATACAACTCAGTGTCACCCATCGGCAAAGACATATTATAAAATAATGAGGTAAATTCACTGGCTGAGTTACCTTGGCCCCAACGTACATCATCGGATAAAGTGCCAAATGGCACATCTGACGAGCCACCTATATCTCGCTCTGCTCGGTTAGTACCATCGGCATCGCGATATTCAAGTGATAAATTAATAAACCCGCCTTCATCACCTAAATCAAAACCACGATTTAACCCCATTGATACCGTATCGCCATCACCTTCACCCGTGCTGCCCATTTGCACATAGCCTGTGGTAATACCCGTTGAGTCATTTAATGAAAGGTTGATCACACCCGCAATTGCATCTGAACCATAACGTGCAGCGGCACCATCACGTAATACTTCAACACCATTTAATGCAGATAATGGTATAGCATTCATATCAGTACCCGCGGCCCCTGCTCCCACGGTGCCCACAAGGCCAAAAATTGATTGATTATGGCGACGTTTACCATTTACTAAAACCAAGGTTTGATCGGGTTGTAACCCTCGCAATGTCGCAGGGCGGAACAGATCCGAGCCATCTGATACTTGAGTACGAGAAAAGTTAAATGAAGGCGCTGTCGCTTGCAAACTTTGGCCAAGTTCAGTAAAGCCACCTTTATTTAATGTGTCAGCATCAATTAAATCAATTGGTGAAGATGACTCTGTCACGGTACGGTTTGATACCCGCGATCCTAAAACTGATATTTGCTCGATATTTTTATCAGCTTGTACTTGCGCATCTTGCGCTAATATTGTTGGTGCAGTAAACGCTAAGCCAACGGCTACTGCAATAGTACTAAAACGAAGTGTTGTCATGTGTGTTCGACCCTGTAATTCATCTTTGCTAGTGGATTGCAGCACTAGCAAGTTGATATAAAATTATTGTTTGGTTCGTTATTTAAAAATTTGCACTTTAAAGTTAAATAACGACTTAGGAACATCCTAGCAACATCTGTATATAAAAAGAAACATATTTAGCTGCGGCGATGGTCGAAATATGCATTTTTTATCTAAATTTTTCATTATGGAATTATTTTGATTGAAATTTAGACAAAAAAAGCATGATTATTCAAATCATGCTTAAGTGAAAATTTATTATAGAGCTACTCTATTAACCCTCTTCTTCCCAAAGAGCGAGTTTTTCATCCTCAAGCATCAGTGCCATTGATGCAATCGACACTAAGCTTTCATCTAAACCTGCATATAAAACGTTAAAGCCACTGTTTAATGTTTCTGGCTCAGGGTGTTCTTTCAGCGCGTCTGGCCACATTGCAAAAGTCGCAAGCAAATTTAAAGTCGCCTCAAAGTTGTCTATAAATAGTTGCCCATCAGTATCAACAGCAGCTTGCTGTTTATCAACATTCAGTAAAAAGTTAAAATCCTGCTGCCACACCTCTTGATTAACTAAATATGCCGCTAAATAACCACTACACCATTGCTGCAATGGCTCACTCGGTGCCTGTGCATTAGTGTCATGCGGGTATATTTGCTTAAGTATATGAGTTTGCTCAACCTGCGCTTCAGTGACATTGTCTAGGACCGTGATCAACGCATCACGTTCTTTTGAATCATTCATTAGCAAGCTATAAGCTTGCTCATTATCATCTGCGATATAATTCGCAATCACTGATTCACCATAAAACTCTGAACATGCCAATAAACCGCTCATAAAACCTAAAACATGATGAGTATTTACTTGGTTTAGCTCAGTATGCTGGCGCAAAAAATCTTCAAGCACCAGAATGCTTTTCTCGTTGATCATAATTTAGTCCTGATTAATTTAACGTAAGCTCTAACTGCTTTACCACACTAGTGACTTAATGGTTTAAATTCAAACAATTTTAAAAATAGTTTCTTAGAACAACTTAATTACTAATAACTGGAAAGACACAGCGAACTTGAGTACCTTCATGCTCAGCACTGTGTACTTCAATAATACCCTGATGGTCTGTAACCATAGTATAAACCATAGACATCCCCATACCAGTGCCCGTCCCAACAGGCTTGGTGGTAAAAAAAGGATTAAAAATCTGCATTTTTACCTCTTCACTCATACCACAACCGTTATCAGAAACCGTAATACTGATTTTCTCGTCTGCAAAACCTACAGCTACATGAATATGCCCTTTATCATGCAAAGCCATATCACAAGCATGCTTGGCATTAATCAATAGATTTACAACCACTTGATTTATACTCGCCAAATTACACCAGGTAAGCGGTAAAGGCCGGATATCTGTGCTCACTTTGCAGCTACTCAACTGGTTTTTTAATAATTTAAGCGCATTTTTAACACTGTCACTCATATCCGCGAGCTGTTTTTCATTATTACTCGGACTGGCAAAGTTAAGTAAGTTACGCACAATAGTATTAATTCGTCGCAGGCCCTCGCTGCTGTCATCTATTAATTCTTGAACATCCTCACGTATCTGACTAAATGACTGCGGTGTTTGTATTTGTATTAGCGCTGTTTTAAGTTCAGTTTCAGTGAGTTCACCCGCTATAAACTCATGATTTAATTTAAGTAGCTTATCTAAGACTAAACGGGTGCCTTGTAAGCACTCAATATTACTCATTGCATAGGCTAGCGGGTTATTTATTTCATGGGCGATGCCAGCAGATAGAGTCCCTAAAGTGGCCATTTTTTCTGCTTGAATAAATAGCTGTTGTTGATGCTCTAGATCAGCAACCTTTTTCACCAACTCTTGATTCAACGCGTACAAAACACGGCTTTTGTCTTCAACGAGTTGTTCTGCTTGCATTCTCGCTGAACGCTCTCGTAAGTACGCTTGTTGGTAGTCTTCGTTATTATCAGTCATTTTTTAGCACTGATTTATAAAAAATATCTAACACACACATCTCATCGCCTCGGTGTTGACACTTAGGATGCTCTATTTTTATTTGCATATTAAAATTAACGCCTCAAAATGCTGATATTGACTAACGACCACTTGATAGTGATGCATTAAATGAGTAAACAAGTGCATTCCAAAAAGCCATATTTCGATGTTTTAATACTAAACTCTCTAACGCCTGAAAAATACAACCTTTCATTAGGGTACAAAATCTGAAATCAAATCTGACAAGCCCAATTCAGCCATAGCCTCTAGTTCACTCGGTGTAAAATCGATTTTCTGCTCCTCCACATACATTTTTGCCAAAAAGTGCACCGCCATTTCAATACTCGTCACCTGATTTAAATGATCTGGCAGCAACATATTTTCTGTTATTGTTGGTGTAAATCCCCATAAATTAAGAATATATGCTGACACCAACTCTTGGTTTAAGAAGTGTGATTCACTAAACCCCTTTGCAAATACAGTAAGTGCCATTGCACCAATGCCACTTAATAAGCCCAATATAAAAACGGTATCTTTTTGTTTCGCGGTTAAACCTAATTTAATGGCAAATTTACGGGCTTGATTTGCTTTAGCAAAAGCATCTAAGGTAATTTTAGCTAGTAGCTGCTCAGCTAATTGGTGTTGATAATGGTTATGTGCTTCAGTATGAATAACCAAAGCATGGCAAGCGGTAGTACCAATTCTTGCCAATGCCAGTTTAAGGTTAACGGTCTCACTAGAAAAACCTAAAAAAGCAGAATTAGCTATTTGAATCACTCTGCCGCTTAAAGCTGGCTCGTTAGAGATTAACTCAGCAATAATAGGAATTTCAACAGGGTTCGCTGCAAACGCCTCCATAATTGCTGTTATTTGCTGGCGCATAACTGGCAAGTTTTTCATTTTACCAAGCAGCATTTTTGCTGGTGTATCAATCGGCAGAGCTTTGACTTGCGCTGTACAATTTATTACATGTCTTAGATCTGCATGACTATATGGTTTAGCTAAACAAAAATGTATGTTGTCATCCAGCTGCCAATTCCACTCTTTTGACGTTACACCTTTTAATAAGCAACGAACAGTCAATGGACTCTGCTGTTGTAAAAAAACGAGCAATGCATGTGTGAATTGCTCATTTTCAACACTGACACTAATAAATGCGACATCAAAATATTTCTCTTTAAATAGTTGCTCATCCAGTTGTTGTTCGTTTATGAGAGTAATCTGCATTGATGAATCAACATTTTGTAATGCTTTACGCAACGCCCTTTGTAATAAAGGGTCGCTTTCAACAACAGCAATTCTGTGTAAGTCCTGCATCTAACTCTTATAAATGATTACTTTTTATAAAATTAGCACACTTTAATTTTTTTTCACGTTTATAAAAACGGTTTCCCACGCTATGTTTAAATAATAGTCTGGAGGTTTATGTGGATAATTCAGCAATTCAAATATTATGTGTAGACGATGACGAAATAGTGCTTCGCGCTTTATCACGGTTACTCAAAAGTCAGCATTACAGTGTTTTAACCTTCTCGGAGCCACTAACGGCACTAAAACAAGTTGAACAACACGAGTTTGCCGTCATTATTAGTGATATGCGTATGCCACTAATGAACGGCGCTGAATTTTTTCATCAAGCAAAAACTCTATCGCCTGACTCTCAACGAATTTTAGTTACTGGCTTTGCTGACATAGACACCACCCTAGACGCCATTAACAAAGGCCAAATACATGGCTTTATACAAAAACCTTGGCAAAATAACCTATTATTAAGCACAATTAGTGACAGTGTCGAAAAGTACCAATTAAAAAAGCAAAATCAGCAACTGCAGCTAAAAGTAACCAAGCAGAACAAAGAACTAAAAGAGCTCAATAACTCTTTAGAGCAGCGTGTTGAAAAACGTACCAAACAAATAAAACAAGTACTTAAACAGTTAGAAATTGCTAATGCACATGAAATAAACGAGCATAGAAGCACTGTAGAGCTGCTATATAACTTTATTAATGCCAATCCCTACCTTGATGGCAATAAAGCACAGAATATTGCCAATACGTGTACCCAAATAGCTAAAGAATTGAATCTACCAGATAAAAATGTCGAAATGGCTTCCATGGCAGGCTACTTAGCGCAAATTGGCTTATTAGCTATGGATCCTGAACTATATAAAAAATCAGTTCATGAGCTAAATGAGCAACAAAGAAAAACATTTTACACTCATCCAAGTACCGCCCAGTTAATGCTCATGCCAGCGACCCACTTACACGATGTTTCAGAGGCAATTTACCACCAATATGAGCACTACAATGGTAACGGTATTCCAAAAGGCATTAAAGGCAATGAGATCCCATTAAGTGCGATGATTTTGGCGATTTCACGTGATTACTGGGATCACTATGAACACAGCAGTTTAGAACAGAACCAACGCCATCAATACGCGCTTGAGTGTGTAGCAAGATACAGCGGTAATTATTATCACCCTAGAATAGTTGCCGCGCTGCAGCAGTGCCATACCAATTTCATTAAGCAACAGGCTCAAGTAGGCTCAATGCAAATAATCAACGCGCAAAAACTTAAACCTAATATGTTGCTAGGTCATGCACTGCATAGCCATGCTGGCATTATGCTACTACCCAAAGGACATAAGTTCAGCACTAAATCAATTGAGAAACTACAGCAATTAGAAGCTAAAAAACCGACCCCATTTAGGATCATGATCAAATCAATGTGATTTAGTGATCTTATTAAGCCTTTCATTCGTTATAATACCCTTATAAAATTAAAGGAATTTATTCCTAATTGACTCAATTTTGCTTGAAGGAGCAGTGCGTGTCACTATTTTCAGCTATTACAGATAACCCACATGATGGGCGTTTTAACCAAAAAACAGGCATTCTGTTGACCAACTTAGGCAGCCCAGACGCGCCTACTGCAAGTGCCCTGCGTACATATTTACGTGAGTTTTTATCTGATCCACGTATTGTTGAAATACCACGCCTAGTTTGGATGGTTATTCTGCACGGTATTATTTTACGTGTAAGACCAAAGCGCTCAGCTAAACTTTATAAAAGTATTTGGACTGAAAATGGCTCGCCATTAACCCATATCACTTCCCTGCAACGAGACAAACTTGACGCATTTATTAAAAGCCAGGGCTATACCGACACCGAAGTTGTCATGGCAATGCGTTATGGCAACCCATCGATTGAAGCTGGTTTAGAGCAGTTAAGAGACAAAGGCCTTACCCGTATTGTGATCATGCCCTTGTACCCACAATACTCAAGCCCCACCACAGGCTCAACTTTTGATGCTGTATCAAAAGTACTACGTAAATGGCGCTGGGTACCTGAACTGCATTTTATTAATGGTTACCACAAAAATGAGTTATACATTGAATCATTAGCCAATAGCATAAGTGAAGACTTACAAACAAACGGAACCCCGCAAAAACTTGTTTTTTCATATCATGGTATGCCAAAACGTTTTTTGGAAAGTGGTGATCCCTATTATTGTTTATGTATGCAAACCACTCGGCTTGTAGTCGAAAAACTAGGCCTTAATAAAGATTTAGTTATCAGCACCTTTCAAAGTCGTTTTGGTAAAGCTGAATGGCTAAAGCCCTATACTGACGCAACACTTGAAGCTCTACCAAGCGAAGGTATTAAAGATATTGCAATAATCAGCCCAGCCTTCAGCGCCGATTGTTTAGAAACACTTGAGGAGCTCGAAAGTGAAAACCGCGAAATATTCGAACATGCCGGCGGCGAAAAGTACCGTTACATTGCAGCATTAAATGACCGAGACGATCATATAAGTGCCATCTTCAATGTTATAAAACCAATGCTCTAAAGTTTTATATTCCCGCGCAGCGCTTTGGTTTGACCATGTTTGGTTTTTTTATCCATGCGCTTGCGCTGAGAGCTGCGACTAGGCTTGGTTGCACGCCGCGATTTTTGTACCTTTGTTGCACCAACAATCAACTCCTTCAAGCGTCCTAAAGCATCTTCTCTATTGAGTTCTTGCGTTCGGTGGCTTTGAGCTTTTAATACAATAACACCGTCTTTAGTTATTCGGCTGTCATTGAGATTTAACAAGCGTTGTTTGTAGAAGTCTGGTAGTTTAGAGCGCTTAATATCAAAACGAAGATGGATCGCACTAGCCACTTTATTAACGTTTTGTCCACCAGCACCTTGGGAACGAATAGCGGTTAATTCGACTTCCCATTCATCGATAGTTACGGTATTTGAAATAATTAACATTAGGTTCAGCTAGTTTTGTCAAAATTAGATTGTAACATTTGTTATTAAATCAGCCTATGCATTGGCAAATTATTGATTTTTACACTTCAATTTAACAGAAATATTTAATAAGGAATTTCAACATGAAAAAATTACTAGCTGCAATCGGGTTAATAGCAATGAGTTTTTCGAGCTTTGCACAGGATATTACTGAAAATGATCTACAAAGTTACATCAAAGCACTCCCAGCTGTTGTTGACTGGTCACAAAACCAAGACGCATTAAATAGCCTTGATTTAGGTAATATGCTAGGTGGCTCAGAAGCAGGGTCAGGTGCGATGGCACTAAGCGCGCTAGGTATGATCAAAGATAACGATTTATACAAAGAGTTTGCAGCGCTTACCAATCAATATGGATTCACACCTGAGCAGCTAATCTCTGTGGGCTCTGAAGTGTCAATGGCTTACCTTGAAAACATCAAAGGTAATTTATCGCCAGAAAATAAAGAAAAAGTGAACCAACTTATGGGCGGCTTACAAAGTATGAGCGGCTCTAAAGATAAAAGCGCAGCGTCTATGATTGGCAGTTTAGGTAATACAGCAAATGCTGCTGATGCGCCTCAAGTAAGTTCAAACAACTTAGAACTTGTACAAGAATACATGCCACAGCTACAAAAGCTGTTTTCAATGGTGCAATAATTTAAAATCACACTTATTAAAAGCGACTTTCGGGTCGCTTTTTTATTGCTTGTTATAAACACCTCTTTATACTAAAGCCATTGTGGTACTAACTTTAGCCGTTTTATGTCATTGAATACCCTGCCAAGAGTCCAAACTCAAGATCAACAAAAACAACTCTGCGTGCTACTGGCACAGCTTTTGAGTGCATCATCATATGGCTATCAAAACTCAACACAGCAAATAGCACAGCGAATTTATCGCCACCTAAAACCTGGCTACTCATTCTCAAAATCAGATGTAACTAGTTACACTGAGCAATTGGAACAGATGGATTTACTGTACAAGCTCCCTTACGGCCCACACTATAAAGTATCCGTTGATGCGGTTAGTTATATAGTTATCAACTTACTTGAACAGCTCAAAGACTTAATTCGCCCAATTTTGATTGAAATTAGCAACGTCTACCATCAACAAGACCGAGCGCTTAATTTTATTACCGTATTGCTGCATCACTACGACAATGCTGATAGAGGTTTTGCTAACAGACCAATCAATGCAAGCCAAGAGTTAGACGACCATTTTTTAAATTTAATTGCTCAATCACTCTACGCACAACAACTTTGGCAAGTACTCCCTAAGCAGTGGCAACAAGAGTGCCTAACATATTTTATTCGTGGTCAATTTTTTAATTTAACAGTCCAGCCCGGGTGGCCTGAGTTAGTAAAATCATCGCCTTTGCTTGAGCGTGACTTTCGGCTTTATTACAATGAAAACTTGGGTGTTTTATTACAAAAGAACAAGTTTGATCAGTTACTTAAAGATAAAACCGACTGGCTGCTCGGCTACTTTTTAGAAGCGAATAATACCGCGATAGGTGGCAGCTGCCCTGATATTGCCATTATGCAATACAAAAGCGCACTGACTCGCTTTAGAAAGGTATTTGGTAAAGGTCGTTATCCAAGCGAAATCACCGGTTTATTGTATACGTTAAGCTTATTTACGAGCGGCGAACCTGCCGACGTTAAGCAACTCGAAACATGTAAAAAGTGGTACCACAAACATTTGGGCGAGCACAGTTATACTAGTATCGCACTCGATTACTTACTCGATAGTGACCCAATAGCGCAGTTTCAAAGCCACCGCCTAGCTAAACGACTTGAACACTTAATTGCTAACCCGAGCGCCATTGCTGCGTTATTTTGCTTTTTAATTGCACTGGTGAAGTACGCAGAAGATGCACAAATTAATGAGTTGAGATCGCAACCAACATTGCTTAAGCAATTGCTCGACGCCACCGCACTTCATCAACATTGGCTTGGTGAACAATGTATGCACTTAGCGAACTGGTTAAATGATGATACTCCATTGCCTGCTACAGGTATTTTACAGCACTTTGAACGCGTACCGCAGTGGCAACGTTGGCTCGAAGAGGTAAGTCAAATAGAGCAGCCACAAACATCTCAGCGGGTGATTTGGCAACTTGATACCACCCATCTCGACCTGCCGTTAATACAAGCAAAAGTGCAACAACTCAATGCCAAAGGTGAATGGACTAAAGGCCGTAAGGTTGCCGTACATGACCTAGATGCAAGCCAATATAAAACGGCGCTAACAGCAGCCGATAAAAGCCTCGTGCAGGTTCTTTATAATCACGCAGGGTTTGGCTATAAAGAGGTTCAAGCAACGGCAGCTGTATTGCATTCGTTAATCGACTATCCCAATTTAGAAGATCACCGAGGCGAGCCACTCACCATAATAAAAGGTGAGTTTGTCATTGAAATAGCAAAAAATAAAAACGACTGCTACAAGCTAGTATTACAACCCAGTATTGATGATTTTGACGGTGACTTTTTACTCACTCACAGCCATGGTAATACGTATCAAGTATTTGCTGTTGATGAAAAACAACGAAAATTACAACACTTATTTGATCAACAACCCAATAACCTTACACAAGAGCGACTACCACAGCTCAATGCGGCACTAAAAACGTTAGCAAACGAGCACCACATAAGTAGCCAACGCAGCGAATTTGCCGAGGTAAATAACGTACGCCTAGGCGACTTTGAATTTAGTGCCGTGATCAAACTGACTCAACTAGGTATTGACGTTAACTTTTATGTCATGCCCTACACGATAGATGGCCCATGGTTAGAGCCCGGTGAAGGTGCAACCAACTTAGTCTATAACGACGACACTGATAGTAACAGTGTTGTGATTAAACGCGATCTAAAAGCTGAAACCCGCCATTTTAAAAAATTACTAAAAAAGCTCAATGGTGTATTTGTAGATAAAAATCATCAGCTCAACTCATCGCTGCAACAATTTTTTATCCCACCAGATATAAGCCAAGCAATTGAAACACTCGAAGAGGCAAACAAAAACAAAGCGCTCATACTAAGCTGGGACGAAAACAGCCAAGGAATGAAGCTTGCGAGCAGTAAACACCTGTCACTAAGCTTAAACGACGATAATGACTGGCTAAGTATCAGCGGTGATATTTCCCTGCCAAGTGGCGATATTTATGCACTGCAAACCCTACTAAAAGCCCCACGCCGTGGCAGTATTATAAGTTTAGATGACGATAAATCGTTAATTCTAGATCAACGTTTAACTAACTTACTTAACCGCCTTGAAGGCATGCAACAAGATAGTGAAGAGTCTGAGCAATTGCGGATAGCCAATGCTCGGGCTTTGCCGCTTTATCAAACGGTTGCTGATTTGGGCGATGTGACCTTTGGCGAAAGCTGGCAACAACGCCTAGCCAAATTTAACCAAACTATAGAGCCGACCATCCCTGCTCATTTAGTCAATACACTACGTGACTATCAAATTGTCGGGGTTAAATGGTTAATGCAATTAGCAAATTGGGGCCTAAACGCCTGTTTAGCTGATGACATGGGGCTCGGTAAAACCCTGCAAACGCTCACTGCATTACAAATTCGTAGCAGCCTAGGTGCTAGCCTTGTTATTGCACCAAAATCGGTATGTCATAACTGGGCCATTGAAGCACAACGCTTTGCCCCTACATTAAATATAAAAACCATTGATAACGCCGGTATGTGCGATGAAATACTTAACTCAGCAACAGCCAATGATTTAGTTATTGTTAGCTATGGCCTGCTACCTTTAATTGGTGAGCAATTAGCGAGTCACGAATTTGCAAATATTGTGCTCGATGAAGCACAAGCCATTAAAAATCCACTGAGCTTAAGAGCCAAAGCCGCCTTTGCCCTAAATGGTCAGTTTAAAGTTGCGCTTTCTGGCACCCCGATTGAAAATCACTTAGGGGAATTGTGGAGCCTGTTTAACTTTTTAATGCCCGGCTTTTTACACACCTTACCGGTATTTAAAAAGCGCTTTGGTAATGCCGATAAAAACCAGCAACAGGCCGATACCTTAAAAACATTAATCGCCCCATTTATTCTGCGCCGTAATAAACAAACGGTACTCACTGAATTACCTGAAAAAACCGAAATAAACCTGACCTTTGCGCTTAGTGATAAAGAGCAAGCCTTATACCAAGCAACTCGCTTAAATGCACTTGAGCAGGCCAATCAAGAAGACAGCCAATACATCACCATTTTGGCATCACTAACCAAACTACGCCGCGCATGTATTGCCCCACAGCTGTTACTTGAAAACAGTAAAATGCCCTCAAGTAAACTTGATACCGCAGAGGCAATTATCGAAGAGCTGCTAGAGAATAATCACCAAGCGCTTATTTTTAGTCAGTTTGTCGATGTGTTAAAACTGGTAGAACAACGCTTGCAAAAACGCGGCATTGATTACTGTTATCTCGATGGCAGCATGAGCACCAACAAGCGTAAGCAGCAAGTTGAAAAGTTTCAAGCAGGTGATGCGCCGCTATTTCTAATTAGCTTAAAAGCTGGCGGAACGGGCCTAAACTTAACCGCTGCAGATTACGTATTACACCTAGATCCATGGTGGAACCCTGCTGTTGAGCAACAAGCCTCAGACAGAGCGCACCGTTTAGGGCAAACGCGCCCCGTTACTGTATATCGACTGATCGCACAAAACACCATAGAAGAAAAGATTCTGCAATTACACGAGCACAAACAAGCGCTGGCCGATAAAGTACTCTCTGGCAGTGGAGATGCAGGGCAATTGTCAAAAGACCAACTACTTGCGTTATTACAGCATCAATAACCGTGAAAAAAGGCTTTATTGATGCTCAAGCGTTGTCTTAAACGCAATGGGATCTTCTAAACTTGCCATCATCGTTGGCGTTGGTAGGCAAGTTTTTTGCACAAAATGCAGTACTTCGGGCTGCGGATCAGAAAATAAAATATCAAGTGCTAAACGCTCTTTGCCATATAAGCCACGGTGAATCATATTAGCCGAAAAAATAAGTAAGTCACCGGCTTTCATTGCGATCTTATGGCCCGACGCTAAATCGTCACTCGGCTTATGCGGCTCACACGCTAAACGAGTATCTAACTCAACTTGTGTATCCCAGCGTCGGTGAGTTCCTGGTACTAGCTCTATTCCAGGTTCATCTTCAAGAGCAACACGACAATGCAACACCTCTGGGCCTGTTAACGCCGCTTGTTGTTCGCTTAAATCTAAATGATATTGCATATCACGGTGCCAATAATTAGCCTGTTTTGGGTTCACTGGATTAAAAAATAACTGCGTATTAATAAACGCCGTGCCAGATAAAATAGAATCAACTTGAGCCATTAATTTATGGCTAGCAATAAACTTAAAAAGCACTAAGCGCTGAGCATCATCTAAATACGTATTGGCCGTCAAATAAGCGCTATTCACCGCTTTACTGTTATAAAGCTGCTGATTATCGGCTATCCATTGCTGATGAAAACAATCTATGACTTCACGTATTTGGCAAAGCTCCGCAGCACTATAAAACTCCGGCACATGAAAATAACCGGTTTGCTCAAACTGTGTGTTGATCATCAATTACTTTTCCTCATCGGCTAATACAATCGCAATCCGCTGCGCTAATGCTGGTAGTACATCAGACTCAAACCAGGGGTTTTTACTCAACCAAATATTATTACGCGGGCTTGGATGAGGTAGTGGAAGTATAGCAGGCCAGTAGTCACGCCACGATTTTACTAACTCAGTTAACGGCTTATTTTTACTTTGTGGTATATGGTACGCCTGTGCATATTTGCCTAACACTATCGTTAACTCTATGTTTGGCAATGCATTTAATAACTGTTTTCGCCACGCTGGGGCACACTCTTTACGCGGTGGTAAATCACCTGATTTACCTTTGCCGGGGTAGCAAAAGCCCATGGGTAAAATAGCTATTTTGCGCTCATCGTAAAATACTTGCTCAGTTAAACCTAACCAGTCTCGCAGCCGCTTACCGCTGGCATCATCAAACGGTTTACCACTTTGATGAACCTTCAGCCCGGGTGCTTGCCCTGCAATTAAAATGCGAGCATTGGGGTTAAACTGAATAACCGGGCGGGCTCCTAAAGGTAAATGTGGCTCACAGATCACACATTTACTAACTTGCTGTGCTAAATCATACTGATTCACTATTTTGCCCAATTCGCCACAATACTCCCGATGGGTCATAAATTACAAAATCGGTCATATTCCAAGGCTGTACGCAGGGCTCACTCAGTTCTACTTGGTATTTATCTGCCAACCCCTGCACGGTTAAATGTTGATGCCAAGCAGTCACATCTTCAACTAAAAGGTGCATCATAAAATTATCAGCGTGTGCTTTGTTATAAAAGTTTTGTAATAAAAAACTACAATCACCATGATAAAAGTAAGCCATATCAGCACTTTGCCAGGCTAGCTCAAAACCCATATCAGTATAAAACTCACAACTGAGCACAAAGTCTTTTGCTGGCACAAATGCTTTTATTTCTTCACATGTTAAATTGGCCAATCAACGCCTCGTCTTAGTTAGTAAAATAATGATCTAATAAACATCAAATCGAATGATTAATTAAATGTGTTCAGATCTCACAACGAACTCATTGTCTCTAAGCTCACATCAATCTAGCTCCCTTTCCAAGCCTAGCTTATTTTTCAGCCAGCGCCAGAGTACTTTTTACTACGTGTTTTTGGTTTATCTTTTGTCACTAAATAACACATTAACGAACCAAACGTGACCAATGCGACCCCCTGCCAAAACGACACTGGCAACGTGATTGCCAAATAAAATGATGAAAAAATTGCAGAAAACACCGGAATGAAATACGACAACGTTCCTAATAAAATCAAATTCCCGCCCATAATAGCTTGATTCCATAATGCATAACCGGCCCCCATCACAATACCAGCAAGTAATAATGTAAAAGTAGAACTAACTGAAAACTCAAAGCCCGTCTCACCACTTAGGGCATATTTAACCCATAAAGCGACGGCTGTAGCTATAAAGAACAACGTAATTGCATTTTTACCATTACTCAACTGCTTGGTAGTTAGGCAATAAATAGCCCAAATAAACGCAGCTGAAAAAGCCATAAAATAAGTCGCCGGGTTCTCCGTCATATTTGTCGCTAATACACTAAGAGACAAGCCGCTGTCTCCTGCAATACACCAAGCAACTCCCATAAAAGCGATCGCCACGCTAGGGTAAACCAATCGATTTACTTTTTTCTTACTCAACATAACGCTAAGTAATATAGTAATTGCAGGCCAGAGATAGTTAATTACAGCCATTTCCATTGCTTGATGACGATTAGTAGACATACCTAAAGATAAAGCTAAACAAATTTCATATAAAACAAATAGCGAACCACCAATTATTAAATAACGCTTAGGAAAATCGCTGAGTTTCGGCAACCCCATTACTAAAGTTAAAAATAGTGCACTAATTGTATACATCATCGCAGCGCCACCAATAGGGCCAAACAACTCTGAAACATCTCGGATCAAAGCAACAATACAACTCCACAGTATGATTGCAGCCACACCAAAAAGTGTGTATTTATTCTCACTAAAAAAAGCCATGAAATCTCTTGTTATGTAGCAAATTTAACACCCGCAAGGTAACAGTGATTATAATATTAAACAATAATATACATGGACTTTATGGCATCAAGCGACAGGCTTAACGCCTTTAGCTGTGATTGTTTTAAAGCCAAATTCACCACCGAGATCAGCGAGGCGCTTCGCTACACAGAGAAGAAAAGTTATGGCTTCGTGCGGTGGGCGACGAGCTGCGGAACAATCTTAGCACTTACCACCTATTCATCATTTCCTCATCAGCGCAGCGCCTCTTTACCTCTTTGTGAATAAATCACTTAATTATTTTTTTGCACAAAGAGAAGACAATGAGGGTAAATGAGAAGGCAAAAGTCATGGGTTTCGAGCTACGTGATAATCCTAGAATTTAGCGCTTTTATTTTGTAGGAGAGCGCTTTAGCGCCGAATGGCTTTTAACACATAGCCTAAAACAGCATCACGGCTAAAGCCTGTTCCCACAAAAAATATGGAAAAATGCTTCGAGCAACGTGCAGCGAACTTCGGGCTAACCCTAGCACCTTTATCTTGCCTGTGATTGTTCTAAAATCAATATATCAATTAGCTAGCTCAGTGCTAGGTACATAAATAAGACTACCATCTTCCATTTGATAAGTTTCTCCTGCTTTTGTACCTTGCCCTTCACCAATCTCACCATTAGATTCATAACGTGTTAGTTTTTCACCTTGTTTAACGGTAATTTTCATATCCGCTTTTCCAGGGTTCTCAATAACCACAACATCTTTGTCAACAAAAGGGCTTAATGGATTTGTAGCTATCACAACCAGTAAAATACCAATTATCACTAAGAATAAGTCAACTAAATTAACGACTGATAGTATTGGGTCATCTGCTTCATCACTATCAAGAAAGCGCATGTAACTCCTCCTGCTGTTGAGATGCTCGCTCAAAATCTCGTAACTCTTCGAGTAAAAACCTGCGTTTAACAGTTAATACAGCAAATGTTATACTGGCAGCAATTAACGACAGTATTACTGCTGAAAATGCCACAACCATATTACTCGACACTTCGTTAACCAGCCCATCCCCTAATGCCAATAATGCTGGCCCGATTGAAATCATCGTAGCAACTAACCCCAGCATAGGTAATGTTCTTGTCACTATGCGTAACTTCTCAAGCCTTTTAAGTATCCATAGTTCTAAATCTTCACTCGTGAGATCAGCATTACTACGGCTATAATTAGCAAGCTCCGAGGTATATACGTTACGTTTTCTCTGTGTATATTCCATTATAAAGCTACCCAGTATCAGTAATGAGTACCCTAGCGATAGTAATATTATCGCCATTATCGGTAACAAGAAAAAATGGGTTAAATCATATATTACACTTTCAAATTCGTTCATTTAACATACCTTTCGTTCGATTATTATTTATTCTATGTTGATGTATCGCTCCACCAATAACCAACCCAAGCATGGCTAAAGCAATTAGCAAACGGATATAGTCTGGAGGTGTTTGACTTGTTTGTTCAGATACTTTTTGCAAAGTTTGGCCTACTATATTTTGGCTGCCGCCAGCTTGGCCTGCGTTCGGTCCATAACCTGACACTAACTCAGATAAAAAGTCAGCTGTTTTGACAGCTGCCTGATGTTGAGGATTTTCTTGCTGCAACTGCATGTACCGCACAGCAAGAGCCGCTTTGGCTTTTTCACTCGCTTGCCAGTAATCTTTTCGTATAGCTTCAGCCATACGTTCAATAATTTGCATTTGAGCAACCGGCTGTTGCTTATCAAACCATTCGTTAACCCCTAACTCATATTTATCTTCAATATAAACTTCGCTGATCGCTTCCCATTGATCGTTTCGAATTACATCAGGCGCCGTTGCTTGCCAACCAAATACATTGTTTACAGTGTCTAGAATTTCTAATGCGCCTGCGTACCCCTCACCTTGCATTCCTTTAACCCAGTTTGGATTTAGATATCGAGCCCGCATTTCTTCACTAATAAAATCAGCAGCACTTACAACTTGCCCGGTTGGTTGACGCAAATCACTGACATATAATTTAGGTGACTTACCATTTATCGCTCTAACAGCCGCAGCCATTCCACCTAAAAATTCAAACGGATGATCTGTCGATAACATGCCATGTAAATTACTCGAACGAGACATTATAGCTGCATCAACACCTTTTAATTGGTGGCCAAATAAGTTAACGCCTTGCCCAACACTTACTCCCCAACCTTTACGACCATAACCATACTGTAAGCGGGCGAGGTATTGTTCAGCTAATGCACCGTCACCCTCCCATGAAGTAGAGTCTAAGGCCAGACTGGTAACTCCCGTGCCATAATCTCCAGGCTGATTACTAAAAATCCTAAGCTCGGCTAAGTCTGTAGCATCTTCTTGGGTAATTCCCTTTTTCATTAAATCTAGACGAGTTGCAAGGGTATTCTTTGCAATGAGATTACCGTCATCAAGTTCAGCTAATTTTGCAATCGCATTCGCAAGTAAGCTCATAAAACCATCGAATTGATCTCGATAAACGCTCGTTACCTGTACCACAACATCAATTCGAGGATGAGAAAGTTGCTCCTGTGCAATAATTTTAAAATCAGTTACACGACCGTTTCTTCCCCATATTGGCTGTAAGCCTAATGCTCTTAAAACCTGTCCTTCAACAATCCCCAAATGACGTTGGGTTTCTCCTGACCATAATGAAAATGCTAGTTTTTTGGGGTACTCATTATGCTCTACTTGATAATTTTCAATTAACTGCGAAAAAGCCCGTTCACTCGCTTTATACGCTGACGAAGTAGGAATTTTCAAAGGGTCAAAACCATAAAGATTAGTGCCATTAGTGGTTTCTGGCATACGCACTGGATCACCACCTAAACCTGCCGCAATAAACTTACCACTAAGTGCTTTTAGCAACGCAGGTATTTCTTGGTTAGAAATAAGGTGATTATAGTTTTTTTGCGCCGTCATAAGACTCGCTTTTAGCGGTTTATTATCCTCAGGAAAATGATCATCTATTAAAGCACTACGCAATAACTTCATTGCATTAGTTTGTTTAATATCTTCAATACCCGTCGCAAAGGACTCTTGAGGATCATCTCCTGTTAGCAACAAGAACTCTGGTCCTAGCTGCTGTAATACTGTTAACAGTAGATATTCAGTTTTAGCACTATGACCAAATGAATGTAAACCTAGTGGAGTTATGGTTGCAGCTAACTTGTGCAAGTGATCATGTAATGCATTATAAAATAAAGGAAAGTCAGCATTGATCTGCGAATCGCTGAAGCCTAATTCGATATCCAACGACATATTTTTAGCTTGATCACGAAGCTTTTTCTGTACTTCATTTTTTACTTGCCCTGCAGATAATAATTCATACTCATGTACTAAGGTATGAATATCCAGTAATTCTTCATATAAACCCGATGGTGAAAATGCAGGTGTTTGATGGCTAATTATTGTTGCTCGTCCCCGACGTCTTGCTTGCAAAGCCTCTGCCACATTATCCTGAATATAAGGGTAAATAACGGGCATATTACCCAAACTTAGAAATGGATAATCATACGCACTTAAGCCCCTTGCTTTGCCTGGAGTCCATTCTTGCGTGCCATGAGTACCTAGATGGATCAATGCATCCGTTTTTCGTAATTGCAACGCTAAGTAGGCAGCCAAATAATAATGGTCCGGCGGCACTTTTGTATCATGTGTATCGGCCCCAACTTTGCCTGATCGAGGCGGCTGAGGCATCACCAATAAGTTGCCCCAACTTACTGCTGGGAAAACAAACGATAATTGATCGTTAATATCACGCAATCCCCAATGTTTGCTAGGCTCACCCCACTTTTTATTTAAAGCTTGCTGTATTTCAACAGGCAACATTGAAAACCACGATAGGTAGTCATTTAAAGGCAAACTGATTGCCTGCTCTTGCTGCCACAAATCGACTAGTTTATCTGGGTGATAAATCCCACTGAGCAACCGCTTTCCTTGCTCAATAACCTCGTTTTCGTTTTTACTGTCAATCGAATAACCGGCCTTTTGTAGTTCTGAAGTGATAGTCGCTATACTTGTAGGAATGTTTAGATTCGAAGCTGACATGTTTTCTTCGCCAGAAGGGGAGTTCCAAAACATTAGAGCAAGTTTTTTAGTTTTATTTTCGGCCTTTTGTAAACGAACTAACGCGTTTAATTTACCTAATAATAATGACACCTGCTTATCAATTAACTCGGCTTCACCATTATGCATCGCGGCAATAACGATAGGATCTGTCATTCCCCAACTTTCTGGTACTGCCATTAACGTTGCAGCAGTGCTGGCAGCGAGCCCATCAGCTGACGATAGCCAATCTTGCTTACTACCATTGCGGTAAGTTAGCGCTTGCAGCACTGGTACACCTAGCTGTAAAAACTCTGACTTACGTGCCTCACCATTTTGCATATGAGTCATATTAATTAATGCGCTAGGTTTTTGCTGCTGCCAAAAATCAACCAACCCATTATCATTAACACTATCAAACCAAAAAAATACCGGCATCAACCCTGCATCAATAACTCGTTGATACAAATCGTTTATTGTTTTAGTTTGCATATTACGGATCAAACTATTTGAAATAGCAAAACCGACCATCGGAAGAGGTTCCAAAGACGGATTGTTTTTTAAAAAGTGAGCTAAGTTATCAAATACTCCTGTTGGCGAATACACACCTTGCTTTTTAAGTGTAATCGGCTCAGGAAAAACAATATTAGTTTCTTTATTCACTATTTTTTGTAAAGCACCAAGTAAATACTCGTAATTTTGCTGTGTGCCATTATCATAATAAGCAATAAAATTACGCGCCCACGGCCCCGGTATTTTGCCAAATCCAGGCCGCCCCCCACCTACTTGAATCCAAGGCACATTAAGCCCCATCACTCCATCAGGTAACGTAGCAACAACTGCCGCTCTATCCGAAGGTCTTGGCCCATCTAAAATCACTAACGAAGTGGTATTTAATTGGGCCTCTGATATTTCATTAATTTGTTGGGCATAAATATAATCAACATGTATGTTGTATTTCTCTGCAATGCTCGCTAACTGTTTAAACTTACCTGCAGCAACAAAATCAGATGCAATCACCAGCACCTTAGCGGGGGCTTTCGCAAGCGCGGGCGCTGCTAATAGCCATAAAAATAACATAAAAAATCTTAGCATAATCAAAAGTTCATCCGCGCACCAAGAAACAACGTACGTCCAGGCTCAACAAACTCAAACTCTACCGATTCATCAGGTAAGTAAACATCCGTTAAGTTTTCAATACTGGCTCGAACTGACCATTGTGAATTAATGCGATAACTAGAACTTACGTGAAGCAATTGATAACTAGGCAGTTTGGCATCATCTAAATACTGTTCACCAACATACTCTAAGCGTAATTGAGTATCTAACCTTTCGCTTGGTTGCCATACCAACTCTGCATAACCAGACATTTTGGGTTTATTTTCTAGTGCTTTATCTTCGGTATCATTGCGTGCATCGAGGTAATTCATATTAGTTGAAACACTCAAATCATTTAATACTTGCCACTGCGCATTTACTTCAACACCTGATAAAGTCGCACTTTCAATATTTCGATAATTGCGTAATGCACCGCGCCCATCGCAACCCGAGATGCAAAATGTTTCGATTAAATCATCTACTTTTGTTTCAAATAAAGTTGTTGTTATATTCCAATGAGTATTTCCATAGCGTGCAGATAACTCATAAGCCTTATTTGTTTCAGGTTGTAAATCAGGATTACCCACAATATAAAACAGGCCACCGGCTGCAGACGTTTCATATTCAGCAGAAAGTTGCTTTAGGCTAGGAGCTTTAAAACCTTCACCATACCCCCCCTTAAATACCCAATCGCCTTGACTCCACACTAAATAAGCACGAGGACTCGTTTCCCAGCCGTACATATCATGATGGTCAAAACGGCTCCCAAGTAACAATGATAAATCATTACTCATTGCCCAATCATCCTGAACAAAAGCAGATTTTTGTATCGTTTGACTTTCTCCAGCCTCATTAACAGTGCTGTTTTTGAGATTCTGGCGTAACCATTGTCCGCCAAACTGTAACTGATGGACTCCTAACTCTGTTCCCAATCTAAAATCGGCAATATCTTCTGTTATGGTACTTGGGCTAGTAGCTGAAATGCCATTCGTTCGCGTATTTTCACGATCAACTTCAGTATGATACATGCGTACAGTTGAGTCTCCCCATGACCAATAGCCCTGGTGCCGCATTGATAATTGCACCTGTTCAATGTCATCGTTAAAAGTATAGTAAGTTGAACGAGAAGCCGTATCATGCCAACGGTTATCATCTATTAATGCTACTGATGCATCTATTGTTTGATTATCGGTAGCTGCCCATATCATTTTCAGGCGTAAATTATCTGTTTTTTGCCCTTCGATATCTGAAAGATTAGGATCAATGCGGTTTGCTACATCTTGTTGATATTCACGAACCACAGATGCTCTAATACTCAAATCTTCAGTTATAGAACCCGACGTTGACGCACCCATACTATAACTTTGTGCCTCTTCATCGCTTAGCTGCTGACCACCGTTTAGCGCCAGTGAGCTACGCCACTCACTTGATACTTTCTTAGTAATAACATTAATAACACCACCTAATGCATCTGATCCATACAATGCAGAAATTGGCCCACGTACAATTTCAATTCTTTCAATATCATCGACTGGAATTGAATTAAGCTCAAAATTTGAATGAGCAATCAAGTCTGACGAACCACCAACTCGTTGCCCATCAATCAAAACCAACGTTTGATCTGAGTCCATACCTCTAATTTCAATTCCTTTTCGTCCAAAGCCAACGGCACTCAAATTAATACCCGTTTGGCCTCGTAGAGCATCTGATAGATTCATAACAACTCGCCGATTAAGGTCAGCTTGTGTAATAACGCTGATACTCGCAGGCGCTTCACTTACTATTTTTTGTGTTGATGTTGACGTTATTACTATCTGCTCAATATCTTGAGCAGCAGCTATTGCATTAATTGACAGTGTTAAAGGTGAGAGATAAAGAAGTGGATAAATATATCTTTTCATTATTATGTTACAACATATCAAAACATCATAATATTGATGTAATTAAATTAAAATAATTTGAGTGATAAAACCCAAACAACAGCAAATTAGTTTTCCAACCGCCAAATATAATATGTTATACCATAACAGATTTCAAGCGATGCTAACTAATATCCACAATAGTCACCGACATTTCCTTGTAGAAAAAGCTTCAACTTTAAGCGACGAGCCGCGCTACACCGAGAAAACATTAAAAACCATTTTGCACAATGAGAAGCCACAAAGTTACGGGAATCGAGCGACGCGCTATGAATTCAGCCTAGCTCCTAGTCACTTCCCTAAAACCTAGCGCCTTTATCTTGCCTGTGATTGTTTTAAAACCAATTCACCACAGAGATCAGCGAGGCGCTGCGCTACACAGAGAAGAAAAAACCACGGGCTAAGGGCTACGAATACAGCTAGCACCTAGTCAATTTCCTAAAACCTAGCACCTTTTACTGCTCAAGCGCCAAATTATTGCAGCTCTTACTTTGACCCAAAACAGATAGCTTGTATAAAATAGAGTAAAATCACTCCATATTAAGTCTCATCACATGAAGTTAGGCCGAAACGATCCATGTCCGTGCAATAGCGGTAAAAAGTATAAGCGCTGTTGTATGGATAGCGCATCAAAGCAGCACTGCGAAGTATTTGACGAAATAGCACAAACCATTGCTACTAACCCTGACTTAAGCCTAGATGAAATGAATCTAGTAGCTCAACATAAAATTTCAGGTATCAACAACAATCCATTAGATGATTTTTGCGGCCTCTCAGCCAATCAAATGGATAATTGGCTAAGAGCACCATTTAATGAGTTAGCAGAGGTAACAATAACGATACCTAATGAGCTAACAGCAAGCCCCGTGATGCGTTACCTAGCGATAATACTTGATGAAGCAATGCATCAAAGTGGCTCATTTAAAGCAACAGCCAAAGGTAATTTACCAGCCAAAATAGCCAAGCAAGCTAGTGAATTACTTCCTGAGTTTGCCGTATCTGAGTATGAAAAGTCCGTAAGTATCAGTGAGTTCTCCGGTAGTAACGAAGACAAAATTAACGCCTTACATTACACCCGAATTTTGGCAGATATTGCAGGTATTATTTATCTTAAAAGCGGTAGCTTCCATATTAAGAAAATCGCCCAAAAACAATATCAAACTCATGGTATTAAAGCCTTTTTCTTACCCATGCTTGAAGCCGCCACCACACACTATAATTGGGGCTATTTTGATAGTTTTGTCAGTGATAGCGATCTACGTATTTTTTGGGTGTTTATGCTGTGGCGAATCCAAACTCACGGTTCCGTTGAGCAATTGATTGAAGAAGTCATTACCGCATTTCCGGCTCTATTAAATGAAGTGCCAGCTACGCAATACAAAGAGCCACAAGATTTGTTAGGTGTTTTAATCAGATCACGTTTTATAGAACGTTTTTTAGAATTTTGGGGATTTATAACCGTTAACCCTAAACGATTTTCAGATGGCAAACCCATTGCAATAAAAGCAAATATACAACCATTATTAAAGCAAACTTTTACGTTTGATATATAAAAAAGAGCACATCTTATTCGCCTCACCTAATGAGGCGAATAGCCAACTTAATTGCCTCATTATGGAGTTTGCGAGTTTAAAAAGACTAAAGCTGGCGAGTTGAAATAGCAACGGGTTTCGGGCGGCGTGCTGCGGGTTACGGATTCACCCTAGCACCTAGTCACCTCCCTAAAACCTAGTGCCTTTATCTTGCCTGTGAATGTTTTAAACCCAAATTTACCACCGAGGTCGCCGAGGCGCTTCGCTACACCGAGAAAGCATTAATAAAACATGTTTGCACAAAGAGAAAACAATGAGGGTAAATGAGAAGGCAAAAAGCTGCTGGAATCGAGCGACGGCTACGGATTAATCCTAGAACCTAGTCACTTCCCTAGCACCTAGAACCTTTAATTGCCTTTTACTTACAATGAAGAAGCCTAAATAAACACTTTCATACTTGGTAACAGCTCAACCTGTTCACCCAGTTCGACAGCTGCTTTTTTAATAATATTAATACATAAACCGATGTGTTCTAGTTCACTATTAGACAAGTTATTTGCAATAGCAGCCGCTTTGGCCATATTTATTGCCGCTAATACTGACTCAATTGTTTGACTCATCAGTAGCTGCATACGCGCAAGAGAAATATTAAACTCATCAGCAAAATCAGCTAACATATAAGCCGTTATTTCATTACTAAAATTACCCGCGCCTTGTGAATTATAGTCACCTAGCGACATTGCATAGTTCCTTGAAATAGCTGGCTGTGAACCACTTTTTGCACAATCAATGCTCGTCTGTTCAATAATCGCTTCAATGTTTACCAAGTCGTAAAACGGTGTGAGTTCTAGACCATTTTTACCAACAAAAAAGCTAATGTTTTTGCCGTGAGCATCATAATTACGCACTAAAATATTAAATGTCATCCAACGAATAAGTTGCGCCTGATACGCTTGTACATTCGATGTTTCAATATTAAAAAGCTTAGGAAAAGACACTCCATCTCGAATATAAATACCATCACCTTCATCACCGTGCTGACGCTCGTATTTGTAAGAAGGCGGCAAATTAGTCGCTTGGCACCCATCAATAACATGACGACGTAACACTCGGTTTTGCTCTTTAACAACACGCCTATCAAAACGATCGATAACAAAGGCCCGCATTTCACCATAGCTACGCAATTCAACGTCAGGCACATCAAGTCCTGCGCCTCTTGCCAGTAACATAGTAAATAGTTCGTTCACTGCAATGAAAGGCGCAGCACCCGTTTCAAATTTAAAGATTTTATTAGAGCATAACTGGCCTTCACCAAACCCTAATCTTCCATCTATTTCGAGTAGATTAAGCTTATCTTGAACCCCAGCAACAGAGAGCCTCGTTCGCCCATCCCACAGTGTAATTGGCTCGCCCGCTTGCTTAAATCGACTAAGCTTTTGGCTTAACTGCTCATTCGTCACTTCACGAAAAGAGGTTTGCTTTGCAGCACTATTACTTGCCCTAAACGACAAAGCACCTGACGTCTCCTCGCCAATCACTTTAATCAAGCCGAAGGTGTTATTGTTAGAAATAGTCGTGCTACTGATGATCTCCTCAAGCCCTTTACCTTCCGGTAATAAATTTTGCAAATAATTACGTACTGCACGAGAGTCAAAATCGCCATTGAGTGGCAAATGTGGTGAAACTGCAAAACCCTCGTTGACCCAATTAGCCTCATAAGTAAATGAAATTTCACTTTCAGAGCCTACTGCTAATGTTATCTCAGCCACCTTTTGCGATTGACCAATAAACACATCTAAGCGGTTGGTATTAGTACCACTGTTCATCGCTCACCTCATCATTGCTATGAGCTATATCATCGCTAACAAGGCTAAACGACAACCCTAAATACTCCATCACTTTTAGTACATTATGCAGTTGCACGGTTACATCGCCTTTTTCTATTTTTATCAGTGTAGGCTTAGAAATAGCAAGCGCGTGTGATACATCCATTAATGTCAGCTTCATTCCTGTTCGTTTTGCCGTTATGGCTTTAGCCAATTGCACGGGCGAAAATGGCTTAGAAAGCTCAGGCATTTCAGTACGCTTAACAACTCTTCCGAGTGTTTTTTTGCCAAGTGTATCACTCATATTTGGTCAACTATAATTTACTTATACAACCGATTTTAGGACACCCAAAGCAAAAGTCAACAATACTTTACTTTTAGCTTAAAGAGCAAATTAACCACACCATAAGAGAATTATATTTTACTTATGGAGAGTTGAAATTTAATTAAACCCCATAAGTAAATTTAAATTGACTAGCTAATAAGTAAAGCTGGCGAGTTTAAAATCGTAGGAAACCGCTTTAGCCGTGATTGTTTTAAAACCAATTTTACCACCGAGGCGCTGGCTACACCGAGAATAAATCACTTAAAATCAATATGCACAAAGAGAAGACAATGAGAGTAAATGAGAAGACAAAAACGGCGGGCTTCGAGCCACTGGCTTCGGCAATAACCCAAGCACCTAGTTACTTCCCTAAAACCTAGAGCCTTTTACTTTGTGGGAAACGGCTTTAGCCGTGATTGTTTTAAAATCAAATTAACCAGAGCAGTATTTTTATTGGGTACTTCAATGTTATTCTATACAAATACATGATTGAAAGGATGCCTCATGATTTTAAAAGATAAAGTATTCTCACCAAGCACTTCAGCCAAAATTAAAGCTGGCCAGAAGCAAGAGCTAGACGTGGCATTTTACTTACGCCGCGCATTTAAAGACCACCCTCAAGTATTTGTGTTTAATGATGTAAAGTTTAAACACAACGGCGAAACCGCACAGATAGACCACCTTATTGTTTACACCTACGGGTTTATTCTTATTGAATCAAAAAGTATTACCGGTGAAGTTGCAATAAACCAACATCAAGAATGGAGTCGCAGTTACCGTGGGCAATGGCAAGGCATGTCGTCACCAATCAAACAAGTTGAGCTACAATTAGCATTACTAAAAAGTTTAGTAAGAGACAATGCTCCACAACTCCTGCCAAAGATGTTTGGCAAATTACAGCAAAATTTTGGTGGTCGTGAATGGCATAGCATCTGTGCAATATCGAGTAATGCCATAATTAATCGAAATAACACACCAAAAACGCTTGAAGAACGTCTCGTTAAATCAGAATTTATAGCAGATAAACTTTTAGACATAATGAAGCTACCTGCTTCAACACCAAATGCTTTGCACTTTATTTCAACTAATATTCGTCCTTGGTTTAGTGAAGAAAGCCTAGTTAGGATTTGTGAGTTTCTATTAGAGCAAAATATTGCCCCTGCCACACATTTAAAACCTGACGCAATAACATCAAATATCAACGAGCCAAGAGCAATTTATCAAGATGAATCAACACTTATGGCACCAAGTTCTATCGCACCCGTCGCTCAAGAGCAATCAAGCGCCAATAATGAAGTAAATCTAAAGTGCAAACAGTGCAGTAATAGCCAGACGCTTAAAGCGCGCTCTGGCCGCTATGGCTATTTTGTTACATGTGGTGAGTGCGAAACCAATACACCGATGAAAACGTCTTGCCCACAGTGTACCAGTGCAAATACTAAAGTGAGCAAACGCAAAGAGTCTTATTCATTAGTGTGTAGTGATTGTGAAAACACTGCGCTTTTCAAATTTGAGGGTTAATGTCGCGTTGGCGACGGCAACCAAGGGGCACAGAGCGCCGCCCCCACTAAGTTAATAGCTTTATATGCCAGAAAACTCTTTAATCCATTTTAGAACAGGCTCTTTGTTTGGGTTGTAGTAACTTAAGTGAGGCAAACCGATTATTGCAGTTGATCTACCATTAATATTAGTTTTAAAACCGTAGCACTTCCATTTCCCATGTCCGGAAGCTACTTCTTCAAAATTACTTTTATCAGGCTCTTCACAGTATAGTGATTTTAAAAAACCAAAAGGTGAGTGAAGCCTAGAATTACCAAAAGATAAGATTAGTTTAGGCTGAACTATCTCTATAACTGCTTGATGAAAAGGCCAGAAGGTGCCTGCAAAGCCAAAATTATAATTATCATGAGAAGATGATCTTGAGGTCGTGAAAATTAAATTACTGGCGCATACATCTTCTACTCTTTGATTAATTCCCGTTAGTAAACTTTTAACCCTCTTTTGTAAAGGTGCATTACCTAAAGCATGTTTATTGCCCCATTTTTCATCAATATATGCATTATCGGGTTTAGTAAGCATTTTCTGTATATGATCACCTAATAAAGTATGCCCATCTCCACCAGGGTTTAGGCCTAATAAATACACATTTCCTTTTTTTAAAGTCTCATGTGAACTATAGAGTCCTTCACCATGACGGTGGTATAAATGACCGAAAAGTCGCTCGCCTAGCTCAATTAAATCTCCCTTTTTATAATTCACTCTAATTCCTTAAATATATTTAAATTTTAACCTTTATACGTCAATAATCCTAACAAAACTAGATAATACATGTCGCGTTGGCGACGGCAACCAAAGAGAAGTAACCGCCGACTTCTCTTTGGAATCTCTCGGCGCCCCGAGGATCACACTGTTTCCTCAATTTAAATTAATGATATGAACGTAACCAGCGTAGATAGGCCATCCTTGGCCAAGCTACGCTTTTTAACAGCATCCATGCTGTAAATTACTCATCATTAATTCAATTTCGGGTGTGATCACGGGGATTTACCTTGGCATCGGTCTTCAATTCATAACTGTTAGCTGCTATTTTAGCCAGTCATCCTCTTTAATCTCATATAACTCTTTATGACTCGGATCATGCCTGGTATGATTCTCTGTCTTTTTATTTTGTAGTTGCTTAGTTAGTTATGGAAAACGGTGAAATTCTTGTCATTGATTTGTTTGCAGGGCCTGGCGGCCTTGGTGAAGGGATTTCCGCAGCTAAAACAGATGACGGTAAAACACCTTTTCAAATAGGTATTTCTGTTGAGAAAGATGTAAATGCTCATCAAACATTAACCACTCGCGCTTTTTTCCGTTTACTCAAAAACAAGTCTCAACCGTTAGATAATTACTATGATTACCTACATGGAAAAATTACACGCGATGAGTTATTTGGGCTTCACCCCGATATTGCATTCGAAGCCAATCAAGAAACATTAAACGGCGCAAAAGAGCTTGGTAAAGACAATGAGCTTATACACAAGCGCATTACAGAGTTAGTAAAAAAACATAAAGGCCCAAAAGTCCTAATTGGTGGTCCACCATGCCAAGCATATTCACTCGCAGGGCGCTCTCGTAACGCTGGTAATAAAAGTTACGTAGCAGAAGCTGATACTCGCCATTTTTTATATAAAGAATATTTACAGGTAATAAGCCTAGCTAAACCAGATATTTTTGTAATGGAAAATGTTCGCGGAATCCTCACGGCAAAAGTTAATGACCAAGTTATGTTTCCACAAATATTGGAAGACTTGCGTAACCCAGGCTCAGTAACTAAACAAAAAAAGATTCCAAAATATAAAATCTATTCATTAGTGGTTGATGCCGAGAACCCAAAAGACCCACAATACAAGGACTCTGCCGATTTCTTAATTCGCTGTGAGCAATACGGTATACCTCAAGCAAGGCATCGTGTGATTTTACTGGGTGTGCGTGAGGATATTAAAGCCACCCCAGAAACATTAAGCGTATGCGAACATCAAGTTACTGTAAAACAAGCTATTGATGATTTGCCTAATTTACGCAGTGGCTTTTCAAAACAAAAAGACAATGCAAAAGATTGGGAATCAGCTGTTACTAAAAATGCAGCTAAATTAAAGAGGATACTGAAAAAACAATTTAATGCAGAATCAGCCAATTCATTAAGCCTTAAGCCAAAAATCGGTTTGTCTAGAATAGAAACTGCATTAAGCGACAAAACCCCAGCTATGCCAGAGCCACTAAAAGCTTGGTATCTAGACCCTAATTTAAACGTAGTGCTAAACCATGAAACCAGAGGGCATATGGTTGATGATTTACTTCGCTACGCTTACTGTGCCGCTTATGCGCAGATAGAAGGATCATCACCTAAATCTCGTCACTTTCCAAAAGAGTTAGCTCCAGCCCATGCAAATTGGGATACAGGAACACACGCAGACCGTTTTAGAGTACAAGTCGCAGATAAGTATGCAACGACAGTAACAAGCCATATTTCAAAGGATGGTCACTACTTCGTACATTACGATCCGCAACAATGTAGAAGTTTGAGTGTTCGAGAAGCGGCCCGCTTACAAACATTTCCTGATAATTATATTTTCGAAGGTACGAGAACGAATCAATATGTGCAGGTAGGAAATGCTGTGCCACCATATTTGGCACAGCAGATTGGCAAGGTTTTGCTTAATTTAATTAATCAAAACGAATGATTCCAGGCCGAGTTGCATGCTGGGAGGCTTTAAAACTAATATCAGATAAAATTTGATTTTTTAGCCTGAATACTGGCTTTCCAAGCCACTTACTCACATCTGGTATACTCCCTACTTGATAGAGAAAGCTAACTTTGATGATATATTCTTTTCCATTAATCATAACATTAGGAACCCTGTATATTCCTGCATGTTTCGTATCACTGGTATCCTTTCTAAATTTAGTGAACTTTTCGAATTCCAAAGGAATCATTGCTGATAAAAAATATTTATTAAGCTTTGTTTTCCGTTGAGCTTGATCACATTCAGCTGATAACTCAAGAAATCCCAACTTAGTGGCTTCGTGTGCATCTGCTCTCGTAAGCTTTGTTCCTTGGCTATCATCCAAAAACTCTTCATTTATTAGTGTTTTAATATTTCTCCCTAAGTTTTGCTGAATCTTTGCATTATTTTTTGTGTCGCCAAAATAATCATGATTAAGCTCGATCCAACTACCTCTTTTATTTTTTGGGGAATCTTCTCCCAGTTCTTCGACATGATAAAAAGAGTTCAAAGAAGCTTTCACACTTTTTTCAGCACTAAGTCTTGCTCCAATTCCTTCAGCAGCATCTAGCCAAGTAGCACGATCAATATTTTCATAATTAGCTTGTATATGGTCGTAAAGAACAGGTTCGAGCCCTAATTCAATCGCTACTTCGGGCTCCTCTTTTGCATTCTTAACACCAATAGTTTCGTTCCCAATAACTGCTAACATTTTTTGGAGATTTGTAGTTGTTTCAGATTGGAATTGAGTAATACCATTAATTTCTGCTGGTTTTGCTAACTTAAAGAGTGAATCAACAGTATTTTGAGCTGCAACTGAAACTCTATTTTCCCAACTGAATAATGCATTAAACATAGGGTTTTCTACGAATAATTTGGCTACTTTATCCGTTAGTTCTTGTGTTTTAAACTTAAATTCAGTTTTATCAAGAACCCCCCATGATAGCGGAAAATTAAGGTCTGAATACCTATCAGATATCAACTCCATTACTCTTTCTACAGTACTTGCATTCTTAGACCAAAAGTAAAGTAAATACGGCCCTTCAGTAACCAGTTTTTTAAGAACTTCAACGATTGGGCCTACAAGTTTTACTGCGTCAACTTGTAATTCTTGTAAATTTAAATCTGTAATAATAACGCGAGGGTTGATCATTTCTATTTTCACATGATCAATACCCGATATATTATCAGGTTCATCTTTCTTATAGTGGATTGGAAAGCATGGATATCCAGCTTGGACTAAACTACTTTGAATTTCATCTAGGTCCTCTTTAGTGTCATCAATTAAAACTATGCTTGGCAAACAGATCATTCTACTTTCCTTGATTAAAAATCATTACTACTGCAGCTCCCTGAAAAGACTCCGGTAGCTCTAAATCCTCAGGCTCACATATTTGAAGCCTTCCCCCAATACTTTCCATCACTTTATCTGAATAATAAAGACCGACTCCCATCCCTCCGGGTCGAGAAGTTTTAAAAGGTTGAATCGCTTCTTCAGGTGTAAGACTAAAGCCTGGTCCATTATCCATAACAACAATCGCAGGCCCTTCTTTAAACCAATTAGGTAAACTATCAATTCTTATTGCTGGAATATAGTTTTGACCTTCTTTTTCTGCCTTTAAACTAGTCCAATGAATAGCATTATCGATAAGGTTTGTAAGGGTGGCCTGCAATAGTCCAAATGGCGCTGTTACTTCAAATGAATCAGACTCCTCACTATTGATAGGGCAAGAAACTGTCACTTTATGGTGCTCAAAACGATGAGTATTTAAGTTTATAATTTTTTGAGTTAAAGCCTTGATATTAAATGTTTTTTGCTCGTTTCTTCTCAATAAAGGAGCAAAACCTTCTAATAATTCAGCTAAATGTTCGGCACGTTTTAATAGCGTAGCGTGATCATCAGACTGGCGTATAGAGGTGTTAAGATCATCAACTCCACGCTCAACCTCATGGAAAATTACGGCTAGGTTTATTCCAGCGATACCTGAGCTGAGTGTTACTTCGCGCATTTGTAGATAATCAGATTCAATTTGCCTGACTTTACTACCAATTTCATCTTCAAGATTATGTTTTTTTAGAGTATTTTTAATATCAATGATACTTTCAGCAAATCTAGTCGTAGCAGGTGAAGCATCTTTCACGTTACCTTTTAAATAGAGATCAAGTGCTTCGCGGTCTTTCCTATGTTTTAACTGAAAGTCTTCTACTATGCTTGCAATTATCCATCTAAAGCGTTTGTATGTGTCATTTTCATCAAACCCTTCTCTATTAGTTTTCTCTTTTAAACCTTCACTTAACTCTAAATCCAAGTCAACACCACCAATGACCATACCCGTATCAATTTTCTGACCAGGCATATTTATCCTTCCAGCATTAAGCCCAAGCCAATCATCTTTGCCTTCCCCATAATTGAAGACTCTGATGCCGTCTCTATAAACACGAACTCCAGATTGTTCTTTCAAATAATCTTTAATCAATTGAGGCGAGCCAACAGCAGCCAAAATAGCAGGAGTTTTCATAAAAATATAAAAAGTTCCAGATATTGGACCTATCTTTTGTATATCTTCAGGATTTAATAGTAATGACTCACGAATCACCTTATCTCTAGCTAATTCTTCTTCTTTAGTAGGTGCTAAAAGCTCCAATCGAGAATCATCATCATTTTTGCTTGAGGAAGCTAGCTCTTTAAATGTTTGGGGAGGGTTGAACTTGTAGCTTGAAGAAAAATTTCCTGACTCATCGATAGTAAAATCGTATGTCCAAAGTGCTTTATCTAGTATATCTTTGGCTTCTAGCAGATCCGCTATGTCTTTTTCTCTTCCTGGAACCGACAAATTTACATTAAAATCAGATACAGTTTTAAACGGTGAAATTAGGCTTGTTAGAAGGCGTTTTAATCTTCTTAAATCACCGCGCGTCCAATGAATATTATTTAACTCACTAATTTCGATACGAGTACCAGTCTCTGTTACAAAATATTCGGGTTCATCCAGCGGAGTAATAGTGACTCTTGTATCTTCAATATATTCAGCCTTACTTATTAAACTAGGCCAATCTATTTGAATCTTATACTCAACTGAGTTTTTGGAGCGAGTGTTAATCGTCAACTTTTTTCCAAGCTTATGAACAGCAAGGCGACCGACACCTTTTTCACCAAGAGGAAGACGATTTAATTCTGGAGTTCTAACTTTATTATTGTTTCTTTTGCTATTAGTGCCTACCTCCATCCATTTGTTTAAAATATCATCCTTTGTCATACCGAAACCTTTGTGGTCCCAGATTACAATGTTCGGTGATTTCACTTCTAAATTAAGCGTAACATCAACACTTAAGGCATTAGCATCATAAGAGTTTTTTACAAGCTCAAATACAGCTAACCTATCATCCCCAATTAGCTCATCACCAAGTAGTTTTAACAAATGAGCGTTAGCTCTGAATGGCTTTATAATAGGTTTATTCGTATCCATATTAGATTACTCCTAGTTGTTTGAGTTATATTTTTATCTCAAACTTTTCTATATTTTCTTTTATTACCTAATCTATAACTTTCCAGTGAGCCTTCTTTCATTAGAAGCCCTAAAACACTATATGTTAGATAATCTTGCTGCTTGCCCTCATTATCTGACTGAAAGCCTAAGTAATGAGCACAATCTGAGTTTGTTATTCCATCAGGGTTTTCTTCTGATAATAAAGAAATTGAATCTTTAAGTAACTTTAAACCTAGTTGAGCTTTTTCTAATGCACCACTTGGCACAGTTATTTCATTATCTACCTTTCGTTTAATCGACTTTGGTATAACACTGTTATATAAAGATCCACCAGTATCAATGGTTCCAAAGCTTGAAATTAATTCGAGCTCAATTTGGAAAGCCTGATCTTCAGTCAATTGCTCTACTATTTTAGCTACAATCGGAGAATAGCCTGAATCTAAAATTTCTTGAATAAACTTACCTTTTCTAGTTTTATCAATTTTCTTAAGATGATCTGTCGCTCGACTGCCTGTACCTTTTCCAATATAAAAAACCTTTGCAGGCTTTGTTCTTGGATCTTTTAACGAATATACATAATAGGTATTCGACATACAGCTTCCATATATTTAAGTTACTTATTGTTAAGTTTTGGAGTAACACTTCTTTAAATGAATCTGCTTACATTCATAAACACCAATCTACCAATACACTCCAACTCCCCGTGATCACACCCGAAAGTTATAAATTGGTGAGTAATCACTTGCGTGGATGCAAGTTAAGCCGTGACTTCGCCATGGATGGCGAATACACGGCGCTTACGTTCACATCAATTTTTAACTTGAGGACACAGTGTGATCCTCGGGTGCGCCGAGAGAGTCCAAAGAGAGGTCGGCGGCAGCCTCTCTTTGGTTGCCATCGCCAACGCGATAAAACCTCGAATAGAGGTTGTTAAATCCCTTTTCCCAAAACCATGTAAAAAATCACGGCTAAAGCCTGTTCCCACCAAAACCAATAAATTACATTGACGCGCTAAAGCACGACCTACAATTTAAACGCTGCGCTTTTCGCGCGAGCAAACTTCATGCTTACGCGTCATACCTCGGCTTACCTTCCGCCACTAAACTAAGCTCTGTATCTCTATTAAGATATAAACCCACACCAGCAGCTTGTTCAAAGCTGTCTTTCGCTAACCACAACTTAGCACTGTTCGCCTGCGCCACCTGATACGCCCAATCACTTACCGAACGTGATTTATCTGCATCACAATTAAAATAATCACTGAGTTCACGGGTTATATGCTGGCTATTCAAAACAAGGTTTTGTTCTTGCCAGCGTTCGCGGTGCAACTGCGCCGCTAAAAAGTCGCGTTTGCTGTTATTACACGTACTGTGCGCCGCCACAAAGTTGTGGCCTAAATCGTTTGCATAGCGAGCAAACGGAATAAAATGGTCAACCTCGGTTTTATTGTTCAACGGCTTTTGGCAATAAAAGCAATTACCGTGTTGCAGCTCAATTAGCACAGGTTTGGCTTTACTCAGCGCGTTACGGTCAAAGCCGAATAAAAAGTCGTGCAGTTGGCTTTGTGGGCCAATTAACTTTTGGTTATGTTTAATACTTTGAATTTTTTGTAGCCACGCATTTTTGGCTAAGTACACCACCAAATCATAAAAGCGCCGAAAACAGCTAGCAATGCCCGCATTGAGGGTAATGTATTTAGTGCTATTGGTATGCGGATATAAAAAGCATTCGGCTTGTTTTGCTAATATTTGTAAGCGCCACAATGGGCCAGTTTTGAGTGTGGCTAATGCCGCGTTAAAGGTGGGCTTATAAAACGCGCTTTGTTTTAATGCGCGTAAATTACGAATGTTGTTTTGTTGGCACTCATACAACACCGAAATCACTTTAGATTGCGCGCCAGAGTTTTGCTTAAGTAAAGCACTTTCGCCCGTTTGCTCTGAGGCAAACGGCACCGCATGATGCCAATATAAAACAATGAGTTTATCGGCCAAGGTGGCTAAATCTATTTGCAGCTCTGCTTGGTCTGATATCAGCGGTTGTTCAACACATACATCAGCCAATGCATGCAACAACGCAAACTTGTACGTTGCACTAAAATCGCCTTCCACCAGCATACGCTGAATGTAGGCGATAAAGTCGAGTTGCTGCTGCATTGCACCAATCATAAAACGGGCACTGCTTTAATTAACGCATTGAGCCACACTTCGCTTTCACGACCAGGGCGCTGATCAACACTTTGCCATTGTTTTATTATTTTAAGCTCAGTGTGATGGGTAATAAGCGAGGTTAAGCCCTCTTCATTTAAATCAGTAAATTCACGGCCATTATGTTCCCGCTCAGTGTCGCCGTATTTAAACGACACATACAAAACACCATTTGGTTTAAGCGCGTGTTGCAGGTTTAAAAATACCTGCGGAAGTTCGTTTTTTGGTACGTGTAATAAGCTGGCACAACACCAAATACCATCGTATTGGTTGCTGCAATCAAGCTGCTGAAAGGTTTTAACTTCAACAGGTTGTTTCAAGTAATCACTTGCCAACTTTGCAAGTTCTGCGCTTGCATCAAACGCGCTAACAGTAAAACCTTGCTGTTTAAAATACGCCGCGTCGCGGGCTGAACCACAGCCAGCATCTATAATATGACCATGTTTAGGAATTAGCGGTAAAAACTCCGCGTAAAGCGCCGACATATCAACATGAAGCGTTGAGTCGCTAAAGCTTTGTGCGTTTTGGTTGTAGTAACTGAGTGTTTTATTAGGCACTAATTCTACCGCTCCTTGGTTAATTAATAATACTTAACTACTAGCTTGTTAAGCGTTGATTAAGTTTAACCCTAACCTAACATGAAAATGTATTAAAAATATAGAGATATTCGATAAGCACCAAAGACATAGACTATTTGCAGTACAAATTAAGAATTTAGTCTGGGTGATATTTAGGCACTAGGTTCTAGGGAAGTGACTAGGTGCTAGGGTTTGCACGCAGCCCGCTGCTCGTAGCCCGTCAGTTTGTCTGCTCATTTACCCTCATTCACTTCTCTTTGTGCAAAATGATCTTTTAGTGATTTATTCACCACAGAGGTTAAGAGACGCTGCGCTGATAAGGAAAAATATGAAAACTAGGTTCTAGGGAAGTGACTAGGAGCTAGACGTGTTCGAAGCTAGCAGCCCGTCGCCCACTGTTACCGCACGAAGCCATAACTTTTCTTCTCTGTGTAGCGAAGCGTTTCGGTGCCCTCGGTGGTAAAATAGGCTTTAAAACAATCACGGCTAAAGCCGTTTCCTACGTGGAATATTAAGCCAGCAGCTCGAACCCCGCAGCTTTTGTCTTCTCATTTACTCTCATTGTCTTC
>NZ_MXQF01000035.1 GCF_002165575.1 Pseudoalteromonas sp. A601
GCCAGTCAGCTTAACTGACTGGCATTACGCTTTTAGCGGCGTTTTTTATATCCATAAATTACCAAGAGGTGTGTCTTGGCGATAATGATGGGCTAATTGTGCTTGTAATAATTCGGCGGTAGCTAACGCATCATTCAGCGCATTATGATTTTGGTACGCCGGCAATGAATAGCGCGTTCGTGAGTTAGCCAACCTAACAGAGTCTAGTTTAGTATTAAATAGCCGTCCAATTAGTCCCTGCCTTGCTTTTAATGCTCGTTTTTCTAATTCAAGGGTGTCAATCACCGCAAACTCAAGTCCTTCCCCTAACCGAGCCTTCAGTGCTTGATATAAAAAGTGTCGTTCAATTGGGGCAAAATGGACCACTATTACTTTGCCTTTAAGTGCATTTAATAACGGTGTAATAATTTCTGAAAAATCTGGCGCGTTAATTAACTCTGAATGAGTGATACCGTGAATAACAATGGACTCTTCGGCTAGTTTTTGTTGCGGCTTTACCAACCAGTGTTGACTGTCTCGACAATATATACGGCGGCTATCAAAGGGGATCAAGCCCACACTGACAATATCATCAGAACCATAATTTAGACCGGTCGTTTCAAAATCTAGTGCCACTAAAGGAACATCACTTATAGGCTTAGTTTCGTCAACAACTACATCTTGATAATAAGCTTGAATACACTGGTTTTGCGCTTCATTTTGTAGCTGTAAATACCGTTCACGCCAATCAACTTTATTCGCTACCATGCTATTTAATACCTGAGTTAGCAGAATATTTAAATTTAAGAAAGTTTTGCGCTTTATCTAAAATTGCAAAGGCTTCCTTTAAATTGCGCTGTTCAAATGGAGATAGCAGGTGCGGCTCTAAGTCGTTATCAGGTTCCTCATTGAGCTGCTCTATTTGCCAAGCTTGGTGGCGAATACGTACCATGGCTATATATTCTAAGGCGTCACGTAAATCTTGCGCTTTGCCATCCGGTAACAGTTTTGCATCAATAATATCCTCTAAACGCTCAAATGAGTTTTGTTTACGTGAGCCAACGGCAAGAGCATGAACCCTTATCACATCTGACAGAGGGGCTGTTCCGCGACGCTTCAAGTTCATTGAGCGTTTATGTTGACCATTATGTTCAAGTACAAAGTCCTTAAAAAAACCTAATGGCGGTGTGCGATTACGTGCATTGGCGGCCATATTAGCTAAAAAGCGTTTATTGTTACGCCCTTCTTTTGCAATAAAACGCTGCAGTTCTTGTGCCCATTTTACTTTTCCGTGAACACCATCTAGATCAAAGAATATCGCGCTATTGAGCAAAGCTTGCGGTTTAGGCTCTGCTATCCACCCTGCAAATTGCTGTTGCCATTGCTCTTTCGTTAAGCGCCATTTTTTAAATGAAGCCATGATTTCGCCATCACAATATTTATAGCCACATTGAGCTAATCCATCACAAACAAAATCAGCCAGCTTTTGGAAATAGTCATCATGTTTATCTTCATCAAAATTATTATCAAGAATAATAGCATTATCTTGATCTGTAACTATGAGTTGCTCATCCCGTGCCATCGAACCTAAAGCAATAAAACAGTAATTTATGGGTGGTGGGCCAAGTTGCTCCTCGGCTAAAGTTAACAAGCGTTGTTTGAACGTTCGGCCAATAACGGCCATTGCTGTGCCAATCATATGAGAGTTGGCATCTTCATTAACCATTCGTACAAATACATTTGGTAATTGCCTTGCATAATAAGCAAGATCTTCTACAGAAGGCTGCGCTAAAATCCCTCTGACAAGTAACAAGCTACTTTGGGACTCATAACGAAGAATATCAGACAAGGATATAACACCAATCGGTTTTTTCTTTACCACAACAGGGAGATGGTGAATGTTATCTCTAAGCATGGCTAAGACCGCTTCAAACACATATGCATTACTGTCGAGTAGAATCAGATCCGTTTGCATAATTTGTTGAGCGGGCTGTGCATAATCTAAACCAAGGGCAATGACTTTACTGCGTAAGTCACGGTCAGTAATAATACCCACAACTTGTCCATCATCGTCTTCAGGATCATCACTTATTGGCTTATCGACATCAGTGACTAAGACAGAAGAAACTGATTCGTCCGTCATTATTTGGGCAACATGTTGTATACTGGCATCCTTTGCTACCGTTACCACATCTCGGTGCAATAATGACTTTACTTTTGCAGTGGTCAGATCATTTCCATCTGCTTGCTCAACAATTGCTTGGTGTAATCTAACAGTACCATTGGCTTCAAAATAATCAGCAAACGCTTCATACTTATCACAGTACTCAGTAAAAATATCAATGTTAATACAATATAGCAGCGTGTCTTCAATGGCTTTGGCTGGGTAGCGAACTTTACGGTTCATTAGTAATCCCATTTGGCCGAATATACCACCGACGGTCAGGCGATTATCAAGCTCGCCATCGCGACGATACGTTTCTACAGCGCCACTGCGTATTACATATAAGTCACTGATATCATCTCCATATTCATGGATAACCGTTTCTGCGCGATAATATGAAACCTCAACTTGGCAGGCAATATGATTTAGGGCATCTTCTGGTAAGTCATCAAATGGAGCATACTCACTGAGGAAACTGGCGATATCAACGTGTTCGGCTTGCATTACACTGTCCGTTTATTAAAGCATTTTGTTGATTGTGAGCTTAATCGGCTATTTTTTCAAAGAAAAATAGCCGATCACCGGCTTAAAGTTTTTAGGCTTGCTCTAACTCCTGCGCTAACTGTTTCGTTTCATCACCACGAGGCTTAGTAAAACGCGCTAAACCAAGGTAAATAACCGGCGTTAAATACAAGGTAAATAATACCGCTAACGCTAAACCACCAAAGACAACCCAGCCTATTGCGTTACGAGCTTCGGCGCCTGCACCGCTAGACATAATAAGCGGTAATGCTCCTAGCAATGTTGAGATCAAGGTCATTGTGATTGGTCTTAATCTCACTAATGCAGCCTGTTCCACCGCCTTTCTAACTGTCATGCCTTGATCCCGTAACTGATCAGCAAACTCAACAAGTAAAATCGCATTTTTTGCGATAAGCCCTATCAGCATAACTAAGCCAATTTGTGAATAAATGTTGAGGGAAGTGCCTGTTAAATACAAGGCAAGTATCGCTGAAGTAATACCAAATGGCACCGTTATCATCACCACAACAGCACTATTTACATTTTCAAATTGCGCTGCTAATACTAAAAATACAATTAAGAAGGCCAGCACATAGGTCATGAGCACTTCATTAGAGGTTTCTTCAAAAGTTAATGCTTCACCTTTGAAAGCAAGACTAATTCCGCTAGGTAATGATTGCTCTGAAATATCACGTAATTGCGTAACAAGCTCAGCAATACTCATATCCGTTGGCAGTTCCATATCAAGCTCAATGGCACGGCGTTGAGCATGACGCTCAAGCTCTGCTGCAACCCCTTCTTCTGTTATATGCGCAACACTGCTTAACGGAACTAATTGGTTGTTTCTCGCACTGACATATAAATTGGCTAAATCACTTGGATCACGAATCGTCTGGTTTTGCGCTTGCAATATAATAGGCACAGATTGATCGCCAATATTTAAATCAGCAATATCATCCCCATTAATAGCAGCACGTAATGTTATGGCAATATCACTCAGTGCAACCCCAAGCTCTTCTGCTCGTCGTCTATCGATGTTCACCCTTAATTGTGGTTGCGATGGTTGATAAGAAACACGTACTGAGCCTACAGCTGGTAATGCTTGCTCAATCTGTGCGGCAAAGTCTTGCGCAGCAGCAAAAATACGTTTGTAATCTTGCCCCAATAAAGCAAGCTCAATGCCCCCACCTTGACCACGTAGATTTAAGCTATTAGAGCCATTAGGCCGACCAGCAGCGCCAGGAATAGCACCGAGTGGTTCACGAATTTTATCGATAATTTCTTGCTGTGTAAAATGACGCTCATCCCAATGTTTTAATGGAACAGTTATAAAAACAATATTTGGATCCCATTGACCCACCACTGTATAAATAGATTCAATCTCACCACTTTCAACATAAGGGAGTAGAATATCTTCCATTTGAATAGCTTGGCGGTCCATAAAGTTAAGGCCGACGCCATCTGGACCTCGAGAGAAGATTCTGATTTTTCCGCGATCTTCACTTGGCAATAATTCATTGTCTAAATTTAGATAGAGTGCACCAGAGCCTGCTGCGACCAATAAGGATGCAACAAACGTCAACCATGCGTGATCAAGCACCCAGTGAATAGTTTTAGAGTAAATACTCGCAAGCCAATGACCAAATTTTGCAAATGGGTGCCAGCCCCCCTGCTTTAATTTAAGTTTAGAAGTCAGCGCAGGCACTAAAGATAACGCAACAAAACTAGAAATGATCACTGCGCCGGCTAACACACCACCAAACTCTCTAAATAAACGCCCTGCTGTAGAAGGTAAAAACGCAATCGGCACGAACACCGCCGCCAATACGGCTGTTGTTGCAATAACAGCAAAAAATACTTCTCGCGTTCCAACCACAGCCGCTGCACGACGGCCAAGACCTAAACCCCGTTGCCTCTGAATATTTTCACTGACCACAATGGCATCATCCACAATCAAACCAGTAGCTAGCACAAGGGCTAATAAAGTAAGAATATTAATTGAAAAACCAAGCGCCCAAATTAATGCTAAAGAGCCCACTAAAGCAACAGGAATGGCAAAAGCAGGTACTAAGGTTGCACGCCATGAGCCAATGAATACCCATAAGGTAATCACCACCAACAAAATGGTTAATATTAATGAACTGATCACTTCGTCTACAGAACTACGAATAAACTGCGCGTCGTCAGAGGTGAGAGTAAATTCAAGTTCAGGAAATCGAACTTTCATTTTTTCAAGCAACCTAAGGACTTCATCTGAAATTTCAATAGTATTTGATTGTGCCTGTCGGATGACTTCCATCCCTATTACTGGCTTGCCATTTAAACGTACCATAGAGCGTGGATCAGCAGGACCAAAATACACCGCGGCTATATCACCAATGCGAGTATCTTCTCGTATTATGATATCTGCAACTTGTTCCGCCGTAATAGAGGTTGCATCTGCGCGTACAATAACTTGCTGATCCGTAGATTTTAAACTCCCGGCAGGTACATCAAACGGCGCTTGGCGCAGGACTTCAGCAACATCAGGGACGGTTAAATTAAAACTGGTGAGTTTTAGTGGGTCTAAACGAACACTTAGAACCCGTTGACGGTCACCATTTAATCGCACATCAGCTACACCTGGTATGGTTAAAAATTGTGGCGCTAAATCAACCTCGACCAATTCTGTTAAAGCTTCAAGGGGTAAGGATTCGCTCGAAACCGTTAACGATACAACAGCTTCGGCGTCGTTATCTGCTTTAATAATTGATACCCGCTCGACTTCTTCAGGGAGCTCTCGCTGTACACGTGCAACAGACTCACGCGTTTCATTTGCTGCATCATCTAAATTGATACCCGGTCTAAATTCAACAACAATACGTGCGTTACCTTCCTCACTTTGCGCACGAATGGTTTTAACCCCACTGACTCGGGCAACAGCCCCTTCAAGCTTACCTGTAACCTCAGTATCTACGGTCTCAGGTGAGCCCCCCGGAAACGAAGCAGAGACAGTGATCCTAGGGGTATCAACATCTGGTAACTCCCTGACTTCAACACCTGCAATTGCAGCTATACCGGCAATTATAATTAATAAATTAAGGACAACAATTAAAACAGGCCGACGTATTGCCATTGAAGGCAAATCTTGCATCATAGGTTGCTGTTTCATAGCTACTCCTGAGTGTGTGCAAGTGGCGATTGAAAACTAAGCGCTTGTTGTGCTCGTAAACGCTGTACACCTTCAACAACTAAAATATCGTCTTTCCCAAGTGACCCTGATACTAATAAGCGCCCTGCAAGACGTTGTTCAATTTTAACATCTACCCGTGTTGCTTTATCATCAACGCTTGTCCATACATAGGGTCCTGTTGCGCCCCACAATAAAGCGGCTTCTGGTACAGCAGCAAAACTTTGTCCTAACACCTCAATGTGAACACGAAAGCTCATACCAGGTAAAAACTCATTATTTGAATTATCTAGTTTTACTTTGACCCGTAGAGTACGTGTTTGCGGGTCAATTCGAGAATCTAAGTACGCAATTTCAGCATCCACTGACTGGCTGCTTTGCCATGGTAAAACATGCACACTGCCCTTGTTTCTTAACATACTAATAGCAGATTCAGGTGCATTAAAATTAATATACAATGCGCGAGTATCATCAATAGTAGCGATTGCTGTTTGCGGTGTGATCCGATCACCGACCTCAATATCAGTAAGGCCCATAATGCCATCAAAAGGGGCACGTACTTGACGGTCTTCAAACTCGGTTTCGGCTTGAGTAACAGTCACTTTAGCAAGTTCAGTTATTGTTTTAGCATCGTCTAAATCACTTTGAGGTACAGCTCCTTTTGCATGACTTTGCATTAGGCGAGTTTGAATACGTTGGCTATCTGCTAATTTTATTCTCGCTTCTTCAAGCGCAGCTTTTTGTCGACGAGAATCAAGCTCCAATAAGACATCTCCAGCAGACACTTTGTCGCCGGGTTTGAAATGAACCGCGGTGACTTTATCACCAACAGCTGGATACAGCGTAACAGAACGAATTGCTTCGGCATTTCCGACAGCTTGAACTTGTTCTTTTGCACGCTCCATTGTAACGTGTTCTACAATTACGTTAGCGCTATTCGCTTGAGTACTTACCCCAGTTAACGTACACAAAACACTAAATAAAAGAACTCGAAATTTCAAAAGATCACCTAATTAATTATTATTTCCATTATTCTACGAAGTGTAACAGCTCTGTGATCAATAAATAGATTAGTACGATTAAATGGCAAAACAATGAGGTGAAATAATAAGTTGATTTATTTAGGTACGGTTTATAAACGGGTTTTATTTATAAAAGGAATAAATGAAAAAGTAAACAAGAGTGCTAACCGGGGAATAAAACCAGCATGTGAAAAGCTGACCATTAAAAAGGCTCACTAATTAGCGAGCCTTTGATTAAAGAAAAACTAGGTTATTACCAACCTGTTTTTTCTTTAAGTGCTTTACCGATATCAGCAAGTGAACGTACAGTTTGTACGCCAGCAGCTTCTAGTGCAGCAAATTTTTCATCAGCAGTACCTTTACCGCCTGCGATGATTGCGCCAGCGTGACCCATACGCTTACCTTCTGGTGCAGTAACACCAGCAATGTAAGAAACAACAGGCTTAGTTACGTTAGCTTTGATGTACTCTGCAGCTTCTTCTTCTGCAGTACCACCGATTTCACCAATCATTACAATTGCTTCAGTTTGTGGATCTTTTTCGAACATTTCTAAAACGTCGATAAAGTTAGTACCAGGAATTGGGTCACCACCAATACCAACACATGTAGACTGACCAAAACCAGCATCAGTAGTTTGCTTAACCGCTTCATACGTTAAAGTACCAGAGCGAGAAACAATACCTACTTTACCAGGCTTGTGAATGTGACCAGGCATGATACCAATCTTAGTTTCACCAGGAGTGATAACACCTGGGCAGTTAGGACCGATCATGCGTGTGCCAGTTGCGTCAAGCTTAACTTTAACGTCAACCATATCTAGCGTTGGGATACCTTCAGTGATACAAACAATCAGCTCGATGCCAGCATCGATAGCTTCTAAGATTGCATCTTTACAGAAAGGTGCTGGTACATAGATTACTGAAGCTGTCGCGCCAGTTTCTTGTACTGCGTCACGTACAGTGTTAAATACTGGAAGACCAAGGTGCGTTTGACCGCCTTTACCTGGGCTTACACCACCAACCATTTGTGTACCATACTCAAGCGCTTGCTCAGAGTGGAAAGTACCTTGGCCACCAGTGAAACCTTGACAGATAACTTTTGTATCTTTATTGATTAATACAGACATTACTTGCCCTCCGCAGCAGCTACAACTTTCTCAGCAGCATCTGTTAGTGATTCAGCAGCGATGATATCAAGACCTGAGTTCTTAAGAACGTCACGACCAAGTTCAGCGTTAGTACCTTCTAAACGTACAACAACAGGAACGTTAACACCAACTTCTTTAACTGCACCAATGATACCTTCAGCAATCATGTCACAACGTACGATACCACCAAAGATGTTAACTAAAACAGCTTTAACATTGTCGTCAGAAAGAATGATTTTGAATGCTTCAGACACACGCTCTTTAGTCGCGCCGCCACCAACATCTAGGAAGTTAGCTGGCTTGCCGCCGTGTAGGTTTACGATGTCCATAGTACCCATCGCTAAGCCTGCACCGTTAACCATACAACCTACGTTACCATCTAATGCTACGTAGTTAAGCTCAAAGCTTGCTGCATGTGCTTCACGAGCATCTTCTTGAGATGGATCGTGGAACTCACGGATTTTTGGTTGACGGTAAAGTGCATTACCATCGATACCGATTTTGCCGTCAAGACAGTGAAGATTACCTTCGTCTGTGATTACTAACGGGTTGATTTCTAAAAGTGCGAAATCGAAATCGTTGAACATGTTGCCAAGACCCATAAAGATCTTAACGAACTGTTTCATTTGTGTTGGGTTAAGACCCAATTTGAAACCTAGTTCACGTGCTTGATAAGCTTGAGGACCAACTAATGGATCGATCTCAGCTTTATGGATAAGCTCTGGTGTTTCTTCTGCAACAGTTTCAATTTCAACACCGCCTTCTGTAGACGCCATGAAAACAACTTTGCGAGAAGCACGGTCAACTACTGCACCTAGGTACAATTCGTTGGCGATATCAGTGCAGCTTTCTACTAAAATTTTAGCAACAGGCTGACCATTCTCGTCTGTTTGGTAAGTAACTAAGTTTTTACCTAACCAGTTTGCAGCAAACTCTTTTACTTCGTCGATAGTCTTAACTAGCTTTACACCGCCAGCTTTACCACGTCCACCTGCGTGAACCTGAGTTTTAACAACCCACATATCGCCGCCAATTTTTTCAGCAGCTGCTGCAGCTTCTTCAGGTGTATCGCAAGCGAAACCTTGAGAAACTGGTAAACCATATTCGGCAAAAAGTTGTTTTGCCTGATACTCATGCAAATTCATGATGCTTTATCCAATTTTTTATACTAAAAGAGCTGAATATTTATGCAAATACACAGCTATCCCAAATTGCGCACTTAGTATAGATCCCAAGGCTTAACATGAAAACCCCAGTAAGACCAAAGGCGCAAAAAAAAAGCTGTGAATGTTGATTCACAGCTTAGATTTTATACAACTAGATTAAACATCTAGCAATAAGCGAGTTGGATCTTCAAGTAACTCTTTAATTGTCACTAAGAAGCCAACAGATTCTTTACCATCAATTTGGCGGTGATCATAAGACAGCGCCAAATACATCATTGGAAGAATTTCAACTTTACCATTTACAGCCATAGGACGGTCTTGGATTTTGTGCATACCCAAAATTGACGACTGCGGTAAGTTGATAATAGGTGTAGAAAGTAATGAACCAAATACACCACCATTAGTGATTGTGAAGTTACCACCGGTCATATCGTCAAGTGATAGCTTACCGTCACGACCTTTAAGTGCTAGTTCACGAATACCTTTTTCAATTTCAGCAACAGACAGCTTATCGCAATCTTTAAGTACTGGCGTCACTAAACCACGCGGCGTAGAAACAGCAATGCTGATATCAAAATAGTTGTGGTATACGATATCATCGCCATCAATTGAAGCATTTACTTCAGGGAAACGCTTAAGCGCTTCAGTTACCGCTTTTACATAAAAAGACATGAAACCTAAACGGATACCGTGGCGCTTTTCGAATACTTCTTGATACTGCTTACGAAGGTCCATGATTGGCTTCATATTAACTTCGTTAAATGTCGTTAACATTGCAGTAGAGTTTTTCGCTTCAAGAAGACGATTAGCAATGGTTTTACGTAAACGCGTCATTGGTACTCGTTTTTGCGTACGATCACCCATTGGTGCAGCTGGAGCAGAAGCTTCAGATTTCTTAGCCGCTGGTGCAGGTGCTTTTAAGAAGGTATCAACGTCTTCTTTAGTTACACGGCCGTTTTTGCCAGTGCCTTTGATTTTAGACGCATCTAGGCCTTTTTCAGCAATTAAACGACGAACAGATGGTGTTAATACATCTGAGCTGTCGCTAGAATCTGCAGCAGGTGCAGATTCTTCTTTTGCTGCAGGCGCTGCTGGAGCGCCACCGGCTTTAACTTTACCAATTACTTGCTCACCAAGTACTGTATCGCCTTCATCATGGATGATCTCACCCATAACACCGTCTTCTTGAGCAACAACTTCAAGAACAACTTTATCAGTTTCAATGTCAACTAAGTTTTGGTCGCGAGAAACCACGTCACCTGGTTGAACGTGCCAAGTAGCTACTGTCGCGTCTGCGACTGATTCTGGAAGTACAGGTACTTTAATGTCCACTTCTTTACCTTCTGATGCTGGAGCTGATGGCGCCTCTTTTGGCGCGCTTTCTTGTTTATCCGAAGCAGGTGCGTCGGCTTTAGCTTCGTCATTTGGTGCTGCTGCTTCAGCATCACCTATTAGACCGATAACTTGGTCGCCAAGTACCGTAGCACCTTCTTCTTGTGAAATTTCAGTGATCACACCGTCATTAGGTGCAACAACTTCTAAAACAACTTTATCTGTTTCAATATCTACTAAGTTTTGGTCACGGCTTACTTTGTCGCCAACACTCGCATGCCATGTTGCAACGGAAGCATCAGCAACCGACTCAGGAAGAACAGGAACTTTAATTTCTGTGCTCATTGCTTATCCTTTATTTTCAATAGTAAGCGCATCTGCAACGAGCGCTTGTTGTTCTTTAGTATGCACTGACATGTAACCACATGCCGGCGATGCTGACGCTTTACGCCCTGCGTATTTAAGCTTAGCACCCTGAGGAATTGCTTCTACAAAGTGATGTTGAGAACAATACCAAGCACCTTGGTTTTGCGGCTCTTCTTGACACCAAACAAAATCTTTCACATGTTGGTAACGCGACATAATCGCATCCATTTCATCATGTGGGAACGGGTATAACTGCTCAACACGTACAATGGCAATGTTATCAATTTCTTGCTTACGACGCTCTTGCAGTAATTCGTAATAAACTTTACCACTACAAAATACAACGCGTTCTACCTTAGCCGCATCAATATCATCGATTTCGTCAATCATATTGTGATACACACCTTCAGCAAGATCTTCTAAGCTAGAAGTCGCTAATGGATGACGTAATAAAGACTTAGGTGTCATAACAATCAATGGACGACGCAGTGGTCTCACTGATTGACGACGAAGCATGGCATATACTTGTGCTGGTGTTGAAGGCACACACACTTGCATGTTGTGATCAGCACACAGCTGTAAGAAACGCTCAAGACGCGCCGAGCTATGCTCAGGACCTTGACCTTCATAACCATGTGGGAGCAAGATTGTAAGACCACATAAACGGCCCCATTTTTGCTCGCCAGAACTTAAGAATTGGTCAAATACGACTTGTGCACCGTTGGCGAAATCACCAAACTGTGCTTCCCATAGTACTAATGACGTTGGCTCTGCTGTTGCATAACCGTACTCAAACGCCACTACTGCTTCTTCTGATAACACAGAATCGAATACTTGGAACGTACCTTGGTCTTCACTTAAGTGTTGTAACGGCGTGTAAGTTGCACCATCACTTTGGCTATGAACTACAGCATGACGATGGAAGAAAGTTCCGCGCCCTGAGTCTTGACCCGTTAAGCGTATATCGGTACCTTCACTTGCAATCGTCGCATACGCAAGTGTTTCAGCCATACCCCAATCTAATGCTTTTTCACCTGCTGCCATTAATTTACGATCGTCGTAAATCTTTTTAACACGTGATTGTGCTTTATATTGCTCTGGGTAGTTAGCTACTTTTTCGCCTAGTTCTTTTAATTTTTCAACTGAAACACTGGCGTCGTAATCAACACTCCATTCATGACCTACATATTTAGCCCAATCAGATGAATGTGACGTTTCAGGTTGAATCTCTTCAACAACACAATTGCCATCGTCTAAACCATTACGGTAGTCATCAGCAAGTGCTTTAATTTCACTTTCAGTAAACGAGCCTTCAGCCATGAGTTGATCGGCATAGATCAAACGTGGGACTGGGTGTTTTTTTATTTTTTGGTACATGATCGGTTGAGTCGCATTTGGCTCATCCGCTTCGTTATGGCCATGACGGCGATAACATACTAAGTCAATAACCACATCACGTTTAAATTTATTTCTAAAATCAAGGGCGATTTGCGTTACAAATGCAACCGCTTCAGGATCATCAGAGTTTACGTGGAAGATTGGTGACTGAACCATTTTTGCGATGTCGGTACAGTAATCTGTAGAACGCACATCGTCTTGTTTACTTGTTGTAAAACCAACTTGGTTATTTACAACAATACGAATACTACCACCACAACTAAACGCATTAGTTTGCGATAAGTTGAAGGTTTCTTGTACCACACCTTGACCAGCAACAGCCGAATCACCATGAATTGTGATCGGTAATGCTTTTGACCCCGTAGAATCATTTAAACGGTCTAAACGAGCACGTACAGACCCCATAACAACTGGGTTTACGATTTCAAGGTGAGACGGGTTAAATGCAAGCGCCATGTGAACATTGCCACCAGAAGTCGCAAAGTCAGACGAATAACCCATGTGGTATTTAACATCACCAGAGCTTAGCGTCTCTTTGTGCTTACCAGCAAACTCATCAAATAACTCTGATGGGTTTTTACCAAGTACGTTAACAAGCACATTTAAGCGACCACGGTGAGCCATACCAATAACGGCTTCTTGTTGGCCACTTTCACCTGCACGGTGAATAAGCTCTTTAAGCATTGGAACTAGCGCATCACCACCTTCAAGTGAGAAACGTTTTGCACCCGGGAACTTAGCACCTAAATACTTTTCAAGACCATCTGCTGCGGTAAGACCTTTAAGTATACGCAACTTTTCTTCTTTACTGAATGTTGGTCGTGATTGCACTGATTCTAAGCGTTGTTGTAACCAACGTTTTTCTTCAGTTGATGTGATGTGCATATACTCAGCACCTACAGAACCACAATATGTAGTTTTGAGTGCTTGATATAAATCACCTAAAGGCATGGTATCGCGCCCTACGGCAAACGATCCCACGTTAAATTCACGGTCAAAATCAGCTTTAGATAAGTCATGGTATTCTAATTCTAGGTCTCGAACGCGTTCACGCTGCCAAATACCTAATGGGTCTAGGTTGGCATTTTGGTGACCACGGAAACGGAAAGCATTTATAAGCTGGAGCACTTTAACCTGTTTAGGGTCACCGCTTCCACCTTCTGCTACCACTACTTCTCTATGCTTGTTTTTAGCAAGCGCCGCAAACTGTGAACGAACTTCTGAATGCTTTACGTCAACATCCACACCATCTACTTTTGGTAATTGTTCGAACACTTCTCGCCATTCTTCTGGCACAGAAGTCGCATCGTCTAAATACGCTTCATAAAGCTCTTCTACATAAGCAACGTTACCGCCGTTTAAATGTGAAGATTCTAGCCATGCCTTCATCACACCTTCGTGCATTTATAAGCCCTTTTCTTTAGCGCAGAAATTAATTGTTATATAACAAGATGGCTAATCTGAATTAGCCATCTTACATTTATACAATACTATTAAACCGAACGGTTTAGTAACATTGATTTGATTTGTCCAATTGCTTTAGTCGGGTTAAGACCTTTAGGACAAACGCTAACACAGTTCATGATACTGTGACAACGGAACACGCTGAACGCATCGTCTAAATCTGCTAAACGTTCTTCAGTTGCTGTATCTCGGCTATCAGCCAAGAAACGGTAAGCATGAAGAAGGCCAGCTGGACCTATGAACTTGTCTGGATTCCACCAGAACGAAGGACACGACGTTGAACAACATGCACACAAAATACACTCGTAAAGACCATCTAACTTATCACGCTCTTCGATTGTTTGAAGACGCTCACCCGCCGCTGGCGTGTCGTTAATTAGATAAGGTTTTACTTTTTCGTATTGAGTGTAGAACTGACTCATGTCAATAACAAGGTCACGTACCACAGGTAAACCCGGAAGCGGTCGAATTACAATTTTACCTTTGCCATTTTTTTGTAGCGTAGATAAAGGAGTAATACATGCTAAACCATTTTTACCATTCATGTTGACGCCATCAGAACCACACACACCTTCACGGCATGAACGACGGAAAGAAAGTGTTGGATCTTGCTCTTTTAAAAGTAAAAGTGCATCCAATACCATCATGTCGTGGCCTTCTTCCGTTTGCAAAGTATATTCTTGCATTCGTGGGGCATTATCAACATCTGGATTGTAACGATAAACAGAAAATTGTACTTGTGCCATCGTCTCGCTCCTAGTATGTACGTGCTTTAGGTGGAAATGCTTCGCGCAGTTTAGGCGCATAGTTTACATCACGCTTGCTCATTTCATCCGTATTAGGGTTGAAGATTGAGTGACATAACCAGTTCGTGTCATCACGATCTGGGAAGTCAAAGCGAGAGTGTGCACCACGGCTTTCTGTACGGAAGTTTGCAGCTACTGCAGTTGAGTAAGCTGTTTCCATAAGGTTATCTAGCTCAAGACATTCGATACGCGCAGTATTGAAATCTGATGATTTATCATCAAGACGCGCATGCTGTAAGCGTTCACGAATTTCTTTAAGCTCTTGTAGACCCGACGCCATAGAGTCACCTTCACGGAATACCGAGAAGTTAAGCTGCATACACTGTTGTAGGTCTTTCTTAATTTGTACTGGGTCTTCACCTTGACCTGGCGTTGAGTTTTCCCAACGATTAAAACGTGCAAGTGACGCTTCTAGATCAGATTCTGAGGCATCTTTTGATACTTCAACATCATTTAGGTAAGTACCAAGGAAGTTACCTGCAGCACGACCAAATACCACTAAATCAAGTAATGAGTTACCACCTAAGCGGTTTGCACCATGTACAGATACACAGGCAATCTCACCAACTGCAAATAAGCCTTCAACTACTTTCTCGTTACCATTAGCATCGATTTGTAGTGCTTGACCATTTACGTTAGTTGGCACGCCACCCATCATATAGTGACAAGTAGGAATTACTGGAATTGGCTCTTTAGCTGGGTCAACATGTGCGAATGTTTTAGCAAGGTCACACACGCCTGGAAGGCGTAAATTAAGCGTTTCTTCACCTAGGTGATCAAGCTTAAGTTTAATATGAGGACCCCAAGGACCATCACAACCACGACCTTCACGAATCTCTGTCATCATTGAACGGGCAACAACATCACGTGACGCTAAATCTTTGGCATTCGGTGCATAACGTTCCATGAAACGTTCGCCATCTTTATTTAAAAGATAACCACCTTCACCACGACAACCTTCAGTTACAAGTGTACCGGCACCAGCAATACCCGTCGGGTGGAACTGCCACATTTCCATGTCTTGCATAGAAATACCAGCACGAGTCGCCATACCAACACCGTCACCAGTGTTAATGTGTGCATTAGTGGTTGATGCGAAGATACGACCTGCACCACCTGTAGCTAATACAACTGCTTTAGACTTGAAGTAAACAACTTCACCGGTCTCTATTTCAATTGCAGTACAACCAACAACATTACCTTCGTCATTTTTAACTAAATCTAGCGCATACCACTCAGAGAATACGTTAGTTTTGTTTTTAACATTTTGTTGGTAAAGAAGGTGTAATAATGCGTGACCAGTACGGTCAGCTGCTGCAGCAGTACGTGCAGCTTGTTCACCACCGAAGTTTTTCGATTGACCACCGAAAGGACGTTGGTAAACACGGCCATTTTCAAAACGAGAAAATGGTAGACCCATATTTTCAAGTTCAGTAATAGCTTCAGGGCCTGTATTACACATATATTCGATAGCGTCTTGGTCACCGATGAAATCGGAACCTTTAACAGTATCGTACATGTGCCATTCCCAGTTATCTTCGTGTGAGTTACCCAAAGCAACTGTGATACCACCTTGTGCAGACACAGTGTGAGAACGCGTTGGGAAAACTTTAGAGATAAGTGCACAGGTTTTGCCTGATTCAGTGATTGCAAGTGCAGCGCGCATACCCGCACCACCTGCGCCAATCACGACGGCATCAAATTCACGAACAGAATATTTCACTTAAACACCCCATAAAACGATTAGACCAATAGCTACGTACGCTGCTGCCATAAGGTTTAAAATAAACCCTAAAACTGCACGCAACTTTGCGCATTTAACATAGTCTGTTAGTACTTGCCAAAGGCCAATACGGGTGTGAACCATTATGCAAACCAGGGTGATGAGAGTAAACCCTTTCATTGCTAGGTTTGAAAACAGGCCTTGCCATGCTTCGTAAGTGACTTCAGGCGTCGCTAAAAAATAGCCAATAATAAAAATCGCATACGCGGTAATTACTAGTGCCGTGGTACGTAATGAGACAAAATCTTGTACACCATCACGTTTAAGAGTTGCTTGATTTAAAACCATATCCAAACTCCTGCTAGTACAGAAGCAACAACGCCAAGTGCCATAGCAATTTTAGCGCTGAAGTTACCTGATTCAAGTTCTTCCCAATGTCCCATATCCATAATGATATGACGAATACCGCCGATAAGGTGGTATGCCAATACAGAAATGGTGCCCCAAGCTATAAATTTGGCAATGAATCCGCTAAACAGACCCTTGACGAATTCAAAACCTTCAGCAGAAGAAAGAGACTCAGACCAAGCCCAAATGACAAACGTTAAAGCAAAAAATAATGCAACACCGGTGACGCGGTGAAAAATTGATGCTTTAGCCGTTGCCGGCATAGATATAGTTGTTAGATCTAGATTTACAGGTCTTTGCTTTTTCACAGTTACTTGCCCATCTTGCCCACATAGGGGCTCATCTACTTGTTTTTCTAAAACCCATTAAAAAATAATTTTTTTAATGGAACTATCTAAGTAAACACTTTTAATACGAGTAAAGTTCACATTTATGCAAAAATTACATGTAAAAATAACATTTACCTACAGACAATACGGTATAAAACCTTTGATAGTATATATAGCCAAAGGTCTTTTTACAATTCTTGTTTAGTTAGAGACGTTTGCGAATTAGCCAATGGTATAATATTTAATCCTAGCAGAATATTTATTATACATTTGTGCATAATGTTTATAAAAATTGACTTTAACCCCCTCTTTCACGTTAAAATGAAAAGAATGTGCTTAAACAGATTCAGAACATAACAATCAGAGTTGTTATCTTAATAGGAGATAAATAGATGGCGGATAAAAAAGCCACAGTCCATATTGATGGTCTAGATCCAATCGAACTTCCGATTTACCAAGGTACTGCAGGTCAAGATGTCATTGACGTACGTACCCTAGGTTCACATGGCCACTTCACTTATGACCCAGGTTTCATGTCGACCGGTTCTTGCGAATCTTCAATCACATACATTGATGGTGGCAAAGGTATCTTGCTTCACCGTGGTTACCCGATTGAACAGTTAGCTGAAGGTTCAGATTACATTGAGCTATGTTACTTACTATTAAACGGTGAGTTACCAACTAAAGACCAATACACTGAATTTGCAAAACAAATTACTCACAGCACCATGCTTGATGAGAAAATTGCAAATTTCTTCCAAGGCTTCCGTTTTGATGCACACCCAATGGCAATGCTTTGTGGTGTTGTTGGTGCTTTGTCTTCTTTCTACCATGAAGATCTTGACATTACTGATGCAAATCAGCGTAAAACAAGCGCAATTAAATTAGTTGCAAAACTACCTACTATTGCTGCTATGGCTTACAAAACAAACATTGGTCAACCATTTGTTTACCCACGTAACGACCTAAGCTACGCTGAAAACTTCTTACACATGATGTTCTCTGTACCAGCTGAAGAATACAAAGTTAACCCAGTAACAGCTAAAGCAATGGATAAAATCTTCATGCTTCACGCTGACCACGAACAAAATGCGTCAACGTCGACTGTTCGACTTGCTGGTTCTTCAGGTGCTAACCCGTATGCATGTATCGCTGCAGGTATTGCATCTCTTTGGGGCCCTGCACACGGCGGCGCTAATGAAGCATGTTTAAACATGTTAGAAGAAATTGGTTCAGTTGATCGTATTGACGAATACGTAGCTAAAGCAAAAGATAAAGCGGACCCGTTCCGCTTAATGGGCTTTGGTCACCGTGTTTATAAAAACTTCGATCCACGTGCTACAGTAATGCGTCAAACGTGTCACGAAGTATTAGAAGAGCTTAACATTCAAGATCCACTGCTTGATATTGCTATGAAGCTTGAGCAAATTGCCCTTGAAGACCCATACTTTGTTGAGAAGAAACTTTACCCTAACGTAGATTTCTACTCAGGTATCATCTTAAAAGCAATCGGTATTCCTACAAGCATGTTCACTGTAATTTTTGCAATGGCACGTACTGTAGGTTGGATCACGCACTGGGACGAGATGCTTTCTCAACCTGGTCATAAGATCAGCCGCCCACGTCAGCTTTATACTGGTCACACACACCGTGATTACGTATCTACAGACAAGCGTTAATTTTTATTAATGCTAAAAAGGTCGCTTTTGCGACCTTTTTTGTGTTTAATAGTTGAGAATTATATTAAAGCTATTACAATCCCTGCTACTTTTTATTGTTTGGTTTTTCTATGTTTGCTGTTGAAAAAATTCGTGCTGATTTTCCCATTTTAACGCAACAAGTAAACAATCAACCCTTAGTTTATTTAGACTCTGCTGCAACGTCACAAAAGCCCCAGTCAGTCATTACAGCGACGGAACTTTTTTACTCACAGCAAAATGCCAATGTTCATAGAGGTCGCCATTCACTGAGTGAACAAGCAACCACAGCCTACGAACAAACGCGTGATAAAGTTGCTCAATATTTCAATGTGCAAAGCCGCGAAATTGTTTGGACTAAAGGCGCCACAGAAGCACTTAATCTCATTGCCAATGGCTTAATTGAGCAACTTGATAAAAATTCAAGTATCGTAATTACCCCGCTTGAGCATCATGCAAACATAGTCCCATGGCAACAATTAGCACTTAAAACCGGTGCAAAATTACACGTATTACCGCTTGAAGCAGATGCAACATTGAATATTGCAGCCTGTGTTGAATTTTTAAAAAAAGTAAAGCCAAGTGTACTTACACTCACTCATGCATCAAATGCTCTGGGAAATATAACAAACCTAAGCCCGCTACTCAGTGCTGTGAAAGAATTTAACACCATCACTGTTGTTGATGGTGCTCAAGGTGCCATGCACCTACAGCCTGATTTAAATAAGCTCGACTGTGACTTTTATGTATTTTCTGCTCACAAAATGCTAGGCCCAACCGGCGTTGGTGGCTTGTATGGTAAATATGAGCGTTTAAATGCCTTACAGCCCTATCAAACTGGTGGTGAAATGATAGAAACGGTGAGTCTTTTGCAAAGCACATTTCGCAATGCACCTGCTAAATTTGAAGCCGGTACACCTAATATTGCAGGTGTAATCGGTTTTTCTGCCGCAATAGATTACCTCGCTGCGCTTGATAAGAATGCAGCCTACGACTATGAACAACGGCTATTTAACTATGCGGTTAGTAAATTAAATGATATCAATGGCATCACAATTTACAGTAATTTAGAACATAATATTGGCACCATTTGTTTTAATTACAAAGACGAACACCCATTTGATATTGCGACCTTACTTGATGGATTTGGTGTTGCCGTTCGCAGCGGCCACCATTGTACCCAACCTTTAATGGCACATTTAGGTATCAACGGCAGTGTACGAGCAAGCTTTTGCTTTTATAATACTCACCAAGATATTGATATTTTCATCAACGCACTGCACGAATGCATCGCTTTATTAGATTAAAAGTAGATAAGCAATGAATAAAACGTTTAAAGAACTCGCTCATACACTAAATAATTCCCCCGCATGGCAACAAAAATACCGTGAAATCATGCTACTTGGTAAACAATTACCGACAATGCCTGACGTTTTAAAAACATCAGATGCACTTGTACCCGGCTGTGAAAGTAAAGTTTGGCTGTATTTAGAGTTTGATCTGCAAGAAAACTGTTTAGTTATTATTGGGGATTCAGATACACGTATTGTAAAAGGACTGCTTGCGCTCATATTATCTTTATATAATGGCTTAACACCGAGTCAAGTGTTAGCCATTAATGCATTTGAAGAGTTTGAAAAGCTTGGTTTAATAAGCCACTTAAGCCCTTCACGAGGTAATGGTATCAAAGCCATTGTCGAACGTATTCAAGCAATGGCTGAACAAAAGTCGCTTTAAGCTTTAGCGAATCGCTGCTTTTTATCTAGATATTTACGAACCGCTTTGGCTGCTACAAAAAAGCCAAAGCTTCCTGTGATCATAGTCACTGAACCAAAACCGTTATTACAATCCATATTCATCGAACCATCTGCGTTTTGTTTTGCGTGGCACACACTGCCATCTGAACCTGGGTAAACTAATTGCTCTGTAGAATAAACACAATCAATATTAAATTTACGCTTAGGGTTGCTACTAAAGTTGTACTGTTTACGTAAAATATAGCGAACTTTAGCAAGCAGCGGATCTTGGGTTGATTTTGCTACATCACCAAATGTTATTTGACTTGGATCCGTTTGCCCGCCTGCACCACCGGTAGTGATTATAGGCAGTTTATTACGCTTACAATGAGCAATAAGTGCCGCTTTTTCTTTGACTGCATCAATACAATCAATTACATAATCAAAACCTTGGATATGCTCGCGAATATTATCCACTGTAATAAAATCATCAATGACTTCAATTTCACATTCAGGGTTAATAAGCTGACAGCGTGCTTTCATTGCATCAACTTTAGCCTCACCAACAGTGCCTGTTAGCGCATGAATTTGGCGATTTACATTAGTTGCACATATATCATCAAGGTCTATCAGCGTTAGTTTACCAACACCTGTTCGTGCTAATGCTTCTGCAGTCCAACTGCCGACACCACCGATACCAATAACACAAAAGTGCGCATTTTGAAGCCATGCGAATTGTTGATGTCCATATAAGCGTTTTATTCCACCAAAACGAATATCTGTTACAGAGTCTGTCATTTACCAATCCAAGTTCCATGGCTGTTGCCATGTGTGAAAGTTATCATGTTTAATTAATTGCCCATAAAGGGCGTCGCTATTTGGTTTGCAAATAAACTTAAATCGCTCATTTTTCCAGGTAAAGCACAATGCATAAGCATGTAAATAGGTACGCTGGGATTCAGTACCACCATACAATGCATCACCTAAAATCGGTGCTGCAATACTTTTCAATGCAACGCGCAATTGATGTGTCTTACCTGAGTACGGCTTTAAAATATACCCGCGTAAATTAGCTGCAACACTAAATGAATAAAACCGTGTGATTGCTGGGTTAGTATGGGTTTTTAAAAGCTTAAAGCTACTGCGGCGAGACTTAGCCATATCCCCTTTTATCCAGCCTTGTTTTTTCTTTGGCTTAGTGTCTGACAAAGCCAAATAAAACTTATCAACCTCATGCGCGGTAAAAAGTCGAGTAAACTGGGCTGCAGCTTGGCTGCTTCGTGCTAATATAATTAACCCTGAGGTAACTTTATCTAACCGATGGACGGCAAATAACTTTTCACCCAGTTGCTGCTCAGCTAAAACCACAAAACCAGGCCCTTCTTCGCTATGGAAGTTGAGCCCTGCCGGTTTTTCAATAACATAAAAGTCATTATGTTCAGCAATAACTGTTAAAGGTAACGACTTATTCACTCAAAGAATTACTTTTTAAATAGTGCACTACGCGAGCTAAATCTTCAGGGGTGTCGACACCTGCATGAGGTGCTACGTGTGCTTGCTCAATTTTAATCTGATGACCATGATAAAGTACACGTAACTGCTCTAAAGACTCTAATTGTTCAAGCGGTGAAGGGCTAAGTTCAATGTACTGTTTAATAAACCCTGCGCGATAAGCATATATACCGACATGACGTTGATAGTTTGCTTTATCTACAAAAGCTTTATTAGCTGAATTCATCATGTTAGCCCGATCAAAAGGAATGCTGGCACGGGAAAAATAAAGCGCATTTTTATGAACATCACTCACAACTTTTACAGCATTTGGGTTAAATACTTCTTCAATGTCTTCAATTGCAACACTCAATGTAGCCATTGGTGCAGCCGAATTAGCTAACAATGCTGCAACTTGGCTAACATTTTCGCCTGCAAGTAATGGCTCATCACCCTGTACATTCACAACGATGGTCTCATCGCTGAGATTAAGTAAATCCATTACTTCTGCTAAACGCTCTGTGCCAGAGTGATGATCTTCACGTGTCATCAACACATCACTGGTAAACGTGTTGACTACCTCGAAAACTTTCTGATGATCGGTTGCAATAACCACCTTACTTGCACCAGATGCAAGTGCCTTTTCATACACGTGCTGGATCATCGGCTTACCACAAATATCGGCAAGGGGTTTGCCTGGCAGTCGAGTCGATGCGTAACGCGCTGGAATGACGACTACGAATTCCACTTTTCTACCTCTTCTTGACTTAACTCCCTCGCTTCGTTTTCAAGCAATACTGGAATGTCATCAACAACTGGGTAAGCTAACTTTGCTGCCGTGCTGATTAATTCGTTGTTTTCTTTGTCTAGGCGTAATTTACCCTTACACACTGGGCAAGCGATAATTTCAAGTAATTTTGTATCAAAGGCCATCGAGGATCCCTTTTTCTTTAAGTAATTGATTGAGTTTATTAATTACCGCGCTTGATGGCTTTGCATCAACGGGTAAAAAGTACCAATTTGGTTTAGCAAAAGCACGGCATTTTACCGCATCTTTCTCTGTCATAATGACAATGTCATCGTTATATTTTTCAAAATCAGCGGGGCTATAAGCATAGTGATCACGATAATGAGTCGTAGAAAGTAACTTAACACCCGAGGATTGCAGTGTATTTTCAAACCGAGTAGGGTTGCCAATTGCACTTATTGCATGCGCGCTATGTAATTGATTTTTAGTTTTTTCACCGGTTGCCACATTTATTAACGCCGAAGCCTGTAATTGATAATTAAAGTTATCATCACCTCCGTTTTCTACGACTAAATCAACCGATTTTAAACGTTTTGTAGTTTCTCGCAGTGGGCCTGCTGGCATCAAAAATCCATTGCCAAAACGGCGCTCGCTATCCACTATGCAACACTCTATGTCACGAGCCATTTTATAATGCTGCATGCCGTCATCGGAGATAATGACATCTAAATCGTATTTTGCATTTAACAGCTTTATATTGGCTTTTCGATCAGGGCCCACAACAACTGGACAACCTAATCGGCGCTGAATAAGTACAGGCTCATCCCCGGCTTGCGCTGTCGTAATTGAACTATCAACAATTAATGGATAAATATCAGAACAGCCACCGTAACCACGGCTAATAACAGCAACGTTTAAATCGTGTTGTTGCAAATATTGAGCAAGCCAAATAACAAACGGTGTTTTACCATTACCACCCACACTAATATTACCCACTACAATGACCGGTACTTCGCCTTTGAATTGCTCCAATAGACCAACTTTGTAGCATAAGCTACGCAGAGTTGAAATCAACCAATAAAGTCCGCTCAATGGCAAAAGTAGTAAGGTTAAAAAGCTAAAGCTTTTATACCAGCTTTGTTCTATTTTACTCACCCTTGCTCACCAAACTGCATTTTGCATAGAGCAGCATAAGTGCCGTCATTTTCAAGCAGTGCCTGATGATCGCCACTTTCGATAACTTGGCCATTATCAATCACGTAAATACGGTCACTTTTTTCGATTGTTGATAGGCGATGGGCAATTACTATTGATGTTTTATCTTTCATTAATTGATCGAGCGCTTGTTGTATCAGCTTTTCAGATTCAGTATCAAGGGCTGATGTAGCTTCATCTAAAATCAAAATAGGTGCATCTTTCAAGATTGCACGGGCAATAGCGATACGCTGGCGTTGCCCGCCAGAGAGCATCACCCCATTTTCACCCACCATGGTATTTAGACCTTCAGGTAAATCTTTTACAAATTCCCATACATGGGCTTGTTTAGCAACCGCTAGCAGTTCATCGTCAGCTAACTCTCTTGAAATGCCATAGCTGATATTATTGGCGATGGTATCGTTAAATAAAACAACCTGTTGCGACACCAAGGCAAACTGCCTTCGTAAATCAGCAAGTTTATAGTCGCTCAGTGCAATACCGTCTAATAATATTTCGCTAGGTGCTTGTAAGTCATAATAACGCGGTAGTAAATTGGAGATAGTTGATTTGCCCGAGCCTGAACGGCCAACTAAAGCAATACTTTCTCCGGCTTTAATGGTTAGTGATAAATCGCGTAACACGGGCTCTTCTTTCGTTGGGTAATTAAAAGTCACATTTTTAACTTCGATTAACCCTGTTACTTTATCAACAGTGACTGAACCGGTATCTTTTTCTACTTCTTCGTCCAGTACTAAAAAAATACTTTGTGCAGCAGAAATACCGCGTTGTAAATCACTATTGACGTTAGCGAGTTGCTTAAGTGGACGTAACAACATCATCATTGATGAAATAAGCACAACAAAATCACCAGAGCTGATGGTGTCGATCATCGATGGCATAGAAACAACAAATAAAATAACGGCCATAGCACTGGCAGCTAAAATTTGAATCACTGAGACACTCAGCGCTTTTGTAGCATCCATTTTAATGCGTTGCTGGCGATTGTGGTTATTGATAGTAGCAAACTGATCAATTTCTTGCTTTTGACCGCCAAAGCCATGTATTACTTTATGGCCACTGAGCATTTGTTCTGAGCTGCGGGTCACTTGCCCCATCGCTGATTGTATATTTTTAGATATGTGACGAAAGCGTTTTGACACCACACTGACAATAATCGCCACTAATGGAATAATGATCAAAAATATTAAAGACAACTTCCAACTGGTGTAGAACATCACTGTAAGTAAAAACACCACAAATGCGCCTTCACGCACCACGATTAACATAGCTTTAGTAATCGCTTGTTGTACTTGCTCAGTATCAAAAGTGATTTTAGATATTAAATCGCCAGTAGAATTTTTGTCATGAAAAGAGACAGGTAAATGCAGGATATGCTCAAATAATTGTTGTCGTAATGAACGCACCACTTGCGAGCCTACATAACTCAAGCAATATGATGACATGTAATTGAAAAACCCACGACCAAACACAAGTGCAACCACAACAAATGGTGCATATTTTAGTACGTCACTATTACGTTCATTTAAGCCCTGATCAATAAAAGGTTTCATTAGTTGAATAAATAAAGCATCCATGGCTGAATAGCCAATCATGCCCACCACAGCTAAAATTGCGATACTCTTATAATCACCCACGTAGGTTAATAAGCGCTTGTAGATTTGCGATGTAGTTTGATCCATAACACTCTCTAATTCATAGTCTGGGACTATTGTAGCCTCCAGCAACACAAAACTAAACTCAATCTTTTAGAAACCAATAACTTTGTGCGCGTGCGTATTCAATTTTGTATTCATTTTGATAAAATTTGATACTAATTTGGCCATGTATAGCTGTTGAATACTGCTGAGCGTGTTTTTTTTGATAGCGTTTTACAACCTCTTCATGGGGTAAACCCCACTGCCCTTTATAAGATGTTGAATGCAATACAACCTGTGGGCTTACAGCATTCACAAATTCGTCGCTTGATGATGTTTTACTTCCGTGATGAGGGCTTAACAATATGGTGCTTTTTAAATGTTCGTTTTGCTTGATTAATTCATGTTCACGTTGCATTGTAATATCTCCAGGTAACAACACACTGAATGCGCCATCTGATATATGGATCACACATGAGTTATCATTATCCGAAGTAAAATTCCCTAAGTTTTTGCTCACTGTAAAATCTAAACCTTGAAACCTAAACTGTTTAGCTAAACACCCTTGCTCAGGCCCGTTGGGTTGTAATAAATTAAACGTTTCTAAATACCCCTGTGCTAACCATGGCTTTAGTCCCCCTGCATGATCTTTATCCATATGGCTTACCACAGAATGCTCAACGGTAATTGCGTTGTTTTGAATGTGGGGTAACAAATACGAATGGACACGAGTATATTGGTTAAAATAGATAGGCCCTAAATCATAAACAAAGCCTTTAGCATTTTTACTTATCAAGACCATAGTGCCGTGGCCCACATCAAACACATCGAGTTGCCAAGTAGGCTTTACTTGCAAAAGAGTATCAACTAGCGCTAGAAACAAAGGAATTAACGCCAATATTTTTTTTGTAGGTAAGAGATAGAAAATAATCCCACTAAGATAAAATGTCTGCACTAACACCAAACTCAAGGTATGCGAACTAAGCCAGCGGTATTCATTTGGGACATTCAAAAGAGCGCTGAAACAGAGGTTTAATAAGCTATCTAAAATTTGAATTATTGGCTCAATGCTGATGAAAATACTAAGCGAGGTAAACAGTACTAAACATGGCATGATCACAAAACTCAATAAAGGGATCGCAATCAAGTTAACTGCTAAACCGATTAAGCTAACTCCATTAAAAAAATATAAAGATAATGGTAGTAAACCTATAAACAGCGCACATTGTATAACAGTTAAATTTCTCAATAATGCGAAAAAACCACCACGAAAACTCGATAACTTATTTAAGATTAAAAAAATAATCGCAACGGCACAAAATGAAAAATATAGCCCAGGATTTAGCAAGCTAAATGGATCAATTGCTAAAGTAAGTACCAGTGCATATAATAGACTCTGCCACTTTAAAGCTTGCTTAGAATAAAAATAGACGAGCAAATAACACCCCAACATAATTAACGCACGCGTGGCTGAAACTAGAAAGTCACTTAAATACACATAACAAAACGCTAAAATGAACCCTCCTGTGCTATAAATGAGTGAAAGATTAACGGTTTGATTTATAAAAGTTATAAAAACATGCACTATGTGCTTGGTGATAAAATATCCAATGCCAAACATCAGACCAATATGCAAACCAGAAATAGCTAACAAATGACTTAAACCAAACTGTTGTATGGTTTGTTTTTGTTCATACGACATTAACGCTCTATCCCCAGTCAATAGAGCATAATAAAGCCAACTCATCTGAGTATCATCGTAAGTGGCTTTAATAAAATGACGATATGCTTGAATGCTACTGACTTTATTCGGTTTTATTATTTGTAAAGATGAGGAAGCTTGTTTTGCCTTAAAAAATAACCGCTGACTAAACGAGTAACGCTCTCTATCAAAGCCATGAAAATTTTTTTGACTGCGGAACTTAGTTAATTTAAGCCGAGTCGTTATTCTGTCACCTATAGCGATGTCTGCACCGGTTTTTAGACTCACTAATGCCTGTGGAGCTTTAAAGCTAATTATGTTTCGTGGGTTATGAAGTTTCGCTTTTAAATAATAGTTATCACGCTTAGAAATAATCTCAACAACATCAAATGTCACGATTCTTGATTGATTTTCAGTCACACTGGAATAAGAAATTGCATAAAAACATGAAAAATGTACCCAAACAGCTAAAATCCCGCAAATAAAACCTAACAATACGGGCAAAAACGGCTTAAAATACACGCTCGTTATCACTATAGATAATGTTAAGAGAGTAAATACAAGGGTCTGATAATAAAAAACGGTTGTAACGCAGCCAATAACAAACCCAATGCTTAACCACACTGATGTAAATGGTTGCTTTAAATGGCTAAGAAAACGATCCAACGGTTTTTACCCGATCACAATACGATTAAACAGCATAAATTTTTACAAATTTTTGGCCGTTTACTCCACGATGCAAACCTATGGCACCTAAATCGACGTTCCGCGCGAGGCGCATTTTCTGTCGGTTTATTCTTTGCTTTCATCCCTGTTCCTTTTCAGATGGTTTTAGCCGCAGCGCTCGCTATTCCTTTAAGGGTCAATCTGCCTATATCTGTTGCCGTTGTTTGGATCACCAACCCATTAACAATGCCGCCTATTTTTTATTGTTCATACTTAGTTGGTACCATTGCACTTGGACAGCCTGAGCAACACTTTGCTTTTGAACCAAGTTGGCAATGGTTCATCGAAAGCCTTACCACTATTGGCCCTGCGTTTTTATTGGGTTCTGTGATATGTGCAACAGCCGCTTCGGTAATAGGCTACTTTGGCATTGATTTACTTTGGCGACGCTCAGTACGTAAAGCATGGCTAAATCGTCACATAAAAGACTAAGTTAATAAATTATAGTCAAACGCTACGTTTGTACCAAATATAGAACAAATCAAAAAAGCCAGCTAAATTAGCTGGCTTTTTAGTAGACTCCGCGATGCTAGAGCTTTAAAACTGATTAACGTACTTTAGCGTCAATCTCGACTAAATCAGTTAAATGACAGATTTCACCACCATGGGTTTTAATGCCATGCTCACCAAAATAATCACGCTGAGCTTGGACTAAGTGCCCATTGCTTGGGGTTGTTAGTGTTGAAAAATAAGTCTGTGTAGAACTTAACACTGGGAATGCTAAGCCTGTCATCATTGCTTGACCGGTGATTTTACGTAATGAAACAGCTTCATTTTCAAGTGTATCAATAAACTCGACACCTTGTGCGATATTATCTAAGTAATCGGCACGAATAATACAACCAGCACGCCATGTCTGTAGCGTTTTCGATAAATCGACTTTCCACTGATGCGCACGTGATGCTCCTTTGATTAACGCAAGACCTTGGCGATAAGCCAATAAACTAGCCAGTAGAAATGCATCTTTAAGCTCATCTAAATCAAGTTTAACCTCAGTGGTAGATTTTGCAGCGTAAGTCATTTCTTTTGCAGCATGAGTATCACAGGTGTTAGTTAAGTGACGAGCTTGCACAGCCGCTACTAACGATGGAACGGCAATACCAAGCTCTAGAGCGTTTTGTGCAGTCCAAAGACCTGTGCCTTTAGCACCGACTTTATTGTCAATTAAATCAACTAATGACTCATCATTGTCTGTTTCTAAAGATAAAATATGGCTAGAAATGGATAATAAATAGCTGTTTAAGTCGCCTTCTGCCCACTGCTCAAAAATAGCTGCTACTTCTTTTGGTGAACGGTTCGTTCCTAAACGAAGTAACTGATACATTTCAGCGATAAGTTGCATCAAAGCATATTCAATACCATTATGAACCATCTTCACAAAGTGTCCGCTTGCTGATTGACCTACTCGAGCAAAACATGACTCACCTTTGTAACTGGCAGCCACTTTTTCAAACCATGGCTCGACACGCTCCCAACCGCCCTCTGATCCACTGGCCATCATTGCTGGCCCATGACGTGCACCTTCGGCACCGCCAGAAATCCCCATAGTGGCAAACTCAAATTTGTTTTGATACTTTAATTTACGAGTTATGCCATCTTTGTAGTTACTGTTACCACAATCAACAATAATATCGTTACAATCAACGCCAGCTTCTACTAGTTCAGTACACACTTTATCAACCAGTTCACCAGCAGGTACTAACAGTAAAATTGAACGAGGTGCTGTTAACCTTTTAACCATGTCATTTAAATCAGACACAATATGCAGACGGTCCGCCATGCCTTGAGATTTAGCACAACTTAATAACTCTTCGCCCGCATCGGGGTTTTTATCATAAGCTACGAGTGTCAGCCCTTTTTCTATCAGGTTTAGAGCCAGATTTTTACCCATAACGCCTAACCCTACTAATGCAACTTGCATTTAGTGTCCTCCTCGGTAACAACTATTGGTTAGTAAATGAAAATAATACCGCGCGCATTATACCCAAGCCGCTCAAAAATGCGAGCCTGAGTTAAAGTAACCGCTCTAAATACACGCCTAGGTATTATATCAAACAACGCGCATCACAGGGATTATTTAACATCAATTAGAACATTGACTGACGCTGACACCGGTGTCATAATGTCGTAATATTAATTTTGTATAAATATTGGCAGCAATTAAATAACACTTTGTTTATATAATGTGTTCACACTGCCTTAAAACCCCATATTTGTGTATAAACACAAATATTTAAAAACGAATATAACCGTCAACCTGCTTACCTTGTAAGCCTACAGGAGAATTTGATGCTTAGACGCACAAAAATAGTCGCTACCCTTGGACCTGCAACCGATCGTGATAACAACCTAGAAAAAATAATCCGTGCTGGTGCAAACGTAGTGCGTTTGAACTTCTCACATGGCGTAGCCCAAGATCATAAAGACCGAGCACAAGCTGTTCGTGATATCGCAAAAAATTTAGGCAAGCACATCGCAATTTTAGCCGATTTACAAGGCCCTAAAATTCGTGTATCTACCTTCAAAGAAGGTAAAGTAACTTTAGATGTAGGTGCTAAGTTTATCCTTGATGCAAAAATGGAAAAAGGCCAAGGCGATGTAAATGCCGTTGGTATCGACTATAAAGAATTGCCACAAGATGTATCACCTGGCGATCTACTTTTATTAAACGATGGTTTAATTCAATTAACAGTAGAAAGTGTTGAAGGCCACCTAGTACACACTTCGGTTACTGTTGGCGGTGTTTTATCGAATAATAAAGGTATCAACCGTTTAGGTGGTGGTTTAACAGCCCCTGCATTTACTGAAAAAGATAAAGAAGATTTACTTACAGCTGCTGAAATAGATGTTGATTACATCGCCGTATCATTCCCACGCAGTGGTGATGACATGCGTTATGTACGCTCACTTGCAGAAGCTGCTGGTTCTAAAGCACAATTACTTGCTAAAATTGAACGTGCTGAAGCTGTTGAAACCGTTGAAGCCGTTGATGACATCGTACTTGCTTCAGATGCAGTTATGGTTGCACGTGGTGATTTAGGGGTTGAAATTGGTGATGCTGCGCTTATGGGTAAGCAAAAGCTGATTATACGTCGTGCCCGTTCGTTAAACCGTACTGTTGTGACAGCAACACAAATGATGGAATCAATGATTGATAACCCAATGCCAACGCGTGCTGAGGTTATGGATGTTGCAAACGCTGTACTTGATGGCACTGATGCGGTGATGCTTTCAGCTGAAACTGCTGCCGGTGATTACCCTGAAGAAACCGTTGCAACAATGGCACGTGTTTGTTTAGGTGCTGAATCACAAAAAGAGACCCATGTATCAAAACACCGTTTAGACAGTCGTTTTTCATCAAACGCTGAATCAATCGCACTATCTGCAATGTACGCTGCTAATCACTTAGATTCAGTGAAAGCAATCGTAACATTAACAGAGTCAGGCAGCACAGCTAAACTTATGTCACGTATTAGCTCTGGTTTGCCAATTTTCTCACTGTCTCGTCATGCAAGTACATTAGGACAAACAGCACTTTACCGTGGTGTATACCCAGTGTTCTTCGATTCGACACAATGTGAAAAAGATAACATGGTAAAAGATGCGCTAAATACGTTAGTGGCTGCCGGTTCATTAAAATCAGGTGATACAGTGATCATCACTCATGGTGATGCAATGGAAACTGTTGGTGCAACTAACACCATGAAGATAGTCACAGTGGCTTAATTCAACTATTAGTTCAAATCAAAAAACGCGAGCACACAAATGCCCGCGTTTTTTATTAACTAAAAATCGCCTATAAACTAACTTGCTTTGAGCAATACTAGCTTGCTAATGCAGCTTTCACTTTGTCGCGATAACTTCGGCTCACTTTTAGCTCTTGCCCGTTATCTAACACTAACAGGTACTCACCACTTACTTGGGTGACCAATTTACTGATCTGCTTTGTACTAACAATAGCACTGCGGTGAACCCGCACAAATAATTGTGGATCTAACTCTTGCTCTAACTCTTTCATGGTCTTACGTAGTATGTGAGTCTGGCCATCTTGGCAGTGCAAACACATATAATCACCCGCCGCATCAACCCATTGAATAGTCGCTACAGGAACACGAATAATTTCACCCTGCTCTTTTACAGCTAATGATTCTGGGTAACGTTTATCTGACAAGGTATCGCCAGTTGCTAATTTTTTTAAGATCTCTTCGCAATTGTTACCGGTTATTCCCGCTACAAAACTCGCTAATTTCTTTTTATGGGCGTTGTCTTGCTGCGTTTTTAAGTAGGTATGCACTTTTTCTACCGCCTGTTTTAGTCTGTTGTCATCGACTGGTTTAAGAATATAATCTAAAGCATGTATTTCAAATGCTTTGACCGCGAACTGATCAAATGCCGTAACGAATACAATAGCAGGTAATGCTCTTACACTTTCACTGAGTGCGCGTGCAACCTCAAAACCATTCATACCTGGCATTTGAATATCTAAAAAAACTAAATCTATTTGCCCTGCTTGGCATTCATCAATGGCTTCTTGGCCTGAACTGCACAGCTTAACGACTTCTATCTCGTCAAACTCTTCAAGCCTTACCGCTAAACCTCTACGGGCTAACGGTTCATCATCGACAATCAGGGTTTTAATCTTGCTCATTTCTTAACAGCCTTTTCAAACGGAACGCGCAGATTCACTTTTAATCCACTTGGCGTATTGTGTGATAACACAAACGAATAGTTATTCTCATACAAGGTTTTCAAACGGTCTTTGGTGTTTGCAACACCCACCCCCTGTGAATTAACCAGTTGACCATTGAGTAGCTCAGTACCTGGTCCATTATCGCCTACTTCCAATAATAATTCATTAGCAAAAACTTGTGCTTTGATGTCAATTTCACCGCCCTCAGATAAGTGAGCTATGGCATATTTAATTGCATTTTCGATGATCGGTTGCAATATCAAACTTGGCACCAATGCATTCTTTGCTTCATCGCTGATATCTATATTTACTTTCAAACGCTCATCAAAACGTACTCGCTCTATCTCAAGATACAGCATTAACGCATGTAATTCTTGCTCGAGGGGGACTTTTTTAATCGGGTCGGTATTGAGTGTATAACGTAAAAAGTCACTCAATTTTGATACCATCAAGTTGGCATCTTTATTTTCTTTTACCAATATAAGTGTAGATATAGCATTGAGCGTATTAAACAAAAAGTGAGGATTAAGCTGATAGCGCAGCATTTTTAATTGTGCTTCGTGGGCCATTGTGGTGGCTTTTAATGCTTTTTGGCGCTCACTTTGTAGTAACTGATAATATTTAATGCCAAAATATAAACCACTCCAACATAAAATGATGTAAACCGAATCAAGTCCTTGTTGGAAATAATAAAACCACTCATTGGGTCTATAGCCATGGCGGTATATTTCCCATAAGTTAAACTTTTGCACAACCGCCCACAATGTACCAGTAACATAAGATGCACTAAATACCACTAACATGAGTATCCAAGGAGATGCATTCCATGCCTTGCGATACATATAACGAAGTGGCACAGTCATTAAACAACCCGCGTACGCATTTAGCACAATAACAAAAACGTATATATCGCGCATTTCAAATACTTTGGAGCCAATGTAATTTACCAGCGCATAACCAATCCAACCGGCTACTTGTAATACCCAGAAAAAACGTTGACGGTTATCGACTAATGATTGCCAATTCAAAATTTATCTTTACCTCAATTATTTGTATTTATTATATCGGTTTAGCAAGGTGATGATCACTACTTCTTGTCTTGCTTTTCAAGAGGCTTACCGCAAAAGTACTTTCTTACAGGCACAAAAAAAGGAGCCTCAGGCTCCTTTTCACTACTTATATGTAAAAGCTTAAGCTGCCGCTAGGCCTTCTTTTGCTTTTGCAACAAGCGCTGCGAATGCAACTTGGTCATAAACAGCGATATCTGCAAGGATCTTACGATCGATTTCTACAGAAGTCTTTTTAAGACCATTGATAAAACGGCTGTAAGACAGACCATTTTGACGTGAAGCAGCATTGATACGTGCAATCCATAATTGACGGAAAGTACGTTTCTTAGCACGACGGTCACGGTAAGCGTATTGACCCGCTTTTGTAACAGCCTGGAAAGCTACGCGGTAAACACGTGAACGTGCTCCGTAGTAACCTTTTGCTTGTTTTAAAACTTTTTTGTGACGTGCACGTGCGACAACGCCGCGTTTAACTCTTGCCATTTCTAAAAACCCCTATTAAGCGAATGGTAACATACGTGAAACTAGACCATGGTCATTTTTATGAACCATCATCTTAGGACGTAGGTGTAACTTACGCTTAGAAGTTTTCTTAGTCAGAATGTGACGAAGATGCGCTTGTTTACGCTTGAAACCACCAGAAGCAGTTTTCTTGAAACGCTTAGCAGCGCCTCTGTGACTTTTTAGCTTATAAGCCATTGCAATAACTCCAAATGTATTGCTTTAAAATTAGTAAGCAGGCGTGAGATATATTGCTATAGCTCCACTTTTAGGCCTAACTTACTGCCATATTCCGGTGAAAACTCAACATAAATGCCGCAGTTTTACTTTAAAACCGGTTAACTCAGGTGAATACTTGCATATTACTTGTAGACCTGAGCTAAATTCGGTGCGTATTTTAGCTCGTTTATTACTTTTTTGCAATAGGAGACATCATCATAACCATTTGACGTCCCTCAACACGATTTGGGAAAGACTCAACTTGTGCAAGTTCTTCTAAATCAGCTTTAATACGGTTTAGTAGTTCAATACCAATTTCTTGGTGCGCCATTTCACGGCCACGGAAACGAATAGTGATTTTAGCTTTATCACCCGCTTCTAAGAACTTACGTAAGTTACGAAGCTTAACCTGATAATCACCTTCATCCGTACCAGGACGGAATTTGATTTCTTTTATCTGGATTTGCTTTTGTTTCTTCTTCTGTTCTTTTAGTTCTTTGCTTTTTTCAAAGATGAACTTACCGTAATCCATGACCTTACACACAGGCGGCTCAGCATTTGGGCTGATCTCTACTAGATCAACACCTGCTTCATCAGCCATAGCTTGCGCATCTCTTAATGTTTGAATGCCAGCTTGCTCGCCGTCGATGTCGATTAAACGAACTTCTTTAGCTGTAATTTCATCGTTGATACGATTTTTTTGAGCTGTTTGTTGCCCTTTCTTGCCGCCTCTAATGGTACGTTCCTCCAAGAATATCAAATAATAAGTGTGCAGTTAGCAGTTGTGTTAATGCCCTGCACACCGGATTTTTATTGTCGATTTTTAATTTCTTCACTAATTTTAGCGACGAAATCATCAACGTTAAATTTGCCCAAGTCTTCACCTGTGCGGGTACGTACTGCTACTTCTTGTTGTTCAACTTCTTTATCGCCAACAACAAGTAAGTAAGGAATACGTTTTAATGTATGTTCTCGGATTTTAAAGCCAATCTTCTCATTTCTCAAGTCAGCAGCGGCTCTAATTCCAAGTTTATTTAATTTTTGTACAATTTCGTGCACATAATCAGCTTGTTTATCGGTGATATTCATAATCACCACTTGCTTAGGCGCAAGCCACGTTGGGAATAAACCTGCATATTCTTCGGTCAAAATACCAATAAAGCGTTCAATTGACCCTAAAATAGCACGGTGAATCATTACGGGTGTGCGACGTTCGTTGTTTTCAGCAACATAGGTAGCACCTAAACGACCCGGTAATGCAAAATCTAGTTGCACTGTACCACACTGCCACGCTCTGTCTAAGCAATCGTACAAAGTAAATTCAATTTTAGGGCCGTAGAAGGCACCTTCACCCGGTAAATAATCAAATTCAATGTCATTTGCTTTAAGTGCATCAGCCAGCGCTTGCTCGGCTTTATCCCAAATTTCGTCTTCGCCGATACGCTTTTCAGGGCGAGTCGAAAGCTTAACAGCTATTTTTTCAAAGCCAAACGTTTCGTACGTGTCATAAACCATTTTGATACATGATGATACTTCATCCATCACTTGGTCTTCTGTACAGAAAACGTGGGCATCATCTTGGGTAAAACCACGAACACGCATTAGTCCGTGTAATGCACCTGACGGTTCATTACGGTGACAACAACCAAACTCTGCCATACGCAGTGGTAAGTCGCGGTAAGATTTTAAACCTTGATTAAAAATCTGCACATGACCTGGGCAGTTCATTGGCTTGATTGCATACTCACGCTTTTCAGACTCAGTTGTAAACATCGCATCTGAATATTTATCCCAGTGACCTGATTTTTCCCATAACGAGCGGTCCATCATCATTGGACCTTTTACTTCTTCGTACTGGTACTCACGTAGTTTTTCACGTACAAACTCTTCAAGCTCACGGTAAATGCTCCAACCATCGTTGTGCCAAAATACCATGCCTGGTGCTTCTTCTTGCCAGTGCCATAAATCAAGTGCTTTACCAATACGGCGGTGATCACGTTTTTCAGCTTCTTCTAAGCGCTTTAAATATGCTTTGAGTTGTTTTTTATCGCCCCAAGCGGTGCCATAAATACGTTGTAGCATTTTGTTTTCTGAATCACCACGCCAATAAGCACCTGCCACTTTCATAATTTTGAAGTGTTGGCAGAATTTCATATTTGGTACGTGTGGGCCACGGCACATATCAACATATTCTTCATGATGATACAGACCTGGGCGGTCATCTTTGGCGATATTCTCGTCTAAGATTTCAATTTTGTATGTTTCGCCGCGCGCTTCAAATGCATCGCGCGCTTCTTGCCAGCTGACGGTTTTTTTCACTACGTCGTAGTTTGTTTTAGCAAGTTGTAACATGCGCTTTTCAATGGCATCTAAGTCTTCTTGACTTAGTGAGTGTTCCATATCGATATCATAGTAAAAACCATTATCGATTGTTGGGCCAATTGCCATTTTTGCTTCAGGGAATAACTGTTTAACAGCATGACCTATTAAGTGAGCACATGAGTGACGAATGATCTCTAACCCATCGTCATCTTTAGCGGTGATAATTTCTAAGCGTGAATCTTCAGAAATTAAATCGCATGCATCAACACGCTCACCATTAACACGACCAGCAATGGTCGCTTTAGCAAGGCCGGGGCCGATATCGTTGGCTACATCAAGAGTACTAACTGGGTTTTCAAAACTACGCTGACTGCCGTCAGGGAGGGTAATAACTGGCATTATAAATCCTTTGTACAGTGGTGACGCCTACAATGCATCACATGTATTTAAATAAATTAAAAATAAGTAACTCCACAACGCTTTTACGAATAAGCATTGTTATCGTTAACCATTTACGGTTAATGCACCTGTTGAGTCTTGCTAAGTGCGGCACTATTGTCGCGCCTGAAACAGTGAAATACAAGTATTTACCCCGACAAATTGACAAATAAGCCGCGCATTTCATACTTAGACTAATTTTTGCTGTGAGAAATCATTATGAGTTGTCAAAAATCGATACGTATCGCAAGCCTCAATTTATTACAGCAAACAGTGGGTATGATGCAATCGCAAATTTCTCGCTCATTAGAGGCATCAATTATCTATTACGATGCTCTTAAAACTCAGCGAGAGCAAAACGGTGCAACAATCGTTACCGGTGACTTTAATGACTCTATAGATAGCCCTGCTCTATCATTTATGACACAAGGCTTTCACCCTATTAGTTGCGAGCCATGTAAAGAGTTAGCACAACCTATTGTTGGCTTAACCGATGCATTTAGTTTAAGTGAGCAACATCAGCAAAACAAAGCCCGAGCACCGAGTCACTATTATCGTGGCAGAGCAAACGTACTTGATTACATTCTTTTATCTGGCCACTTTAATAACCAATGTGCACTATCAAAAATAACCTCATTGAACTATTTAAGTTTTAATGATCACTTAAAGCCAGACCAAATGGCAGAAGATATTTGCTCAAGCGACCATGGTGGAATTGGCATCGAAATCATTTATTAAATGCACTGCTTTTAATAAAGTTAATTGATATAATGACAGTAACTAGATTTTTAGAGAAAAACTAATGAGAACATGCGGTGTAGAAATAACAGGTAGCGACGTGCTCCTGTGTATTTTAAGTAAAGACAACGACGTATTTGATATTCGCGATGTACGTCAAACACGCTTTACCCTTGGTAATGGCAATGACACAGAGATCATGCGTAAATTTCAGTTTGATTTTGCTAAATTAATGCAAGATTATCAAATTGATTCTGTCGCCATTCGTGAGCGCCAGCCAAAAGGTAAGTTCGCAGGTAGTGCAAAAGGTTTCAAAATGGAAACTGCTATCCAGCTAATTGAAAACCTTGACGTGCAAGTTTTTAGCCCGACCACAATTAAAGAGCAACTTAAACGTAACCCAGTGCCTATTGATTTTGAAGATACTGGCCTTAAAAAATACCAAGAAAATGCATTTATTAACGCCTATGTTTATATTATGCGTAAAACATACCGTAGTGATGATGTATAAAAAAATAGCTAACTAATTTTTACAACCTAGACATTAAAACGCGAGAGAATAAACCACTTCCAGAGTGTTTTGTTCCTCGCGTTTTTTATTTTTAACAAATAATAATAGAGACATTGGTCTTAACTTACTTTCATTTGTCGACAATTTATGCTTTTCTAACATTGTACACTCTCACACGATGACATGGAGCACACACATGCAAGTAAGTAAAACCGCCACTGAACTTGGCTCAGTTACACAGAACAGTTTACCATTACAACAAAGCTACTATAAAGGATCACAGTCGTCCCCTTTAATTAATCAAACAATTGGTGACTACCTTGACAGTATTGTCGACAATAACCCAGAACACCCAGCTATCATTGTAAGCCACCAAAATGTTCGACTCAGCTATAAAGAATACCAGCAGCAGATTAATCAGTTAGCACAAGGTTTACTGGCTTTAGGTGTAAAACCGGGTGACAGAGTTGGTATTTGGTCTCCTAACAACCTTGAATGGTCTTTAACCCAATTTGCTACAGCGAAAATTGGCGCAATCATGGTGTGCATCAATCCGGCATTTCGACCCAACGAGTTACAATATGCGCTCAATACAGTCGAGTGTTCAACGCTTATCACAGCGTCTAGTTTTAAAGCGAGCAATTACCTTGCAATGCTTAACGAACTCATCCCTGAGCTTGAGGACACCGAAGCCGGAAAAACAAATAGCCATAACCTGCCTCATCTTAAAAATATAATTCGTATTGGCAACGTGTCAGCGCCGGGTATGTTCAGTTTTGCAGATGTTTTATCAATGCCGACCTCTGCGCATAAATATGAACTAGACGCTATTGCTGCAACTCTTAATGCTGATCAGGATATCAATATACAATTTACATCAGGCACAACAGGTAACCCTAAAGGGGCCACTCTTACGCACAAAAATATTCTTAACAATGGTTTTTTAATGGCCGAAGCGATGAAGCTAACAGCAAAAGACAAACTTTGTATTCCAGTGCCTTTGTATCACTGCTTTGGTATGGTGTTGGGTAATTTAGTTTGTATTAGTAAAGGTGCCACCGCAGTCTTTCCAAGTGATTCATTTGATGCAAAAACCACACTCGATATTGTTGAAAAAGAACGCTGCACAGCACTGCATGGTGTGCCAACTATGTTTATTGCAGAACTGGAGCATAAAGACTTTGCTAATTACGACCTGTCTAGCTTACGCACTGGTGTTATGGCTGGGTCAACCTGCCCTGAGCAGGTCATGCGTAAAGTACACACATTAATGCATATGGAAGAGGTAGTGATTGGCTATGGTCAAACAGAATGTAGCCCTATAAACAATGTCACCGAAACAGACTCTCCGATAGAAAAACAAGTAAGTACAGTAGGCCGCGCCTTAGCCCACACTGAAGTTAAAATTATTAATGAAGTCGGTGAAATTCAACAAATTGGCCTCCCAGGTGAAGTATGCAGTAGAGGCGCAGGAATTATGCGTTGCTACTGGAACGATGAAGAAAAAACCGCCGCGACTATTGATAATGAAGGCTGGTTACACTCTGGCGATTTAGGGGTCATGGATGAAGAAGGCTTTGTTACCATTGTAGGACGAATTAAAGACATGATTATTCGGGGTGGTGAAAATATTTACCCGCGGGAAATCGAGGAAGTACTCTATACGTACCCAGGTATACAAGACGCCGCTATATTTGGCATTAGTGATGAAAAATATGGTGAAGAAGTCTGTGCCTGGATCCAACCAAGTGAAGGAGCTGTGCTTAATGAAGAGGCTATTCGTTTATTTTTAAAAGACAAACTAGCCTACTTCAAAATTCCCAAGCATATCCGCTTTGTCGATGAGTATCCAATGACAGTAACTGGGAAACTACAAAAATTTAAAATGCGCGAGCAAATGCAACAAGACATAAAAGAAACTGCTTTTTCTTAAGAATGCTCCTGCTAGATTAGGCATTAGGGTTATATAATTATTTCAGCCTTTTATGCTTTATAGAGGAGCTTTAATTAGCTCCTTAAATTTTTATATTCGATAAACCGAAACCCTCTCGCCGCATTAAACTTATAAATAACGATATACCGCAGTCTAATAAAGTCGCTATGCTGGTAATTACTATTTCATATATTAAATGTTAAAACCAAGTACAAAAAGTATCACGCCCATGTATATTGCTATTGCGCAGATAGCTTCTGTAGAGAGCTCGCGAGCACATATATCACGGGAGCCTTCAAATACACCATTAAGAACTTTACCAAGACCACCCGTAAAGCGGTAATTGTTTAAATCCACATTACCATTTTCATCACTGAGCAAACGCAAATAACCGAAAAGAATACTAAGGCATGCTAAAACAAGAATAACTAACCTGAACGTTTCCATAAACTGACCACCAATAAATGATAACTAGCTAATAAGACACAGTACTTACATAACTTACATAGATAACCCGCCTCGCGACTGGAGCATAATCAACTGTAGCAAACACATTAGGTATTTATAGCTCAATTTTTTCAACTCAAAAGTTATCGCTTCTGAGCTTATTTCTAAGCTAAAAGGCTAAACCTGATTTAAAGCTGTTCCATGGGCTGTTGAGCAAAACACCAAGTTTCGTCATCGATTTGCTTAAAGCCAATTTTAGTTAACAATTGTATAGATTTGCAGTTAGCAGCTGCGACTCGGGCAAAAATTGTCGCAATAGGGTTTTCCAACCAATTAACGTAACCCTGCTTATTGATCAGGTTAATTAAAACCTCATACATATAGCCTTGATCCCAATATTGGTGCGATAATTCAAAACCTAACCAAGCTTGTGTATCATTTATATCATAAAAACCAACACTGCCCATGAGGCAATCACCTAAGTTATTTGAAATAGCTAAACGCAAACCTGTTTGATTGTAATAACTTGATATGTCATTTTGGATAATTTGCTTAACCTCCTCTCTGCTAAGAGGCAACGCGTAATCGTTATATTTTGCGACTTGGGGTTGCGTTAAAATAGCTAAAAGTGCTGGAGCATGTTTATGGGCAATTAAACTAAGAGAGACTCGTTCTAAAAGTACAGGATTTTGCATAGTAAAAAGGGTTAATAAACTTTATCAAAGCTAATTATTACCTTAAGATAGCCAACTAACAAGTATTAAGGTAACTACTATGAGTGAAGAATTTAAAGTTATTCAACCAACAACAACTGTATACTGCCCAAAAAGAGGTGAAGGCTGGACACTAACAGGCATTACCAGTATCGACGAATTCACTTCGGTGATGTTTGACGGTGTACGTTACACCCTCCCTGCAAGAGAAATTATTGAAGTACTGTTACCAAACCAAGCAGCAAGAGAGCTCAACAAAGCTTCTAACTAATTCACTGAGCACATGTTGAGACATTAGCTATCGTGTAATTTCAGTCATTTTTCTACTCCAATATGTGCTTTGGATACACATCCAATACTCTTGGTTAATAATCAGCGAAAAGATTCCTCCCCTTTTGATTCAAGGTAAATTGTAGTTTTATTAATACCTTTATCAGTGTTTAGACGCATATTGCTAACCAAGTAAGTGATCACAATGACAACAATAAATACCCACAGCGTAGTAATTGTGAGTGCGGTACGTACCACCATCGGTAGCTTTGGTGGAAGTCTTAAAGATTTCACGCCAGCTTAACTAGGCACGCGATGCGCAAAAGAAGCCATAATCAGAGCTAAACTATCACCTGTTCAAATTGGTGCTTGTATTTGGGCAAAGTGATCCACAATGGGCTAAAGGACGCGTATCTATCAAGAGTTATAGGCTTAGATTCAGGGCTATCAATTAGCAGCCATAATGGCAACAGGGTCAAGGCCCGATGTTGGCTCATCAAGTAAATATAGGGGCTTCGCGTAAAATGGCTAATGCAATTGAGGTTTTTTTCCTCATGCCTTTAGAGTAAGTTTCCATATGACGCTCCCACGTACCTTCTTGCATGGCTACGCGGTTAAATTCGGGTATAAAATTGCCAGCTATGGCAAATACGCTGTTTTTCCGCGTACAAAATCTAGTGCTTGTGTAACCTCTTTACCCGCTACTTTTGCTGAGCCTTACGTGGGTTTATTAAAACCCAATAACGTTTTTAACGTAGTTGATTTACCCGCCCCTTTCCCCCCAAGTAACGCGTAAATTTCACCCGAGCCCACAGTAAAGTTTAAGTTTTTTAAAATAGCGTTGTTTTTAATGCTAAAACTTAGCGAATTCACTTCAATAATGGCTTCGCTTTTAGCGGTTAGAGCATTATTTAATTCAGAATTATTGATATTTTAGGGCGTTGAGATTTTATTGGTGATGTTTGATTAATTGCTGTAGGTGTTGACACATTCACACTCCACTAAGGGGAAATTAGAATACAACGAACGTTATACCATATCAGAAAACAATTAAAACACTATAACATTGCCAACTTAATAGATAAGTCATATTTATATGATGAATGCTAATTAAATAAAGTTGCTTAGCTAATTTGTTTTTAAAAGATTGGCCAAAGCAAGTATGCCAGGCTCTAATGGGCAATCTTTTCTGTACACAATAGAAAGCTCTACATGCTTAGGCCCAAAGTTAACAGGCCTTATACACAATGATTTTTCGTATCGGCTACCTACCACCATATTTTTGCCAATTATTGTGTAACCTAAGCCCGCAGATACACACCCTAAAACACCATCAGCGCTACTCATGATCATTAATTCATCATTTACTCGCCCTGATTTTTGCTGCCAAACAAGGGCATGTTTTCTATAGCCACACCCCTCGTCTCTTACAAATAATACAGGGTAATGATCGCCATCTAGCGGTGTAACCATAACTAGCTCTTCATACACCACAGGAATGACTTCAAGGTTTTCGTGTTTTGGTGCATTACCTATTGCGGCGCAATCAACCTTGTTATTTAAAACGGCAAATACAAGTCGCTCGCTCGTATCTGTAAAAATTTTAGCTCTAATATGAGCGTAATTATCTTTAAGTTGCTTTAAAGCTAAAGGCATGTGTACAGCTGCAAAGGTTTCTGGCATGCCAATTCGTAACTCATAACTGCCCTTGTTACTTAAAATTGCTGATGTTGCCTGATACTCGAGCTGCAATATTTTATCTGCGTAATCACAAAGCTGTTTACCGCTTGGTGTTAGCTCAAGCTTGCGTCCAGTTAGCGTAAATAGTTTTGTATTTAGCTCTTGCTCAAGCTTTTTAATGCGATTAGTAATGTTTGATTGCACAGTATTAAGTTTTTCAGCAGCACCTTTAATACCGCCCTCATCAACAATAGCTTTAAACGTTTTAAGTATTAATATTTCCATAGGGTTCTTACATTAATTTTAAATAAGCCACTAAACACTTCTCTTTTTGAGAATCTTTAATTCTTAATAATTCAATTTTTTATACTAGCAGAGCCACGTATTCTTAGCGAATAACAACCGTAAACTTAAAGTAGAACAAACAAATGACCATCACAAAAACACGTGCTTACCTTGCGGGCATTTGCAGCATAATAGTCACCGTTGGCGTGGCTAGATTTTCGTATAGCTTACTCATCCCCATAATGCAAAGCGGTGCAGGTTTAACCGAGCTAGGCTCTGGCTGGTTAGCCACCTCCAACTTTATGGGTTATATGTTTGGCGTTTTTATAGCTGCAAACATGCATAACTTAAATCACAAATATAACTTGCATCGTATTTACCTTATTTTGAGTGTTATTACCTCTGCGGCAATGGTAATAACAAGTAATGTATACGTATGGGCACTACTTCGTTTTATTGCAGGTACTTGTGGCGCCGGTGGGTTTATTATTGCCTCAGGCCTTATTTTAAAATGGCTAGTTAACAATAATCACCGCGCAGAGCTTGGGATACACTTTGCTGGTGCGGGTATAAGTATTGTTGCTACATCATTGCTAGTAGAGCATATGCTCGCCATAGCGAGTAACTGGCAGCAACAATGGGTAGCCTTAGCCGTTATGGCGGCTGTAATTGCAATACCCGCATGGCTATGGATGCCTCACCCAAGCGCCCAACAGCAAATAAAGCTCACTAAAAAAGACAATCCACCAACTAAAACCTTTAAATTATTAATAATGCTGGCCTATTTTTGTGCAGGATACGGCTACGCAGTTAGCTCTACATTTATCGTTGATATAGTAGAGCGTGTTGATAGCCTAAAAGGACAAGGTAGCTTTGCTTTTTTATTATTAGGGATAGCAGCAATTCCCGCAGCATTAATTTGGGATCGGATAGCTAGGCGTACAGGCTTTATTAAAGCTTTAATAGCTGCATACACCTTGCAAGCAATTGGTATTGTGCTCCCAACTCTAAGTAATACATTACCTGTAATTATAATAAGCGTATTGCTGTTTGGAGGTACCTTTATAGCCTGTGTAAGTCTTGTATTAACCATGGCAGGTAACTTTTACCCCAATAACCCGGCAAGGTTTATGGGCACGATGACCCTAGCCTACGGCGCCGCACAAATAATAGCCCCCATTCCCAGCGGATACCTTTTAACGTATTTTGGTAACTATAATATGGCACTTTATTTATCGGCATTCATAGTAATGATTGGTACGTTGTTTTTGCTTAGGCTTTTAAAATGTTCTAAGTAATTAATTTATAATTACATAACAACTCAAACTATGTTTTGATAAGTAAATAGGTATAAAAATAATAAGAGACAAAAAATGACAAAGTTTAATAACAATAGTGTAGTTATCCTAAGCGCAGTACGCACCGCTATCGGTAGCTTTGGAGGGAGTCTTAAAAATTTCACTCCTGCAGAACTTGGCACACTTTGCGCTAAAGAAGCATTAGCCAGAGCAAATATATCACCAACTCAAGTGGGCTCATGTGTAATAGGTAAAGTTATTCATAATGGCCCTAAAGATGCTTACCTATCCAGAGTCATTGGCCTTGATGCAGGATTACCAATTAGTAGTCATGCGGTAACACTCAACCGTTTATGTGGCTCAGGTTTAGAAGCCATTATACAAGCAGCCCAACAAATTCAACTAGGTGACGTAGATGCAGCTTTAGCAGGCGGAGCAGAAAGCATGAGTAGCTCAGCCTACACACTAGAGAGTAACCGCTGGGGCCAAAAAATGGGGAATAGCACAGTGCTTGATGAGCTAACCACTACATTACAAGATCCATGGGATAACAGCTCAATGGGGATCACCGCCGAAAACATTGCAGAAAAATATAACATTACCCGCAACCAACAAGACGCTTACGCAGCGCAAAGTCATCATAAAGCAGCTAAAGCGATAGCCAAAGGACACTTTAAAGAGCAAATAGTCCCTATTGAGATAAAAACGCGAAATAATGTCCATGTGTTTGATACCGACGAGCACGTACGCGCTGATACCTCAAGTGAAAAGCTTGCCACACTAAAACCGTATTTCAAACACGATGGTACAGTGACTGCAGCTACCTCATCAGGCATCAATGATGGCGCAGCCATATTAGTACTTATGTCAGAGCATAAAGCCATTCAACAAGGTTTAAAGCCGCTTGGGCGTTTAATTGGTTATGCAAGAGCAGGCGTAGAGCCAACTTTAATGGGCATAGGCCCTATTCCTGCGGTACAACAAGTCATGAAAAAAACTGGCTTAACCATTGAGCAAATGGATGTCATTGAATCAAACGAAGCCTTTGCAGCACAAGCGCTTTGCGTAGCTAATGAGCTTAATTTTCCTGCTGATAAAGTAAACCCAAATGGCGGTGCAATTGCACTTGGCCACCCAGTTGGTGCAACCGGGGCAATATTATCTACCAAATGCCTGTACGAGCTTAAACGTATTAATGGTAAATATGGGTTAGTCACTATGTGCATAGGTGGTGGCCAAGGAATAGCCGCTATTTTTGAAGCATTATAAATCATTAGCCAACTATAACTTCATTATTGTGTCACTTTTGAGCCAACAGCGTGAAATGATGGCTCATAAAGTCATCGCTTTAATTTGAAGCCTAGATTTGACTTTGCAGTTTATCTATTGGGTATATTCACACGTAAGTTTGACCAGTTCTGGTAAGTACCAACAGAATATAACAGACCGATAAATAAGCATATTGATGAACTGACTAGCCAAAAAACAATGCTATTTTCGGGGAACATAGGCATTAATATAATAAATGAAACACCACGTAAAATATAAATAGATGAAATAAGAACTAAAGCGGTTCTAACCAGTGGAAGTTTACCGATAACCCTTGCGCCAGATAACCCGTAAACAGACCAAGTGAAAAGGATTAAAACTAATACGGATGTAACGATGGCTGGATATGATTCACCAGCTTCTGCCATTTTAGCCATTTGCTCACCCGCACCAAAAAAACGGTACCAATCACCACCAAATATAATGCACCCCAAATGAGCTAAAGCAGCAATTGCGCTAAAGGATGCGCCAAACATAAGAGGTTTATTAATATTTGAATCGATCACTATACATCCTGTATATGCCTAACAAGCTGATAGAATAACTCGTTTTTAATTTATTTTTATTGATGCATCAACCATAGCTGAGTTCCCATTTTCGTGCAATCGGTTACTTCAATATCATGTAAAATATAAAAAGAGGATTTAGTGCTGGTCTAATTGGTGTTTTGAAGGTATTTCGGTGGTTTTAGTGACTTATTTTAGATTATAAGGCCTAGCTTTTTTAATGCATCGTGTATTGCCGTTTTTCTATATTATGAACAAAACAATACCGTTGACGCATAATAAAACTGGCTGTCAGTGACTAACCATTGCATGTGGTATCACAGAGTAAACAATGCGCTAGGCAATGACTATTTAGCTTCAAAAGGCTTAGTGTCATTGAGAGATATTTGGATCAATATTCATTACGGGAGATGAACCGCCCATTGCACTTCATGTTAATAAAAAGCGCATGATGGGTGGTGTGGGGGCTGGAGGAGACCTCCGGCTACCCGATTAGCTTTTAGGATACACAGATATTAAGAACAGCTTTCATTTTTGAATAATCACAATGTACGCCTAAAATATTTGCCTCAATCCAGTCATCAACACTTACAGCATCGAAAGATATCTCAAACCCAGAATTAATAACTAAATGTTCAAAAAAAATACGCTGAGCACGACCGTTACCTTCCCTAAAAGGGTGAATCATATTTAGATCACAATAATATTCAGATAACTTTGTAATGAACTCGCTGTATTCTAGATCCACTAAATAGTTATCTTGCGACAACTTGTTTAATAACTTATTAGATTCATTTTCGATAAATGAAACATTACAAAATCTAGTATACCCTTTAGTAATATCGACCTCTCTGAGTTTTCCTGACCACTCGTATAAATCTGTAAAAAGAGCATGGTGAATGTTGCAAAGGTAAGCTAAATCATATGGGGGCTCTTTGAATTCAATCGCTGCAGCGGCAACAAAGGATAAGTCTCTTTCCGCTTCAGAGAGTAATTTTTCATCTTGAATTGACAACTTATTCTTAAGTAAATTAGTTCCGGGGTAACAATATGGATCATCCCCAACACCATATTTATCAAGCATTGACTAATTGTGCTCTTTTTGCGTAATACTTTAATAACTCATTTCGTTTATCTTGGAGCTGCTTCTTATTCGCACTTAAATCAGGTTTTTTAGATGATATCCCCTCCAAACGAAGACTTTCATTATAGTTTTTGAGTTTAACTGAGTTTGAATATTCAATTTTATCAGATAGTGATAATAATTTACGTTTCCTCTGATGTTTTGATGAGATTCGGCGGGCCTTAGCTTTTGCTAAATCCAACTTATATAAGCGCTCAATAATTGAAGAGCCTGTCTCGAACGCACCCCAAGACTCTATAAAGAGATAAAAAGAGTTATTCTCTCTTCTTTTTTTAATACATATACCTAGATTTGAGTGCAAATCTTTAAGAACTGATTGAACTTTCCTTTCTGAAATACCTGTAGAATTAACTATAACCTTGGTATTAACATATTTAAATTGTACTAGAGCTGCTAAAACTTCAAATTCGTATTTCATAGAAAACATTCTCCTGCATATATATGCGCCTTTAAATCTAGTTTACTATAATTTGGCAAAGATAGCAGCTTGGATCAAAAAGAAAGCTAACGAGCCTGTAGAATTACTCGTCTTTTAATTTATTATTTTGATGCATTAACCATAGCCGAGTTCCTATTTTGATTCAATTAGTTACTTCGATTTTACGTAAAATATAAAAAGAGGATTTGGTGTTGCTTTAATGGGCGTTTTGAAAGGTATAACAGGTGTTTGAGTGGCTTATTTGAGGTAATAAGGACTTAACTTTCTTAATACAGCCTGTTTTGCAGCTTTTCTATATTATGAACCAGGCAATACAGTTTACAGTTGCCGCGGAATGAAGTGAATACATGCACTTTCGTTTTCCCGCGTAAAGTCA
>NZ_MXQF01000036.1 GCF_002165575.1 Pseudoalteromonas sp. A601
GCCACTATGGCTTTTTAGCTAATGCATGTCGTAAGCGAAAGTTAGGGTTAATAAACGCTCAAGCATCAGCAACCCCAACCAAAGCGGTGAAGCCGAAGGTAGAGCAAGAACCATTAATACCGCATTGGCCTTGCCAGTCATGCAAGGCGGGTATCTTACGATTTATTGGTGTGATGAATTTAGATGGGGCGACAAATAAAATAGCGCGAACGAGTTAGCAGCCTTACTTGCTGCATTAAATCAATAAGTTAACCTGCTTAACTGCTCAGGCTAGTCACGACTGTGCGTGAGAAAAAGATCATTGCTTAACGGTTAAACATTCGGTTTAATAGGCACATAATAAACGCTGAGTAACGCAGGGATAGCTTAGATACGATAGACACGCCAATGAAATTGGTTTGGTATCACTTAGGCCATAAAAACAAATTCCCATAGCATAAACAACACCAACTCTATACACCGAGCAGGTAGCGCCTCAGCTCAACAAGCGATTATGCAACACAAACTGCGTGTCGCATAAATACTAAAATGTTATAGCACTAAGGTGGTTCATGGAAAGCTCTGGGTATATTTTTTGCGAGTATTGTTCTTGTAGACTGAAACGAGATAATCTAGCGAAGCATTTAAAAAAAGTACATTCTGATAAGTTAGCTAAAATAGAAGATCTGCTATTAAAGAAGAGAGTAGTTAAATGCACTAGGACTTATTATCAGTGTAAGCAATGCAAACGAAAAATTACTAAAAACTCTCTATTGACCCACTTAAATAAAATGCATGACTTTTACCCAAAAGATACAAGTAATATCGCACATATATATTTTAATGAGGCTAAGTCAGAGTCTATAAAAAATATAAAATCAAAAACGCAAAAACAATTTGAGAGTAACTACGAGGAACTATTGAGTTTAACTCATAAAGAAGTCGCTCGTTGTGGGTTATGTAGCAAAAGTGTTACAAAGAAAAATATACTCCAGCACTATAAGCAAGAGCACCATGTTGATATGTCAAAAATTAAAAATCAGATAGACTCTGTTAAACCAACAAAACAATTCACTATAATCACTGGCAGTGAAAGCCAAGATATATTCGACCGTCAAATTAAACTAAATGGTGGCGGCTATGGTTTGGGGAAAAATAGAACGCATTAACGTGCTATAACAAGCACCTAAACCAGACGGCTAAAGCTGTCGCATTTTTCGCAAAAGAGACGCAAAAAACTACGCCAGCGCGCCGCTGGTTAGGTGGGCGTTAGCTTTACAAGGAAAACTTGGTGTTTGATAAGGTAAAAAAGGCAATGTCGAAAGGGTTTTGGCACTCCTTGGGAATAATCATAGTCATGCTTTTAGCTGGGCCTGAAATAATGGTGAGTATAGAACTTATGGCTATGGTAGAAGTGCTTGGGGCTTCAACGTTTGTATTCATGTACCTTTCAGGTATCAAGTTGTTTTTCTCAAATGTGTGGGATAAATATAAAAACTTTGAAAACCATTCTGCTTTCTTTTTTCCAACACTGCCTGTTCTAAAACTGATGCCATCAATGATAGTTCATGCAATACCAGAAAGGACAGTTGTTGGTGCATTCTTGGCAGTAGTAACTGTTATGATGTCAGCATTTTATATTCAAACTCTACTTAGAGTGTAGTTAGTAAAGCTAATCCGGCAACCAGAGGTCTCTAACCTCCAGGCCCACACAGCCCATCATGCACTTTTTATTTACCGTAAGTGCCATGAGCGGCCCATCTCCCGTAATGAATATTGATCTAAATATCCCTTAATGACGCTAAACTTTGTGAAGCTAAATGGTCATGCCTAGCACAACGTTAATTCCTTTGGTTTATACCTTTTAAAAAAGCCACTTTCATAGGTGGTGATCATTAAATAGGTTTCGTGGATTTTTTATCGTTTGCTGTCTTTACCCGCTGCTTGCAATGCTACGGTATAGTTTTTGAATAAGGTTAGATATCGGCGTGAAATGCATAGATAAAGCTGATTTTTAAGCTCTGTGATGTAATAGCTACAGTTTTGTTTGAATAATATACCTATCAGTTCGCTATTTAGGCTTATAGCACACAGTGCCAGCTTTATTTTCAATGTTAAAATATTAAAAGGAGCAAATAAAATGAGTAAGTCAGCACAGCTTTTTAGAATGGCTACGAATGAACACATTTGCCCATTTGGACTTAAATCAAAAGATTTATTAGAGCGCGAGGGCTATGACGTTGATGACCATTTATTAGCTTCGCGAGAGCAAGCTGATGAATTGAAAAAGCAATATAATGTAAAAACGACACCACAAACATTTATAGACAATAAACGTATTGGAGGCTATGACGATTTACGTGCATTTTTTAATAAACCTCAAGCCGGTCAGCAAGGTACAAGTTATACACCTGTGTTTGCAATATTTGCTGTAACCTTTTTATTGAGTATCGCGTTTAGTTATTCTCTAGGTGCGGGGTTATTCTCTATTGGCACTGTTGAGCTATTTGTTGCATTAACCATGGCTGTGCTTGCTATTCAAAAGCTGCAAGATTTATATCGCTTTTCAAACTCCTTTATTACGTATGATTTACTTGCAATGAAAGTTGTACCTTATGCTTATGTTTACCCATTTTTAGAAGCCTTTGTAGGAATTGGCATGGTGGCTGGGCTCACGGCTTATCTTGTTGCACCTATTTCGTTATTCATAGGTACAATTGGTGCTGTGTCAGTATTTAAAGCTGTATACGTTGATAAACGAGAGTTAAAGTGTGCCTGTGTCGGTGGAGATAGCAATGTGCCTTTAGGGTTTATTTCATTAACAGAAAACGTGTTTATGATTGCAGCAGGTATATGGATGTTAGTTCGCTAAATTAGATGTTTATGAGTTCAGCGCTAGCTTTAAGAGTGAACCAAAAGCTAGCGCTATAATTTAGAACTTAGCGGCTATCCATAACCATATTTTGTCGGTATCAACTTTACCTGCACCAGCGTCGCCAGCTGAGTACATGGCGTATTTAATCCCTGCGGTATAATTTTTTGCAAACTTTTTGCTGTAAACAGCGTTAATTTCATTACCTAAATCGTCGACACTTTGTGTTGCTTCGTCGGCGGAGTAGTCGTGATAAGCAAATGTCCACTTTCCACCTAAGATATTACCTGAAATTGCTGCATATAAATCAACGAGCCCTTCGTTAGGGGTTGCTAAAAACTGATCAGCCCAACCATTAAATTTGTGCAGTGTTGCCAGTGGTGTTGAGAACCCATACATAGCATTATCGCTGCCGAGCTGTTCTATACCTAATTTGGCTGTTATCGTTTCAAAGCTGTAAGCTCCTTCTATGGCGATATAGGTGGCTGAATAATCTGTTGTGTTGGTTTGTGATTGCTGTGTTGCGAACTCAGTATAGTACGCAAATTTATCTCTTTTACCTTTAAAGTTGATACCATAAGTATCTAGCCTATTGTCTATACCTTCATCAACTTCGAGAAGGTAACTATATCCGTTGAGTGTGCCAAAACCGGTTTGATAACTTAAGTTTAAAAGGTGGTCGTTGGAATGAAGGTCTTTGTCTTGTGCAAAAATACGATTACGTTTATTGATGTAACTGTAACTTGCCTTCAAATTAGCAGCCACATTAGCATTGAAGGTTAGGGCATCAAATGTTTGCCTGTCTTGGCGCCAGCCAACATGACCTATGAAGCGCTGATTATCAAGCGCAATTACTTGGCGGCCTAGCTTAGCTGTGAACTTATCTGAATGATATTTTACAAAAGCTTGGTCAAGCTCAGTGGTTTGCGGATCGGCAATAACAGAATATAACGGGTTATTATCTACTGTATCGTTGTAGCTATCGACACCAGCCACTTGGCGGGAATCTTCAAATTCAATCACGCCAGAAAAACCTTTGTAACTTGCACTTGTAAAATTCAAACGCGAACGAAGTGTTAAGGCTGAAGCATCTTTTAACAAGTTGTCTTGCTGAACGCCTTCATAGCGAAGGTTAAAATCAAGTGTGGTTTTTGATTCAGTATTGGCATAAGTGGGCAAGGCAATACTAGTTAATACTATCAATGAAGTAATTTTTGATAATTTAAATAGATTTTTCATGTTGATTCCGTAAAGTTTATTAATTGTTATTGATCGTAATCGGTTGTACGGCGGACCTGCTGCTAGCGCTAGGCGGTCTTTTGGGTGTCGAAAGTGCACACTAAAGTCAGGCACTGTCGTTTATCGCTTTTCTCACATTCAAAGGTGCTGGTCATGCTATTTGCCATAACGTAGCAATTGGTAAAAAATTACATCAACACCTTTAAAAACAGCTTGCTGGTTCCATCGTTCACCTACGTAATAACATAAGTAGTACTGGCTTGCGGGGTACCGTATAAGCCTTCATCTTTCTCGTAAGCAATGATGCGGATAAGCAAGTACCAGCGATGACTGCTTGACATAATTTTTTGCAATGGTGCTTTAATAGTATTTTCAACATTTTTTTCTCCAAAAAAAAAGCCCACAGCAATGCAGATAAATCTGAATTGCTGTGGGCCACGATGCCAAACTAATAAATGCTACTTTGCATTGTTATTAGCTTTAACTGAATAAGTTGTTAAATTAATTTTCTTAGTTAAAGCATAGTTAGTGCCAGTTATTTAAAATGTATACAATACAACGTGTTACTTTTTTGTTAATTAGTGTGAGCAATGAAATCTACCAATAATGGATCATTAAGGAGTAATGAGTGTTTTAAACTGGTGCATATTTAATCATTAAATTTTTCTTATAAAATTAAAAGGGAGGTTTAGGTAAGAGTAAAATAGGACAGGCATAAAATTTTTTGCAAAAATCACAGTATCAACTACTGTTGTTATTTACAGTGGGAATAAAGTGATTAAGTAGTGTATTTGCCATAGAAATTGCTGCTTATGCAGTTATGAGCAATCACAGGCACAGTTAAAGCGGATAAACCTCTCAAATAAAAAGATAACATTCAGCATGAAAGTCAACCAGCACAGCTAAAACCATTTGGTGGTAATCACATTACACACACGAGCCCCTTTGCTTTACTGGATTATATTGAATTAGTCGACTGGAGTGGTCGCCACATAGCTCCAAAGAAAAAAGGGCATATCAACAAAACAACTCTATGTTCTATAGCAAGCTGAGTGAAAAAATAATGTAATCTTACTCAAGAAAAATATGTGCCTGTCCCTTTTTATTCTTTAGCCCTTATCACCTCAAATAAGTCACTTAAACACCTGTCAATCCTTTCCAAAACACGAATTAAAGCAGACAGCAAACATTTTATTTAAAAGAGCGATAACCGATTGAACCAAAATAGGAACTCAGCTATTGTTGACTCATCGATAAAAATAAGTTTAAAACGAGTTAATCTACAGGCTTGTTATGTACAGGGAGAACACTTGAAAAATTCACTTTGCCTATTCGCTGGTCTTTTTTTGTTTACAGGCTGTACTATGTCGTCGCCAGAGCCAAGTTTTGTTTACTATCAAAGTTCGGTGCCTACATCATGTAATTTAGTTGTTGGGCTGTCACAACAACACGGTCAGTTTGAGTACAAAGTTACAACAGATACGCGCACTGTTATGGGGAGCTTTGTAAAAAGAGGTCAACAAATTATATTTTCAGAGCTGTATGCTTCAAAACCGGCCGAAAATTCAAAAATAGAAGTGAGTGCTTTAAAACAAGGAGATTCTTTGGTCATCCAAAATTTTGGTAATCGTATGAATCCATTTACACTCTTTTCAGAATGCGATGATAAATATTTATCACTGGTTAAAGTGCGCAAATAATCGGGTAGCAGGAGGTCTCTAATCTCCAGTCTCTACATCACCCATTGCGCTTTTTATGAATAAAAAGTGCAATGGGTGGTGCATCTCCTGTAATGAATATTGTCCCAAATATCTCTCAAGGGCACTAAACCTTGAATTCAAGCAATGTTAATTCCTTTTGTTAGTTTTAAATCTAAATATACTTTTTTACATTAACAGGACGTAGGTTAACCTCTCATTTGAACAAGTTTATTTCTTTGAACAGTAAATACGACTTAAGTATAGATTGTGTAGTGCGAAGTTAGGATTAGAATAATGTAAAATTTAAAAAGGGGCTTAAAATGAACTTGGAACGTATTCGCAATAGTAACCTGCATGACAAGGTAATGCAGGCAGAACAAGCAAGCCAATTTATTAAAGATGGAATGACTGTAGGGATGAGCGGCTTTACTCGTGCTGGGGAAGCTAAAGCAGTACCTAGAGCATTAATAGAGCAAGTCAAAAAAAATCCAATAAAAATAAATTTAATGACTGGCGCATCTTTAGGAAATGATTTAGATAAATTACTGACAGAAGCGGGCATTTTAGCCCGTCGTATGCCTTTTCAAGTAGATAACACTTTGCGCAAAGCGATTAATAATGGTGATGTTATGTTTATTGATCAGCATTTATCTGAAACGGTTGAACATCTACGAAACCATCAATTAACCATGCCTGATGTAGCTGTTATTGAAGCCGTTGCTATTACCGAAGAAGGGCATATTGTACCGACAACATCAGTAGGCAATTCAGCGAGTTTTGCTATCTTTGCTAAGCAAGTAATTGTTGAAATTAATATGCTGCATAACCCTAACCTTGAAGGTTTGCACGATATATACATTCCTTCCTATCGTCCTACTCGCCAGCCAATGCCGTTAGTTAAAGTAGATGATAGAATTGGTAGTACTGCTATTCCTATCGATCCTGCAAAAATTGTTGGTATTGTTTTTACTAACCAAAGCGACTCGTTTTCTACGGTTACCGACCCTGATGAAGATACCGCCTCAATTGCGCGCCATTTAGTTAAATTTTTTCAAGATGAAGTATCTCAAAATAAATTACCAGCTAATTTAGGTCCATTGCAAGCTGGTATTGGTAACATTGCGAACGCAGTAATGATGGGTCTACTTGATTCTGACTTTAAAGACTTAACAATGTATTCAGAGGTATTACAAGATTCGACATTTGACCTTATTGACGCAGGTAAGCTTAGTTTTGCATCGGGCAGCTCAATTGTGTTGTCTGAGCGCTGTAACGCGCAAGTATTTAATAATTTAGAACAATACAAAGACAAGCTAGTGTTACGCCCTCAAGAAGTTTCAAACCATCCTGAAATAGTGCGTCGTTTAGGGATCATTGCTATAAATACTGCGCTTGAATTTGATATATATGGCAACGTAAATTCAACACATGTGTGTGGCACACGAATGATGAATGGTATTGGCGGCTCTGGTGATTTTGCTCGTAATGCACATTTAGCTATATTTGTTACTAAATCGATTGCTAAAGATGGTGCTATTTCAAGCGTCGTGCCTATGGCGAGCCATGTTGATCATAACGAACACGATGTTGATATTTTAGTAACCGAGCAAGGCTTAGCTGATTTACGTGGCTTAGCACCGCGTGAGCGTGCTGTACAAGTTATTAAGCATTGTGTACACCCAGATTATCGTGAAGCGATGTTAGATTACTATGAGCGCGCTTGTGAGCGTGGCGGGCATACGCCTCATTTACTAGAAGAAGCGTTTAGTTGGCATATTCGCCTAGAGCAAGAAGGTAGTATGAAAAAAACATTGGTAACGCAAAATCCCCCTACGGCATTATCTGCTTAAGTTTGTTTTTGACTAACTGGTAAAATGATTTTAAACGCTCCACTTTGGAGCGTTTTTTACAATGTAGTACTTAACCCGATAAATTCTGGATAATAAATCTTTTTAAGCTGCAATTTTTAGTGCGAACTACGTTGAATTTACTTGCAATAGGCTAGATATTGACGTGTAAGTTTGTCTTACATAACGTTATAAGACATTTTGCATTACCCTCAACGCTTAGGGCGGCTATCCAGCATGAGGATATCAAGTTTGTTTTGTGCTTTTTTATAATTCTGCAAATCGCTGGTTTCGATCATTTCACATTCATCTGTAACCATTTCGGTTATTAGGCTAGGATAGTGTTGGCAATCTTCTGGCCTGTCTAAGTAGATGCTGCATGTATATTTATTCGTGGCAAGTGGATCTTTTTTTGGTGCTATCTCGAGAAATGGGCATTGTTCAAGTTTTTCGCCTGATTGTGGGTCATGCCATATTTGATTATTTTTAACGAATGCAAAAATGTCTGGGTTGAAGAGTTCCCATAAATCAATTTCTTCTTGGGTCGCATTAAGGTCGCCGCCACCATATTTGATACAGCATTTACCACATTGGTTACACTCTTTCATGGTTCACATTCGTTGTCATAGCTTCACTTTACTATACAGTAATTATTGCTAAGGTCGCTAATAAACGTTCGTTGCTAGCAGGTTAGGTTTAGTGTGTATCGAATCGGTTAACCAGTTTGCACAAGGCGAGCCTCATGGTCATTTTGCTCTAGCCATTGTGTAGATTGTTCAATATCAACAAAAACAGCGGCGGTGCTTTTAAAATATCTTTTATTAATTGTTTTTGAAGTGAGTTACAAATAACAATAATGGTAGCTGTGCAACCATGTTTTATATACCAATCATAAATCAGTTTACCCGCTGTAACCGCTTTAGGTGTGCCTAGCACTAATTGCTCCCCGCTCTTAACACGTTCCCAGTTTCATACTTGTCTTATTTATCTTAACCTATGGATATAAGAAAAGTTTAATTCATAAGTTAGCGCAGTGCGAGTTTGTGGCTAAAAGCTTACATGACACTTTTTATATTTTTTACCACTGCCACATGGGCATTCATCGTTACGACCGACTTTAATATCAGTAGTGGGAAATATATCACCATCTAAGTAGCGCCATAGGCCATCTTCTTTTACAAAGCGTGACTTTTCGTGCAACTGGCAATATAAGTTTTGATAGAAATAGCTTACGCAAAATTCAACGACCCCTGTTTGATCATTGTGTTCAGCCGCCATTACATCTAGGTTACTGAAACGGCAACTATTAGCAAAATCAGCTATTTCTTTAATAGGGTTTTCTGGTTGTTTTTCCTTTGCGTATGTTTGGTAAACGTACTCGGCATTTTTAAGAGCATAAGCAACGTAACGTGAGCGCATAAGCTGCTCTGGCGTTGTTGCCTGTGCTGAGCCCGCATGTAGCTGTTCACAGCAGTCAGCATAACTCAGTTTACTATTACACAAGCAAAGGTTTTGCGTGAGTGAGGTCATTATGTTTTACTTGTTAGATAAAACGATATTTTAACAGCTTACTGTGCTAATGCTAACTCACTTGGCTGCTTCGTTTTGGTAAAACAATATAATTTTGCACTAGTATGCTCTAAGTTGATTGATAAATCAGCAAGCTGGTTATCTTTTACTATATCAGTCCATGTGATGACTGCGGCAAAGTTACCGTTATGAAGTGCAGAATTTAATACATACTCTAAATTTACCAAGTGTTTTTGTCTGATCACTAAAAGCTTTGAGGTATCAATTGAGCAAGAGTCTAGCAATGCTTTACTTGGTACATGGTCAGGTGCAATTAAAAGGGTCCACGCATTTTGACTGTTGTAATGGTGAAGCACTTTTAATAATTCAAAAGTTGCAGATATCTCATCTTCAATTTGAATTAAATTAACTGCTGCACTTTGATTATCTTGTTGGTAGCTTTTAACAGTTCTTACGGTAATAGGCTGTAACATAACTTTCACTCACTGGTTGTTTATACAGTATGTGTATACAGTAGTTTATACAGTTATTTTGCGCAAGTGCTTTTTGCTATTTTTTAATCAATTTTTTTGTTTTAAATGAACGGAAATATATAATTCTATTAAATATCAGTGCTTTATTTTTTATTGGTTAAGCCCATATTAAGGAGCTGGCGGGATTAAGTGATTAAATTGTTGTTGGTGAATTTGTTCATACAGTGTTGCCGCATAACATTTTGCATCTTGAAAGCGCTTTGTTGTCAGGTGTTTTCTCAAATCAGTTAGCGCTGTTGTAGCAGGTTCATACCCTTGGCTACTTGCAAGGCTAAGCCAAACAGCGCCATGAAATACACTTTGTGGTACGCCTTGACCTTTTATAAAAAACAGACCTAAATAAAATTGTGCGCGATGGTTACCCGCCATTGCGGCAAGTCTCATCCATTTTGCTGCTAGGGGAGGCTGGTCGTTTTTTAAATAATACAGTGCCTTGGTAACAACATTATCGGGGGTATCCGCTTTACCTTCTTTTTGTACCGTATTACTCGGTTGAGTAATAAAGGATAAAACATTATCTAGTTGTTGCTCTAGGTCCAGCCCACTTGGAGATGTATCTGTCATAATACCACGCATGTTATTGTTTTCATTCACTGCATAAGTTTAGTCTAATACAAGGTAATTTGTCCTGTTATTCGTTAAATCTATGGTAAAATTACGCAATTATTCATTTGTTAGCTGAAATTTTATTATGCTTGATGCGTTATTCAAGATCAAAGCCCATGATTCGACCGTTCGCCGGGAGTGTATTGCGGGATTAACGACTTTTATTACTATGGTTTATATTGTTTTTGTAAACCCTGCCATGTTAGCTGAGGCCGGAATGGATCAAGGCGCGGCATTTGTAGCAACGTGCATAGCAGCGGCCATTGGTTGTTTTATTATGGGCTTTTGGGCTAACTATCCGTTAGCGCTTGCTCCGGGGATGGGGCTAAATGCCTTTTTTACCTACGGTGTTGTTTTAGGTATGGGTTATACGTGGCAAGCAGCGTTGGGTGCTGTGTTTATGTCTGGCTGTATCTTCCTGTTTTTAAGTTTGTTTAAGGTCAGGGAGTGGATAATCAATGCGATTCCTTTAGTGCTAAAACAAGCAATTGCTACCGGGATTGGCGCGTTCTTAGCGTTAATAGCGCTTAAAAATGCAGGTATTATTGTGGCGAGTCCTGCAACATTGGTTCAGTTGGGTGATATTACTGCAGCCGGTCCGCTTTTAGCTATTTTTAGCTTTTTTGTTATTGCTGCATTACTGTATCGTGACTTTAAAAGTGGTGTGTTAATAAGCATTTTAGCCGTTACCTTAATTGCACTTGGTTTAGGCTTAGTACAATACCAAGGTGTGGTGTCAATGCCGCCTTCAATAGCACCTACGTTTATGCAGTTAGATTTTGCTGCTGCGTTTGAGCTTTCTATGCTTAGTGTGATCTTTGCGTTTTTGTTTGTTGATTTATTTGATACCTCGGGCACGCTCGTCGCTGTAACGCAAAAGGCAGGGCTTGCGGACGAAAAAGGGAATATGCCTCGTTTAGGTCGTGCGCTTAGCGCTGATAGCACAGCGACAATTGCAGGGTCAATGCTGGGAACTTCAACAACTACCTCTTATATTGAATCTGTTGCTGGTGTATCTGTTGGAGGACGAACAGGGTTAACGGCTGTAGTAGTGGGTATTTGCTTTTTATTAATGATGTTTTTTGCACCGCTTGCGCAAATGGTGCCAGCCTATGCGACCGCTGGAGCAATCTTATATGTCGCGGTACTAATGCTACAAAATTTAAAGTTTGTAAATTGGGATGATATGACAGACGCTATACCAGTAAGTGTGGTATTGCTGATGACACCATTAACGTTTTCAATTGCGCATGGTATTGCATTGGGTTTTATTTCATACACAGCGGTAAAGGTGTTATGCGCTAAGCGTGATGAGGTAAGTATCAGTGTGTGGATTTTAACTGCGATGTTTGTCGTCAAATTTGCGTTTTTATCGTAGTTTAAATATAACCAAAGAAAAAGTGAGTTACCACTTTTTCTTTGGTGCAAAAAGTACATCTAAGTCGTCTTGCTCTTGTTCTGTTTTCTTTTTTAAAGCTGTTGCGTTGGATGCTTTTAGCTCGGTACTTATTGCTTCTAAATAACCTTCGAGTTCTTGTTTTTTTGAATTGATGTAATCATCACTATAAGCGACAGCCGACACAGTGGCGTAGGCTTTTTCAAAGTATTGACGAGCAGAGCCCACCATATTTGCCGAGCGTGCTGATATACCTCGTTTAATTTGGCTTTCGATATTTATTTTAAGTTGTAGTTTTTCTAGGCGTTTATCTTCTGCTACGAATACTTGGCTATCTACTTTACCTTTGCCATGCTCTGAACGTAAAACCGCTCTTAATTTTTTAATTCCTTGGATAAGCGTGATTAATTGTTTATCACCATCAGGTAATGCGAGGTTTTCTGAGTTACTGGCATCTACAGGGTCTGACATACGTGTTTTGGCTTCATTTAAGCGGTTTTTTAGCTCTTTTGAGGTCGGTGATAATTGCACCATAGCTGTAAGTGCATCATATATACGGCGTTGAATTACGCGGTAGGCGTTTTCTGACATTGGGATATTGGCGCTATTGAGCAATATATCTTCAGATTCTTCTATGATCTTTTTTTGCTTTGTGAGTTCTTTTCGGCGCTCAGTTTCTTGTTTCTCTTTATGTTGTTGTACCGCACTTACCCATAAGGCAATAACAATAAGTGCAACTATCAACATAATAATAATAGAAACGATCATGGTTTAGGTCTCTGGTTTTATAAGCTAATAATTTTTATCTTACATTAAATATATGCTAACAGGGTAGTTTTGCGCGGCTTATGACAAATAAAAATGTCTTTCTCATTATTTATAACTATAAAAATGCATTTTTTGCTTTTTCGTCAGCTTATCTTGTAAAAAGATGGCTACCTCATATCGAGCGTTTGTGCTAGCCTAAGGACAATAATCTTATAAATAATGGTCGGTTTAGTCTTTTTATTCTAAATATTAGAAATAAAACTTGGCTTGGCGTGCTTCAACATTTATAAATAAGCAGTATAACAACACTAAAAATGTAGCTATGAAATTACAACAACTCAGATACATCGTCGAAGTCCAAAATCATAAACTAAATGTGTCAGCAACTGCTGAGAGCTTATTTACTTCTCAGCCTGGTATTTCAAAGCAAGTGCGCATGTTAGAAGATGAGTTGGGTGTACAAATTTTTGGTCGAAGTGGTAAGCACTTAACGCATGTGACCAGCGCGGGAAACGAGATAATTAATATCTCTCGCGAGATCTTATCAAAAGTTGAAGGGATTAAAGCGGTTGCGAATGAGCATACACTTCCTGACCAAGGTAAGTTAAATATTGCGACTACTCATACGCAAGCACGTTATGCGTTGCCAAGTGTAATTCAAGGCTTTATGAAAAAGTACCCGGCAGTATCATTGCATATGCACCAAGGCACTCCACAGCAAATATCTGATGCGGCAGCCCGCGGGGATGCTGATTTTGCCATAGCCACAGAAGCATTACATTTATATTCGGACTTGGTGATGTTGCCGTGTTATCACTGGAATCGCAGTATTGTGGTTTCGAAAGATCATCCGCTTGCTAAAAAAGCAAATTCGTTAAGCGTTGCAGATATTGCACAATATCCATTAATTACTTATGTGTTTGGTTTTACTGGACGTTCTGAGCTTGATAAAGCATTTAATGCGCAAGGTTTAGAGCCGCATATCGTATTTACTGCAACTGATGCAGATGTCATTAAAACTTATGTGCGCTTGGGGTTAGGTGTGGGTGTGGTTGCGTCAATGGCAATTGATCAAATCTCTGATACAGATTTAGTGTGTATCGATGCGAGCCATTTATTTGAAGCCAGTACTACCAAAATAGGCTTTAGAAAAGGCAGCTTCTTACGTAGTTATATGTATGACTTTATTGAACGTTTTGCACCGCACTTAACTAAAGAGCGAGTAGAGCGAGCAAGCTTATTACGTAACCAAGAAGACGTTGATAAATTGTTTGAAGATATTGAGTTACCTGTAAAGTAACGTATTTATTGCTATAAAAAAGCCGCAAATTGCGGCTTTTTTAATGGCTTAAATTTAACACTCAATAATATTTACAGCTAAACCGCCACGGGCGGTTTCTTTGTATTTTGTTTTCATGTCATTACCGGTATCAAGCATGGTTTTGATTACTTTATCCAAAGATACTTTTTGTTCACCACTACCACGAATAGCAAGACGAGATGCGTTAATTGCTTTAATCGCTCCCATGGCGTTTCGCTCAATACAAGGTACTTGCACGAGTCCACCAACCGGGTCGCATGTTAGGCCTAGGTTATGCTCCATGCCGATTTCAGCTGCATTTTCAACGTGTACTACGTTACCGCCGACAATTTCAGTTAGTGCGCCTGCGGCCATAGAGCAAGCTACGCCTACTTCGCCTTGGCAACCTACTTCAGCACCTGAAATTGAAGCATTCTTTTTATACAAAATACCAATGGCTGCAGCAGTGAGTAGGTAACGGGTTGCAATGTCGCGATCTACTTCTTTTATGAATGTATGATAATACATCAGTACGGCAGGTAAAATACCTGCCGCGCCATTAGTTGGCGCAGTGACTACACGACCACCAGCGGCGTTTTCTTCATTAACCGCAAGGGCAAATAAATCCACCCAATCCATTGCACGTAGTGGGTCGTTATTTACTTCAATATTGAGCTTTAAATGCAGGCTAGGCGCACGGCGTTTTACTTTTAAACCACCGGGTAATATACCTTCGGTACGCATACCACGCTCAATACAGGCTTTCATAACTTGCCAAATATTAAATAATTCGTCTTTTATATCATCTTCTTTACGAAGTGTTTTTTCATTTTTCATCATCAGTGTTGAAACGCTATAACCCGACTCTTTACACATTTCGAGCAGATCTTTGGCTGTTTCAAACGGGTAAGGGGCTGGGTTTTGCTCGCGAATATCCAACGCTGCTTGTTTTTCGTTATCAAACTCTTCGTCTGTAACGATAAAGCCGCCACCAATCGAGTAGTACACTTTGCTGTATACAGGCTGAGATTCTTTGTAAGCAATAATTTCCATTGCATTAGAGTGTTTAGGTAGTGTTTTCCGGCGATGAAAAACAATGGCACCTTGCTTGGGAAATTTAGCTTTGTGAGTTTTATTAAGGTAAATAACCTGTTCGTTTTCAATGGTAGCAAGAATATCATCGACTAAATCGGCGTCGATAGTCTCAGGATCGTACCCTGCTAAGCCTAAAATAACGGCTTTACCCGAGCCATGGCCAATGCCTGTTTGACCCAGTGAACCGTATAACTCTACTTTGACGCTCGTGACATCGGTTAACAGGTTTTGTTGTTGTAATTCGTTAACAAATAAACGCGAAGCGCGCATAGGTCCGACGGTGTGAGACGACGACGGCCCAATGCCAATACTAAACATATCGAATGCACTGATCATATACTTTACTCTACTTTTTACTCAGCACGACTGCTGTCTTTGAACGGTCGCACATAATAACGTGTAATGCAGTACTTGTAACCTTTTGTAGCACAGATTTAAACTGGTATGGCTAGCTGATTTGTAAAGTTTTTTATAATGCTGGCAGTTGCGCCCCACAGCAGGCCATGTGAAGTTGAAAACCCTTCAAGGGTGAGCGTTTTGCCAAAACGTTGAAAAGGTATAGGTTGCCAGTTGTCAGTGTTAATTAATGCGCTAATTGGAATTAAAAAGCTTGCTGCGACCTCATTAGGATCTTCAAGCCATTGCGTATGTGGGTTTAATACTCCAACAAATGGCGTGATAGTGAACCCGGTTAACGTTGCATACTCAGAAAGTTGCCCAATTACATTAACATGAGTGCTGTTAATATTAAGCTCTTCATATAATTCACGTAGTGCGGTATCGCGTAAATTTTTGTCGTTTAATTCTCGCTTTCCACCAGGTAAACAGATCTCCCCAGGGTGGTGTTTTAAATAATGAGGGCGTTTACACAGTAAAATATGTGCGCTGTTATTTATGTCGATTAAAGGCAACATAACAGCACTGGCACGGCGTGTTTTTTGTGGGTGCGTAATTAAAGGCTGTGAATTGGCAGCAACACTCAGCTGAAAACGGGCCAGTATTTGTTGGCTGTTCACGGTATTTTACTTCAGTAATGGGAGTATTTTATTTACTTTATCGTATGTTTCTTGGTATTCCAAGTCAGCTTGTGAATCAGCTACTATGCCGCCGCCTGCCCAACAGTAAATATGTTGCTTATGGCAGACCAAGGTACGAATAGTAATACTGGTATCCATGTTGCCACAGGCACTTAAATAGCCAATCGAGCCACAGTAAATACTGCGGCGGTGGGGTTCGAGTTCTTCAATTATTTCCATTGCGCGAATTTTAGGTGCGCCGGTAATTGAGCCGCCAGGAAACGCAGCATGAAGTTGATCAACAGCAGTTTTACCCTCAGCTAATTGGGCCGTCACAGTGCTGACTAAATGATGCACTGCAGGAAAGCTCTCAATGGCAAACAGCGAAGGGACGCTTACAGTGCCAGGCTTTGCGACTTTACCTAAATCATTACGTAATAAATCAACGATCATGACATTTTCGGCACGGTCTTTATTTGAGCGTTGTAACCGAATTGCTTGTTGTTGATCAGCTGATTCATCGGCGCAGCGGGGCAAAGTGCCCTTGATTGGTTTTGTTTGAATTTGTCCGTCATTAATGGCAATAAAGCGTTCTGGCGAGATTGATAAAATAGCGCCATCGGGGTGATTGATAAAACTTGAAAATGGGGCTTTATTCGCTTCTCGCAAAGTACAATATGCTTGCCAAGCGCTGCCTTTATATTGTGCGCTAAAACGCTGAGCGAGGTTTATTTGGTAGCAGTCACCGCTTTTTAAATAGGCTTGGATTTGCGCAAACTTATCGGTGTATTGCGCTTTGCTCATGTTAGATGACCACCTTTGTGTTATTTCAAAAGGGGGGCGCTGTTTGGCTGTATCGTCTAAGGCCGACAAATAAAGCGCTAGTCTATCTGTATTTGGTTGAGCGATATAAAACCATGTGCTTTGTTGTTTGTCGTAGATGAGTGCATCAGGGTATAGACCGACTGCTAGTTGTGGCATATCAATATCATTAATTGCATTTTCAGGCAGTTTTTCAATTACACGGCCAAAATCATAACCAAAATAGCCAAGCCAACCTCCGTTAAATGGCAGCTCAGGGTGGGCTTTAGTGTCATTAAGTTTATTTAACTGAGTTTGCAATACGGTAAAACAACTTTGCTCAGTTAATTGATTATCCACAAACACCTGATTGTTTTTCACTTCTAAGCGCATTAATGGCGCGATAGCGATGATATCAAAGCGGCTATTTTCATGTTCACTATTGGCAGAATCTAGGAGTACGGCATAAGGTAAATCACAAAAATAGCTAAAAACCTCGGCACAATTGAGCGATATGTCTAATTGAATGCAGGTTTTATGTTGTTTTATCATCTATTTTTTACCCTGAAAAACTGGCTCGAAACGGGCTGGGAGGGTATCATAAGTTAAATTTTTTTGGCAGCGTTTAGTTGCCTATTGCGTTACAAACCACCGTCACCGGTTTGATTTATGTTACGTGTATAATACGTAAAAGTAACTTAAGGAACCCCTATGAGTACTATCCGTCAGCAAGACTTCATTGATAGCATTGAAGACGCTTTACAATATATTTCGTTTTATCACCCACTTGATTTTGTTCAAGCACTCGAAAAAGCGTATAACAAAGAGCAAAGTAAAGCTGCTAAAGATGCCATTGCACAAATTCTAATTAACTCTCGCATGTCAGCTGAAGGTAAACGCCCGCTTTGCCAAGACACAGGTATCATCACGTGTTTTGTAAAAGTAGGTATGGATGTTAAATGGGATAAAACAGACTTAACGGTACAGCAAATGGTTGACGAAGGTACTCGTCGTGCTTACTTAAATCCAGATAACCCGTTACGCGCATCAATTGTTGCCGATCCTGCTGGCACACGTAAAAACACCAAAGACAATACCCCGTCTGTTGTACACATCGATTTAGTACCGGGTGGCGAAATTGAAGTAATGGTTGCTGCAAAAGGTGGTGGCTCTGAAAATAAAACTAAAATGGTTATGCTTAACCCATCGGATGATGTGGCTGCATGGGTTGAAAAAACATTACCAACAATGGGTGCTGGCTGGTGTCCGCCGGGCATGCTAGGTATAGGTATTGGTGGTACTGCAGAAAAAGCAGCGGTACTTGCTAAAGAATCACTAATGGATCCGGTTGATATTCACGAGCTAATTGAGCGCGGCGCAGAAACAACCGAAGAAAAAATGCGTTTAGACATTTTTGAGCGTGCGAATAAATTAGGTATTGGTGCACAAGGCTTAGGTGGTTTAACTACAGTAGTTGATGTAAAAATTAAAACTGCGCCGACTCATGCTGCGTCTAAACCTGTGGTTATGATCCCTAACTGTGCAGCAACACGTCACGTGCATTTTACCCTTGATGGTTCAGGCCCTGCTGATTTAAAAGCGCCAAAACTTGAAGATTGGCCAGAAGTAACGTTCGAAGTAGGTGAGGGCACTCGTCGTGTTGATTTAAACACCCTAACCAAAGAAGATACGCAAGAATGGAAAATGGGTGAAACGGTATTACTTTCGGGCACTATCTTAACGGGTCGTGATGCTGCGCATAAACGTCTGCAAGATATGATCAACTCAGGTGAAGGCTTACCAGAGGGTGTGAACTTTGATAATAAATTTATTTATTACGTAGGCCCAGTGGATGCCGTAGGCGACGAAGCGGTTGGTCCGGCTGGCCCTACAACTGCTACTCGTATGGATAAATTTACCGATATGATGCTAGAGAAAACGGGCATTGTGGGCATGATAGGTAAAGCTGAGCGCGGTCCAGCTACTGTAGAGTCGATTAAAAACAACAAGTCTGTTTACTTAATGGCTGTTGGTGGCGCTGCTTATTTAGTGTCTAAAGCAATTAAAAAAGCACGCGTTGTGGCATTTGAAGATTTAGGGATGGAAGCCATCTATGAATTTGAAGTAGAAGATATGCCAGTAACCGTGGCTGTTGATAGCGAAGGCGCCAACGCGCATACGCAAGGCCCTGCAATTTGGAAAGCTAAAATAGCCGAGTTAGATAGCAAATTAAAATAAGTTGTTATTTACTGCTGCGGTATTCAACACTGTTGAATACCGCAAACAGCTCTTACCAGTTGCTCTAAAACCCTCGTAATCTCCTCAAACCACTATATTTAAAGCTATATAAGCGATTTTTAGATTGTAATATTTACTTTACACTCAATGATTATCTTACGTGTACGTAAACGTAATAGTTACTCATCTCTCCTGTTTAACATAATAAATTTGTATTTTTGGCTTGTTTTGAATTAAGTATTCCTTGAAGTCTGGTTTTGTGATTTCTTTATGATGTGTAAGTATTTTGCTTGGTTTTATCATCTCATATAGTGGTAAGGCGCAATTTGAAGTGATAAAGTCTTGGCAATTTCAGCGCTCATACCCTCTCACGGGTAATAAATTTCGGAGTAAAATAAAGTGGCTGTGTTTAATCAAGTTGACTTTGATAACCATGAACAAGTGGTTTTTTGTTCAGATAAAGAATCAGGCCTACGTGCAATCATTGCCGTGCATAATACTAACTTAGGGCCTGCTGTTGGTGGCTGTAGAATGTGGGATTATGCCAACGATGATGATGCGATAGTCGATGCATTGCGTTTATCAAAAGGTATGACTTATAAAAATGCCGTTGCACGCCTGCCGTTTGGTGGGGGCAAGTCGGTGATTATTGGTAATGCAAAAGAAATTAAATCAGAACAACTATTTCGTGCCTTTGGTCGTCAATTAGAGCGTTTAAGTGGTAGTTACTATTCTGCTGAAGATGTAAACATCACCTGCGCTGATGTGGCTATTATGAATAAAGAAACTAATTATGTACTTGGCCTTGAAGGTAAAAGTGGTAACCCATCTCCTTTTACAGCTTATGGTACGTTTTTAGGTATTAAAGCGGCGTTACAGCATCAACGCGGGCATCAAGATTTAAGCGGCGTTAAAGTAGCCGTGCAAGGCTTAGGCGCGGTTGCTTATGGTTTATGTAAACATCTACATGAAGCGGGTGCAACATTATTTGTTACTGATATAAATCAGGCTGCAATTGATAGAGTAGTCAATGATTTTGCGGCTACTGCCGTGGGTATTGATGATATCTATGACTTAGATGTTGATGTATATGCACCGTGTGCACTGGGCGCAACGGTTAATGATAATACTATCCCGCGTTTAAAAGCGACAATCATTGCAGGGTGTGCAAACAACCAGTTAGCAGAGTCTCGCCATGGTGAAATTATTCGTGAAAAAGGCATTTTATATGCACCAGATTATGTAATTAACGCTGGTGGCATTATTAATGTTTATTATGAAACTGCACCAGAAGGTTATTCTGAAGAGGCATCTAATAAGCATGTTGAAGGTATTTTTACGACCTTGACGGAAATTTTTGCTCGTAGCGAAAAAGAGCAAAAATCTACGCATCTTATTGCTGATGAACTGGCACAAGAGATCATTGCTAACGGTCTTTAAGTACTCTAGCAAATTTTAAACGTATTTTTGCTTATGAAGGCGTGCGGATGCGCGCCTTTTTCTTTATAGCTTTATAGAATCAAGCTACACTTTAGTTTTACCGTTCACAAAAATTATAATGACTCCTATTGATTTAAATAACTGGCCACGGGCTCAACATTTTGAGCTTTTTAAAAGCTTTACCCAACCATACTTTAATGTTTGCATTCAATTAGATGTACAGCAGTTATATCAATATTGTAAATCTCACCAGCATTCATTTTTTCAAAGCTATATATTTTTAGCACTACGTGCCTGCCATCAGTATCAGCCGATGCAGTTGCGCATTGTTGATGATAAGCCTATACAACTCCAAAGCACGCGAGCCAGTGTTGTAGAGCTGGCGGCAAATGACACCTTTAGATTTAGTTACTTTAACGCCTATGATGACTTTTCAACGTTTGCTAAACATGCTCATCAAGTGAGTGAGTCAACTAAGCAGCAGTCGTTATTTTCTTCAGCTTTTGCTAAAACAGAAGGCCAAGCTGATTTAATTCATATCTCTGTATTACCTTGGTTGGACTTTACTAGTTTTTCCCATGCGCACCACCAAGGTACAAGCTTAGGTATTCCTAAATTAGTCTTTGGTAAATACAATTCTGAGACCGGAAAAATACCACTCTCCATTGACGTACATCATGCTTTGATGGATGGACTACATGTTGCCAGGTTTGTTGATTGCTACACAGAGTGCATTAAGGCTTACTGCAAAAAATAATTACTTATATAAATAGCTTGTTAATGAAATTGAAATTAATACTATGCTAGTATGCTTACTAAGCAGTCAATAATAATGACAAAAATTAAGTCTAAATCATTATTTAATTAATTTTTTTATAGCTAAATCATTAATTAGTAGTTGGGAAGGCGTTCAATATAATGCTACGTATAAGTGTATTTCTGTTTTTAATGATTCAATCTGTGTGCTTTGCAAATGATCAGGCGCGCCTTCCTTTAAATGATTACTTTTCTGAAACATGGAACACTCGTTCGGGCTTACCTCACAATAGTATAAATAGTTTAGCTCAAACCAATGATGGTTATATTTGGGTTGCGACCTGGGAAGGGCTTGCAAGGTATAATGGCCGTGAATTTAAGTTATTTACCCGCTCTGAAATTCCTGGTCTGCCAGATTCTGGTTTACGTAGTTTATCTGCTCAAGGGGATGGAAGTTTATATATTGTTGGTGCTCGCGGTGGCGTAAGTCATTTACAACATGGGCAATGGCATACCAAACCTCAAGCTGAGGCCATGGTCAATCATCTTTTAAAAACCAATACTAACGAACTTTGGCTAGCCCTTGAGGGAAAAGGCTTAGTGTATCGCGCGGCTGACTCGGATATTGAAACTCATATATTAATTAATTTAAGTGCTTATCGGTTAATTCAAGACCTCAATGGGGTTGTTTGGGCTGCAACCAGTGATGGTTTATATAAAATAGAAAATAAAAAAGCGCGCTTGATTACTGCTGATATGGGTTTGCCAAGTGATCCTATTTATACCTTGCTACTGACACGTCAAGGGCAACTTATAGTGGGTGGTGAAAGAGGGGCATGGAAATTAAGTAATGGTAAGTTTACTCCTGTTCATCAACAGCTCAATGATGAATCAATTTCTAGTTTATTAGAAGATGATCATAATGATCTGTGGTTTGGTACTATCAATAACGGTGTTTTTAGGTTGAGTGGTTTTGGCCTTGAGCATCTTGATGCAAAAGCAGGTCTGCCTGGCAATCGTACTCTTTCTCTGTTACAAGATAGAGAAAACAGTATCTGGGTTGGTACAAATGGTGGGCTATACAGACTAAGAGAAGCGCCTTTTTCATCGTGGACTAAAAAGCGAGGCTTAGGCTCAGATTATATACGAACGGTTATGTCGCACTCCGATGGCAGTATTTGGCTGGGCGGCAGTACTGGCTTAAATAGAATGCATAATGATCATATTGAATCATTTTCGCTCGTTGATAGTGACAAACCTTTGTCAGTATTAAGTTTAGCCGAAGATAACAGCGGTGGTGTTTGGTTAGGGACTTATACTGCGGGTGTAATGCGGGTTTTAAATGGTCAGATTCATACTGTTATTAATCGTGATTCAGGTCTGGCAAGTAATGAAGTCAGAGCGTTACTGTTTGATAATCAACAGCGCTTGTGGCTTGGCACTGCGACAGGTCTGACACGTATAGAAGTCGATGGTTCACTAACACAGTTTACAACAAAGCAAGGACTCCCTGGTGATTTTATCATGGCGCTGAAGCTTGACTCAAAAGGTAACGTTTGGGTTGGTACTGGGGTCGGGGTCGCAATGTTTAATGACACTTTAGGTAAGTTTAAAGGTCAGCTTTTCCCTCGTAAATTTAATGCTGAATACGCGTTTGGCTTTTACTCTCAAAATGAATACATGTGGATGGCGACTGACCGCGGCCTTATTCGATTTAACATTGATACAGGTGATGTTGCAATGCTAGGAAGAGAGCAAGGTTTGCCTGTTGATAAACTTTTTCAGATTGTTGCGCAGGGCGATTCTTTTTGGCTTTCAAGTAATCGTGGAATCATTCAAGTCAATCAGCATCAAGTTAATGAATTATTAAACAACTCACAGCATCAAGCTAATGCCTTACATTATCAAATGTACGATGAAGGCGATGGCATGCTTAGTGCTCAGGCAAATGGGGGCTCTAACCCTGCCGCTGTACTGCACAAGGATGGCAGTATTTGGTTTGCTACGGCGCAAGGTGCAGCTACTGCATTACCAGAGCGATTAAAACGAGCGTCGCAACTTAAATTACCTACTGTGATAGAAAGTATTCTCGTCGATGGTAAAAACACACCACTTATAACAAAAGATGAAGCAGTATTATTACCGCCTGGTTCTGATCGTATTTCATTTCACTACGCTGGGCTTAGTTTTATAATGCCCCAGCGGATAAAGTTTCAAACCAAGTTGTTAGGTTATAATGATAAATGGGTCGACCGACAGCAACTCAACATCACCGAGTATACAAATTTGGCGCCCGGTAAATACACTTTTATGGTCAGAGCAGGCTACCCTAATGGACAATGGCAAGAAAACCATAAAGCGTTGGATTTTGTTATTCAGTCATTTTTCTGGCAAAAACTAAGTTTTAAATTAATGGTATTTTTCTCATTGATTTTGCTGTTCTTTGGGCTTTATAAATACCGCTTATATCACTATAAAAAAATTGAAAAAGAGTTAAAGCTACGCGTGAAGCAGCAAACTCGAGATTTACAACAGCAAACCGATGCATTTGCTCATCAGGCAAGTCATGATCAATTAACCGGAATGCCAAATCGACGTGCATTTGATAATTGGTTAGCTGAAAATTTTGACAATATTAAGCAATCAGGCCAACCACTTAGCATTGCAATTATTGATATAGATCACTTTAAACGTATTAACGATAACTGGTCTCATATTGTGGGAGATAAAGTGATATGTGTGATCGCTACTATCTTGCAACAATGCTGTAATGATAATGCAAACCAAGTCTCACGTTGGGGAGGTGAAGAATTTACTTTACTTCTACCAAATAAAACGGCCACGCAAGCAGTTGAAATTTGTGAGCAATTAAGAACTGATATAGCAAATTATGACTTTTCTGCAATTGCAGGAGGGCTTCACGTAACCGTGAGTTTTGGCGTCGCAGATTCGAGTGTGGTTGATGAATATGACAGATTACTAGCCAGTGCGGATCAAGCACTTTATAAAGCAAAAAACAATGGGCGGAATCGAGTTGAAGTAACTTAGCCTCAATCAGCTCCCTGATAAATTTATAGTAAAAGATTGAAATATGACTTTAGCGGTCATATTAATAACTTAGTCTTTTCTCAGCGAGCCTGCTAATGGTAAATGGTTTATTGATTCTTGCGTTAATAGCGTTTGTGGTTTTTTATTGGCGCTGGCCTGATATTCAAAATCAACTTTGGCAAAAAAAATACCAAAAGTACCGCCTTAATGAGCAGCAAAAATCTATATTGTTGCGTTATATGCCTATTTATCAAAAAATGACAGATGCTGATCGCGCTAAACTTGAGCGTCACATCGTTTGGTTTTTAAATGAAAAGCGCTTTATTGGCTGCGATGGTCTAAAGCTTAACGATGCCATGAAGCTGATTGTTGCAGCGGATGCTTGCTTGCTTGTGCTAAATAAGCCTTGGCCTTTATATAAAAATGTTAGGGAAATCTTATTATACCCAAGTGCCTATTACGCCCCGCAAACCTCTCGTGATAATGCCGGTTTAGTGAGCTATCACAATACAGTGCGACAAGGTGAGTCTTGGCCTGGCGGTACTTTGGTTCTAAGTTGGCATGATGTACTTGAAGGAAACCGCTTACCAAGTGACGGCCATAACTTAGTGTTTCATGAATTTGCACATCAACTTGATCAAGAAACCGGTAAAACAACGGGTACGCCATTACTAAAAAAAGAGGCTGATTATAAAGAATGGGCGAGAGTGTTTAGCCGTGCATTTAATCAACTCAAAACACATGTAGTTTACAGTATGCCGCATGTTATCCACAGTTATGGCGCGACTAACGAAGCTGAATTTTTTGCTGTGATCACTGAAACGTTTTTAGAAAAGCCTAGTGAACTGCGCCATTACGACCCTGAGATTTATACTATGCTGGTGAACTATTACCAGTTTGATCCAATTAAATGGCATTAACCGCCAATTTAAGACGCTTTATCAGATATTGCTGGTAACTTGCTGTGCTTTTTGTTGCAATCATATTAATAAACAACAAAAACAAGCGAGAATTCGATGAAAAAACTACTGCAAACAGCATTGGCTGTATCAGTATCGTTAGCACTTTATTCAAATGTTCATGCTGCAGATAATGTAGATGATAAAAAATGGCAAGTAGATGCCCCTCAAGGCAAATTCGTCGATGCGACGATTAATGTTAACCAAGGCACTTGGATGAACATTGATGTGAGCCCTGATGGAGATACGATTGTATTTGATTTACTCGGCGACATTTACACTATGCCTATCAGCGGCGGAAAGGCTACTCAGCTGACATCAGACATTGCTTGGCAAATGCAGCCACGTTTTAGCCCTGATGGTAAACATATTGCGTTTACCTCAGACCAAGGTGGTGGCGACAATATTTGGCTAATGGACGTGGATGGTGAAAATCAAACCGCTGTTACCGACGAAACTTTTAGATTACTCAATAGTCCTGCTTGGAGCCCTGATGGCGATTATATCGTGGCACGTAAGCACTTTACTGCAACACGCTCGTTAGGTGCTGGTGAAGTATGGCTTTATCATAAAGCGGGTGGTAAAGGTGTTCAGCTAACGAAGCGTGCTGATGACCAAAAAGATTTAGGTGAGCCAATGTTTTCACCTGATGGGCGTTATGTTTACTTCTCTCATGATGCGACACCAGGAAAAACCTTCCATTACTCAAAAGATTCTGTTGCCGGTATTTATAAGATTAAACGTTTTGACCGCCAAACAGGTGAAATTGAGACCATTATCAGTGGTATGGGTGGAGCTATTAGACCAACACCGTCACCAGATGGTAAAAAGCTGGCGTATATTAAGCGTGATGATTTCCAAACCAGTTTATATGTTTATGACTTAACCTCAGGCAAACACACCAAACTTTATGACAAGCTTGAACGTGATATGCAAGAAACCTGGGCGATTCATGGCGTTTACCCGACTATCGCGTGGACACCAGATAATGACGAGCTGGTATTTTGGGCTGGGGGTAAAATTCATAAACTCGATGTTGAAGATAAGTCAGTTGAGAACATTGCTTTTAATGTTGAAACGAATAAAAAAATTCAAACAGCAGTACGTTTTACGCAAGATATTGATAGTGAAGATTTTGATATAAAAATGCTGCGTAATGTTCAAGTATCGCCGGATGGTGAAACCGCTATTTTTGAAGCGCTTGGGCATATTTATAAGCGCGATTTAGAGTCAGGAAAAATAAAACGCTTAACACGCCAAGATGATCACTTTGAATTATTTCCACAGTATTCTCGTGACGGTAAAAAAATTGTTTATGTTACATGGGACGACAACGAGCAAGGCAGTGTTCGTGTGGTATCAGCACGAAGCGGTCGCGGCGACACAATAACAGATCAGCCGGGTAAATATGTTGAGCCAACATTTAGCCCAGACGGTAAAACTGTGGTTTATCGTAAAGCGTCAGGCGGTGGCATTTTAAATCCGGATTGGTCATTACACCCAGGTATTTACGCGGTAAGTGCGAAAGGCGGTGAGGCTGAATTAATTACTAAAAGTGGTTATCAACCGCAATTTGGCGCGACCAGTGACCGTATTTTTGTTATGAGCCCGTGGCCAAAACCAAGCTTAAGCGTGGTTGACCTTGATTCTAAAAAAGCACAGAAGCTATATGAATCAAAACATGCGACAGAATTTAGAGTGTCACCTAATGGCAAATACTTAGCGTTTGCAGAGCGCTTTAAAGTGTTTGTAACGCCACTTGTAGAAAATGGTAAGAGCATTAATATTGGCCCGAAAGACAGCCAATTTCCGATTGAGCAATTATCTGTTCGTGCTGGTGAAAGCATTAGCTGGAGCGCAAACAGTGATAAACTTTATTGGACTTTAGGCCCAGAGCTTTATCATGCCAGTTTAGCGGGTATTTTTGATATAAACCAAGCCGATGATGCCGATTTTAAAGTAAAAAGCGGTGATAACATCAGCTTTCGCAAAAAAATGGCTGAGCCAAAAGGTATGTTTGCGCTAACCGGTGCGCGTATTATCACTATGCAAGGTGATAGAGTCATCGAAAACGGCGTACTGATCACTGATGGCAAACACATCAAAGCAGTTGGTAGTGCTGATAGCGTCACGATCCCAAAAGGTGCACAAGTCATTAACGTGGCAGGTAAAACCATTATGCCAGGTATTGTGGATGCCCATGCCCATGGCTCGCAAGGCAGTAATGAGATCATTCCTGAGCAAAATTGGAAAAACCTAGCTGGTTTGTCATTGGGTGTGACCACTATTCACGATCCATCTAACGACACCACCGAAATATTTGCTGCCAGTGAAATGCAAAAAGCAGGCACCATTGTTGGGCCGCGTATTTTCTCAACGGGGACCATTTTATATGGGGCAAACATGCCAGGTTACACCTCACATATTGATTCGTTAGAGGATGCTAAATTCCATTTAGAGCGTTTAAAGAAAGTGGGTGCGTTTAGTGTTAAATCATATAACCAACCACGACGTGAGCAACGTCAACAAGTTATTGAAGCTGGTCGTGAGCTTGAAATGATGGTGGTGCCAGAAGGTGGCTCATTATTACAACATAACTTAACCATGGTAGTGGATGGTCACACAGGGATTGAGCATTCAATTCCTGTGGCGAATATTTATGATGATATTAAACAGCTTTGGTCGCAAAGTGACGTTGGTTATACGCCGACTTTAGGTGTTGCTTACGGTGGTATTTGGGGTGAAAACTATTGGTATGATAAAACCGATGTGTGGAATCACCCGCGCTTGAGTAAGTTTGTGCCTAAAAACCAACTGTTGCCGCGTTCTATGCGCCGCGTTAAAGCGCCCGATCATCACTATAATCACTTTAATAATGCACGCGTAGCGAAAGAGCTGCAAGACTTAGGTGTATTAGTGAATTTAGGTGCGCATGGACAACGTGAAGGTTTGGCGGCTCATTGGGAAATTTGGATGTTTGCACAAGGCGGCATGACGCCACTCGAAGCGCTACGGGCCGCAACACTCGACCCTGCTAAATACATTGGCCTTGATAAAAACATTGGTTCACTTGAGGTGGGTAAACTTGCCGATTTAGTCGTGATTGATGGTAATCCACTTGAGAACATTCGTGATACCGATAAAATTGACTACACCATGATCAATGGCCGTTTATTTAACGCCGCCACAATGAATGAAGTAGGCCAAAAACAACGTGATAAACTTTACTTTGAAAAGAAGTAAAAAACAAAACACCGAATAGGTGGTTATGACTAAAAGCGGCATTAGCCGCTTTTTTGCTTTTTGGGCATACCCTTTAAGCAATAAGCTTTTTTAATATAGTTTTATCAAGCAGCAATGTTTGAGGCTGTTTGCTGACTCTTGCTTGGCAAATCATTCCCTCTTTTAATGTCATAAGTAATTTACTTAATTTCTCTGCCTCTGAAGGGGCTTCTTTAAATTGCGGTGTAAGTGCAAGCGCTTCATAAATAATTTTAAGTACAGTCTGTTTATGCTTTGTGCATAATTGAGCAATAGGGTGCGTGTCCAGTGGAAATTCAGCTGCCGTATTTACAAAAAAGCAGCCATTAAAATCTCCAAGCTCATCTACTTGATTGTTGATCCAAAGCGATAATGCATTAAAGAGTGCATCAGCTATATCCAATGGTGTTTTAGCATAAATAAATTGTGATTTTAGCCACCCGTTAAAGCGCTCATCTCGCTCTACTAAACATGCACATATGAGTTCATCTTTACTACTAAAGTGATTATACAGCGTCTTTTTAGCAACCTTAGCAGACTGTATTACCTCATTGATGCCTACTTCATGAATGCCTTTATTGTAAAAAAGCGCTAATGCTGTATTGACGATTTGACTACGTTTATTCATATCGGCTCCTTTAAAAAAGTAAGCTTGACACGAGTAGACCGATTTGTCTACTATATGCAGGTAGACAAGTCGGTCTACTTATTGGAGCTAATTATGAATGGTGATGTTCTAAAAGCAATAAGTGCTGGAGTATTTTCAGCGATAACCTTAAGTGTGTTGGTTTTTTTAGATAGTTTAGGAAATTATGGTATTTGGTTAATGGCCCCTTTTGGTGCTACTGCGGTATTAGTATTTGGCGTACCGTCTAGTCCTTTGGCTAAGGCTAAAAACGTAATTGGAGGGCACTTTTTAACCGCATTGATAGGGGTTGTTTTTGTTAATTATATCGGTGTAGATACAGTGAGCATTGCAATGGCTACAGGGCTTGCGATTAGTATGATGATGTTGACGAACACTGTTCATCCTGCTGCGGGAGCCAATCCTATTTTGATAATGGTGACGGGGCAAAGTTGGCCGTTTTTAATTGCGCCAGTATTAGTAGGCACTATATTCATCGTTTTATGCGGATATTTATCTCAGAGGCTGCTAAAAGGATATTTATTTAGGCACAAAAAAACCGCTTAACAGCGGTTTTTTTATTTAAAGTGTATTACTTTAAATTACACAACACCGCGCGGTAGGCGACAGTCATGATCTTTTTCAGCTAGGTAAACAATCCATAACTCTTCGGCTGTGTAGCCGTCTTCGTTAGCTGTTACGACAGCAAATGGTGCTTTTTTCTCAGCTGATTTTGCTGGCGCAGCAGTTTTAGTTTTAGTTTTTTTAGCTGGCGCTTTTGCAGCAGGTTGCTCAGCTGTTTTACCAGATGTTAACTGCTCGGTTAACTCTGCTACATCTGCAAGGCGTAAATTTTTACCGCCATCGATGCTGTACCAACCAGGTTTTGTAGTGATTTCAGGTTTCTTGCCATTGGCTGCTTCATATGCTGCTTCAAAGGCATTTAACACTTCTGTTTTGTCTAGTTTGCTCATCAGAGACCCTATACGTTGTAAACACAGATAAAGAATACACATTTATACCTAGTTTTAGCGAACTTTTCAATTTTTTGCGATTTTCCTTTCATTTTGCTGCTATAAGCGCCAAAATTTGCACAAAATCTAATGCAGAGGTGGCAAAGTATTATGCAGCGTAGAGAATTTAACCAATTATTAAATGAGATCTTAAAACCTGATTCAATTAAAGATTTTTGCCCAAACGGGCTGCAAGTTGAAGGTCAGGAGCAGATTAAAAAAATTGTTACGGGCGTTACTGCAAGCCAAGCACTCATTGATGCCGCAATTGCACATAGTGCGGATACAATTTTGGTGCACCATGGTTATTTTTGGAAAGGTGAATCACAACCTATTACAGGGATGAAAAAGCGTCGTGTAGGTGCGTTATTAGCGCATGATATTAACTTGTTTGCTTATCATTTACCGCTTGATGTTCACCCTGTGATTGGGAATAACGCGCAACTAGCAGAGCTTCTCGATATGCAGTGGGAAACAGGTCTTGAGCCTGTTAATAATAGCGTTGCTGTTAAAGGACGTTTAAAAAAGCCTATGATGGGTGAGCAATTTGCACAAAAGATTGCCCAAGTCCTTAACCGTGAACCATTAACGAGTTTAGTACGTGATGAACCAATTGAAACCATTGCTTGGTGTACAGGTGGCGGACAAGGCTATATAGATTTAGCGGCAAGCCAAGGTGTGGATGCATATTTAACAGGGGAGGCATCAGAGCAAACGATTCATAGCTCTCGTGAGCAAGGTATCGACTTTTTTGCAGCTGGGCATCACGCCACAGAGCGTTATGGGATCAAGGCCCTTGGAGAGCTGTTATCACAAGAGCATGGTTTTGATGTAACTTTCATTGATATAGACAACCCGGTATAAACGATATATGCACCAACTAATTCAGAGCTATTTAGCACAACTTGAATCATTACTGAAGCAGCATCAGCTTTGGCAAAATGAGCCGATTGATGCCAAAGCGTTACTTTCAACTACGCCATTTTGTCATGATACGATGGCGTTTGAGCAATGGCTGCAATTTGTGTTTATTGAAAAAATGGGTGCACTTGTTGCCAATCAACAGCCCCTGCCGAGTAACTTTGCTATTGCTCCAATGGGGGAGCTTATGCTTGGAAATAAATCCGGTGGCACAGAAGTCACTGCATTACTGAATAAATTAGATACAGCTTTTGGAAGCCTAAATGATTGAACGCCCAGAGCCAATTGAGTTTGGTGAATTAGAAATTTTATACCGTGATGAAAATTACGTCGCGATAAATAAACCATCGGGTTTACTTGTCCACCGTTCTTTTTTGGATAAACATGAAACACAATTTGCGATGCAAATGCTGCGAGATCAGATTGGTCAGCGTGTTTTTCCTGTTCATCGATTAGATAGGCCAACCTCAGGTGTATTGCTATTTGCGCTTAGCTCAGAAGCTGCGCGTGATATAAACCAATTGTTTATTGATAATCAAATAAGTAAACGTTATTTAGCTTTAGTACGTGGCTTTGCGCCAGAGTCGGTATTTTTAGATAAACCGCTAAAAGAAGAGCTTGATAAAATTGCTGATAAATTTGCTGATCAGGACAAAGCCCCTCAGCAAGCTCAAACACAGTTTAATTGTTTGCACCAAGCTGCGTTGCCAATTCCAATAGGAAAGTATCCAACAGTGCGTTATTCATTGGTTGAGTGTTTTCCTAAAACTGGGCGAAAGCATCAAATACGCAGGCACTTGAAGCATTTATCATTACCGATTATCGGTGATGTTAATCATGGCGATAATCAGCATAACCAGTTTTTTCGGGAGCACTTTACATTGCGTCGGTTAATGTTATTTGCAACTGAGCTTAACTTTGTGCACCCTTATACAAAGCAAGCTGTAAAAATAAAAGCGCCACTGGGTGAAGCAATGCTGAGCATTTGTCAGCAACTCGGCTGGCCAAACCAAGAAAAGGATTATTAATGGCAACGATAAGTATATTTGTCGGCAGTGTTTATGGTGGAGCAGAACGCTTAAGTGACGACGTGATTGAATTGATTGAGCAGTCAAACCATCAAGCAAAGCTGATCATCACACCTACATTAGATGATGTAAAGTCAGCGAGTCATATATTGGTAATTACCTCAACCACTGGGCAAGGTGAGATACCAGATAATTTAGCGCCGCTCTATAGCCAGCTTAACAGTCAGTTCCCTATGCTTACAGGTAAACCTTACGGCATTGTGGCTATGGGAGACAGAAGTTATGGCGACACTTTTTGCGGTGCAGGGCGAAGCTTTGATGAGCTGCTCCGTGATTTACAGGCAAAGCCAATTGGTCATCGTTTAGAAATTGATGCCTGTGAAGATTTTGAACCTTGGCCTGTAACAGAGCCTTGGTTAAAGCTGTGGTTAAGTAAGCTTCCCGAGTAAGTAAAAAGAGCGCGTGAGCGCTCTTTTTACTAGTTTTAGCTTACGTTATGTGCTTTTTACATCTACTTTAAGTTTCAGCTTTTGCCCAGGCTGTAAGTACTTTTGTCCAGCTAGTTTGTTCCACTTAATAATATCGTTCACTGATAAGTTAAACTTAGAAGCAATACGTGCTAGCGAGTCACCACGGCGAACTTTATAGGTAATGGTACGGTTGGTGCTAACTAGAGTCGTTTGTGTATTGCTACTTGTTTTATAAACCGTGAGTTTTTGACCCAAACGTAACACACTGTTCTTTTTTAGTTTATTCCATTTAGCTAACTCATTAATGGTGACATCATATTCACGGCTAATATCCCATAGGGTGTCGCCACTTTTAACTGTGTGCGATAGTTTCTTTTGGCTATTCTTATTAGCAGCCATACGCATTTGCTTAGGTAAATGCTCACTATTTATTGCACCATCACTCAAAGGGACGAGCAACTGTTGACCAACGCGAATCGTATTCGACTTAAGTTTATTAAGTGATTTAATCGCGCTAGTACTGGTTGAGAACTTTTTAGCAATCACTGACAGGCTGTCGCCACTGGCTACTTTATATTGTTGCCAACGCAAACGATCTTTAATATCTGTTTTAGCTAATTGTTGTTGGAAAGTATCAACTTTATCCGACGGAATAAGTAAAAAATGTGGTCCATTTGGATCGGTTGCCCAACGATTAAACCCCGGGTTTAAGCGGTATAGTTCGGTAAGGCTAATTTGTGCCATATCAGCTGCCAGTGCTAAATCGATTTGTGATCCAACATCAACGGCTTCTACTACCTGTGCGTTTATGATTGGGTTCCAAGTAAGACCAAACTCTTCCTGACGTTTTAGCAAATCTGATAAGGCTAATAAACGCGGTACATAAGCCGTGGTTTCTTTTGGTAAATCAAGTGACCAAAAATCTGTTGGTAACTGCTTTTTGCGATTCTTTTTAATTGCGCGTAACAAGCGACCTTCGCCGGAGTTGTAAGCAGCAATGGCGTTTAACCAGTCACCTTCAAGGGTTTTGTGTAAATATGAAAGGTAATCAAGAGCAGCACGTGTTGATTGCACTATATCGCGGCGGCCGTCGTACCACCAATTTTGTTTTAAGTCGAAGCGTTCGCCTGTTTGCGGCATAAACTGCCAAATACCCGAGGCACTGCGATGTGAATAACCGAACGGGTCAAATGCGCTTTCGACAATGGGGAGTAGCGCAATTTCAATCGGCATTTCTCGTTTTTCAACTTCTTCAACAATAAAATGCAGGTAAGGCTCAGCACGTTTTGACACACGATCTAAATAGTTTTGGTGGCGTGCATAATAGTTACGTTCAGTCACAACCGGGCGGTTTTGCGGCACCTCAATTGACAATTGGTAGCGAATTCGCTCCCATACATCATCAAAAATAGGGGGGGCATCATCAAGTTCGTTTACCTGCAGGTATTGTGCGTTGATCATTAATGCATTATTGATATCGCTAGGGCTTGCGCCTTCTAATTGCTGCGCGGTTTGATTGACAACTAACTGCTCACTTGCGTCATCGGATTGTGTTGAAGTCAAAGTTTGACAACCACTTAGCACCAATGCCAAGCTTAAAACGAGGGGAGATTTTTTCATAAATACCAAATACATCAGGTAAAAAACTCGGCGAATACTACCCGTTATGAGCTAACATTGCCACTGTATGACCATCTAAAAACTGCAACGGTAAGTATTTATACCTCATAATTATATGATAACTATGAGGTTATAGTTTTAGAAGTGGTCTTTCCAGGTTCTAAGACCCGCAAAGTTTTGCCAAGGTTCATTATTTTGTAATATGTTTTTTGATTTATTCTGATATTCAGTTGGAATATTTTGACTAATACCCGAGATATCACTACGCATGAAAGGGTTTATCTTTTGCTCTACAGCGATAGTGCTAGGTAAAGTAATTTCATCGTTACTACGCTTTGTATCTACCCAGTGAACGTACTCAATTAAATCCGCGTTGTTAGGTTCAACCGCTAAGGCAAACGCTAAATTTGCTTGTGTGTATTCATGAGTGCAATATATCTTACACGCATCTGGCAGCTGCTTTAGTTTATCAAAAGAGTGCTGCATTTGCTCGGCACTGCCTTCAAACAGGCGCCCGCAGCCACCACTAAATAGTGTGTCACCAGTAAATGCCAGGGCAGGGTTTAAATAACAAATGTGGTCTAAAGTATGGCCAGGGGTATGGGTGATGACAAACTCAGTATCAAATACTGTAACTTTATCGCCTTCACTTAGCGTGTTTGTTATCCCTGTAAATGGGCTATTGCTTGGGCCATATACCATGATACCAGGGAAGGCTTTGCACAAATCGGCCACGCCATCAGTGTGATCATAATGGTGATGGGTGATTAGTATCCCCGCCAACGTTAAGCCAGCGTCTTTTAAATGGGCTAATACAGGCTCTGCTTGACCCGGGTCAACAACCCAGGCTAATTGGCTTTGGCTATCTGTGATGCACCAAATGTAGTTATCAGAAAAGGCTTTAATTGCTTTGACTTGCACCATGTAACATTGCTCTATAAAGTGACGATATTAATAGTATAACGAGCTCAGCAAATGAAACCAGCCCTTAGTTTTCAAGAAGGACCTAAACCACTGTCGTGGCATGAGTTTCCTCATGGCGACTATTTACGTTGCGATATTGAACGTAAGATGGCGAAGTGGTTACCGCGAATGTTCGGTTATCACATGCTTAAATTGGGTAATCTAAGTGGTGAGCTTAAAACCACTGCAAGCACTATCAAACATCAAGTATGTGTGGCTGAATCAGGCCCGTTTACGGGGGTTGTTGCAGATATTGATGAACTTCCGTTTTATGAGCACAGTGTTGATGCATGTATTTTAAGCCACTGTTTAGAATATCATTCAGACCCTCATCATATTTTGCGAGAAGCACACCGTACATTGATCCCTGGCGGCTATATTGTGATCACCGGGTTTAACCCGTTTAGTTTATGTGGCTTGGCTCAATTACTGCCATTTAGTGGTCAAAAATTGCCATGGACGGGGCGTTTCTTTACCCCTGCGCGCGTGAAGGATTGGCTTAACTTACTTGGTTTCGAAATTATCAGCGATGAGCGGTTTATTTATTCTTCTTTAGCGCGTGGTAATAGGTTGTCACGTTTTGCGCCATGGCGACGCTTTGCTAAGCAATATTTGAAACCCATGGGCAGTGTATATATGTTAGTTGCACGTAAACGAGTTGCTCCACTAACCCCGATTAAACCAAAGTGGCATGCAAGACCGCAGTTTGCACCCGTTAAAGGTGCAGGGCTGCGTCAAACATCAAAGCAGCACCGTCAGCGGAATAGTTAAACTCGGTTGTGACTCTTTTGGCAATTGACCCGCACGTATATTCATTTGTATTGCGGGGTGTAATAATTTAGGCACATTTAATGTGGCGTCACGGCTTTCTCTGGTATAAATGTACTCTTGTTCAGAGCTTTGTAAGTGTACATTATTTAAACGCTGCTCACCCACCGTTGTTTTATTAGCAAGCTTGCGCCCGTTGGGCTGGTAGTCATGACACATCCACATGACTGTTTTATCGGGTAGGGCTAAAATTTTCTGTAAAGACATATACAGCTGTTTTGCGCTGCCGCCAGGAAAATCGCAGCGGGCAGTGCCACTGTCAGGCATAAAGAAAGTATCGCCAACAAATACGTTGTCTGCAATTAAATAACACACACTATCTGGTGTATGGCCAGGCGTTGTTAATACACTAAATTGGCTATCGCCAAAGAGGTAGTGGCTTTTATCATCAAACAACTCATCAAAAGGGCGACCATCACAAGGCATATCTATTTGATATAAATTACTAAAGTAAGTTTGTACTTGAGTGATGTTGGCCCCGGTGCCTAGTTTACAAGGGTGCTTTGGGTGAAGTTTTTGTTTGATGTAGCCTGCGGCGGTAATGTGATCAGCATGAGCATGAGTTTCTAGCAACCACTCGAGAGTCAGCTTATCGGCAGCAATATATTTAATGATTTCATTGGCAGTTGCGAAGCTAAGAGTGCCACTAGGAGCATCAAAGTCAGCGGGTGGGTCAATCAGCACAGCGCTACCGGTATTTAAACAACTAACGATGTAACTAAACGTAGCGCTCTGCGGATGAAAAAAAGACTTAACCGAGACAGGCATTTTACAACTCCATTATATGATATAGCTAAATCTTATATCATATAACCTAAATGTAAAATAGCTTGAGGTGAATTAATCACCGCTGATATAGTATTGCTTTATTCTGGCTTGTAGCCTTCATCGACTAATAAGTTTTTACTGCCCGCGGCATCACGAGCTAAATCATCGACTATTTCGTTGTATTTGTTACCGCTGTGACCTTTTACCCATTTCCAGGTTATTGTGTGTCTAGTGCAGGCTTCATCAAGGCGTTTCCATAAGTCGACATTTTTAACTGGTTTTTTGGCTGACGTTTTCCAGCCACGCTTTTTCCAGTTTGCAACCCAAGATTCAATACCTTGTTTTACATATTGGCTGTCTGTGGTGAGGTTGATTTCACACGGGCGGGTAAGACTTTCAAGCGCCACTATGGCCGCTAACATCTCCATGCGATTGTTTGTGGTGAGGGTATAACCTTGGCTCATTTCTTTTTCATGACCGTTATAAAGCATGAAAATACCATATCCGCCGGGGCCCGGATTACCTAAACATGAGCCATCGGTATAAATCTCTACGGTTTTTTGCACTGTTTTACCTTGATATTATGTACAATAAAGTGATTATAGAAAGATACCAGAATCAGGCTAAGTTCGATATGCAGCGTAGACAAATAGTTTTAGATACAGAAACCACCGGCATCGACCCAAAACAAGGGCACCGAATTATTGAAATCGGGTGTGTGGAGTTAATAAATCGCAGATTAACCGGTAATAACTTTCACGTTTATATCAATCCGCAACGCAGTATTGAAGAAGAAGCAATTGATGTTCACGGTATTACCAATGAGTTCTTACGAGATAAACCTCTTTATTACCAAATAGCGCAAGAGTTTTTTGATTATATCAAAGGGGCTGAGCTTGTTATTCATAACGCCCCGTTTGACGTCGGCCACATGGACAATGAGTTTGCTATGCTTAATCAGGGGTATCCTAACACTCACGAATACTGTCAAGTTCTCGACACCCTTAAAATGGCGCGTGACTTGCATCCAGGTCAAAAGAATAATCTAGATGCCCTTTGCCGTCGTTATGATGTAGATAACACTAAGCGGACGTTACACGGCGCATTACTGGATTCTGAAATACTAGCAGACGTATACTTAGCCATGACGGGTGGCCAAGTGAAGCTAAACCTGAATCAAAATAAAGATCAGGGTAATGAGCAACAACAAAAAGAAATTCGTCGTTTAGACGCAAACCGTGCTCCTTTGATGGTATTAAAAGCGTTCGATGATGAGCAGATAGCGCATGAAGCAAGATTAGATATTGTTCAAGATGCTGGCGGCCAGTGTTTATGGCGCGCCGAATAAGGCCCACAATGAAAATACTTTTACTAGTAGTGTTGGTGGCATTGATCACGCCACTGTCATTAAGTGCTAATAGCGAAGAAAAAATCACCTTACTGAAACGTGATGGCGAGCAAAATGAAATTCCGCTATTAGACAATCGATTTCGAATTGATTACAAAGTGAATGAAATTACCTTGCTATTTTTTCGTAAGCGCGGCGCTCCTGCTGTTATTTTAGTACAGCCAAACGGGAGTAAGCTTTATGCCACCTCCGCGATTAAAGAGCCAAACGTCGATTGGTTTGATGAGCTAAGTTACGATTTAATCACGATAAGAGAACCAATGGCAGGGCCATGGCAAGTGATCGGCAGTATTTTACCGGATAGCCGTATTGTTGTGCTCGGTGATATTGATTTAAAAGTAGAGCCCTTGCCGCCGTTACTATTTCGTGGCGAAACTGTCAAAGTTACAGGGCAAGTTTTAAATGATAACGAACCGATTAACGTGGGCCTATTCAGAGATGTTGTTAGTTTACATGTTGACTTTATAAGTACTAACAACAGTGATTATGCAAACTTTGGGGCGGGCACGCATAATGTTGCACAGTTTAAAGACGATGGCCGAGGGTTTGACGAGCGCCCAAAAGATGGCATTTTCACAGGCGAGTTTAAGCTAGTTTTCCCCGCTGGCCAATGGCAACCCGAGTTATACATCGAAACTCCTTTACTAAAACGTACCGTAGTTCAAGATGTGCTTGAAATAAAAGAGCCACCATTTAGTTACGACATAGCGCTTGCCCAAGATGATGCACATGAACACAAATTAACGATTACTCTAGACTCAAGCGTGGTAAAGCCAGAAACCGTGCTGATACAAGGTAAAATTTATTACCCTAATAACGAAGAGCAGATGTTTAACTTAGAAGGCAGTAAATTGCTGACGCGTGAGTTGCTCATTAAAAACTATGACTGGGGTCGGTACAGTGTTGAGCTATCGGTGTTTGGTACTAATGTAAATGACCGAGAATTTATGGCGACATTACCTACCTATAAATTTGAAATTGAACGTCCCATCGAAGCCGTGCCAGAATTACCAGAACCAATAATTACAGCAGCAGAACAAAAAGAGATCGACAGAGCAATAAGAGAAGCCCAGTCGATGTCAACCATCATGTTTATTAGCTTAATTATTGGTGGGAATTTGGTGGTTTTATTAATTGGTTGGCTGGCAATTCGTAAATTTGTACAGAAAAAACCACTATTACCTAAAGTCAGCATTCCTTTTTTGAAGAAAAAAACAACAATAGATGAAGAGCCCAAAGAAAGCGAAAAAAATGAAGTTCACAAAAATGGCTCAAAAAGTGATAAATCAGGTGAAATTTTAAACCTTTCGATGTCAGATGACTAAAAAACCTGTAAAAAAACAAAAAAGCCCTTGACGAAGTAGGGGCTGGTTCGTATTATTCACGCCGCTGCAAAGGGAGACCTAAGCAGCAAACGAAAATGCGGAGTGGTAGTTCAGTTGGTTAGAATACCGGCCTGTCACGCCGGGGGTCGCGGGTTCGAGTCCCGTCCACTCCGCCAATATTTACACAACATATGGTTGTAAAACATATTCTTATTATGGAGTGGTAGTTCAGTTGGTTAGAATACCGGCCTGTCACGCCGGGGGTCGCGGGTTCGAGTCCCGTCCACTCCGCCAATATTCGACAATTTGTAAGTAGATGCTGGAGTGGTAGTTCAGTTGGTTAGAATACCGGCCTGTCACGCCGGGGGTCGCGGGTTCGAGTCCCGTCCACTCCGCCAATACTTACACAACATATGGTTGTAAAACATATTCTTATTATGGAGTGGTAGTTCAGTTGGTTAGAATACCGGCCTGTCACGCCGGGGGTCGCGGGTTCGAGTCCCGTCCACTCCGCCAATACTTACACAACATATGGTTGTAAAACATATTCTTATTATGGAGTGGTAGTTCAGTTGGTTAGAATACCGGCCTGTCACGCCGGGGGTCGCGGGTTCGAGTCCCGTCCACTCCGCCAATACTTACACAACATATGGTTGTAAAACATATTCTTATTATGGAGTGGTAGTTCAGTTGGTTAGAATACCGGCCTGTCACGCCGGGGGTCGCGGGTTCGAGTCCCGTCCACTCCGCCAATAAGAAAAATAACAATTTAAATACGCGCTGGAGTGGTAGTTCAGTTGGTTAGAATACCGGCCTGTCACGCCGGGGGTCGCGGGTTCGAGTCCCGTCCACTCCGCCACTATTTAAACACTGTTATATTACAAAATTTGTATGCTGGAGTGGTAGTTCAGTTGGTTAGAATACCGGCCTGTCACGCCGGGGGTCGCGGGTTCGAGTCCCGTCCACTCCGCCAATTGGTATCAGTAATAAAATTAGTAATTGCATTACCCCATGCACATACCACTGCGGAGTGGTAGTTCAGTTGGTTAGAATACCGGCCTGTCACGCCGGGGGTCGCGGGTTCGAGTCCCGTCCACTCCGCCACTTGTTATTTCCTCAATAGCAAGAAATAAATAATTCCCTTGTTAATAAATTAAAGCATAATTTCTATCAGCTATCAGCTATCAGCTATCAGTTATGAGCTTTAGGTAGTCATAAAAAAGCCTGCACTCTAATTCAAGCACAGGCCATTTATTACTTTCTCGTTTTATTTAGTTTTGTGGGCCAAATAACTCTTTTAAGTAAGTATCTAAAAATTTTAGATAGGCATTGGAGGCGCTGATACGGTTTTCTTTTTTAGTAAAACCGTGGCCTTCATCGTCAAATAATACATATTCAACAGGAATGCCATTGGCTTTTACCGCGGCAACTAGTTCATCGCTTTCAACTTGTAATACCCGCGGATCGTTAGCACCTTGAATAACCATTAGAGGTTTAGTGATGTTATCGGCATGAAACAGCGGAGAAATAGCACGGTGACGCTCGCCATCTGTCGCTGGGTCGCCCATTTCATCGTACAGCGCTTTTTTAAAGCTTTCCCACCAAGGTGGAATTGAGTTCAGCGTTCTCACCCAGTTAGTCACACCAAAAATATTGATGCCTACTTTGAACTCTTCTGGCTCAAAGGCAAGTGCTGCTGCGGTCATAAAGCCGCCGTAGCTTCCACCCATGATGCCAATTTTATCTGCATCGACCCAATCTAAGCTTTGTAAGTGTTTTTTACCGTAGACAATATCTTGTAAATCATCAGTGCCATGTTTTTTATCATCTAAATGGAAAAATGTTTTACCGTACCCAGAGCTGCCACGGTTATTGACGGCAAAAATAGCATAGCCGTGATTAACTAGGTGCTGTTGCATCGCACTGTAGCCTGTTCGGCTTTGCCCACCTGGGCCACCATGGACCCACACAAGCGCTGGTACTTTATTTCTGCTGTTGGCTTGTTTTGGTTTATACAACACGCCTGGTATTTCTAGGCCATCAAAACTTTTAAATCGTACAATCGTGCTCTCTACTAAGTCGTTTTGATCTATCTCTTTACTTAATGTATTGGTAAGCTGCTTAGCTTCAGTACTACCAACTTGCCAAACAAATAAATTGCTTGGTGAGGTGTCTGAGTTTAAATAAAACGCCATGCTTTTCTCATCGCTTGAGAAATTCACGCTGCGTAAATTTCCAGCTGGCAATTCAGGCATAGCGATTTCTTTACCTGTATTGGTATCTTTGACGGTCACTTTGGTGCTGGCATCAGCATTAACACCGCTTACTTGATAGCGACCTGATTTAGAGAAGTATATAAAGCTGACATCCCAATCATCTTTTAATGCAGCGCTATGTTCGCCTGTAGCCAACTCATAACGCCATACCTGAGAAAACTCCCCTTTAGCATCTGTAGAGTAGTATAAATATTTACTGTCTACAGAGAAGGTGTCAGGCGTATATTGAGCTGGTATATCGTGTTTTGAAATTAACTGCGGCTTGAGTGTTTTTTTATAGGTATCAAGAATAAATGTATCGCTGTCTTTGTTGGTATTGTTTTTAGATAGGGCAATGTAACGCCCATCAGGGCTAATTGCCCCTACATCTAAACCAAGCGTGTTTTGATACACAGGCGTGACTTGATACGTTTGACTATCAACACGGTATAAGTCCATAAACTTGGCATCACGCTGATTGCTGGTGATAAAAAATTGGCTACCGTCTTGTGTAAAACCGGCAAAGCTTGCACGAGTTTCATCGCCAGGGGTTAAGTCTTCGATGGTGCCATCAGCTTCTCGCACGTAAACATGAAAGCGCTCATTACCGCCTGAGTCTTTGGTAAATAAAACGCGCTCATCGTTAGGGAAGTAGCGTACTGGGTAGGTACTGTCTTCAAAATTGGTTAAGCGCTTTTTACTACCTGTTTTAACACCGACTTCATATAAGCTGTAAATGCCGCTTTCATCGCTACTGACGAGGATCTTATCGCCAGAAGGAGAAAAGCTACTACCCATGATAGATGTAGTATCAAAAAAGGTTTTTGCGTTATAAGTTTTTACTTGTTGTGTTTGCTCAGTTACCACAGGTGTAGAAGCTGAATTATTTGATTGACTGCAACCCGTTAATGCAATTGATACTGCACAGGTAATACAGGCAAGTTTGAGGGTTTTTTTCATAGATACATTTCTTGGTTTATAGTTATAGGCTTTTAGTGTTAACCGAACATTTTTTAAACGCAAGTATTTCGCATATGCGAACAGCAATAAAGTGTTACAAAGCGTGTATTGTTTTCGAGACAATAATCGCTATAGTAGTGTTTCCATTACTAGAGGTAATTTATGATAGAAGTCATAGGTTTACATAAAGAGTTTGCTGAAAACGTACTTTATGATGATTATCATATTAAGTTTACAGCACCCAAAATATGCATTGAAGCGCCTAATGGCCAAGGTAAAACAACGTTGTTGATGATGTTAGTTGAGCTTGAAGGGCGCCAAAGTGGACAGGTTTTATTTTCAGGGAAAGCATTAACCGAACCACATAAGCAAGTTGCTATAGCCACAGATCGTATTGCATTACCCGGTTTTCTTACGGCACAGCAAATTATTAACTTATCCGCGAATACGCTGGGTTGTAACTGGCCAACTGCATTAATAGATGGATTTAATTTTAATGATTTTTTAAATACTCGTTTTGATGCGCTGTCGTCAGGTAATCAAAAGAAATGTCAGTTAATTTTAGCGCTTATGCGCGATGCACCGTATTTACTATTAGATGAACCGAGCGCAGCCCTAGACCAAGCCAGTATTGAGTATTTACTAAATTTACTCGATGAATACTTAACTGATAAGCCTGAAGGGCAAATAATCATCACCTGCCATGAACCAGCGCCATTTATTGAGCATGGCTTTGAGTGTATGCCTTTATGATTGCAAACTTTAAACAATCAATTGGGCAATATCACTCTTTTATGGATTATCGGTACCAAGCTTACAAAACTGAACTCACGCAATTATTGTTGCAGCTCAAAAACTTTGGCTTGTTATTTCTAGTGGTACTTGGCTCTGCCATGCTTGGTATGATTTTACTGCTATTTTTAGGATTGGGAAAAATTATCGATAGCAGCGATGCACCGCAGTATGGTGCGAAGATGGCTTGGCTGTATTTGCTGTTGCAAAGTGTCATGTTAAGCGCAATGAAATCTGCGATAAAAAATACCGCTCAGCGTGCGTTTCAACAAACATTGGTGAAGCGGTATTGGCTTGGTTTGATGGATATAAAGCTTTTACTGTTAAGTAATGGCTGGTTGATCGCTAGCCTCATTATCGCGATTGATCTTAGTGTGAGTCAGTGGCTTAGAGTGCCGCATTTCTTGTTGTTTTTACTATTGCAATTTGTGCTCGGCATTTTATGTTTATACAAGCCAATAGCGCTTGTTTATGGTTTTTTGTTATCCGCAATCTGGGTGATGTTACCGCTAGATGTTAGTCCGCTGATTTATCAGTGTGGTTTTATGCTGTTGTTTGCACTAAGCACCTTAATGGTACCTTTTAGTTTTACCACTAAGGTAAAATTGAGTTCACTTACAGGCTTTTGGCTGTTATTTTTTATGCATAAGAGCTGGGCTTTGATATGGCGAGGGGCTTTATTGTTGTGCGTATTTGTAGCCTCCCAAGTGTTGTTACAAGAGCGCGCCGATTTAGCTGCTATATTCAGTATTTTGTCACTTGCCTTTGTAGTGCTGTTTAGTAGCTCCTTACAATTTGATTGTCGTCAGCTATATCAGCAGTACAGTGTGTTTTTTAACATGCAGAATAAGCAAACAGCATTCTTTGTTAGCTTATTTATTCCTAGCTTAATTGTATTATTACTCGCACTGATTGGTTTTGTGGTTTTATATAATCAAGCAAATAGCTTATTGCTAGTAATAGGGGTTGTCTGGTGTTTATTACAACAGGCCTTAGCGCAAAAAAAACCAGCGCATTATGCGCTGGTTTGGATAGTTATAACAGGTTTTTTACTAGCAGTGATTAACGGCTAATCAGTTAAGCTGCATCAGATTTTTTTTCTGCGCTATTACGGGCGGCTTGACCTGCTAATAGGTCAGCAGGGTCAAAGTCATCAACGTTAATAGTGTCTAAACGTGCTTTTTCAACATCAGCCAGCTTGTCAGCTTCGGCTTGCGTTAAAATGCCCGCGTCAAGGCCCATCTGCGCTACTTTATCAAGTTGGAAGAAAGGCAGTTTAACGCCTTTTTCACGGCATACTTTGTCAAACAATGGCTCAACAGCTAGCACGTCTTTAAGCGTTTGCTCTTGACGGCCTACTAGGTTAAGCGGTTCGTTGGTTAAGTATACATAGCTTGCAAGGCGGTTACGGGTTTCGCTAGGCACTTGTAATAGCTGTGCTAATTTATGCTCAAGTTTGTCAGTTGGTTTACGAACCGGGCGACCAAACGGGAATAACATAAGCTTAAGGGCTGCACGTAACGGCGCTGATGGCATATTGTTAATTAAATCAGCTAATGCACGTTGGCAATGATAAAGGTGATCTTGGCAGCTCCATTGAACAAGCGCAAAGTCTTCTTTTTTACGGCCTTCGTCGTTATAGCGTTTTAGCGTAGCAGACACTAAGTATAGGTAGCTTAGTAAGTCACCTAAACGAGCAGAAATACGTTCTTTCCGTTTTAGTGAGCCGCCAAACACCGCCATACTGATATCTGACATTAACGCAAGTGAGGCACTAAAGCGTGATGCAATACGGTAAAATTCAGCTGTTTCATCTTTATACGGTGTACTGGTAAAACGAGCACCCGTAAATGCTAACCACTTAGTACGGACTAAATTAGAAATAGTAAAGCCGATGTGGCCCATTAGTGCTTTATCAAATACCGCAAGTGCTTCTTCACGGTCTTCAATTGAGCATGCGTTTAACTCAGTTAAAACGAATGGGTGACAACGGATGGCCCCTTGACCGTAAATAATCATGTTACGGGTCAAGATATTTGCGCCTTCAACGGTAATGGCAATTGGCGCACCTTGATAGCCACGGCCTAAATAGTTATTTGGCCCAAGCATGATACCTTTACCACCATGAACATCCATTGCATGAATGGTTGAATCACGCATTTGCTCAGTTAAGTGATATTTAATAATCGCTGAAACAACCGATGGCTTCTCACCTAAATCTACCGCGCCGGTAGACATACTCACTGCTGCATCTGAGCTGTAAGCGTAGCCTGCAAGTTTAGCAAGTGATTCTTCAACTCCTTCCATTTGACCGATAGGTAAACGGAACTGGCGACGAATGCGGCTATATGAACCACTGGCCAGTGCGATTGTTTTAATGCCACCCACAGAGTTTGAAGGCAGGGTAATTGCTCGACCAACAGATAAACATTCAACCAGCATACGCCAGCCTTGACCTGCCATTTCTGGGCCACCAATAATGTAATCAAGTGGTACAAAAATGTCTTTACCGCGCGTAGGGCCATTTTGGAACGGCACATTAAGCGGGAAATGGCGACGGCCAATTTCAACACCTGGCATATCCGTAGGGATCAACGCACAGGTAATACCAAGATCTTTTGTATCACCTAAAAGGCCGTCAGGATCTTGCATTTTAAACGCAAGACCAAGTACTGTCGCAACAGGTGCAAGCGTAATGTAACGTTTGTTCCATGTTAAGCTAATACCAACAACTTCTTCGCCTTCCCACATACCTTTACATACAACGCCGTAGTCAGGAATTGCACTGGCATCAGAGCCCGCTTCTGGAGAGGTTAGGGCAAAACATGGAATTTCTGCACCACTTGCTAAACGTGGTAAATAATGATTCTTTTGCTCTTCTGTACCGTAGTGCTGTAGTAACTCGCCAGGGCCTAATGAGTTAGGTACACCAACAATTGACGAAAGCAGGGTAGACTTACTAGTTAGCTTTTGTAATACACATGATTGTGCAAACGCAGAAAACTGTAGACCGCCGTATTCTTTTTTGATGATCATGGCAAAGAATTTATTATCTTTTAGATATTGCCAAACATCTTCTGGTAAATCGGTTAGCTCGTGAGTGGCTTCCCAATCATCCAACATACTACATACGGTTTCAACCGGACCATCAATAAAGGCTTGCTCTTCAATGGTGAGTTTAGGCATTGGGTATTGATGTAGTTTTTCCCAATCTGGGCGGCCGCAAAATAAATCGGCTTCCCACCACGTAGTACCTGCATCAATAGCTGACTTTTCAGTTTCAGACATTGTAGGCGTTACTTTTTTAAACGCAGCAAAGATTGGTTTGATAATGTATTGCTGGCGAATGCCAGTAACAGATAATGGCACAGCGATGATTAAAAAGATTAACCAGCTGATTGCGCCAAAAGCACCTGCAAAGGTACCGATAACAAGGGTTGCGATAGAAACGCCAAGTGCTGTGTTCCAGCTCGCTCTGTGGTAACTCGCGATGCTAAGCAACACGATTAAACCAAGTACAAATATGAGTGTCATGTATTCAATCCTTAATAGAGGTCAGACCACCTTCGTTAGAGTAGCGCTAGAATCGGTAATTATCAAGTGGCTAACTAAGATTATCAGTGAGTTTATTCACATGTTTATAAAGAGTATAGGATAAGGAGCTAACATAAGCTTGCCTTGATGTTGCTTATGTTTAACAATGCTAGCCTATATCTCAGTTCTTCGTTTGTATAAACATTGTGTTTAAGGGTTAATTTATTTTATGTGTGAGTTGCTTGGCATGTCGGCGAATGTGCCGACAGATATTTGTTTTAGTTTTTCGGGCTTACTAGAGCGCGGTGGTAACACGGGCCCACATAAAGATGGTTGGGGTATTACCTTTTATGAAGGCAAGGGCTGTCGTACTTTTAAAGATCCTGAGCCTAGCTGTCAGTCTGAAATTGCCAAGTTAGTTAAAGCATACCCAATAAAAAGTGTCTCGGTGATAAGTCACATCCGCCAAGGTAATCGGGGTCGTGTCTGTCTTGAAAACACTCACCCATTTACCCGCGAGTTGTGGGGGCGCGAAATTACCTATGCACATAATGGTCAGCTATCAAATTATCATGATTTAAAACCTGAGTATTATCGCCCTGTCGGTAACACAGATAGCGAGCTGGCTTTTTGTTGGCTGCTCGATAAAATCCGTGAAAAATATCCAAAACGCCCATCAAATATGGCATCCGTATTTCGTTATGCGGCAAAGCTTTCGCATACATTGCGTGAAAAAGGCGTATTCAACATGTTGCTTACTGATGGGGTGTATGTACTAGCGTATTGTACCAATAACTTACATTGGATCACCCGCCGCGCACCATTTGGTAAAGCAACGTTGATTGATGCGGATATGGTGGTGGATTTTCAACAAGAAACCACGCTTAACGATGTGGTGACTGTGATTGCAACTCGCCCTTTAACAAACGATGAACGTTGGCAAAAAATGGAGCCAGGTGAGTTCGCGTTATTTAAAATGGGTGAATTAATTTAGTTTTAGAAGTACTACCATTTTAATCTCTTCGGGTTTATTCCCCGCCGCTTGC
>NZ_MXQF01000037.1 GCF_002165575.1 Pseudoalteromonas sp. A601
AGAAGGGCTTGCCCCGGGGATGTTTATTTATGCTTCAAGATTTAGCTAACTATTTGAAGCATAGTACTCACTTAGCACAAGCTCATAGACTCCTAGAGTATGTAATCAATTACATACTCTAGCGGCAAACTAAGAAGTTAAAATTTCGTTAGTTAAGAAATTACATCAAAGCTGGCTGGGACAAGTGAAAGTTATCAATAAAGATAATTTTACATCTTGTTTAAAGCTTTAATCTTTTAACCACTCCCACAAAACCCATCAACACCACTACTATCCACACTGGCAAATTACCATATTGACTATAAATGCTATCACCTTCAATAAGCTTAACGTTCACTTTTAGAGTTTCAGCCTTGAACTGTGGCATGCTGATTTGAGTTTGACTAACTGGATCGTACACGCCGCTGATGCCGTTATTTGTTACTCTAATAAGCGGGCGTTGTAATTCAAGGGCGCGCATACGAGCTATTTGCATATGTTGGTGCGGGCCGTGAGATGCGCCAAACCAGGCATCGTTACTTACCGTAAACAAAATATCAGATTCGCTGTGGTAATTGCCACGCACTAAATCAGCAAAGGCGATTTCGTAGCAAATAGCAGGAAGAATATTTAGGCCGTTGGCGCGTAAGTTGTTTTGTACTTCATCACCCCGTGTGAATGACGACATGGGTAAATCAAATAACGGCGCGATAGGGCGCAGAATATCTTCAAACGGCACAAACTCACCAATGGGGAGTAACTGGTGTTTTTGATAGCGGTTTTTACCTAAGTATTGATAGTGGCCGTGCTCGTCGTCACGTTCTTTATTACCCAGTACTATAAGGGTATTGAAGATAGTTTTGGTATCAAGCTGGTAGTCGACAATACCGGTAATAAGGGCGGTTTCATTAAATGAGGCGGCGCTATCAAGGCCAGCTAAAAAACTGTCGGCAAGGGCTTCTATTTCAGGCACCGCGGCTTCTGGCCAAACTACCAAGTCAGCGTTCCAGTGCGGGCGCGTCATGTCTTGGTACTTACTCATGGTGGTCCAAAACTCACTGGGTTCAAAGCGTAGATGTTGCTTTATATTACCCTGAACGAGTAATGTGCTGATGGTTTTATCGTTATAGTGAGGGCTTTGAGATATATTGCCAATCAGTGAAATGAGGGCAATAAAGGCTGCCGTTGCAATAGTACTCTTTAAACTGCGATTGAACAGTAATTGGTAAAATGAAAATGCAATGGCAATACAGATTAATGTTAGGCCAAACTCACCGAGCGTGGGCGCTAAATAATTTAACGGGCTATCGGTTTGTGTATAGCCAAAGCTTAGCCAAGGAAAGCCAGTTAGTACCACACCACGTAAATACTCTGTTACAGCAAAACCGGTAATAAGTAATAACCCGTAGCTATGTGCGCCGCTAGCAAAGCGTGTAGCAAACATAAAGGCGAGGGCAGGGTAAATAGCTAGATAGGCACATAACAGCACCATAAGCAGCACTGAGGCTGCCAGTGGCATACCGCCGAATGTGGCTATAGACACATGCACCCAACTTATACCAGCACCAAACCATCCTAGACCAAACAGAAAGCCATATTTAGCAGCTTGTTTGCTGGGCTTTTTACCGTATTGTTGGTTATGTGAGGTGTAAATTGCCACAATTAGGCAAATAAAGGTCAGGGGCCAAATCCCGAATGGGGCATAGCTCAAAGTCAAAAAGAGGCCCGCAACTAGTGCGAGCCATGCTTTTTTATCTTTTGCTAAATGTAGGCAGTTAGTCAGTATTGTCTTCACTGTCGCTGTCTTCAGCCTTAGGTACAGTAACTTGTAGTTGCAATAACCGACGGTTATCTGCATTAGTTACTTTAAATTGTAGGCCATCGATTTCGATGGTTTCGCCGCGCCCTGGCATATGGCCAAACGCATGCAACACAGTACCGCCAATTGTGTCGGCTTCTTGTGTGCTGTAGCCTGTTTTAAATTTTTCGTTAAAATCATCTACAGGTGTTAGCGCTTGCACTACATATACATGTTTGGCAAGTTTGCGAATGTCTTGTTGTTCTTCTTCTTCATCGTGTTCGTCTTCAATCTCGCCGACGATAATTTCTAAGATATCTTCTATTGTAACAAGCCCTGATACACCACCGTATTCATCAATAACAATAGCCATGTGGTAGCGCTGTTGGCGAAACTCATTCAATAGTGTGTCTACGCGTTTACTTTCAGGCACCACAACGGCTGGGCGTAAATAATCGCGTAACGAGGGTAATTGATCATCTTTATTTAATATTAACGGCAATAAATCTTTTGCTAATAAAATACCTTCAACATGGTCTTTGTCTTCGCATACCACAGGAAAACGTGAATGCGTTGAATCAACCATCATCGGAATTAATTGTTCTAGCTGTGCGTCAACTTCTAAGGTGATCATTTGTGAGCGCGGGATCATGATGTCTCGCACTTTAAGCTCGGATACACCAAGCACACCTTCAATCATCTCTTTCGTTTCAGGATCAATGACATCCCGTTCTTGCGCATCGGCAATTACTTCAACCAGCTCTTCTCTATTCTGGGGTTCCCCTTGCAACATTTGGGTAATTCTACCCAACCAGGTCTTGCTAGAAGAACCCTGGCTAGTCTGCGAGTTATCGTCGCTCATTGCGTCTATCTGCTCCGTTAATTTAAATATCGTCCCGATATGGGTCTGCTATGCCTAGATCGGCAAGTAATTGCTTTTCTATGCTTTCCATCTCATTCGCATCTTCATCCTTTATATGGTCAAATCCAAGTAAATGCAAGCATCCGTGGATCACCATATGGGCAAAATGGTCGTGAAAGGTCTTTTCTTGCTCATTTGCTTCGGCTAAAACAATGGCTGGGCAAATGATTAAATCACCTACTAATGGGAGTTCAATTCCCGGTGGTGCTTCAAATTCAAACGACAAAACATTTGTCGGTTTATTTTTACTACGGTAATCATTATTTAGCTGTTGGCTTTGTTCTTCGTCAGCAATAACAATGGTTAGCTCTGATTCGTCGCGATATTGACTGAGTACTTTGTTAGCCCATAAAGCGAATTGTTCAAGGCTCGGTAAGTTGTCAAACTCACAGGCTATTTGTAAATCAAGTTCTGTTGTCACAGTATTACTCTTTAGTCTCAGGGTCTGATTGCTCGGCATTGGCGAGTAAATCTTTAGCGCGTTGTTTTTCTGCGCGTCTTATTCGGTCTGCTTCGTCGTTGCGCTCATAGGCTTCAACAATACGGGCTACAACAGGGTGGCGAACAACATCGTGTGATTGGAAGAAGTTAAAACTGACTTCTTCAACATCACTGAGCACTTCAATGGCATGTCGAAGGCCAGAGCGAGCACCGCGCGGTAAATCAACTTGGGTGATATCACCAGTGATTACCGCTTTAGAGTTAAAGCCGATACGTGTTAAGAACATTTTCATTTGTTCTACAGTGGTATTTTGGCTTTCATCTAAAATAATAAAGGCATCGTTTAGTGTACGACCACGCATAAATGCAAGTGGCGCTACTTCAATAACATTTTGTTCAAGTAGCTTTTCAACTTTTTCAAAACCCATCATTTCAAATAATGCATCGTATAACGGTCGCAGGTATGGGTCGATTTTTTGGCTTAAGTCACCAGGTAAAAAACCCAGTCGCTCACCCGCTTCAACAGCAGGACGAGTAAGCAATATTCGGCGTATTTCCTGGCGTTCTAGGGCATCAACGGCTGCGGCTACTGCTAGGTATGTTTTACCCGTACCTGCAGGTCCAATACCAAAGGTAATATCGTGACGAAAAATATTTGATACATAATGTCCTTGGTTATCGTTACGTGGTTTAATCACGCCTCGGCGCGTTTTTATCACCACTTCTTTGCCATATTCGCTAAGCTCATCTTGTTCAAGCGCTGTGGATTCAGTTATGGCTAAATGTACTGTGTTCGGTTCAATGTCATTAACTACGCCACGCACAGGCTGTGTTTCAACATACAGGTCTTTAACAATTTCCATTGCAGCAAAGGCACTGGTGGTTTTACCTGTAATTTTAAAGTAGTTATCGCGATGAGTGATTTCGACGCCCAAACGGCGTTCAATTTGCTTGATATTTTCGTCAAACGGGCCGCATAAAGAAGAAAGGCGCTTATTGTCGGAGGGTTCTAAATAAATCTCTAATTTTTTTAATTGATTACTCAAAATTGCTTCCTGTTGTGGTGTGCCAGACAGCGCTGGCACAGTCATTATCGCCTACGGAACGAATGTCGCAACACCGATTTCGTTCGGGGTTACTTGAGCTTCAGGCTGCGCTGCTTTACTTAAAATATCAGCAGGGGCAACATCACGGCGTAAGTTCATTTCGGATTCTGTACGAATTAAGTCACCACGTAAAGAGTTAGGCAACGCTTCTGTGATACGTACATCAACAAACTGACCGATCACATTATGTGGGCCTACAAAGTTCACAACGCGGTTGTTTTCGGTACGGCCACGTAGCTCCATCGGGTTTTTCTTCGATGGGCCTTCAACGAGTATACGTTGCTCGGTATTAAACATTTGGCGGCTGATTTGCTGCGCCATTTGCGTAATACGGTTTTGTAATAAGTATAAACGTTCTTTTTTCTCTTGCTCAGATACATCATCAGGCAAATCCGCGGCAGGTGTACCTGGACGAGCACTGTAGATAAAGCTAAAGCTCATATCAAAACCAATTTCGTTAATTAGGTTCATTGTGGCTTCAAAGTCCATCTTACTTTCACCAGGAAAACCTATAATGAAATCAGACGACATGCTTAAATTAGGGCGAATTTTACGCAGTTTACGAATAGTTGATTTGTACTCAAGTGCTGTATGGCCGCGCTTCATTAAGTTTAAAATACGGTCAGAACCACTTTGCACTGGTAGATGCAAATGATCAACAAGCTCAGGTACATCTGCATAGGCGTCAATAATATCAGGTGTAAATTCTACGGGATGCGATGTGGTATAACGAATACGGTCAATACCATCAATTGCTGCTACATAACGAATTAAATCTGAGAAGTAACAAATTTCACCATCGTAGGTTTCACCGCGGTAGGCGTTCACGTTTTGGCCAAGCAGGTTAACCTCACGTACACCTTGCTCTGCAAGTTGAGCGACTTCAAGTAATACGTCATCAAGCGGGCGACTGACTTCTTCACCACGTGTGTAAGGCACTACGCAGAAAGTACAGTATTTTGAACAGCCTTCCATAATAGATACAAATGCACTTGGGCCTTCAGCTTTTGGTTCAGGTAAACGGTCGAACTTTTCAATCTCTGGGAATGAAATATCAACCACTGAACTGCCTTTATTACCTTGTACTTGTTTAATCATTTCAGGTAAGCGGTGTAACGTTTGCGGGCCAAAAATCACATCAACAAAAGGAGCACGTTGACGAATAGAGTCACCTTCTTGAGAGGCAACACAGCCACCAACACCAATAACTAAATCAGGCTTATCATCTTTTAATAACTTCCAACGCCCCAGTTGATGAAACACCTTTTCTTGTGCTTTTTCACGAATTGAACACGTATTGAGTAGAATGACATCTGCTTCACCGGCTTCTTCAGTTAACTGATAGCCGTTGGTTGCATCGAGGAGATCCGCCATTTTCTGAGAGTCGTACTCATTCATCTGACAACCCCAAGTTTTAATATGCAGCTTTTTACTCATTGAAATATAGCCTCGTTTTCAATTCGGTAGTGGCACTAAAGTGTGCTAGAAACAGGATTAAGTGATGTGAGCATTTAAATGCCCGCTAACTTAAAGGACGCGTATTTTATCTGGATACCCGTCCAGATCCAAGTATAGATTTGATCTTTGTGGTTTGAAATCAAACAAAGTGTGCAATAGTACTGCTAAGGATGAAAGCAACTCGCATTTTTTCAATTAAGTACGTTACAATCAACACCATAATTAGTGGCCTTAGTTGTGATTAAAAATATGCAAAAAAACAAAGTTATCGTTGTTGGCGGTGGAATGGTCGGCGCAGCAATGGCTGTAAAGTTAGCGAAGCAAGGTTGTGCTGTACGCGTGATAGAACAACGACCTATCATTGCTGAACAAGTACTGCAAAGCGAGACTATCGATATACGCGTGTCAGCTATCAATCGTTTTTCTGAAAACCTGTTAAGTGATCTGGGGGCTATGACGCATTTAAAACAATCACGATTAGCACCATATCAGCAATTAGAAGCGTTTGAATGTATAGGCGATAATCTTTTGTTTGATTGTAAAGATATTGATACCACTCATTTGGGTCACCTAATCGAGAACAAATTAATACAAGCTAGTCTCTGGCAGCAATTTGAACAACATGATATTGAAGTACTTGATATTAAGTCACCGATTTGTGCTATTGAACAAACAACGCAAGATATTAGCCTAATTTATGGTGAAGAGCGTTACAGCGCAGATTTAGTCATCGCAGCCGACGGTGGTCAATCCCAATTACGCGCAAAAGCAAATATTGGAGTAACTGGTTGGCAATACCAACAACACTGTATGGGGGTTTTAATTAAACTTGATGCTGCGCAGCAAATTAAAACATGGCAACAATTTAAACCTAGTGGCCCTGTTGCATTTTTACCTATGCAAGCACCTTACGCTAATTTAATCTGGTACGACGACGCAGCGAAGTTACAAGGTTTAAATAAATTACCTACAGATCAGTTAAAACAACAAATAATTGAAAATTTTGCTCCGTTAGCGGGTGATTTCGAAATTGTTAACCAAGCTGTATTTCCACTTGCTCGCCAACACGCTAATCAATATTCATCAGGACGTTTAGTGTTAGTCGGAGATGCGGCTCACACTATAAACCCTTTAGCCGGGCAGGGAGTTAATCTAGGCTTTCAAGATGTAGCAGCCCTTGGCGATATTTTAGCAACGGTAGATGACATAGGTGCTGCAATACACCTTAAACACTACGAGCAGAGCCGTCGAAAAGTAAACTTACTGATGATGAGTATGATGGATGCCTGTTATTTTGGTTTTTCGAATCAACTGACACCGCTGCAATGGGCACGTAATCGCTTTTTGAAATTAGCGAATAATGCTGGTCCGGTAAAAAACTGGGTTTTGAAATATGCGATTAGTGGTGAATTGAAATAACTAAATTACAAGTGGAGTGGGTGAAAGCTCGCTCAAACAATTTTGATTAAAGATTAAAGATTAAAGATTAAAGATTAAAGATTAAAGATTAAAGATTAAAGATTAAAGATTAAAGATTAAAGATTAAAGATTAAAGATTAAAGATTAAAGATTAAAGATTAAAGATTAAAGATTAAAGATTAAAGATTAAAGATTAAAGATTAAAGATTAAAGATTAAAGATTAAAGATTAAAGATTAAAGATTAAAGATTAAAGATTAAAGATTAAAGATTAAAGATTAAAGATTAAAGATTAAAGATTAAAGATTAAAGATTAAAGATTAAAGATTAAAGATTAAAGATTAAAGATTAAAGATTAAAGATTAAAGATTAAAGATTAAAGATTAAAGATTAAAGATTAAAGATTAAAGATTAAAGATTAAAGATTAAAGATTAAAGATTAAAGATTAAAGATTAAAGATTAAAGATTAAAGATTAAAGATTAAAGATTAAAGATTAAAGATTAAAGATTAAAGATTAAAGATTAAAGATTAAAGATTAAAGATTAAAGATTAAAGATTAAAGATTAAAGATTAAAGATTAAAGATTAAAGATTAAAGATTAAAGATTAAAGATTAAAGAGGGAGGTAGTAAGAAATTGGCTGGGATACCAGGATTTGAACCTGGGAATGCCAGGATCAAAACCTGGTGCCTTACCGCTTGGCGATATCCCAACTCTAAATTTGGATGAGTTTTAGTTCTAATTAAGAACATGGTGCGGAAGGAGAGACTTGAACTCTCACAACCGAAGTTACTGGAACCTAAATCCAGCGCGTCTACCAATTCCGCCACTCCCGCAGTTCTTAGAATGCAGTTAATCGTTTTGGAACCAAAATCCAGCGTCTAATTCAAGACAACCGCCAATTCCGCCACTCCCACAGTTCTATATTCTTAAACAACATTTCTTTGATAAAAGAAGTTGGCTGGGATACCAGGATTTGAACCTGGGAATGCCAGGATCAAAACCTGGTGCCTTACCGCTTGGCGATATCCCAACTAAGAATTATTTGATAGTTTTAGTTCTTATCAAGAACATGGTGCGGAAGGAGAGACTTGAACTCTCACAACCGAAGTTACTGGAACCTAAATCCAGCGCGTCTACCAATTCCGCCACTCCCGCATCAAAGGGTTTGCTTTTTATACTCCTAGCAAGAGTTATTCTTAAACAACATTTCTTTGGTAGAAGAAGTTGGCTGGGATACCAGGATTTGAACCTGGGAATGCCAGGATCAAAACCTGGTGCCTTACCGCTTGGCGATATCCCAACTAAGAATTATTTGATAGTTTTAGTTCTTATCAAGAACATGGTGCGGAAGGAGAGACTTGAACTCTCACAACCGAAGTTACTGGAACCTAAATCCAGCGCGTCTACCAATTCCGCCACTCCCGCATCAAAGGGTTTGCTTTTTATACTCCTAGCAAGAGTTATTCTTAAACAACATTTCTTTGGTAGAAGAAGTTGGCTGGGATACCAGGATTTGAACCTGGGAATGCCAGGATCAAAACCTGGTGCCTTACCGCTTGGCGATATCCCAACTAAGAATTATTTGATAGTTTTAGTTCTTATCAAGAACATGGTGCGGAAGGAGAGACTTGAACTCTCACAACCTAAGTTACTGGAACCTAAATCCAGCGCGTCTACCAATTCCGCCACTCCCGCATCGAATATACAGGTAATACTGTTTTGGAACCTAAATCCAGCGTCTAATTCAAGACAACTGCCAATTCCGCCACTCCCGCATACTTGTGTAATAAAACACATGGTAGTTATTTTAAACTCTTCATTGAGTGCAATTTAACTCTTGCAGAGCCACTTCTAAAAGAAGAAATGGTGGCTAAGACGGGATTTGAACCTGTGACCCCATCATTATGAGTGATGTGCTCTAACCAGCTGAGCTACTTAGCCATTGTTGGCTGGGATACCAGGATTTGAACCTGGGAATGCCAGGATCAAAACCTGGTGCCTTACCGCTTGGCGATATCCCAACAGAAACAATTGATAGTTTTAATTCTTATCAAGAACATGGTGCGGAAGGAGAGACTTGAACTCTCACAACCTAAGTTACTGGAACCTAAATCCAGCGCGTCTACCAATTCCGCCACTCCCGCATCGAGTATACAGGTAACAATGTTTCGGAACCTAAATCCAGCGTCTAATTCAAGACAACTGCCAATTCCGCCACTCCCGTATTATCGCTTTGAATTAATCAAAGAGATGGTAGTTATTTTAAACTCTTCATTGAGTACAAAAAATAATGGTGGCTAAGACGGGATTTGAACCTGTGACCCCATCATTATGAGTGATGTGCTCTAACCAGCTGAGCTACTTAGCCATCTTTTTTGTTAGCACTTCATCGCTGAGTGCGGGGCGTATTATGCTGATATGACCTAAATCCGTCAACACCTTTTTTGCAAAAAAACACTTATCAGGGTTTGTTTGCAGGAAAATTAAGCTAAGAGGCTATTTTTTATTAAAAACGCTGTTTTTTTAACAAGCGAATGAGCATAAATGCTCGCGTCACTATTATTCGATAATAGCACAAAAACAAAAAAGGCTCGTAAATACGAGCCTTTAAAATCATCGCTAAACATTATTTAGCGTAAATAGTAACTATACGTTGAACAAGAAGTTCATTACATCGCCATCTTTAACAATGTATTCTTTACCTTCTTGACGCATTTTACCTGCTTCTTTTGCACCACTTTCCCCTTTAAAAGAGATGTAGTCATCATAAGCAATCGTTTGTGCGCGGATAAAGCCACGTTCAAAGTCGGTATGGATCTTACCCGCTGCTTGTGGTGCCGTTGCACCAACAGGAATGGTCCATGCACGAACTTCTTTTACGCCAGCCGTAAAGTAAGTTTGAAGATGAAGTAATTCATAGCCACCACGGATTACGAGGTTAAGGCCAGGTTCTTCTAAACCAAGGTCAGCCATAAATTCAAGTTTGTCTTCTTCTTCAAGCTCAGAAAGCTCTGACTCAATCGCTGCACATACAGGAACAACGACCGCATCTTCTGCTGCTGCAATTTCACGTACGCGGTCAAGGAGCGGGTTATTTTCAAAACCATCTTCAGCAACGTTAGCAATATACATAGTTGGTTTGATAGTTAAGAAGTTGATAGAAGCAATGGCTGCTTTTTCTTCTTTAGTTAGCTCTAAAGAACGTAAAGTTAACCCTTCATCAAGGTGTACTTTTACTTTTTCAAGTGCAGCATTTTGCTCTTTTGCGTCTTTATCACCGCCTTTCGCTTTTTTGGCATTACGGAAAAGCGCTTTCTCAGCACTGTCCATATCAGCAAGTACGAGTTCAGTGTTAATTACGTCGATATCGTCAGCTGGATCAATAGTACCTGCAACGTGAATGACATTTTCGTCCTCAAAGCAACGCACAACATGGCCAATCGCATCTGTTTCACGAATGTTAGCTAAAAATTGATTACCAAGACCTTCACCTTTTGATGCGCCTTTTACTAATCCTGCTATATCAACAAATTCCATACTGGTTGGAAGAATGCGTTGAGGGTTAACGATTTTAGCAAGTTCGTCTAAGCGAGCGTCAGGAACCGGAACCACACCAGTGTTTGGTTCGATGGTACAAAAAGGGAAGTTAGCGGCTTCAATGCCCGCTTTGGTTAATGCATTAAATAATGTAGATTTACCAACATTTGGTAAACCAACGATACCACATTTAAAACCCATAGTAAGATACCTTGTTTAGATCCGTTTAACCGATTTAATAACGATGTTACTAGGGTTTAAACGAATGAAGTCTGTTTTGTGCTTTTAACACACCGTCTTTTGCAAGTATTTCCATACAACGAACTGCTTCATCTACAGCGGCATCCATTTTTTCTTGGTCTTCTTTGGCTGCTTTTCCAAGCACCCAACCAGTGACCATTTCACGATGTCCAGGATGACCTATACCAACACGTAAACGCATAAAGTCTTTTTGATTTGCCATTTTTGCAATAATGTCTTTTAAACCATTATGACCGCCATGTCCGCCGCCTTTTTTTAATTTAGCAACGCCGGGGTCTAAATCCATTTCATCATGTGCAACTAAGATGTTTTCAATAGGGATTTTGAAAAAATTGGCTAAACTACTGACCGCTTTACCACTTAAATTCATGTAGGTGGTGGGGATCAATAATTTGAATTCTTGGCCTTGAATGATCACTTTGCCGGTTAGGCCGTGATATTTAGGATCGTGTTTAAGCGTACAGTTGTAGCGTGCTGCGAGTTGCTCGATAAACCAAGCACCTGCATTGTGGCGTGTGTTTGCGTATTCGGGGCCTGGATTAGCCAGGCCCACAAGCATTTGAATAGAATTCAAGGTGCAAGACCTTAAATATTATTCTGCAGCGTCTGAAGCTTCTTCGTCTTCAGCTGGAGCTGCTTTGTTAGCTTTAATAGTAACTATTGACTGATCATGGCCTTCACCTTTAGCAAGTTCAACTGATTGAACGCCAGAAGGAAGTTTAAGTTCAGAAAGGTGGATTGAATCACCAGCTACTAGGTCAGAAACGTTAACTTCAACGAATTCTGGAAGTGCTTTTGGAAGACATGTGATTTCAACTTCAGTTAATTGGTGAACAACAGTCGAACCAAGTTTAGTTACTTTATCTTCGCCGATGAAGTGAAGAGGAACTTTAGTGTGAAGTTTATGAGTAGCGTCAACACGTTGGAAATCAAGGTGAGTAAGCTTAGGCTTGAATGGGTGACGTTGGATATCTTTTAAGATAGCTTCAACAGACTCGCCGCCAATGTTAAGCGTAAGAATATGAGTGTAAAAACCTTCGCTTTCTTGTGCTTTGATCATATCTTTATGAGCAAGAGTAAGCGCTACTGCTTCTTTTTCTGCACCGTAAAGGATTGCAGGTACTTTGTCTTCGCGACGTAGGCGGCGGCTCGCACCAGTACCAGTTTCTACGCGAAGTTCAGCGTCATAAGTGTAAGTTGTATTAGACATAATGTCTCCAGTAATTTAAAAGTGTTAGGGCCTTTGCGACCAAGGTCCCTAGCCAAAAGGCGCGCTATCATACCACCACCTCTCAGCAAAAGAAACATAGGGTAAAAAAAAAGCGCCATTTAGGCGCTTTAATCACTAATAAATAGTGTGCTTAATGTTCAAACATCGCAGAGATAGACTCTTCGTTGCTAATACGACGAATCGTTTCAGCAAGCATATCTGCAAGTGTCAGTACTTTAATTTTGTCAATTGTTTTTAATTCTTCAGTTAATGGGATTGAATCGGTAACAATTACTTCGTCAATGACAGAATTACGGATGTTTTCAGCTGCAACCCCAGAAAGAATTGGGTGAGTTGCATAAGCGAAAACACGTTTTGCACCGTGTTCTTTAAGTGCTTCTGCCGCTTTACATAAAGTACCGCCAGTGTCGATCATATCATCGACAATGATACAATCACGGCCTTCAACATCACCAATAATATGCATTACTTGAGAAACGTTTGCTTGTGGGCGACGTTTATCAATAATAGCAAGATCGGTATCGTTGAGTAGTTTAGCAATTGCACGAGCACGGACTACACCACCAATATCAGGAGATACCACAACAACATCTTCGAAGTTACGGTTTTTCATGTCTTCAAGTAGCACAGGGCTACCAAACACGTTATCAACTGGCACATCAAAGAAGCCTTGGATTTGCTCTGCGTGTAAATCAACCATAACAACACGGTCAACACCTACACTCGATAGAAAATCAGCAACTACTTTTGCTGTAATTGGTACGCGGGCAGAACGTACACGACGATCTTGACGTGCATAACCAAAATAAGGAATGACGGCTGTAATACGACCTGCAGATGCACGACGTAATGCATCAACCATAACGATTAACTCCATTAAGTTATCGTTAGTAGGGGCACAGGTTGATTGCACAATAAAAACATCCGAGCCACGAACATTTTCATTTATTTGAACACTGATCTCACCGTCGCTAAAACGGCCAACAACAGCATCGCCAACTTCAATATATAAACGTTTTGCAACTTTTTGAGCTAACTCAGGTGTTGCGTTACCAGCGAAGAGCTTTATGTCAGGCACGGTAGGGTTCCTCAGGCACTGAATTTTGGGACTAACAAACGAGGCAAGTGCGCCATTTGTTAACTTACATTGTATTTTACTTGTACGTTACTTGATTGCTTAAATGAATTGCGTTCAACTGCGTATGGGCAGGAGAGGTATTAACGCTACTGGTAACAAAACCATCCCAATTATGGGGGAGGTTTTCAAGAACATGTTGTGCTTCTATTTGCGTTGCAAATTCAGCAAAACAACATGAGCCTGTACCAGTCATCTTAGACGGAGCGTATTTTAGCAACCACTGGAGGGTTTTTTCAACCTCAGGACAGAGCTTTTTAACTAATGGCTCGCAGTCATTACGTAAAACCTGCTGTTGCCAATCACCTTTAAGCTTGGGTGTATTGCGTGTTAAATCAGGGTGAGTAAAAATTTTTGCGGTACTTACATGCTCACTTGGGTGAACAACACAATACCATTTTTGTTCAAGCTCAACATCGACCAACTTCTCACCAATCCCTTGTGCTAAGGCACTTCGACCATTTATAAATACAGGAACGTCTGCGCCAAGAGTTACACCCAAGCGAGCTAATTCAGTAAGAGAAAGCTTACACTGCCATAATGTATTAAGTGCTAAAAGGGTGGTTGCAGCATCTGAAGAGCCACCGCCAACACCGCCTCCCATTGGTAAAACTTTAGTTAAATTTATTTTTGCGCCTAGGCTGGTTTTTGTATGCTTTTGCAATAATACAGCGGCTTTATAAATTAAGTTGTCAGTTAAAGGGATATTTTGAGTGTCACCAGTTACCTCAATTGTATTGGTATTTAATAAGGTAAACTCTAATTGATCGCCGTAATTTAAAAATGTGAACAGGGTTTCAAGTTCATGGTAGCCATCGTCTCGGCGACCATTTATATGTAAAAATAAATTGAGTTTAGCAGGGGCTATTAATGAAAATTGAGTTAGTGTGCTATCAGTCATGTTCGTTGAAGTACCATTGGTATAATTGAATTTTTATTTTGATATTTTGATGTTTCAAAGTTAGTCTTTTCGGTAACCAAAATCCTGCATATTGTTGATAATCACCGTAGCTAATATGCCATTTTTGACCGTTAAGAGACTGCCACATTACATTCTTCGCGCGGCCAAGTTCATCTACTTGCAAAGACTCATTCGAAACCGTGCCTTTAAGCCAATCATCGGCACTATCCATTGGGATAGTAAATCCAGTTAAACGATTTAATAATTGTGCTGCATTGGTATCGTGGTAGGTATCACCATCGTACTCAAGCTCAGCACCTTGGGCATCTTGTTTAAGTGCTAATACACGAGTACCAATAAAGGTGGTGAGTACCAGTTGATTCAAACCATCTTGTTGTTGCCAATTTAAATTGGCAGATTGACGCTCATCAGGGCTAATAAAAGCCAGCTTCCCCTCAACTTGCCATGTATTTTGCGCTGAAAGTTTTGCTTTCCAATCAACATAAAGAGACGTTTGTGGGTCAATTCGCTGTGCGCAACCACTTAAAAATAAAAAAAATGTGAGTAAAATCAAATATAGTCGAATCAAATGTCGTTCCTTACTTTCCATATTCCAATGATTTTTGATAAAATTACTGCCTTTCGAGCATGGCTTAGCAATATTTGGCACATATGACCATAGTAGCACTTGGTATTAATCATAAAACCGCATCTGTAGAACTGCGTGAAAAAGTCGCCTTTTCACCTGAGCAATTATCAGAAGCATTACAGCAATTGAGTGATCATGATCAGTTTAATGAAGCGGTTATTGTATCAACCTGTAACCGTACAGAAATCTATTGTAGCCTTGCTCAGCAAAATTCCCAAATACTGTTGCAATGGTTAGCCAGTTTCCATGGGTTAGATGAACAGGAACTGAGCAAAAATATATATTGCCACCAAGATAACGAAGCCATCAACCATTTGATGCGAGTCTCTTGTGGTTTAGATTCGCTTGTTTTAGGTGAGCCACAAATACTTGGCCAAATAAAACAGGCTTATAATAGTGCAAAAAACCACAACTCTGTTGATGTGGTATTCGACCGTTTATTTCAAAAAACCTTTTCAGTGGCAAAACAAGTGCGCACTGAAACTGACATTGGAGCAAGCGCTGTATCTGTTGCATATGCCGCAGTTAATTTAGCAAAGCATATATACGGAAAGCTAAACAAGACTAAAGTCTTGCTTATCGGCGCAGGTGAAACCATTGAGTTGGTTGCCAAACATTTATACCAAAACGAACCGCAGCAAATTACGGTTGCTAATCGCACAATAGAACGTGCACGCTCTTTAGCCCAAGACGTATCCGCTGACGTCATCGCGTTAGCACAGTTACCTGAACGTTTGCACCAAGCCGACATTGTAATTAGCTCCACCGCTAGTACGTTGCCAATTATAGGTAAAGGAGTGGTGGAACAAGCGCTTAAACAACGTCGCAATAAACCTATGCTATTTATAGATATTGCAGTACCACGGGATATTGAAAGCCAAGTAGGGGAGCTTGATGCTGCCTATTTATATTCCGTTGATGACTTACAAGCCATTGTGAGCGAGAATATCGCCTCACGTGAGCAAGCCGCAGAAGAAGCACAAGGTATTATTACTCATCGCAGTGCCGAATTTGCAATGTGGATGCGTTCACTTGATTCTGTCGATCTAATTCGCAGTTATCGTCAAGATGTACAAGATATAAAGTCTGAGCTGGTTGATAAGGCTATAAGCCAATTAACAACCGGAAAAGACGCAGAAAAAGTAATTTTAGAGCTGGCCAACAAATTAACCAACCGTTTAATGCACGCGCCTACCCGTGCAATTCAAGATGCGGCTAAAAAAGGTGAAGTTGATCAGTTAAGCCAATTAAAGAAAATGTTAGGTATTGATCAGGAATAGCAGTTACATGAAAGAGTCCGTTTATCGTAAATTAGAAACCTTAGTTGAGCGTTATGAAGAAGTGCAAGCGCTGCTAAGTGACCCCTCTGTTATAAGCGATCAAAATCGCTTTCGTGCTCTTTCAAAAGAATACTCAGAGCTGGAAGAAATCGTAAAAGCGTTTTTATCGTACCAACAGTCACAAGAGGATGTTGCTACCGCTGAAGAAATGCTAAAAGATTCTGACCCTGATATGCGTGAAATGGCGCAAGAAGAATATAAAGAAGCAAAATCACAAATTCAAATTATTGAAGATCAAATTCAAGTGCTGATGCTGCCAAAAGACCCGCGTGATAATAATAACGTGTTTCTTGAAGTACGTGCAGGAACAGGGGGAGATGAAGCGGCTATTTTTGCGGGAGACTTATTCCGTATGTATACCCGTTATGCTGAGACGAAAAAGTGGAAAGTGGAAGTTGTGAGCACCAATGAAGGTGAGCATGGCGGCTTTAAAGAGGTGATTGCAAACATTAGTGGTGAAGGTGTTTACGGCCAACTTAAATTTGAATCAGGTGCCCACCGCGTACAACGTGTGCCAGAAACTGAGTCGCAAGGGCGTGTTCATACCTCTGCGTGTACCGTAGCGGTTATGGCCGAAATTCCGGAGGCGGAGGCTATTGAAATAAACACCGCAGATATTAAAGTTGATACGTTTCGTGCATCAGGTGCCGGTGGTCAGCACGTTAATAAAACTGACTCAGCAATACGTATTACCCACATTCCAACGGGAGTTGTGGTTGAGTGTCAGGATGAGCGTTCACAACATAAAAACCGTGCTAAAGCGATGTCAGTACTTGCTGCTCGCTTACAACAAGCTGAAGATGAAAAACGTCACGCGGCAGAAGCATCTGAGCGCCGTAACTTAGTGGGAAGTGGTGACCGTTCAGAGCGTATTCGTACTTATAACTACCCACAAGGTCGAATTACTGATCACCGCATTAACTTAACACTGTATCGTTTAAATGAAGTTGTCGCTGGGGATTTAGGCTGTGTTGTTGAGCCGCTTATGCAAGAACATCAAGCTGATTTACTCGCTGCGATGGGCGATGAATAAAGGTGACAGACACAGTTGAATCGGCAATCCACAGTGCTACTTTGCTTTTGCAAAATAGCACTGACAGCGCTAAGTTGGATGCCCAAGTATTACTGCTTGAGGTATTAAACAAACCTCGTAGCTATTTATTTAGTTGGCCTGAAAAGCAACTTACGGTAGAGCAACAACAGCTGTTTGATAGTTATTGTCAGCGCCGTTTAAATGGTGAACCTATTGCGCATATCACCGGCACGCGAGAGTTTTGGAGTTTGCCACTGCAGGTTAACGCCACAACGCTAATCCCTCGACCTGATACAGAAACCTTAGTTGAAGTTGCACTAAACTTACCACTCAAAGAAGATGCAAAAGTACTCGACTTGGGCACGGGTACTGGCGCAATTGCGCTTGCATTAGCCTTTGAAAAAGCAAACTGGCAAATAACAGGGGTTGACCGCATAGCGCAAGCAGTTGCATTATCGACAATAAACAAACAGCGATTAGGCTTACAGCAGGTTACTTTTTTACAAAGTAACTGGTTTAGTGAAGTAAGTAATCAAAAGTTTGATTTAATAGTAAGTAACCCGCCCTATATTGAGCATGATGATGAACATCTAACCCAAGGGGATGTGCGTTTTGAACCACTCTCAGCATTGGTTGCCGATGATGATGGTATGGCTGATATTAAGCATATTATCACTCAAGCGAGGAATTATTTAGCGCCAAATGGCTATTTAATATTCGAGCATGGGTATCAACAAAGTACTAAAGTGCATAGTTTTTTTGCACAAATGGCGTATACAAATATACTTACAGTGAAAGATTTAGCAAATAACGATCGTGTAACGTTCGCACAGTGGCCAAAATAAACAACAAAGCGCTGTGAGAATAAAATGTAACAGCCTTCAAAGGACCCAGTGTGATGGATGATTTTTTGTTTTCGGATGAGCCACAAGAAGAAGTAAGTAATATTGTTCAGGGAACTTGGAAAGTCATTATTGTTGATGATGAACCTGAAGTACATGCAGTAACTAAACTGGCTTTAAGCGACTTTGAGTTTCAAGATAAACGTTTAGAGTTTATAAGTGCTTATTCTGGCGAAGAAGCCAAAGCAATGATTGATAATCACCCAGATGCGGCCATTGTATTACTTGATGTTGTCATGGAGACCGATGACGCAGGTTTGAAAGTCGCCCAGTATATCCGCGAAACAGCAAAAAATAATCATATCAGAATCATTCTTCGCACCGGTCAGCCAGGACAAGCGCCTGAACGCCAAGTAATTGTGAATTATGATATAAATGATTACAAATCGAAGACAGAGCTTACCGCACAAAAGTTATTTACTGTGGTGATGTCGAGCTTACGTTCATATCGCGATATTTTATCCATTGAGCAATCTCGCCAAGGGCTCGAAAAAATAATTAAAGCCTCGAGAGATATCTTTGCTGCTCATTCACTAGAAAACTTTATCGAAGGGGTTATGCAACAGTTAACCTCTTTGTTAGGGACGGTTGATAAAGCAATGTATGCAACCAGCCTAGTGGCGAGTAACCCAGATGATAATCAAAAAAAGTTAGTTGTTTTTTCTGGCCGAGGAGACTTTGAACGCAGCGAAGGTAAAGCAATTGAAGACGTGCTTGATAATGAGCAATTACTTGCATGCAAACAAGCATTGCAAGATAAAACAATTGTTTATAAAAATAATTACCTATTTGCCTATTGTTGCAGTGAATATAACCATAATTCAATGCTGTTTATTTCAGGAATTCCGCAATATTTAACAGATACTCAACGTCATTTGATTGAAATATTTTCACAAAATGTACAGCTAGCGTATGAAAATGTGCAACTGCAGTCAGAAGTTGAAGCCACGCAACAAGAACTTGTTTTGCGCTTAAGTGAAGCACTCGAACAACGTTCAACAGAGACTGGTAATCATGTTAAACGCGTGTCGCATATATGTAACTCATTAGCCTTAGGCTATGGTTTATCAAAGCGAGAAGCTGAATTAATTCGCTTAGCTTCACCGCTGCACGATGTAGGTAAGGTGGGTATTCCTGATGCTATCTTGAATAAACCGGCCAAGCTAACTGATGAAGAATGGGCAATAATGCAAACCCATGCGCAAAAAGGCCATGCAATATTAAAAGGGTCGAAACGCGATATTGTTAAGGCTGGGGCTGAGGTAGCACGCGATCATCATGAAAAATGGGATGGTACTGGGTACCCACAAGGGTTAGTAGGTGAAAATATTCACATATTTGGTCGCATTGTGGCACTAGCTGATGTATATGATGCGCTTCGCCATAAACGTTGTTACAAGGAGGCATGGAGTGTTGAGGCCGTTGTGAGTGAAATCAACGAGCAAAAAGGCAAACATTTTGAGCCGAAATTAGTTGATGTATTTAATCAACAAGTAGATGAATTAGAGAAAATATTAGCGTTATACCCAGATTAATTACACCGTCATTTTTTATAAACTAAGATAGGGCAATATGGATTATTTAGCAGTAAAACACACACATATGGCAATCGCCGTTTTAAGTATACTTTTATTTTATGTACGATCTTTCTCACGTATTGGCAGTGGTGCCATTGCTAAAAATAAAGTGGTATTTATTGGTAGCCACGTAACAGACACATTCTTGCTTATCTCAGCAATTACATTAATGGCCATTGCCAAAATAAACCCACTTGAACAAATGTGGTTATTAGAGAAAATAATTTTGGTTGTTGCGTATATTGCCTTTGGCATTATTGCGAGTAAACAAAAAGCATTGCCAGCGAAATTAGCCTTCTTAGTAGTAACCACCGCTGTTATTGCGTTAATAGGTAAGCTAGCTGTGACAAAAACAGCGATCCTACTTTAATAAAATAGGCAGTAAAACCAGCTCATCGGTATATCTTCATACCTTTGGGCTGTAAACGCGTTGGTAACTGGGCTAAAAACTAGGTAAACTAACTCTTCGTATTAATAACAGATGTTGCAGTATTAATGACCACACCTTGGTTTGAAGATGAAAACGAAACCTATCAAGATGAAAATTATGATGCATTTGTTCCCGCAGCTTTGTATCGTTGTATAAGCGCAGAAGCTAAATGGGATCCACAGGCTCACCTAAGCCAAAGTTTTGCTACTCTGAGTGAATTTGAAAACCAAATTACTGAGCTGTGTCAACAACAAGACGATATTCATGACCGCCTTGATACTCTGCTTGATATGTTTTACACCAAGTGGATGTTTAGTGTATCCAGCTTGAAAGTGCCTGAATACACCTTAAATAGCTTTACCTATACATTGGCTATGCGTAGCGGTTCACCAACAACCTTAGGTATTTTGTTATGTCACTTATTACAGCATGCGGATTATGATGCTAGCGTGTGTATTTCTAATAACGACGTTAACGTCCATGTTGCCATAAGCGACGAAGAAGGTTATGTACTCGAGCCAAGTTCAGGTCAGCAAAGTTGGTATATCATTCCTGAAAATGCCAGTGAAGAAAATGGTGACGAGCAAGAGCCGTTAGAGCTCATCTTTGATGAGGATGTTTATAAGCTTTATTTAGCCCAGCAGAAGTGGGCATTTATAAGCGAAAATAAATTTGGTCATGCTTTAACATGTGTAGAAATGCTGATGGAAATGTTGGGTGACGATCCCTATGAACGCAGAGACCGCGGATATCTTCTTAATCAATTAGATTGCCCAAAAATGGCACGTGATGATCTGCAATTTTTTATAGATGAATGCCCAGACGATCCTGCCATTGAAATTATTCAACACCAGATTGAAGAACTCGAAGATAATAATAAAACTCACCACTAAAATTTTAAGGAATTAACATGGCTGACACCCATACTGCATTGATCACCAATGATGCTGTTGTATTTGGTTTACTCGCTGTAATTCTCGGCTTTATTTTTAAAACATCGCACAGCGAAAATAGTGCACTAAAAAAGTTTTACAAATATGTCCCTGCATTATTACTATGCTACTTTTTACCCTCGCTACTGAATACCTTTGGTATTGTTGATGGCCATTCTTCTAACGTGTATTACGTTGCATCGCGCTACTTATTACCAGCGTGCTTAATTTTACTGACAATCAGTATTGATTTAAAAGCAATTATAAATTTAGGTCCTAAAGCCCTTATCATGTTTTTAACAGGCACGGTGGGTATTGTTATCGGTGGGCCTTTAGCCATACTTGTAATGAGTGCAGTTTACCCTGATGCGGTAGGTGGTCACGGTCCTGATGCTGTTTGGCGCGGAATGACGACTATCGCAGGCAGTTGGATTGGCGGCGGTGCAAATCAAGCCTCGATGAAAGAAATGTTTGATGTTGGCGGCGATATATTCTCTGCTATGGTTACGGTGGATGTCATTGTGGCAAACTTATGGATGGCGGTATTATTATTAATGGCTGCTAACCATAAAGCGATTGACGCTAAAACGGGTGCTGATACCAGTGCAATTGAAGACTTAAAAAATCGTGTAGAGAAGTATCATGCAGAACATGCACGTATGCCTACACTTAACGATTATATGACGATTATTGCTATTGCATTTGGTATTACGGGACTTGCCCATTTTTGTGCTGACTTTTTAGGCCCTTTCTTTGGCGCTAACTTCCCGTGGGCACAAGAGTACAGCTTAAATAGTAAATTTTTCTGGTTAATTGTTATCTCAACAACCATAGGTATTAGTTTATCTTTTACTAAAGTACGCCATATTGAATCATTTGGTGCATCTAAAGTGGCGTCGAGCTTTTTATACATTTTAGTTGCCTCAATTGGTTTACACATGAATATTACAGCTATTCTTGAATCGCCTATGTATTTTGTTATCGGCTTAATTTGGATGTTAACTCATGCAAGCTTGATGCTGATTGTAGCTAAAATTATTAAAGCCCCCTTGTTTTATATGGCCGTGGGCTCACAAGCCAATGTTGGCGGAGCCGCATCAGCACCTGTGGTTGCATCGGCGTTTCACCCATCACTTGCGCCAGTGGGTGTATTATTAGCGGTAATGGGCTACGGGGTGGGCACTTATATGGCTTATATTTGTGGATTAATGATGCAAGCAGTTGCACCTTAAGGACTAACGATGAACAATCATTTAATTAAAATTAATGACATTGAACTTGCAAACGACAAACCGTTTGTATTGTTCGGTGGTATGAACGTATTAGAGTCGCGTGATTTAGCCATGCGCATTGCTGAGCACTATGTAGAAGTGACCAGAAAATTGAATATACCGTATGTATTTAAGGCGTCGTTTGATAAAGCAAACCGCTCGTCAATCAACTCTTATCGCGGTCCAGGTATGGAAGAAGGACTAAAGATTTTTGAGGAAATTAAAAAAACCTTTAACGTACCTTTAATCACCGATGTACATGAGCCGCATCAAGCCGCACCGGTAGCTGAAGTTGTTGACGTGATACAGTTGCCTGCATTTTTAGCTCGTCAAACTGACCTTGTTGTTGCAATGGCAAAAACAGGTGCTGTAATTAATGTGAAAAAACCACAGTTTTTAGCACCTCATGAAATGCGCCATATCATTACTAAGTTCAATGAGGCTGGCAATAATAATGTTGCACTATGTGAGCGAGGCTCTAGCTTTGGATATAACAACCTAGTTGTTGATATGCTTGGTATGGATGACATGAAGCCAATGGCTCCTGTTATCTTTGACGCAACGCACGCGTTACAGCGCCCAGGAGGGCGTGCTGATTCAGCAGATGGGCGTCGCGCACAAGCCGCTGAACTTGCACGCAGCGGCATGGCATTAGGGCTAGCTGGGTTATTTATTGAAGCTCACCCTAATCCTAATGAAGCAAAATGCGATGGACCTTGTGCCCTTGCACTGAGTAAACTAGAAGGCTACTTGAGCCAAATGAAAGCAGTTGATGATTTAATTAAAAGCTTTGCACCACTGGATACCAGTGCCAGCGATTTATAATTACAAGATTTGATAAACAAAGCGGCTTATAAAGTCGCTTTTTTTATGTCTCGAATATACACATCCTTGGCATGGGTATATAATCTACTCATAAGAAAAACTAATTCTAAGAGTGGTTAATATGTCTCGTCGCGTCCCGCCATTGAATGCCCTAAAAGCATTTGAAGCAGCTGCTCGTCATTTGAGTTTCACCAAAGCAGCTGAAGAGCTTTATGTCACTCAGGCAGCAGTGAGCCATCAAATTAAAACACTTGAAGAACACCTTGGTTTAAAGCTGTTTTTGCGTAAAAACCGCTCGTTATTATTGACCGAGGAAGGACAGGGTTACTTTTTAGATATAAAAGAAATCTTTACCCAGTTAATCGATGCGACAGAAAAACTGCTAGCGCGAGGTGCGAAAGGCTCCCTAACGGTAAGCCTAACCCCGAGTTTTGCAATTCAGTGGTTAGTACCAAGACTTAGTTTATTTAATGAGTTACACCCTGAGATTGATGTACGAATAAAGGCGCAAGATCAAGACGAAAATTCGCTCTCTGATGATGTTGATGTGGCTATTTATTATGGCCGTGGTCATTGGAGTGGGGTGCAAACACATAAACTACACACCGAATACCTGGTGCCCTTATGTAGTCCTATGTTGCTAACAGGGCCTAAACCTCTTGATCAACCAAGCGATTTAGCTAATCACACATTGTTGCATGATACTACGCGAAAAAACTGGAAGACCTGGATGAAAACCGCCGGTGTACGTAATGTACAAGTGAACCAAGGGCCTATCTTTAGTCACTCTTCTATGGTGCTCCAAGCTGCGGTGCATGGTCAAGGCGTTGCAATTGGTAACAGTGTTTTAGCAAAACCAGATATTGACGCAGGACGTTTGGTGATCCCCTTTAGCCATAGCCTAGAAAGTAAAAATGCCTACTACTTGGTGAATCGTGAATCACAATCAGAGCTGGGTAAAATAGTCTCCTTTAAAGAGTGGATGCTTGATTTAGTCGAGCAAGAACAAGAGTTTTAACATGACAATACAATGGATAAAAGCAAAACAGCCTGCCCACGCACAGTTTATTTTTGCCCATGGTGCAGGTGCAGGCAGTGACTCTGAATTTATGCAACAAATGGCAGATTTGCTAGCCGAACAGGGTATTAATGTAGGGCTCTTTGATTTTGAATATATGCAAATCGCCAAACAAACGAATAAGCGCAGACCGCCTGAGCGAGCTCCCAAATTACTTGCTTATTTTGCCCAAGTAATTGAACAAACAGAGCCAACATTGCCATTATTTATTGGTGGTAAGTCAATGGGGGGAAGAATGGCCTCTATGCTGGCGTGTGAAACAAATAAAAAAATTAACGGTGTGTTGGCTTTCGGCTATCCATTTCATCCTCCGGGTAAGCCCGAGAAGTTGCGTATTGAGCATTTTGGCCAAATCCCCTGCCCGTTTTTGGTGCTCCAAGGTGAGCGAGATACATTTGGCACTCGTGAAGAGTTAAATGTGCTCACGCTCGATAAACGCCCTGAATTTGTCTGGTTAGCGGATGGCGATCATTCTTTAAAGCCCCGTAAAAAAAGTGGCACGACGCTTGAGGAAAATTTACAGCGAGCAGCAGAGCACGCAAATAAATTTATTAAGCAGCATTGTTAGTTGAATTAAAGGTAAAGCAGATGATTAAATTATTTTTAATGGCGGGTAGTGTGTTTTGTATGTTATCAGTTGTACTTGGCGCATTTGCCGCCCATGGTTTAAAAAGTCGGGTTTCTGAATATGCTATCGGCGTGTTTAAAACCGCTGCTGAGTATCAAATGGTCCATGGTCTTGCGCTTATTGCAGTTGCTATTTTGATAAAGTGGGGCTTAAATTTAACCGTCGCTGGCTGGTTTTTTATTGCGGGTATCTTACTATTTAGCGGGAGTTTATATTTACTCGCAATGACTGGGCAAAAGTGGCTTGGGCCAATTACCCCTTTAGGCGGACTGTGTTTTATTGTTGGCTGGTTGATTATTTTAGTGCAAGTTGCACGGTTTAAATTTTAATAAAGAATATCGCGCAGAATGCGCAATTTAAGGGTTTTTATGTCAAGCGTAGTGATTTATTGTCGTAGTGGGTTTGAAAATGATGCCGCAGCAGAAATAACTTTTCATGCTGCCGAGCAAGGTTTTGCCGGTTATGTGAAAGCCAAACCCAACACAGGTTATGTGGTTTATGAGTGCTTTGAAGCATCACACAGTGACGAGATCATAAAAAAAGTTGATTTTAAAAACATGGTGTTTGCGCGCCAATGGTTTGCAGGAACGTTACTTGAGAATATGCCCGTTGAAGACCGGGTTGGTGAAATTAAAACCGCAGCAGCAGATTTTCCGCTGTGTTCAGAGCTGCGTGTAGAAACCCCTGATACTAATGAAGGCAAAGAGCTATTAACGTTCTGCAAAAAAATATCTACACCGCTCAAAAAAGCATTAGAAAAACAAAACACCGTGTTACGTGAGCCTAAAGCTAACCGTCCAGTTATGCACGTTATGTTCTTAACTAATAACACCGCTTATGTGGGTCATTCGTATAGCTACAATAATTCACCATTCTTTATGGGCATTTTGCGCTTGCGTATGCCAAGTGATGCACCGAGTCGCTCAACGTTAAAGCTTGATGAAGCATTTAATGTATTTATACCGCCTAATGAAGTTGAGTCACGGGTACAAGCAGGCATGCGCGGCGTAGATTTGGGCGCATGCCCAGGCGGTTGGACATATCAATTAGTACGCCGTGGCATGTTTGTCAGCGCGATTGATAACGGTCCAATGAATGATGATTTAATGGAAACAGGCCAAGTTAAACATTTTCGTGTTGATGGTTTTAAATACCGCCCAGAAAAGCGCAACATTCAATGGCTCGTGTGTGACATGGTAGAAAAGCCAACAAAAGTAACAAACTTGATGATTGATTGGGCTGTGAATGCGTATGCTAAAGAGCTTATTTTTAACTTAAAACTCCCCATGAAAAAACGCTTTGACAGTGTTTACGAGTGTTTAACCATGATAAGGGAGGAGCTTGATAAATATGGTATTAACTATGAGCTACAAGCTAAGCATTTATATCATGACAGAGAAGAGATCACAGTACACCTGAACGTGACAAAAGTGCCGCAAAGCCTATATAGCTAATTAATTTTAGTGCGGCATGAATACTGGCTAAATAAAGGTAAAAATTGATGTATAAAAACCAAAAAGTTATTTTGCGCTTGCGCGCTAATATACCACAGTTTGAATGTGTTGAAGGCTGCCATGACTGCTGTGGGCCCGTGACAACTTCATCTGAAGAAATGTCTCGATTACCAGTAAAAACAGATGCAGAGCATGAAGCGGCGTTAAATGAATTTAATTGTGTACATCTTGGCCCAAAAGGCTGCACTGTCTATGATGAGCGCCCATTGATTTGCCGCTTATTTGGTACCACTCCCAGAATGCCTTGCCCGAATGACCGTAAGCCAGAAAAGCCTGTAGACATAAAAATAGAACGTGAAGTACACCACTTTATTGCTAATACACGCCAAGTTTTGGTGTAAAAACGGAGGGGGACTTTAATGTCCCCTGTGAGTCATGCTATTAGCGGTATTTAGGACGGTATTGGTCTACCCATAAACGTGTTGCCCCGCAAACAGCCACAGGCATCACAATTAAATTAACGATTGGAATTGCAGTAAGCAGCATAACAGCTAAACCAAAACCATATGATAAGCCCTGCTTTTGTTTTAAATCTTGTTTCATCTGTTTAAAACAAATTTTGTGGTTATCAAATGCATAGTCTTTATATTGCACCGCATACATCCAGCATGTAAACAACACCCATAGTACTTGGCCGATCACAGGCAATACCCATAATAAAATAAAGAAACCAATCGCGCGGGGTAGGTAATAACACAGCTTGGTCCACTCGCGGCCTAACATGCGGGGGACATCTTTGATTAAATCAGTGAAGCCGTCATCGTTAATTTTTTGACCCGTTAAATAAAGCTCTACTTTTTCACTGAGTAAGCCATTAAAGGGCGCGGCGATAAAGTTAGTGATTACGCTAAACAGCATACTGTAACTAAATAGAATGACTAATATAGCAATAGGCCACATTAACCACTCAAGCCAGCTTAACCAGCTAGGCAGCATATTATTTAAATAAGTAAACCCTTCAGTTAGCCAGCCGTATAAAAAAAACAGTGAGCTACCAAATAGCGCAATATTGATTAATAAAGGAATAAATACAAAACGCTTGAGACCTTTTTGAGTGATCAACTTAAAACCGGAAAAAAAATACTCCATACCTTGAGTAAACTGCACGTTAAATACCTCGGATCATTTTTATCATTAAGCGCAGTATAAATTGCTCAGTTTTATTGAACAGCGTTTTTAAGTAACAAAGTGTTTTTTCTTTAGAAATTCAGGAGAAGAAGTGGGTTTTAATGACCTGGAATTTTAAAAATACTTAAAATCGCTATATTGGGTTTAAATATGTGCAAATATTAGTGTTTAGTAGGTTTATCTCGAGGATCCCGATATACTAATGGCCCATCATTTTGAGCAATGAGCATGTCTAAAATCTTTATTATTGGTTTACCACGAACCGGTACAACCAGTATTAGCGTCGCTTTATTAGAGTTGGGTTTAAAAGTAGCGCATACCGCTTTTACTAAAAAAGCGTTTGAAGTGGCAGATGCAATATCAGATGCTCCTTGTTTTAGTGATTATATGCATTTAGATAAATTATTCCCAAACTCAAAATTTGTGTATTTAAGCCGTGATTTAGAAAAGTGGCTTCCGTCAATCACCATGTTACTTGAAAAAATGGCACCGCATTTAGAGTTAACTAATGGGCATTTTAGCCCAGTCCTCAAGCGAAGCTTTCATATGACCTTTCCAGATATTCATCCGTTATGTACAGCAACCCTGACTCGCTATTTTCTTGGGCATCAACAAGAGGTATTCGAATATTTTAAAGACCGAGATGACTTTTTAACAATTGATGTTAGCGAGCCTGGAAGCCTTTTAACATTAAAACAATTTTTAGGTTTGCCCATACACGGGAAGGCTAACTTTTCGAAATTGAATGTTGGCCGTAATGTCGCCAACTGGCGTGAGTATAAACACCCAAATAAAGTGAATGCTAACTTAGCAGGTATAGAGCATCGAAAGTTTTTTGATTATGCCTGAACATTATACGACCATATTAAGGTAATATTTTTAGGTTATAAGTTTAAAGTAGTAAAAAACAGGCCGAACAAGGTTGTTCATTTGTTACAATTCGGTATAGTTTGACAACAAATTTTTAATATAAAATTGAGATGTTCTATGCAGTTAGTCGATTTAAACCCCAATGACCAGGATGTGATTAATGTTTTTACCGATATCGACCGACTTATTTGCTCCTTGTACCCAGTTGCGACTGCGCAGTCTCTTACCTTAGATGAATTAAGCTTAGATAATGTGTATGCAATAGGCTTAAAAAACGAGGATGGCATTGTTGCCTGCGGTGCTATTGTTATGCAATTTGACACTCCTCCTTATGGCGAAATACGCCGCTTATATGTAAAACCTAGCTATCGTGGTAAAGGTTTGTCTCGTCGTATTATGCAAATTCTGTTGCACCATGCAGGGGAAGAGCAAATTCCTTTAATTCGTTTGGAAACAGGCCCAAAACAAAAAAAATCAATTAGCTTATATGAAAACTTAGGGTTTAAATCTTGCGGACCATTTGGCAATTACAGTGAAAACCCTCAAAGTTTATTTATGGAACTTGGCCTAAATCAGTAGATTTTTTATGGTTTTATTATGGTGCTTATACTTTATTAAGCACCAAACACTCTCCTAATCCTCCCAGTGAATCCAAGATGTTAAATATCACTCGTTACGAGTAAAAATACTTGTTGGACACAATAGTCTTTTTTTCTTTTAATGCGCGCAATTCGCCGACAATGATGTCGGCACCATTAAATAAGAGAGAAAGATAAATGAAAGATACAACATCACTTGAACAAGCTCGCACGAGTTACAATGTTCGTCATTGGAGCCAAGGTTTTTTTGGTATTAATGATCAAGGTGATGTGTATGTTGCGCCGAGGGCAGATGCCCCAGAGCAAACCATTGCATTAATTGATATTGCCAAACAACTTGAAGATAAAGGATTGAGTTTGCCTGCTTTGGTGCGTTTTCCGCAGATATTGCATCATCGCGTTCATAGCTTATGTGCAGCATTTAATACTGCAATAGAAGGCTACGGTTACCCGAAAGATTACTTACTGGTTTACCCAATAAAAGTAAATCAACAGCGTGAAGTGGTTGAAGAGATAGTCGCAAGCCAAGCAAATATTGAAAAGAAACAACTAGGCCTTGAAGCGGGTAGTAAGCCTGAGCTATTAACGGTACTAGCATTGGCAGAAAAAACCAGCGCTGTGATTGTATGTAATGGCTACAAAGATAAAGAGTACGTGCGCCTTGCATTGATTGGCGAAAAGCTCGGTCACAAAGTGTATATCGTGCTAGAAAAGCTCTCAGAGCTGGACATGGTACTCAGCCAAGCTAAAGAGCTTAATGTAAAACCACGCATTGGTATTCGTGTGCGTCTAGCGTCGCAAGGTAAAGGCAAATGGCAAGCCAGTGGCGGCGAAAAATCAAAGTTTGGTTTATCGGCATCACAAGTATTGCATGTGGTAAATAAATTAAAAGAATCTGACCAACTTGATTTAGTGCAGTTAGTACATTTTCACCTAGGCTCGCAAATGGCCAATATTCGTGATGTTCGTTTAGGCGTGAGTGAAGCGGCGCGTTTTTATTGTGAACTGCGAAAATTAGGCGCACAAATTGACTGCCTAGATGTTGGCGGTGGCTTGGCGGTTGATTATGACGGCACACGGAGCCAATCACATAACTCAATGAATTACAGCTTAGGTGAGTATGCCAATAATATCGTGTATACCATTGGCGATATTTGTAAGCAGTATGAGCAGCCATTTCCGACAATTATCTCGGAGTCGGGGCGTGCACTCACCGCGCACCATGCGGTACTTATTTCAAATGTAATTGGCACCGAAAGCTATGTGCCAGAGGACATTCAAGCACCGGATGATGACGCACCGTTATTACTGAAAAATATGTGGCAATCGTGGCTGCAATTACATGTGTTGACTGATGACCGTGCATTAATTGAGATTTATCACGATAGCCAAGGTGATTTAGCTGAGGCGCATAACCAATTTGCAATGGGGTTATTAGATTTAACTCAGCGTGCGTGGGCTGAGCAAATTAACTTACGTGTATGTTATGAACTTAACAAGCATATGGATAATAAAAACCGTTTTCACCGGCCCATTATTGATGAGCTTAATGCACGATTAGCAGATAAGTTTTTTGTTAATTTTTCATTGTTTCAGTCGCTACCTGATGCGTGGGGAATTGATCAAGTATTTCCGGTATTACCATTAAGTGGTTTGACTGAAGCACCGAAAAAGCGCGCGGTGTTGCTTGATATAACTTGTGATTCTGACGGCGCACTTGATCACTATGTTGATGGTCAAGGCATTGAAAGCACGCTACCGGTGCCGGAGTTTAGTGCTGAAAAACCGTACTTAATGGGCTTCTTTTTGGTAGGGGCCTACCAAGAAATTTTAGGTGATATGCATAACTTATTTGGTGATACCCACAGTGCGATGATCACGATGAATGAGCAAGGCGATGCCCGTATTGTAGAAATTAACCAAGGTGACACTGTGGCAGACATGATGCGTTATGTTCACTTGGATGTTGAAGGCTTTCAGTCTTCTTATGCGCAGCTGGTGGCCGGTAAATTACCTGCAAGCGAGCAGCAAAGTGTGCTTGCTGAATTAAAAGCAGGTTTAGACGGTTATACTTATTTAGAAGAGCTTTAATATGACGACCTTGTTTGATCATACCGATCACTCACTGTACTCCAATGGCATGACGTTTTTACGCCAGCCCATGGTGCAAAATATCACCGACATTAATGCAGATCTGGTGGTGCTTGGTTTACCGTTTGACTTGGCGACGTCGGGTCGCCCTGGTGCACGTTTAGGGCCTGATGCAATTCGTCGTGCATCGGTGCATTTAGCGTGGGAAGAAACAAAATACCCGTGGACGTTTCCTTTGTTTGAGCGTTTAAAATTAGTCGATGCTGGGGATTTTACCTACCCAGTTGGCGACCCTGAGTATTTTACCGCCCAGCTTGAATTAGCCGCGGAGCAAATTTTACGTCAGGGTAAAACATTGCTTGGCCTTGGGGGGGATCACTTTGTTACTTTGCCTTTACTTCGCGCCCACGCTAAACGCTTTGGCAAAATGGCTTTAGTGCATTTTGATGCGCATACAGATACTTATAGTAATGGCTCGCATTATGATCACGGTACTATGTTTTATCATGCCCCAATGGAGGGGCTGATAGAGGTAGAGCACAGTATTCAAATTGGTATTCGTACTGATTTTGATCAAAGCAAGCATGAATTTGCTGTCATTGATGCGATGGCTGCGAATGACTTATCGGCGCAAACCATTGCTGAGCAAATTTTAGCGCGGGTGGGGGAATTACCTGTGTATGTTACCTTTGATATTGATTGTTTAGATCCCGCATTTGCACCAGGAACTGGCACACCTGTTTGTGGCGGGCTAAGCAGTGATAAAGTGCTGAAAATATTACGCGCACTCAAAGGCATAAATATGGTGGGAATGGATGTTGTAGAAGTGTCGCCGTCGTACGATCAAAGTGAACTCACCGCCATTGCAGCAGCGACCATTGCTAATGAATTACTGCATTTATGGACGTTAAAACATAAGTACTGATTGAGCACTTTAATAAAAGCGCCATGTAGGCGCTTTTTACATAATTTACTTGAACTTCATATTATGTTTTTTTGCATAAGCCAAACATACAGGAACTTCGATGAGGACATAGGTTAAAAACGTGAACCAAAACCAATTAACCTTAAAGATTAACCAGCTAAACTCAATGCCAGAATCATAATAAAGACTCCCCGCAACGATTAATGTAATGGTTGTCGCGAACAAGTCTTGGCTTGATACTTTTACAAAGTCATTGCCAGCAAAGCGCGGGTAAATAACCCCATAACCTAGTGCGATTACGGTAATAACCAAGGTGATTAATGTTAACTCAGGTGTCATTGTGGTGTGTACTGCCTCGCAAAATCAATGCGTTCTTGAGAACTAGGATGTGTAGATAAATATTTAAGCCAAGACTTATCAAGTTGTGTTTGCTCATCTAATTTTTTTTGCAGTGCCTGTATGGCATCGGCAAAATCATGGTTAGAGTAACCTAAAGTAATTAGTTTCTCGATAGCGTATTTATCGGCCTCTCGTTCCATATCTCGTGAAAATGCTTGCTGCAAAAAAGAAGAGCTGGACCCAAGTACGACTTCAGTGATCCCTTCTAAGTCACCAAAAATAATCGCTAACACTATGGTGCTGGCAGTTGCTTGCGCCGCTAATCGAATGCCATGGTGGTACTCAACATGGCCTATTTCATGAAGTAAAATTGCCCGCAATGCATCCGGTTTATCTTTGAGAAAAATGACTAACTCATCGGTAACAATCACTCGGCCATGGGGTAACGCGAACGCATTAGCAGAAAAATAATCTGATTGGTAAAAAGATAATCTATACCTAGCACTATCTAAATGTAGTTTATCGAGCATTTGCAGCCATGTCAGTTGTATATCATTTTGAGTTTCATCAGGTAATTGAGTCGGTGCTAATGCTACTTTTTCAATCACGTTGAGGGTTTGCTCGCCCATTGCCTCTATGGTAGCTGGAGAAGCTAAACCAACACTGTACACAGCGATAGCGGGGATCCCGCGATATAAAATAAACCATAGTAATAAAGGTATTAAAATGATTGAGGCAACTATGAGTGGCTTAGATTTTTCGAGGCGTTCACTCATACCCGTTTTTTTATGCGTAAATGCCCAGCGATGGTTAATATCGTCAGGAACAAAGCGGCCGCCTTCAGCAAAGCTTAATTCTGAAGCAACACCACGAAGCGGGCTATCTATTTGGCAGTCAGTAATAAATGTAGATAAAAGCGCATTTTGCTGCGTATCAATAAGCTGTATTTGGCTCTTATTGATTGTTGCAAAGCAGTGTTGGTGTTGGCTGCTATTAGGGTAGTAATAGCAGCCTTTAATATGATGTTTACTCATCAAGTAAGCGATATATCAATATCAAACACATTTGCCGCTTCTTCAGCAAACGATGATTGTTGCTCTTCTGCGGTATCAATAATATCAAGTGCGCCTGCGTAAATCGTTACTTCAGTGGCCGCAGCAAGTAATCGTGCTCTGCGTATTTTTGCCCAAGGATAAGCTAGCCCTAAGGTAAAAATAATAGCCAGTGCATTGGTAAACAACACTAGTGCGTAATCAGCTGGTTTTAAGTCAGATTTAAAGCTAGCAACGTCTTCAAATTCACTGCTATTAAAAATATGGTTACGAATTATCGACACATACACGCCGCGTAAAATTGTTAGAAAAGCCACATAAAGTGCCACAATCATCAGAGGGAAGATTAATGTAGAGATATTAAAATTATCAACATCAAAGCTGGTTAAACTCATAGCTGCACCGACTGAACCTGCAAAAATGCCAAATATAACTAAGCCGCCAATCGCAACACCAATGGTGATTAATGCCGCCATGTAATAGGTGGCGCCTTCAAGGTTGACATTAATCGGTTTATTACCGTAACTGATGTTTTCATGTAAATATTGGTCAATACGTTTGAGTGCATAAGGCAGTAATAAGTATAACGTGAATACACTTGCTATAGGTAGTAGAACAAAATTAATTAATGCATCACCGTAATTTCCTGAAAACGCAAAGCGTACATTACGATGACGGGTCATACGCATATTAAAGCGCAGTCCTTGATTGATGATCCATGGCATTGAAAATAAAAAGCCAAGGGCGAATAACAGACCAATAACAGGTAAAAATTGTACAACTAGGCTATAAATAATAAATACAACGATTGCTAAAATACGACCTTTTAAAATTTGCATGGGCGTTGCTAAGTAATCAAAGCTGTGGCCGTCTATTTTCGTATTGCTATAAAAATAACGATAAGTACGTACTTTAGCCCAAGCAGAATAAATACCAAGGGTTAGAATACTGAGTAAAATATTTACCGACCAAATACCAAAAAACTCGCTGGCTTGGCCACCAAATTGTACTCGCCCTTGAAATATAATTCGGTTTGATTCGTTTGCGGTTGATTCGTTTTGAACAGTGGTGGGTTCCATTATTATTCCAATTCCTTATGTTAGGTCCAAAAACTTACTAAAAAATTACGTTTTAATCAATCACAATTAACAGTACTCATTGATTATCTTTAGTTTATAGCGAAGTATGAGTTATCAGTTTTAGAATTATTGGTTAGATCTGCTATACTCACGGCGTCATTTTATGAGGCTGTTATGATTTCAAAAAACCAACTCAAGTTAATTCGTGCATTAGGTCAAAAAAAGTACCGAAAGCAGTATAATCAATACCTTGTACAGGGTGAGAAAAATGTACTTGAGTTATTAGCAAGTGATTTAGCGGTTGTAGATGTATTTGCCACACCTGCATTTATTAGTCAGTATCAGACTCAGTTTAATAAAATCACTCTGATTGAGGCTGATGAAGAGAGCTTAACAAAAGCCAGTACTTTAGTTTCCAACAATGCGGCAATTGCAGTTGTAGCAATGCCAACAGTAGAACTACCCAACACAGAAGGGTTAATTTTAGCCCTCGATGGGGTTTCAGATCCCGGAAATTTAGGCACCATTATTCGTGTTGCCGATTGGTATGGTATAAAGCACATAGTGACAAGTATTGATAGTGCAGACCCATACAATCCAAAAACAATCAGTGCCACAATGGGGTCATTCGTGCGCGTTGCAGTTAGCCAAGTTGAGTTACCTGCTTATTTATCTGCATTAAACTTACCAATCTATGGTGCATTTTTAGAAGGTGAGAATTTACACAAAGCAGAATTATCGCAATCAGGTGTGTTACTTATGGGTAGTGAGTCACACGGCATTCGCAGTGAATGCGCAGCGTTAGTAAGCAATAAAATTACGATTCCGGCATTTGGTGCTGCGGAGTCATTAAATGTTGCTATGGCTACAGGTATTATTTTAGATAACTTTAAACGCCAAGCTTAACCTTTTGTCTCAAAATAGGTTAGATTAGTACTTAGTAAATAATAATAACAATCGGTAAACCAAATAGATGCGTTTGAGCACCATAAAATTAGCGGGCTTTAAATCCTTTGTAGAGCCCACTAAAATTCCGTTCCCTGATCAAATGACGTGTGTCGTTGGCCCTAACGGCTGTGGCAAATCAAATGTCATTGATGCGGTGCGTTGGGTATTAGGTGAAAGCTCGGCTAAAAATTTGCGTGGCGATGCCATGACTGATGTTATTTTTAATGGCTCAACTAATCGAAAACCTGTCTCCCAAGCTTCTGTCGAACTGATTTTTGATAATACTCAAGGCCAGCTTCCTAATACTTTTGCCGATCGTAACCAAGTTGCTATAAAGCGTTTAGTAACGCGTGATGGCCAATCATTGTATTTTTTAAATGGCAGTAAGTGTCGAAAACGTGATATTACCGACATATTTTTAGGCACTGGGCTTGGCCCACGTAGCTACGCAATTATTGAGCAGGGGATGATCTCACGCTTAATTGAGAGTAAACCTGCTGATTTACGAATATTTCTTGAAGAAGCCGCAGGTGTTTCAAAGTACAAAGAGCGTCGTCGAGAAACGCAAACTCGGATCAAGAGCACGCGAGAGAATTTAGAACGTTTACTTGATGTTCGCCAAGAGTTGCAAACACAAGTTGATAAATTGGCTGTGCAATCAATTAATGCGAAAAAGTATCGCGAGCTAAAGAGCCAAGAGCGTGCACTTAAGGGACAAATTGCGGTTTTAAAATGGCAAAAACTGCATCAGCAACAAGTTGATAAAAATCAACAGATCGCTAAATTAAATGAACAAATTGATTTTTTTAAGCAAGCGAACTCAGGCCATGATGATGTACTGGCGAGCTTAGAAGTTAAAGTAGAACAACAGCAGCAACATCTCAGTGATGCGCAACATGCACAACATAATACGCATACTCAGCTAACCCGAATTGAACAACAGCAAATTAGCTTAAAACAACAACATCAAACCCTGAGCCAAAATTTAATTAAACAACAAAGCCTGCAACTGCAAAACCAGGAACTGCAATTACAGCAGCAAGGGCATACCGATGAGCTCGCACAAGCACTACAGCATGCAATTGAACACACACTTATTTGTGATGAGCAAGTAGAGCAGATTGCACAGGAAGTTGAACAATCACAACAGCAAAAGCAACACGCTAATGAACAGTGGCAAGCACTGAAAGAACAGTGTCAAACGTTAGAAAATAACTATAATAAACAGTGCAATACACAAACACAGCAGCAGCAAAGTTTACAATACCTCGATACACAAATTGCTGATATTGAGCAACAGGGAAAAGATCTAGCAGACAACGCAATTGCCCAACAATTAGAGCAGCAGCAAGCGTTAATGCAGTCTCTAACCAAAGAGTTAGCGGCAAAGCAAAGTGCGTTAAACACCGTTAAGCAGGCGACACAAAGTGCGCATGAAAGATTAACAACAAGCCAAGCAGTACTGCAAAATGTGACACAAGAGGTTAATGAAAATAAAGCCCAAATTGCCGGTTTAACCAGTATGCTGGCAGATCAAACAAGTGAAAGTAACGCTAATTTATTAGCCCAACTTAGTGTGCAGTCTGGTTGTGAACAAATTGTAGAGCAAGCGCTTTTAGGATTAACGCACTTAACTGTAAGCTCGGATAGGGCTAACAATAGTGTTTGGCCAAGTACGTATAAAGCCAAAACTGACTCTGTTGCCGCGCTAATCGAGCATGGCGTCTACCCTGATTTATTAGAGCGAATTGCTGTTCAAGATAATTTTGATCAGGCTTTATTCAGTGATGAGTTTTGGCTTGCGGCTATCGATAGGGATGGCACAATCTATGGACGTAATTGGCAGCTAAGCAATCAAGGCGATGAAGAAAGTTCATTATTACTCAAACATAAGCAGCTAAAAGATGCAAAAGAGTGGGCAACCTCATTGCAGGAGCAACGACAAGCAAAGCATGCTGACGTCACAGAGAATGAAGTTAAACACCGCGAGTTATTAACTCAAGGAGATAATTTAAAAGAAGCGGTGCATCAACTTGCACAAAAAATAGCGTCAGCGAGTACCCGGCGCGATATGCTTAAAGAGCAATTAACACAGTGGCGCACTCAACAACAAAAGCTAACTGAAAAACGCCAGCAACTAACTGCTGAACAACAATCCGTAACGCAAGCTATTGCGCATCAACAACAGCTTATTGATAGTTTAGCGCAGCAAAAGCAGCAGTTAGCAGCGCAACTTACACACGCACAACAACATCAGCAAGCATGCGATAACGAATACACCCAACACAATGCGGTATTTGAGCAGTATAAAACTCAAGCTCATCAAGCGCATCTTGCTGAACAAAAAGCTCGTAGTGAATCCCAATTAAGTGAAACTAAACTTCAGCATGCACTTACTGCGTATGACAGTGCCAGTGAAGCTGTATCAGAGCTCAGCTGCCAAATTGAAGAGTTAGTGATTCCGCTTGAACAAAGCGCGGAACAAATTTTATTATTGCTTGAACAGCACCAGCAAGGCGAAGAAGAATTAAGTAAACTCAATGAGCAGTTAGCAGATGCTAAAGCGGCACTATTAGATAAACAAACAGTACTGAAGTCGTCGCAAAGTGAATTAACAATGTTGCAGGAGACACTGCAAACGCTGGCACTCGAAGAGCAAAGTTTGCTTGTAAAGGCACAAGCCGCATTAGAGCCATTAACTGAACTTGAGCAGAATTTAAAAACTGTATTAGAGCAATTACCTGAGTCAGCCAGCTTATCGGGGGTGCAAGCGCAACTAAACCGAGTTGTGCAGGAGGTAACGGGTTTAGGTGCGGTAAATTTAGCGGCAATCGATGAATATGAACAAGCTAAGCAGCGCAGCGAATATTTAGAACAACAATTAGATGATTTAACCAATGCACTCTCAAGCCTTGAAGGGGCAATTCACAAAATTGATAGAGAAACAAAAACGCGCTTTAAAGCAACGTTTGATCAAGTCAATCAAGACTTCGGTGAGTTATTCCCTAAAGTATTTGGTGGCGGTAGCGCATACCTTGAATTAACCAGTGATGATTTACTCGAAAGTGGTGTTAGTATAATGGCAAGGCCTCCGGGCAAGAAAAATTCAACAATTCACCTTTTAAGTGGTGGAGAAAAAGCGCTGACCGCATTATCATTAGTGTTTTCAATATTCAGGCTCAATCCAGCTCCTTTCTGTATGCTGGATGAAGTAGATGCACCACTTGATGATGCGAATGTTGGCAGGTTTTGCCGTTTAGTGGAAGAAATGTCACAATCGGTGCAATTTATCTACATTAGTCATAATAAAATTGCCATGGAAATGGCAGGGCGATTGACTGGTGTTACAATGGCTGAGCCAGGCGTATCACGCATGGTGGCAGTTGATATTGAACAAGCGGTGCAAATGGCACATGCATAATACAATTTTTGGCAAATCAAATAATAAAAGGTGAGGGGATGGCCGAGCAATTAAGATGGGTTTTAATCATTATCAGTGTAATTGTCATTGGTGGATTATTAATACATGGCCTATGGTCAGTTCGTAAAAAAGATGAGCCTGCGACAACCGCTGATGAGCGAGTTGAACCTACTGAACAAGCCCCTGTACAACAAACAGCGGCAGAGCCGATTCAAGAGCGTTCAGCTGAACGTGATGAGCCCCAGTTTGGTGATCTTAGTTTCTCTGCAGCAGATGAACAGCATGAGCCACAGCAGAGCGTTGAGCAAACGCCAGAAGAGCTTGAAGAGCCCAAAGCAGAAAGTGAATCTGCGGCTCCCGCAGCTGACTTTATTATTGTGCACATTCAAATGCCTGAAGGCATGGTGATGGAAGGCAGTAAATTATTACCAGCGGTTAATACGCTTGGTTTTAAATATTCAGAGGAAGGTTTCTTTAATCGTCATTTAGACCCAGCAGGTCTTGGCCCTGTACTATTTCGCTTAGTTAATATGTACAACCCAGGTACGTTTGATATTGATAATATGGAACAGTTTAGTACTGCAGGGATCAGCCTATTTATGACCTTACCATGTGATGGTGATGGTCTAGCTGCATTTAATATGCTTCATAGTGCTGCGAAAAAGCTTGCAGATGAGTTTGGTGCTACCATTTTAGACTCACAACGTGAAGAAATGACCGTTGATAGTGTACGTGAGTATGTAGAAAAAGTGAGAAGCTTCTGCGCGTGAGCAGTAACCAAACAAAGTTAATTAATTAAGAATTTTTTAAGCCACTAGGCGATAACTCGTTTAAGTGGCTTTTTTATGTTTTAGAGGCCTGTATGTCTACTCCAGTTTTAACGCAAATTAGCGCGCTTCGTCAGCAATTAGAAGATCATAATTACGATTATTATGTGCTCGATAACCCATCTATTCCAGATGCTGAATACGATCGCCTATTACGTGAATTAAGTGCGTTAGAAACGGCTAACCCAGAATATTTAACTGCCGACTCTCCAACGCAGAAAGTCGGTGGGGCTGCGCTTGCTAAATTTGAGCAAGTCGCCCATCAGGTGCCTATGCTATCGCTTGATAATGCCTTTAGCGAAGCTGAGTTTGCCGCGTTTAACCGCCGTGTAAAAGAGCGCTTAATGGATAAAAGTGAGCTTACTTTTTGTTGTGAGCCAAAGCTTGATGGCTTGGCGGTTTCTATTTTATACCGTGATGGTGTGCTCGTGCAGGCAGCAACCCGAGGAGATGGGCAAACGGGAGAAAACATCACCCAAAATGTGAAAACAATTCGTAACGTCCCGCTGAAATTACGAGGTGATGATTACCCGCGAGAAATCGAGATCCGTGGTGAAGTATTTATGGATAGCGCAGGTTTTGACAAACTTAATGCAGAGGCTGAAAAAAGGGGCGAAAAAGTATTTGTTAATCCCCGTAATGCCGCCGCAGGTAGTCTACGCCAACTCGATTCAAAAATAACGGCAAAGCGACCACTGATGTTTTATGCCTACAGTATTGGCGTTGTGACTGAAGGTGAGTTACCGAGCGACCATTATCAACAACTGGCTAAGCTGACTGATTGGGGGCTACCCTTATGTCCTGAGACCAAGCTGGTGGAAGGTGAAAAAGCTGCTCTGGATTATTATCAAGATATCTTAGAGCGTAGAAGCAGCTTAAAATATGAAATTGATGGCGTAGTTATTAAACTCAACAACAAAGCCATGCAAGAGCGTTTAGGCTTTGTTGCACGTGCACCACGCTGGGCGATCGCCTACAAGTTCCCTGCTCAAGAAGAGATCACCCAGTTACTCGATGTTGAATTTCAGGTTGGGCGCACAGGGGCTATTACGCCAGTTGCTAGATTAGAGCCTGTTTTTGTTGGTGGCGTAACTGTCTCAAACGCGACATTGCATAATGGAGATGAAATTGCCCGATTAGGCGTAAAAGTGGGTGATACAGTTATTATCCGTCGTGCTGGTGACGTGATCCCACAAATTACTCAAGTTGTGCTTGAACGTCGCCCTGATGATGCGAAAGACATCGTGTTTCCAATAACCTGTCCAATATGTGACTCTCACGTTGAAAAAATTGAAGGTGAAGCCGTTGCTCGTTGTACTGGTGGCTTGGTCTGTCAAGCGCAACGTAAACAAGCAATAAAGCACTTTGCCTCGCGTAAAGCCCTTGATGTTGATGGACTTGGCGATAAGATTGTTGACCAGCTGGTGGACCGAGAGCTTGTTAAAACACCTGCAGATTTATTTATTTTGAAACAAGGGCACTTTGAGTCACTTGAGCGAATGGGACCCAAATCAGCCAAAAACTTAGTGAATGCACTGTTAGATGCAAAGCAAACTACATTAGCTAAGTTTTTATATTCATTAGGTATTCGTGAAGTAGGTGAAGCCACTGCGCAAAATTTAGCAACGCATTTCTTAACTCTCGAGAAAGTAACTCAAGCAAGCATCGAAGCTTTGGTGGAAGTAAATGATGTAGGCGAAATAGTGGCAAAACACGTGAATAACTTTTTTGCTGAGCCACACAATACAGATGTGGTTAATGCGCTTATAGAGCAAGGTGTGCATTGGCCTGAGTTAACCCCCCCAAGTGAAGCTTCTCAGCCACTAGTAGGGCTAACTTATGTGTTGACTGGTACTCTTAATGAGCTTAACCGCAACGATGCTAAAGCACGACTACAAGCATTAGGTGCTAAAGTATCTGGGAGTGTCTCTGCAAAAACCGATGCACTTATTGCTGGTGAAAAGGCAGGCTCAAAACTGACTAAAGCACAAGATTTAGGCATAGATATTCTTACCGAGGATGATTTAATTGCACTGTTGGTAAAGCATAATGGATAGTGTTTTAGTTATGCTCTCAAGCCTTGCCATGAGCTTTGGTCAGTGGCTAAGGCCTCACTTGTATAATATAGCCTTGCTCTTAGTGGTGTGCCTTGTATCTTTGTATGCAAATGACATTATCAAAGTCACTAAACGTTTTGTTGCTCGTCGTCACTTTTTCATAAGGGTTGCTGTATTTGTGTTGGTGACTGGCTTTGGTTTTGGTCTACTAGTGGTTTTTGTCACTCCTTTGCTGAGTCAATTACTCATGCTGTTTGGTAGCCAGTGGTTAGGTATTATGGTGATATGTGCTTTTGCCATATTAGGTGTGATTGCAGATAAGAAGAACCAATTATAATGCGCTATTATGGTCCAGAGTACTGGGATAAATATGGTACATACCGTACGCCGATTGCATTTCACTTAAGCTTGCTTGTGCTTCTGCGTGCTTATTTTATTTGGGTAATCGCCGCGCTAAGTCGCCGTCCTGAATTAGATATTATGTCTTTAGTTTTTCGCTCAAAGCATGATTTTTTTAGTGCACTGGCAATCGGTGCCGTTGCCATTATCCCTGCGGTGGTGTTTTGTTTACGCAGGCCGCAAAAAAACGCTCAGAGTGCAGTACGGCTAGCCAAACTGTGGCGTTTTATGCGCTGGCCTTTACTTGGATGTGCGGTGCTTGATTTAACTTGGTTGATTATCCAAGCTGCGCATAGTTATTATCAATTTTCGATGTATTTAGCATTGCAAATGGTGGTGGTGTTATGGGTGCTATTATACTTAGCTAAAAGCCGATATTTAACTGTATTTTTTAATGATTGGCCTGAGCCTGAAAATAAAGCTCAATCAAAGTAAATATTAGGAGCTGTGCATGTACAAAATTAATAGACAACTTGCCTTGATAGTTGCTGTTATTGGTTGTGTATTATTTTTGCTTTGCATTTTCACTCCACTATTGGCGCAGCCATGGTTTGTGTTACTGCTTGCGCTTTGGGTCTTTGTATTTAGTTCATGTTGTTATCGTCTTACCTCCTTGTTTAGAGAACGTAATGGCTTAGATAAACTGATACAGAGGAATCAACATCAGTTAATACTTTTTACGCTTACCGGTTTTTTTGACCGTACTGCTGGCCCACATTGGCTTGCAATTGATAGCATCGACCATATTAAGTGTTATGAAGACTCTGTGTCTATTTTTGCTAATCGGGAGTGTGTATTCTCAACAAGCCTGCCAAGTAGCAAAGCGGACTTAGTTACTTATTTTAATTCTTTACTAACTGATCGAGAAAAACAATCAATGATAATTGACTAACAGTTCATTTTCTTAAGAGGTAGTTATGTTGACGTGGAATGATATTTTAGGCTTTGCAAGCAATGGTAATCCTGAGCCAAGTAGCAGGGTAATAAAAAACGATGAGCAGTGGCGCGCGCAATTAACAGATGAAGCTTATTATGTAACTCGTAATAAGGGCACTGAGCGGCCACACAGTTCAAATAGCTGCACCTTGTTCGAACCGGGTGAATATGCCTGTGTGTGTTGTGATAATGTGTTATTTGAAGGCGGAGAAAAGTTTGATAGTGGCACAGGTTGGCCATCATTTACTCAGCCCGCGCAAATAAATGCAATTGCCTACAACAGTGATATCAGTCATGGAATGCAACGCATAGAAGCTGTTTGTAACGTCTGCGATGCTCACTTAGGTCATGTTTTTCCTGATGGCCCAATGCCCAGCGGTTTGCGCTATTGCGTAAACGCGTTAGCACTAAAAAAATTATAACAAACCGTTACTGTTTAGTTACTTCTAAGCCAGCCATAACCGGAATTTTCATATCCATAATAATTAGATCCGGCTGACATTTTGCATGTGATTAGTGTTACTTTGAGACTTGGTATAGGTGATATCAGGGATTTCAATAGATTTCCCTGTATTGAGTAGTAACTAATTATTCGTTAATACTAAGCCCATAGTATTGGCTTGCTGTGTGATTTTATCAAATCTTTGTTGTTGCTCAGAGTCTAGATTTGTTTTTACAAGTAAAGCATAGCACTTTTTAGCCATTATCAAATTAAGACTTTGGCTATTGTTCTTTGTGCTATCGAATAAACATTGTAATAAGTTTAGTGCAATGCTTGCGTTGCGAGGCATTATTCTAAAGGCTTGGCTGAATGCCTCTAGAGCAGTATTTAGGTGGCCTCGGTTAAACTGAGTAACAGCATGATTATTGAGTTCTTTAGGGCCCATTATTATATCTCGGCGTTCACTTTGTTGCTGTTGAATATAACGAAGATAGACTGGATCACTCACATTCGGGTGGGTTTCACAATGACTGATTATTTTATTAAACAGTGTTTGTGCTTTATTTTGAAAGCCTAATTCGTGAAAGGCCTTTGCTTTATCAAGTGCGCCATCTATTGATCGTATATGAGTATCGTCATCAAGTTGCTCAATAAGCATTTTTGCTTTTTTATGCTCATCCTTTAGGTAGTGTAAGCGTGCATTAAGCACATCGATTTGAGCTTGGTTCTGGCTATTGGGAAACTGCCCTTTCAGATCATTTAAATATTTATTAGTTTGGCGTGTAATGCGTTGTATTTGATCACTTTGATCTGTCGTTAGGGCAAAGTCGATACCAGCGCGGGCCGCATTCAAGTAAACATCAGGGTGATCATGAATTGAATGTTTGGCAAATTGAGCGATATCTTTTTGGGTTGCATAATTTTTTTCGTAATCATGATTGAGCTGTGCAACATGGCCTAAGGCTTTCTGACGATTAAGGTTTCTTGGCGCTATTTCGGCCGCTTCGCTGAGGAACTCTTGAGCGATTTCAAACTGGTTTAGTTTTATTTCCAAAGAGCCAAGTAAATCAAGTGCAACTAGTCGAGTCTCTTGACGAATAAGCATTGCTTTTAGCATACGTTGCGCTAATATATGCTCATTATTCGCGATAAGCGCTTCGACTAAACCAACTTTTGCCCATGCAAATTTTTGTATATCAAGAACTGACTTAAAAAAGTTCTTAGCCTCTTCACTGCGTTTTAACCGCAGTAATACATCACCTTTTAAACGTAATAAAATAGCGCTATAAGCACTGGTCTTATGTTCAAGCGCGGTATTTATAAACTTGAGTGCTTTTGAATCATTCCCATCATCAATTAAATCATAAACCTTTTGCAAGTTAGTTTTACGTAATAAGATTTTTTCAATTCGTATTTTAAGTTCGTAAATAGTGAATGGTTTTACAAGGAAGTCATCAGGCTGCAGCTCAAGGACGCTATGTACTAAAGAGCCTGTGGTTTCTGCAGAGATAAAAATAAAGCCAGTGGAGTTTTTAATTAACTTTTTAACTCTTAGCTCTTCGTATAATTGGTAGCCATCCTGATGTTTACTCAAATTAAATGAACAAACGATCAAATCAAATTGCTCGGTTAAACATTGCTCTTTTGCTGAATTCGCATGATCAGCAAAGCGTAATTGCCGAAAGCCAAGCTTTTCGAGCGATTGCTTCATATAGCTTTGAGCAAGAGGTTGCTCTTCAACTATGAGTATTTTTGCGTTAGAAAAAATCTTTGCTGGCATTAAGCTTAAAACCACGTGAATGTATTGGTGACTATAATCAACAGTCTAGTAGCTTACAAGTGAATTTAAAATTTATTCGTTATTAGTGAGTTTTTTATTTCCTAGATTCGGATAATAAGTGCAAT
>NZ_MXQF01000038.1 GCF_002165575.1 Pseudoalteromonas sp. A601
AGGCTTACGAGCAAACGAATGCAACACTGGTTGCGTGCCTAGCCCATATACGCCGTAAGTTCATCGAGGCCAAAGGCAATAATAAAAAAACCGTTAAAGCGGATGTAGCACTTAACCTTATTCGCAAACTCTATGGTATTGAGCAAGCCATCAAAGGTAAGCTGGCCGATGAAAAATTCACCATTAGGCAGAGAAAAGCCAAACCAATCGTTGATGAATTGTATCAATGGTTACTCAAACACAAAGATAAAATCCCTCCCCAAATGGCGCTAGGTAAAGCAATTACCTATGCGATAAATCAGTTTGAGAAATTTCGGCGTTACCTCGATGATGGCAGGCTCAGTATTGATAATAACCGTGCAGAGCGAGCCATAAAACCGTTCGTAATAGGGCGAAAAAACTGGTTATTCTCA
>NZ_MXQF01000039.1 GCF_002165575.1 Pseudoalteromonas sp. A601
CTTTAAACTGCGACGACGAGATTATTTAGAAGGGCTAGCCTATTTCGTACAGGTGGTAGTGAAACTCAATTGGAAAAATATGGATGTGAGCGATGTAATTGAAATTTAATAATTATTTTTGGGGATCCCTTAGGTGCGTTAGGCTATTTAAGCCCCGAGAAATTTGAACAAATAAATGTCGCTTAACGAAGTGTCCACTAATGATGGTTCAGATCACTATCACATTGTGCCGCTTATGAATATATTCGCTCATGCAAATACCCTACAAGATTACGCCGCAAGCGGTGAGGAATTAAACCCGAAGAAGATTAAACAAACTTGAACATTAGTAATTAGCGCTATAGCATTTAAAGCGAAACTACAAAAAGTTGTTTTTAAGTAGTTTCGTATAAAAAGATAGCAATTAAAAGAAGCAAGGGCCTGATGTATAAATAACAGGATTACTTGGCTTTCAAATTTTAAAATGAGTCTAGAGGCTTCATATGCTTTGTTAGGATAGGATCAAAAAACTGAAGTTGCATATCCCTCATAAAGCGTTCAATTTCTTCAGGGTCTACAATAAAGCCACAATTAGAATCCTGCGAACGACAACCCATACCAACAAGATTAGACCCTGTTGGTTTACCTGGTGCCGGCATATACCGAAGTGCACTTAATAAGTTATCTAGGTAATCATCAAGGCTGTCAGACTCAACTTCAATCCTTTCAATTTCACCTTTTTCACTGGTTTGAGGCAAGTTAATACCCATAGCAATCAATCGCTTGTTTGATGGCTCATAATAATATGCAGACACTTTATAATATTCAATAGCTATCTCAGAGTTAGGTTTACCAAACACATCTGATTCATAAAGTTTACCCAAAATATACTGCGCTTTTCTATAATCTTTAGTGGCTGCATATTTTAAGAATTGTTTCCCCAACTCAATATCCTTATCTACATACTTCCCTTCTATGTAATATAAACCTAAAAAATAATGCGCAGCTAAAATATTATTTCTAGCAGCCCACTCCATCCAATTAATTCCTTGGCTGATTTCTTTATCGCCGCCTTTGCCCTCTAACAACATAAGTGAAAGCTTAAACTGAGCACTTGGATTACCATATTTAGCACTTTTTAAATAGTACTTACGAGCTCTTTTAAAGCTCTGCTCAACCCCATATCCTTTATAATAAAACGTTGCTAGTGTCTCTGTAGCTTGTGGTATATCTTTCCTAGCATACTTTTTAATATCCTTAAAGTTTTCTACACATTCCTCTGAACTGCATTTATTTATATTATAAGCATTAGTTGCAAGTGGTAGTAACAAAAGAAACACGACTGATATAAAAATTTTCATCACTATAAACCTCCTTTTTTATTATTTATAAAATAACTGTTAAATTTAAAATATAACATTTATAACAGTCATTCAATCACTTATTTTATTGCTTTAACATAACTAGCAATCAACTCTCCATTTTCATATACCTCTCTGACCTCTATATCTTTGTTTAGTAGCTTTAGTTGATTAATTAATGTTATTGATTTTTTAGAAGCATCAACTAATTCATCCAACCTTAAGACTAGTAATTGTAATTCATTTTCAAACTGCCTAGCCGCTTCCACAAAGTCAATGTTTTTATTTCTATTACTATATAAAAAATCTAAAAATAGAGGCAAGTTAGTGCCTATAATAGCATCTATATGCGTTCTTTTTCTATTTTCTATATAATCTTTAATCATTGAGTATTTTAAAGAGATAGATTTTTCATCATTAATTATCATTGCTGACGAAAGTTCATAAATATAGCTCTGCATATTTTTAAGAATTAATTTGGCCTCATTTAATATTTGCTCATTTGGTTTTACGATAATTGATTCAGGGTTGTGACAAACAAATATAAATAACCCATTTTTTTTCAACACCCTAAAAACCTCACTCAAACTGAAGTCTAAATCAGTATACTCCAGAGCAAATTGAGCTATTACAACATCAAACTGATCATCTTCAAAAGGCATACTCTCGGCACTAACTTTTGAATGAAAAACACCATTGATAGAGTCACTTATTTCATTGTTTATTTCAGCTCTATCAATTCCAACAAGGTCTAAAGTGTGATTGCTTTGTAATAAGTCAAGTAAAGCACCATTACCAGTCCCTATATCTAGAACATGACTTCCTGGACTTATTTTTTTTGAATGATCTAACCATAACCTTTTTAACTTTCCCTGATAGTTACCTTTGATCCCCCCTCCAAAAGATGTTAAGAAACCTTGCTTCCAATAATTCGTCCAATGTTCACTCATATACAACCCAAAAAAAAGGCTGAAATAAATTCAGCCTTTCACATTTATAAAAATTTTTTAGAATTTAATTGTATAATTCACACGGTAATCTCTACCATAGTTATTATACAAATCAGCATTATCATATGCACCATCTGAAGTAAGTACAGGATCTTCGTCTGTTAAGTTGTTAACCGATAAACGGATTGAGCCATAATCACCAGCATCATACGAATAAGTAATATTATGGATTAACCAACTATCAAGCTTACCGTCTTGCTCAATGATACCTGTATCAGCATTAGGCGCTTCATTTTCAGAAGTAGATGCTGTGTAGCTAAGATTCCAAGCAAAACTGTGTTCATCTAGTGACCAAGTTAGAGTTGTATTAGATTTGTAATCAGGTTGACCACTCCAGCCAGCAGTATCATAAACTCTTCCACCTACCTCAGTATCATACGAAAGTGTGAACGTGTTGATTGAATTATAGCGGAAAGTACCAACACTTGTATCCAAGCTTCCGTATAAAGTTAAATCCATACCCTCAATTTCGAAACCATTACCGTTAAAGAAACCAGTACCTGCCTCTAATAAACGACCAGTTTCTGCACGAACTAGATAAAACGTCTCATTCGAAGTATCTTCACCAGGTGCTAATGCTGTAATTAAACCGGCTGACTCGTCAGATAATAAACGTTGAACTGTTTTAGTTTGAATTACATCCTCAATTTCTAGGTTGAAGTAATCAAGTTTAAAACCAATGTTGTCTGTAGCGTCCCAAGCAACACCTAAGTTCGTGTACTCTGAAGTCTCAGGACCTAGTTCGGTATTTGATTTATAGTATGTATCAAATTGTTTTGAGTTAGTATCACCTTGAGCATAATCAATTGCACTTTCAGCACTGAAAGTTGTTGCTGCATTCAACTCATCTAAACCAGGAGCACGGAATGCCTCTGAATAAGAAGCTCGAAATACAACAGAGTCAGTTGCCTGCCAGCGAACAGACGCTTTTGGTGCTACATTATCACCAAAATCTGAATAGTCATCGTAACGAACAGCTAAGTTCACTTCTACAGAATCGATTACCGGCAATGCTGCCTCGTAGAAGAATGCTGTAATATCACGGCTGCCTCGAGCTGAGTTACCAGCAGAACCACCGATACGGCCAGCTTCTGATTGCCCGTCATAGATATCTGCATATTCCTGTTCTAAAAACTCTGCGCCAAAGTAGTGAGCTACTTCGCCACCTGGTAATTCAAACATATCAAAACCAATGCCAGCATTAACTTGATTAAATGTAGATGAAGAGTTTTGTAGTGTTGTAGCTTTCATGTTGGCTACACCCTCTTCGCTGTCAAGAGGAATATCGTTTTGCTGATTATATGCTAAACCACCGTAGCTTAAATAGTATGTACCAACCGATTTGTTATCAGCAACATTTGTGTGGTAATAAACATCCCAAAATGCATTATTCCAATCTAAGTCACCACGTAAACCAAAAATATAATCTTGACTGTAATCATCAACATTACCATCACGTACACCAATATCAACCCAACGCCAGTAACCTGTAGTGGCTTCATCGTAAGGGTTCGCTGGGTTATCAGCTGCTAAATTACTCCATGGAGCTGCTGGAGGAGCATAGCGTCCAAATGAGCTATTTTGCACAACCATAGCTCGGCCATACCATTCAACTGCATCGCTAAGTTCATAACTTGCATCTAGATAGACTGTATTACGATCTATTGATGCTTTATTATATGACACATTTGCGTGTGCATACATACAGTATGTAGAGCCTTCGCTACCCCAATCATTATCAGCCGCGAATTCACGGAAAGTGTCTTCACCATAGGTTGCGGTTAAATCATCGCAAATAGGAGAGGCTTTTGCTTCTGAGAAATCTGGTGATGCAACAGTAGCGCCATAAATAGACCAACCAATTGTTTCTTCATAGGCTTGGATAATACCGTCACCATCACGGTCAACAACTCTAGATTTTGTATAGTCCCTGTCACCATCTGCGATACCTTCACGCTTTTGGTGATCAAAAGAAAAAGTCACATTACCTTTGTCTGTAGAGTAACCTGCTACAACTGAAAACCCTGAGTTAGTTGTGCCTTCATCAGCCTCGCGCTGACCAACTTCACCTTGAAACTGTAGACCTTCAAAATTCTTTTTCATGATGATGTTAACAACACCAGCCATTGCATCAGAACCATATGTAGATGAAGCACCATCCGTTAGGATCTCAATTCTTTCAACTGCTGCCATTGGAATTGAATTCAAGTTCGCAGATTGGCCGCCTAGCGTTGGTGAGCCAGGCATACGTTTACCATCCAAAAGAACCAGAGTACGGTTTGAACCCGCACCGCGAAGGTTGATTGTTGCTTGAGACTGTGCAGAACTACCTGAACGCTCAGAGAATGAACCAAAAGAGTTGAAGCTACTACCACGAAGAGCATCAGCAACTGTAAAATTACCTTCAACCTGCATATCTTCAGCTGTAATAATATTAACAGGTGAAGCGCCTTCTAAGTCAGTACGTTTAATGCGTGAGCCTGTAACTTCGATACGCTCTACTTTTTCAACACCCTCTTCAGCAGCATTTGAACTTGCTGAAAATGCAGCTGTTGATGCTGCACCAAAAGCAATCGCTAAGCGAACCGCTTTTGAAACTTTATTATTTAACATTTGATTCTCCCTGGACCACTATTTTGTGGTTATTTTTATTTAACTTCATTTAACGAGTAACAAATATCTTGTTATCGATACAGGATATTAAACAAAAAAAACCAATGTTGCCAACCTTTGTTTACTTAAATTTAAATAAAAAAACAAAAAAAGCGTAAAATTGACGGTACAAGCCCTGAAATTTGATGGTTTGATACATAACTGATACATAATCAATCAGAAATAGTTAACATAAAGAGAGATTTTAATTTCTTTATTCTAAAAAAGAGGTTGCTGTTTTGAATTAAAATCACTCACTGCTTGATTAAGACTAGCTAATATCATCTGTGCGATAGGCTTTATTTGTTTTTCAACATAAACGGTATAATCTAGTTTATCGCCAGATTGGTGCAACCGCGCACCATTATGGGTATATACATACTCAATGGTTTGACCTTTATGAACTTCAAAATCGGGGTTTTGAGATTGGTATAGTTTTACAGCTTGCACATGTGGAGGAATATTTTTTTGATAATCAGCTAAATGTTGCCCTAGTCGTTTACGGTAAACCAATTTGTTATCAAACTCTCCCGAATGTAAACGTTCTATATAGCTTTCAATGATGGGTCTTAACATGTCTGTTTTAAAATTTTCGTTAAAAAGAGTTTCAAATAACTCTACTTGAAATTGTTGTGCAAGTTCAGTCCAATCACTGCGTACGGTTTCCATGCCTTTGAATACCAGCTTTGTATCGCCATCATTATAAACTTGACCCACATAGCGCTTTTTAGAACCTGTGGCTTTGCCGCGTATGGTTGGCATAAAAAAAGGACTGTAATGAGTTTCAAACTCAATTTCCAAGTAACTTTGTAAGTTAAAACGTTCTTTTATGTTTTGATTCCATTTGGCATTAATTGTTAATGCTAGTTGATGACCTATTGCTTTACATGCTTGTGCTGACATTTTTCCATCAAGACTCACAAATGTAGAGTCAGTGTCACCATACATAACAGTATAACCGAGCTTTTCAATCCATTTGCGTGTCGTTTGCATTATTTCGTGGCCACGTAACGTAATAGAGCTTGATAAACGAGGGTCGTAAAAACGGCACCCTTTAGAGCCTAAAACACCATAAAGACTGTTCATAATAATTTTTATGGCTTGAGATAGCATTGGCTGATTAGTCTCTTTAGCTACTTGCCTTGATGAAGATAACTCTTTAATTAGTTGTGGTAGGTGGTGTTGACTGCGAGAAAATAATGCCTCATGAAAGCCTGGTATTGCATCGTTTGTATTATCTAACCCTTTGATTAAACCCAATGGGTCAATACAAAAAGTTCGCATTATAGATGGATAGAGACTCTTAAAATCCAGTACGATTACATTTTTATAAAGCCCTGGAGTGGACTCCATAACATACCCGCCGGGGCTTTCAAAGGTTAAGCCATGCTCTCCTAAATTAGGTGCCACATAACCACTTCGATGCAATAAAGGTAAGTACAAATTGGTAAATGCTGCAACTGAGCCCCCCATTCGCTCCAACTCAAGCCCAGTTAACTCCGTTCGTACAACTGCGAACTCTAATAAATTTAACTTTTCAAAAATACGATTAACCAGCACACAATCCTGCCGGTTGTAGGCCGCTAACGCTAGTTTGTCTTCATTATATAGGCGGATAATTTCAGCTAAACGATTATCGCTTTGAATTAATTTTTCTTCGCCTAGTACTTTATGACTGACGTTGGCCAAGGAGAAGCTATCAAAATGGTAGGTGGCATTTTTTAAAGTGTCTATCCCATCGACTACACAACGCCCAGGTATGGTTAATCGAGTAAAGTTACCTTGTTTAACATATAGCGGACTATTCCCACGGCCGATATGAAGTTTAATATTTAATTCTTCAGCCCTTCTAAACAGCACAGTAAAATCAAATTCAATAACATTCCAGCCTATGATGATATCAGGGTCAACATGTTTGATTAGTGTTTGAAATTGTTTTAATAAATCGAGCTCATCATGACACCAGCGAATATTTTGCTCACAATCTGTAGGCTCTCCGATCATGAGTACACAATCAATCTCATCACCTACTAGGCCAATTGAGAACAATACCCCTTCACCACTGCATTCAATATCTAAAGAGAGCGTTTTAAATGAAGGAGTATAATTATTTGCAGCTTTAAGTTGCGCATTATCAATTTGTAAGTAGCCATCTTGCTGAGTCACGTCCCCTGTTACATAGACACTGCCTCGAATAAAACGCTCCATTAAAAAGCGATCAGTATGGCGTATATCAGCTTCATAGATATCTACCAATTGCTCTAGCACTGAACGAGCTTGATATAATGCTTGTGTCGATAGAAAATAACAGCCAGTGCATTGAGCTGAGTCGAAGTGACGCAATGCCACCTTGTTAAAATACGCTAAAATTTGTTGTTCTTGTAATAATGTTTGCGCTTTTTGTACATCAGCAGAGCGAATAAAAAACACGGCTTGCTGATCAGGGATCATTACTTTAATAGGCCCAACATCACTACTAAGCCAATAACACAGGGTGATCCCTTGTTCAGCATTATATTTATTAGGCCCATATTGTTGCCTAGAAAGTATAAAGCCTTGATAGATAGCTTGTGTCAATGTTCGATCCCAATTAATATACAGCACTGTAATTATATACATACTTTAGGTTATTCACCCATGCTTTCTGATCCTTTAAAAGCCACAATTCGAAAAATTCATAAGCATGTGGCTGATAACCTCAATGATTATCGCCCTCGCAGCAGCCAAAACTACTTGGTCGCTGAAATTGCGAAAACCCTTGCAGGTGAATACCATAAAAAACAACGTATTTGTGTGATTGAAGCAGGTACTGGTACAGGTAAGTCCCTCGCCTATTGCTTAGGCGCATTGCCTTTAGCGCTTGCCCAAAAAAAGAAACTTGTTATTTCAACAGCAACCGTTGCATTGCAAGAACAACTGATCAGTAAAGAGCTGCCTTTTTTTAAAACGCATTCAGGCCTCGATTTTAAGTTTGATTTAGTAAAAGGGCGCCAACGCTATATATGTGCGCATAAGCTTCATAATGCTGTAAACGGCGATAGTCAAACACAAATGGAGTTTATGCCCACTCTTACATCGCCATTGAGTACCATGGAAGCAAAGTGTTTGAAACAACTCTATGATGCCTATACAAATAAAAAGTGGCTAGGAGACAGAGATAGTTGGGCTGATACAATTCCCGACCGAGTCTGGGGGTTAATTGCTTGCGATAAACACGCTTGTCAGCGACAAATGAAAGCACACCAAACCTGCCCTTTTCAACTTGCTCGCCAACGTTTAATGCAAATGGATGTATTAGTTATTAATCACTCATTACTGCTAGCAGATTTAGATTTAGGCGGTGGTAAAATCTTACCCGAGCCTGACAATACAATATATGTCATAGATGAAGCACATCACCTTGCCCATATAACCCGTGATTTTTCATCGGCTGCAGCCACAATAAAGGGCACGATTGACTGGCTTGATAAATTAGTAAAATTTAGCGGTAAAATGGCTAAAGTCATAGTAGGCCAAAAAGCGATTGGGCAAAATTTTAAACTGTGTGACAGTGTTAATGACGCCAATAAAGACTTAAAGGTCGTGCGAGATATCTTAGACAACGCCGATTTCAGCTACTCTAAAGATGATACCTACCGTTTTGAACATGGTGAAATACCGGAATCACTACACAATAAAGCAAAAGATATCAGCGAAGCCACTTTAGATGCTCTGCGCTGCTTAAATAAAATGCACGACACAATAGTACAAGATGTCAGTGATGGGGATATCAAACCCTATATTGCAGATCCAATTTTGGCTGAAAGTGGGCACTATATAAATCGCTTAGAGCAATTAAATAAGTTGTGGTTTAGTTATGCAACTAAAGGGGAAGGCATTCCTCATGCTCGTTGGATAAAACGGTTAGAGTACAAAAATCATCATGACCACTTACTAAGTGACTGCCCAATTGAAGTAGGTTATTACTTAAAAGACAAACTTTGGCGACAATGTGCTGGCGCCGTTTTATGCTCTGCTACATTGACTGCACTAGGTTCATTTGATCACTTTGCCTATGAAAGTGGTCTTGCTAAAGAAGAAGGGGTTAAGTATTTAAAAGTCCCTTCTCCTTTTGACTACCCAAATCAAGCAACATTGCATATTCCACAATCAGCAATTGAACCAACCCATAAAGATTTTAGCGATCATTTAGCTAAAATCCTTCCTGAGCAGTTGAATAAAGAGAAAGCTAACTTAGTGCTATTCGCCTCTTATTGGCAAATGGATCATGTTGTAAAAGCATTACGCACTAAAAGCATCGATATTTTAGTACAGGGTGAAATGTCACGTGAAGCACTGTTAAAACAGCACACAAAAAACATAGATGCGGGTAAAGGTAGTATTTTATTTGGCACTCAAAGTTTATCTGAAGGGCTTGATTTACCCGGAAAATACCTTGAAAATTTAGTGATCACGAAAATCCCTTTTGCTGTACCTACCTCTCCAATTGAAGAAGCTCAAGCTGAGTTTGTGCAAAGTAAAGGCGGTAATCCTTTTTTATCTATTACCGTCCCTGATGCGGCGAAGAAATTAGTACAAAGCTGTGGTAGACTGCTGCGCAAAGAGAATGATCAAGGCCGTATTACAGTGCTTGATCGTCGTTTAGTAACCAAGCGATACGGTAAAGCTATGCTTGATACACTGCCACCCTTTAAAAGACAAATAGATTATTAATGTTTGAACTTGCACTTGATCCAACAACATGGGCGCTCTTATGTGCTGTGGCACTTGCTGCGGGCTTTATTGACGCGATAGCCGGAGGCGGCGGAATGCTGACTGTACCGGCGCTGTTAACTGCAGGCTTACCGCCTCATTTAACATTGGGTACCAATAAACTTGCTGCTAGTTTTGGCTCACTCACCGCCAGTGTTACTTATTTTCGTAAGCAATTATTTAATCCACGATTTTGGGCAGCCTCTATAATTGCAACAGCATTAGGCGCACTTATAGGCACCTTAATAGTTGATTATTTAAGCATAGCGTTTTTAAATAAACTTTTACCCATAGTGATTATTCTCGTCGCTTGCTATAGCCTTTTTGGCAATCTGAGTACTGTAGAAGATGATGCGTTGCCACCAATGAACCGTGCTACAAAAATTAAGCAATGGCTACAGGGTTTTAGTTTAGGTTTTTTTGATGGTTTAGCAGGTCCAGGGACGGGGACATTTTGGACAGCATCAAATAGCTTACTTTATAAAATGAGTTTGCTGCTTAATTGCGGTTTAGCCCGTTCAATGAACTTTGTTTCTAACTTTGTTTCTCTTATCACGTTTGTAGCCCTTGGCCATGTCAATTTTTTACTTGGTATTACTATGGGGTTATTTTTAATGCTTGGTGCTTGGCTGGGCGCTCATTCAGCCATTCGCTTTGGCAGTAAATTTATTCGGCCTGTGTTTAATACTGTCGTTATAATTTTAGCACTTAAGCTAATTTATGAGGCGTATTTGTAATATGCAATCAGCAGCGTTTGATAAACTTTGCCAGCAAGTGGCGGCCTTAAAACAACAAGCAATACAGTTCGATAACGCCAAGTTACTCACCAAGAACCGTTATATGCAAGCACAACCAAGCTTGTTTGAAAGACGGGTATTTTCTACTAAAAGTATGAGTTTAGCAGACTATGTCACTGAGATTGAAGAAGAGGTAAGCAACCTTCCTCCTGCAGATCACCGTCATGCTTATAATTACGCACTAGAGCGCATTGGCAACCAAGTACAAGCTGTGTTTAATGTTATAAAGTCCACACCGATTTGGGCGAAAGAAAATAAAAACACCTTTAAACCTCGCAACAAACCAAAAGTTTACCAACAAGCCGTTAAAAAAATTATGCAGCCTGTGCATGAGCTCTATGACGAGTTAAAACAAAATCATGAGTTTGAACGCCGTTTAGTGCTTATGATTGAAGAACGTAAATTACAGATGCAAAATGCAGGTCCCGCAAAAGCAAAAGAACTCAATTTAGAAATATTATCTATACACGGGCGATTAGGTCGATGCCGTAAAGCAATTTCAGCCACAGAAGAGAAAATTCAAACCGTCGAAAAACAACAATTGCGCTAGCAAGCTACTCAATCTCGATTTATTTTCATTCCTAGTATAAACTGAAACCATGCGAACATTTCAACAGCAGGTAAGTTTGTGCAATTACATGATGATATACATAACTATTATGAAAAAATAGTTATTGAAGAAATAATAAAACGCCAACTAGACAAACAATATAACGATGACGTAATGGCCGATTTTTGCTGTATTGTACTAAACCAACTGCCACCTCGTTATATACGCTTTGATGTTGATATGGCGTTTTATTTACCTCAACAAGAACGCGAGCATATGGAAGAAAAAGTAAATACTGCAATTGATGTTGCCATAAGTCAAATAGCCAAAAAACAGGTCATTAATGAATAACGATTTAAACCAAGCTCCAACCTATGTAAAGCTCGCAGTTGATTTGATCATGGTATTAGAACAAAGCGATGTAAGTCCAGAAGAAGTACTGCAAGCATTAGAAATTGTGAAAAGTGATTATACTAATAAGCTTGCAGTAGAACGAAAATAGCCAGGCTATTTTTTAATTACTCACCTTTAAATATACCCACATAAGTTGCTTGGTTATTCGACTTACTTGCCCTATACATACCTGATGTATTAAACGGCAGGCTTATATTTCCTGACTTATCAACAATAATAACGCCGCCTGTGCCACCAATTGGTTTGAGTACACCATTAATAACTTCGTCACCAGCTTGCACTATCGTTTTATTTTGATATTTAACACGTGCGCAAATATCTGCGGCAACATTGTATCGAATAAAATACTCACCGTGACCTGTTGCAGACACTGCACACGATTCATTCTCAGCAAATGTACCAGCGCCGATAACAGGTGCATCACCAATGCGACCAAAGCGTTTTGCCGTCATTCCTCCCGTTGAAGTACCTGCTGCTAAATTGCCGTTTTTATCAAGTGCTACAGCACCAACCGTTCCCATTTTGTAATTATTGGGTAAAGCATTATGTGCTGCTTGATAATCTTTACCGGCTGTATTTGCTTTATCTAATTTTTCTTTGGCTTTTAACAACGATTTATAACGGTTATCAGTATCAAACAAGTTATTTTCAACCAGCGGCACACCTTGTTGTTTTGCAAACTCTTCAGCACCTTGGCCACTAAGCATCACATGCACTGATTCTTCCATTACTAAACGAGCTAGATTAATTGGGTTTTCTATATGCTTAACGCCTGCAACCGCCCCTGCTTGACGATCTCGCCCATCCATTATTGACGCATCAAGCTCATGGGAGCCATCATAGGTATAAACAGCACCACGGCCCGCATTAAAATATGGTGAGTTTTCTAAAACATTAATAGCCGCGGTGACGGCATCAAGACTTTCGCCTCCGCCCTCAAGAACCTTATAACCGGTTTCAACAGCTTCTTTTAATTTAGCCCGATAAGCTTTCTCTTGCTCTGGTGTAAACCGGCTTTTCTCTATTGTCCCTGCACCACCATGAATAGCGATAGCAAAAGGTGTTTCAGCACTAAGTGCATAGGGGCTCATAATTACAGTCGATATACTAAACAATGCCGTTAAAAGTAACTTTTTCATAATGCTGGTTTGCCTTGAGTTTTGATTATTCTAATGTGAATAAACTTATCTTTAATTTCAAGCTTTAGCAGATAAAACGCACAAAAAAAGCGCCAAAAGGCGCTTTTTAAATTTTAACTTGCTTAATTACGCTTGTTGCGCTTTTAAACGAGCTAAACGTGCTACTTGGTGAGTAGACGTTAGGAATGAGTAAATTGGCGCTAAATAACCACGTTTACGAAGATCTAAAAACTCTTCATCGCTTAGCTCATTAAGCTTCTTCTCATCAATAAGGTAGATACCATTAATATCTTTTTTCTCACCTTTGATATCTACTGTAAGCGTTTGTGCTACTAGTAGTTCTTTATCTGCTAAGAACTTAGTGAACGCTTCTGTTACTTGAGAAAACTCGATAAATGATACTAAAGCTTCTTTACGGCGCTTTAAATAATCTGTTTCTTCACCGTTTTCAAATAACGCATTACCTTCAGACTCACCAACAAGTGGGCTTGCTTCATCAATCACGATACCGTATTGATCTTCTTGAGGGTGCTTAACAAGGCCAAGTGGGTAGCGAGTTGTTGCCATAGGTGCAAATGCCGCTGTCCATTTACCATCTTGTACAAAAAGGTTTTCGCCTGGCTCTAAGCCAAACATTGCTACTGCTTGAAATTGACCCGTTTCGTTGTTTTTAACGAAAGACATTGGAAATTCATTTGCTACACGGGCAAACTCATGTGCAACAACTGGCACTAGATGCTGAGTTTTTAAAAATTCTACGTTAATGCCATTTTGAATTTTAGTGTTGGCATGTTTTTCGTTGTGTAAAGGCTGTACTTGTTGCTCCGCCATGTTACTGCTCCATTTATATATTTAATTTTATGTTTTTGCTGTTAGTGCCCTAAGGCTAAAGGTTTTGGCAGCAAAAAGGAAGTGAAAATTTTGTTGCAGTTTGTAGTAACAAAGCAGTTAGATCTTTTTTTATAAAACTGTTCTATTTTTCGCTCAAATAACACGCAATACAGCACATTTAAAATCAAGTTTGATACAATCAATTAAGTCTATAACTTCAAGAAAAATTACCTAATGAAACAGCTAGAGCTAAACCCAAATTATAAAGTTACTAGTATTAAAATTAATGATATTAATGAAGATATCTTGATTGTCGATGACTTTATAAAAGATTTAGAACCAATAATGCACTTTGCAAAACAATACGCTTATTTGCAGCCTGTTGGTAGTGACGGTACTTTATATCCAGGAAAACGAGACGATATGCCTGAGCCTTACTTTAAAGTATTTATAAAGCTAATTAATAACTTACTTGAAAAAAAACATTTAAATACTGACGATAAAAATGTTTATCTTCATAAAGCAAAATTATCGTTAGTCACATTAGAGCCCAAAGACTTAAATACACTACAAAAAATGCCACATGTAGATTCTACTGATGATAAAACATTTGCTGCGGTTCATTATTTAGTCGGCGGTGAATTTGGTGGTACAGCTATTTATCGTTACATTCCTTTTAATTTGATAAAAATAACCAAAGATAAAGAACACCTAGCCCATCAAATGATTACACAAGTTAAAAATAACCCGATACAACATCAGAGCTACTTATCTGATAACACCAGTCTCTTTGAGAAAGTTGTCAATGTGAGCGCAAAATTAAACAGAGTCGTTTTATATAAAAGTAACTTACTTCACAGCGCGAATTTAAAAGATAAAATAAATTATATAGATGATATTAATTTAGGTCGATTGTCTATTTCTTCATTTTTCAGAATCGACTAGGCGCTGGCTGTGATGATTGAAACTCATTCAATTCAAGGTAACTGAAGGTAGCGCATGTTTAACATTTATGCTGAGTTACTTCCTCTTTTGCAGAATTACGAACCTACATAAGTACCTACTTATCTACAAAACAAGTACACTACAGCTAATTTAAGCTCAAAAGATAAACATGCACTAATAAAAGTCTTTATTGAATATACAAGCGATTAAGCTTTATTGCTTTTGTAAACCAAACTCCTTAATTTTATTAATTAACTCTCGGTGATCTGGCAGTTCAGATAAAAGCTGCTTCACTCTATATTGCTGGCGTTTTTTTTGTTCAGATACTTTTTTCATTAACACTGGTGTTTGCTTTAATTTGTTATCACCAAGCTTCATACCATTTAAAACATAGAGGTAATTATCAAAGTCAAAAAGATCAAATTTACTATCAAAATCCTCTCTGATTGGGCTAAAGCGCTGCCATCGTGCTAGGTTATTTTGTAACTTTTCAGATTGTGAATCAGGAGCTTTATTTTCAAGCCAAAAAGCTGAATCTTTGCGATCAGAAATACAATAATGCATTTTTATAAAATCAAAGGTTTGATCCCAAACATAGCTAACTTTTTTATTATAAGCATCGTTTAACAAAGAGATATCTGCATGTGTTCTAGGGAATCTCTTAGCAAGTAAACTGGCTGAAAAATCGGCAAGTAAGATAGCTGTTGCCTCTAAAGGCTCAACAAAACCTTGCGATAAGCCTATTGCCACACAATTTTTATGCCAAAATAGTTTTCTACGACCTACTTTCATAGGAATTTTTCTAGGCACTAAATCTGTAAATTGATTCCCTAAGTAATGGTGTAATTTTTTATGGGCTTGTTCATCACTCATATGTTTTGACGAATAAACTAGGCCAATACCTCGCCTTTGTGTTAAGGCTATATCCCAAATCCAACCTGCTTGATGGGCAGTTGCAATTGTATAAGGGGGGATAGCATCACTAGAACAAGTTGGAACTTGCAACGTTAAAGCAGTATCAGTAAGTAAAAGGTCAGAACGATCTAAAAACTCTACTCCTAATTTATCGCCAATGATTGCTGCACTAAAGCCTGAGCAATCAATCACAAAGTCAAAAGCTATACTTTCATTATCTGCTGTTTCAAGATGTGTAATATAACCATCACAATCAACTTTAATATCGCTTATATCAGCCAAAAGATGTTGAATAGCGAAGTGCTTTATTGCATGTTTTGATAAAAAGAGTGCAAATTTTTTTGCATCAAAATGATACGCATAGCCATTTATTCCGATATATTCAGGGGTGGTGATCGTTTTTGGTGCAAGCATTTTGTCACAGCAAAAAGTTTGCTTAGAAACATAATCAGCATAGCTTTCATTTTGCTCACTACCAAGCCAACCAGCGGTTAATTCATCCCCAAACAAAACAGGCGAATCAAATAAATGGTGATAATAGTTTTCACCATGCTTTTTTTTATCCAGCCAATTAACGAATTTAATCGATTGCTTGAAAGTAACATCGCACTCCCTGATGAAGTCACTTTCTCTGATACCAAATTTTTTCAAAGATTGCCGCATTGACGGCACAGTACCTTCGCCAACACCTATGGTCGGTATGTTTGGAGACTCAATTAACGTTATTGAAACTCCTTGTTCTAGGAGTACTTGCCCTAAATGATTCGCGGTTAGCCAGCCTGCAGTCCCCCCGCCAACAATTGCAATATTTTTTATCATTATTCATCCTAGTTAATTATTCATTAAGCATAAAAAAGCCCAGCTTAGCTGGGCTTTTATCTATTCGTAGCTAATAATTAGAAACGAAGTGTTACGCCAAGCTTGTAACGAGCTTCACCTTCAAAGCTCCATGCTGGGTAGCCATTCTTAAGCTCTGGAACGACTTGTGCATCTGTCGGCGCAATACCGATTTGCACGCTATCTTCTTCAGTTAAGTTAACTGCTTCAAAGGTCAAATCAATATTATCAGTTACGCTATAATTAGCACTAAAATCAAGAGTACCATATGATTGGTGCTCACGATTTCCATAAAAGCCTGGTAACTCACGGATCATATACTCTGAACGCCAGTTATAAGCTAAGCGAGCCGAGTAAGTGTCTGTTTCATAGTAACCAACTAGGTTAACTGTATGCTCAGATGAATCAGAAAATACCGGAATTAAATCAGGGTAGTTTTCAGCATTTGAAGGCGCATCAACAAAAGTGTAGTTTGCTGAATAGCCAAAACCACTGTCAAAGCCATCTTGAATTTGAAGCTCAATACCTTCAATCTCACCGCCACCAGTATTTAACTTCGTAGAAAGCGTCCAGTTGTCACCTTGAGTATCAGGGTCAAACACACCAATTTGTTGGTCTAGTATTTGGCTAGAAGTTACAAACGAAGTTATGTCTTTAAAGAAGTACGTCGCGCTAACCATACCGTCACCATCAAAATACCACTCAATACCTAAATCCGCTTGAGTCGCTTTGAATGGGTTTAGACCTACATTACCTTTAGTTAATACTTCATTTCCTGCTGTACCATCTGCATAACCTGCAAATGATGAGGCTGAGAACATATCCGTGTAATTAGGACGAGCGATTACTTGTGATGCAGAAGTACGTAAAATAACATCTTCCGCTAAGTCAAAAGCAATGTTAACACTTGGTAATATGTCATTATAACTTGCTTTATCAGTGCTCAACGTACTTTCATAAGTACCATTTGCAAAGCCGTAATAATCAGATTCTGCATCTGTTGAAATATAACGTAAACCAAAATTACCACGAATCGCATCAGCAGAGAATTCGGCCATTGCATAAAGTGCGACATTCTCTTCTTGTATTGTACCGTAACCAGAACGGTAAACTTCAGAGTTGCTATCAAAGCTCGTAATTGATGCTTTAGCATCTGCTATCATGGCATCAAAATCTGGCTCAGGTAAAGTGAAGCCAGCACCAGAAGACATTGTGCCTGAGAAGTATTTTTCACCATCGCCAGAAGGTAAAGTATCAATTAATGAGGTTGAGAAAGTTTCTTGCTTAACTTCATGATCAGTCCAGCGGAAACCTGTTTTAATTGCAGTGATAGCACCAAAATCTACAGGAAAAGAAAAGTCTAATTGTGCATAAGTTTCTTCATCTGAGTTAGGTTGCTTTTTCAGTGACCAACCAGCTGGTGCTAAAGCGCCTGCAAAATCAGAAGGTTCAAAATGTTTATTGGCAATATCAATTTTGATAACTTCGCCTGTAGCGTCATATGTGCCTGCGTAGTCAGCTGGAACACCAATGAAGTTACCGTAGTTAGCCGTTAAATCAGTACCACCTTCTGACTCGGTTGTTCCAACACGGCCTGAAACTGTAAAGTTTTCACCGTCGTATTTGAAGTCCAAGTCTGCAGTATCTGACGTCATACTTGCTATACGAGCCCAAGTTTGAGTCCAACCGCCATTTGCACCTGTTCCAGGGCGACGATAGAAAGTACATGTACCAGAGGCATTCGTTTGCTCACACGCAGCATCTTTATCATCTGGGAACATTAAGAAATTTGAAGTATTTGCATTGTTAGCATCTAATTCAAGACTAATTAAATTAAGGCCAAATTCCAAATTATCTGTAGGACGATACTGAAAAGTTGCATTTAATGCAGTACGCTCACGCTCTTGTTGGAAAGTAGATGGAACAATATCGCCCCAACCAATTAATGACTCAATACCATTTCGTTGATAGTTAGTTTCGGCGTATGAAACCGAACCTAAGAAACCAAATGTTTCTTCATCATTCTTCCAGCTAAATAAGCCTGAAATTTGCGGATCTGTTTCTTCTGAGATAGTACCGTAATCAGCTTTAGCACTTAGAAAAGTAGTACCAGCATCAATATCTAATGGCTTACGAGTGTTAACAATAACAGTACCACCAACACCGCCTTCAACAATATCAGCTTGTGAAGATTTATAAACTTCTATTTCACCTACTAACTCGGGTGGAAGCAAAGTGTAGTTAAAGCTACGGTCGATTGACTGCTGATCATACCAACCTGTTGAAGCGACCGTATGGCCATTTAATAGTGTACGAGTTAACTGGCTTGATGCACCACGAATTGAAACTTGTTGGCCTTGACCAAACTGGCGATTTACAGCAACACCTGATATACGACCTAGCGCTTCACCTACATCGCCATCTGGGAATTTCCCAATATCTTCCGCACTTACTGCATCAACTACAGAATTTGCAAAACGTTTAGTATTCATTGAAGCTTCAAGTGAACGACGAATACCACGTACTTCAATTACTTCAACGTCTTCTTGAACTTGATTTTCATCTGCTGCGAATACAGCACCAGTGAACCCGGCACTCATTACAAGACCGATATTTACTGCTAATAAGCTTTTTTTAAAATTTTTAGCTAACACAGGATTCCCCTTGAATCATTTTGTTGGTTTTATATATCACTTCTGCCCAGTGATGATGACAACGCTGTCATCTAGTAACAAACCATACACTCTAAATTACATTTGTGCTACATCTTTTTAGCTGTTTTATACAATAAAACAGCCAAAAAGAACGCAAAGCATTGATTTAGAAGATGATTAAAAAAGTTCAATTATGATTTGTTACATTTTAACGAGGCGAATATATCATGATATGCTAAAAAATGAGAAAGGAATTGAGCCTATTTAAGGTAAAATTGAATTTTTAGATTCTGTTAAGTGTAAAAATTTCGTTCCACTTAGAGTATAGAAAGAGGCTCGTATGAGCCTTTCTCTATTGTAAAAAGATTTCTCAAAACGAGATTTACTAAATTTAATAATCGCTATTTTAGGGCAAATAAATAGCGAATAGGGAATCCTGTAATAGCAATCATTATTAATGACAGCGTTGTCATTTTGGTATTATAGAGAGCTATACAACCTATGTCTATAGTTATTTTATAGAGTAATTTATTCTCTATAAAATAACTGCTAGCCACTAGCTGTTGAAGCAACCTTCCATCTAAATAGTTTTATTTATTAATTGTTTAGCAACACACCTATTAAATTAATCACAAGCATATATGCTTTAGATATTTGATACAAAAAGTAAATTTTAACAAAGTCGTATCATTGAAATGAGGATCACTGGTGTGAGTTGCTTCTACTATTGTTTTTTGATCTGCTGGAGTTAGGATGTGACTGGTTTTTTAGCTGTAGTCTTTACTATAGTAATACAAGAAAGTACAGGCATAAAGCCTGCACCTTTTTATAAAATTGTTGTCCAATAAAATGTTATAGAAAAACGTTTACGGTGCCCAGTAAACTTCTATATTGATAGTTGGATGATTTAATACAGCCCTAAGAGGCATATCGCTGACATCTCCACCCGCTTTAGCCGTTTTATAAACAGCCAACTTCTCTTCGCCGCTTATCAACAACTTGACCACTTTAGATTGGGCGATAGCAGATAAAGTTAACGTCATTCGTTCAGTAATACTGCCCGTCACGTCACTTTCAATAGCATTAATCGCGCACACTAATTGTGATGTAGTTAAACCTAGTTTTAGGCCTTCTGAATGTGGGAACAACGAAGCGGTGTGGCCATCAGGGCCCATACCTAAAATTGTGACGTCAAAACTTTGCTTGAGTTGTTGGTATGCTTTTTCGCACTCCTCACTACCCTGCTTTGCTGTTTTAGCGGCATTTTTCATGGTAATAAAATTTGCAGCAGCACCATGGTTTTGCAATAAAGTGCTTTTTATAAATGCTTCATTGCTCTTGTCATGAGTTGAATCGACCCAACGCTCATCAACCATTGCCACATCAATATTTTTCCAATCTAATTCTAAATTAGAAAGGTACTTATAGGCAGGTGCTGGTGACGAACCACCTGAGACCATTAAAACAGCTCGGCCATCATTATTAATTCCTGATACCAGTCTTTGCTCAAGGCTGGTTGATAGCTCAGCGGTTAATTCGTCTTTAGAATCAAAAAACTTTTCAATAATTGTTGCCATGGTTACGCCTTATCGCCAGTGTTAAACCAAACATGGTTGTTTTCAGCAAGTAACTCATCGGCATCGTCGGGGCCCCAACTACCAGCACGATACAATGCCGGTTTTCCTTTTTCTTGCCAACGCTCTACAATTGGATCAATCCATTTCCAAGCTTGACGCACTTCATCACGGTGGATAAATAATGAAGGGTTATTTGCAGCAGCGTCGAGCATTAAACGCTTATAAGCATCAGAGTGGAAACCATTACTGTAAGCCTGAGACAGCTCAATGTTCATTGTAACTGGCTCTAACTGCATTTCAAGGTTATCAAGGCGTTTTGACATCAAGGTAAGTTGAATGGTTTCTTCTGGTTGTAAGCGGATCACAAGGCGATTTGGTTCAATCTTACCCACATTATCGCCATACACATTGTGTGATACTTTTTTATATTCAACCACAATTTCAGCACAACGTTTAGCCATACGCTTACCTGTACGCAGATAAAATGGAACACCTGCCCAACGCCAGTTATCAATATGCGCGCGAATAGCAACAAAGGTCTCTGTTTTACTTGCGCCTTCATTTAATTCTTCAAGGTAACCTGGGACAATTTTCCCGTCTAAATCACCCGGTACATATTGACCACGAATAATATTGTCATCTACATCTGCATCGACTAGAGGACGAAGGGACTCTAATACTTTTAGCTTTTCTGTGCGGATACTATTTGCATTTAGCTTATTCGGTGACTCCATCGCTACTAAGCAAAGAAGTTGTAATAAGTGGTTTTGCACCATATCGCGCAAAGCACCCGCTTTATCGTAAAAACCAGCACGACTTTCAAGACCTACCGTTTCAGATAAACTAATTTGGATATTATCAATTGATTTAGCATCCCACATATTTTCAAATAGTGAATTCGAAAAGCGCAATGCCATTAAGTTTTGAACGGTTTCTTTGCCTAAGTAATGGTCAATTCGGAAAATTTGCTCTTCATTAAAGTATTCAGCAATTTTAGCATTGATCTCTTCAGCTGATTGGCCGCAGTAGCCAATTGGTTTTTCTACAACCACTCGTGAAGTTGATGTGATCAAGCCTTTGGTAGATAAAATCTCACAACAGCTGCCATATACAGCTGGCGGTAATGATAAGTAAAATACACGTGACTTGTCTTGTGCATCTTCTTCTAAAATATTTTTTAGTTTATCCCAATCATCATCAGCTTGTGTTACATTCGTTACAACTGGTACTAAGTGGGTAGCAAACGCTTTCCAATCTTTTGTATTAAACTCGCCTTTGCCTAAAAACTGCTTAAGCGCTTCATGCGCGGTTTCAATATATTCTGCACGTTTACTTTCTTCTCGAACGGTCGGTAAAATGCGCGAACCTTGTGGTAGGTTGCCTTCTTGATATGCGCGATACATTGCAGGAAGTAACTTGCGTAGTGCAAGGTCACCGCCGCCCCCAAAAATTACAATATCAAAAGGATTTAGCATAATTTACTCTCTACATTTACTATGCCCTGTTGTCAACTACGTAAACCGCAGTACAGGCATATATTCTTGTTGTTTAGGTGATATCAGCTTTTAGCATCAATTGAAAAAGCCTGTTGAATTCGCTTGTTCTTGGCTGGTTAAATGAGTCTTAGGGGCTCTGCATATCCTCTCACAAATATACAGACCCTAAGAACTCCAGCGCTACCCGTTCAAAGGTATTTGGTTTGTAATACACATAAATAACGCATATTACTAAAATTGTTTAAGCGCGACGCGCTTTGTAGTAACTCATCAAACCCTGAGTTGAACTATCGTGAGGGTGATTAACATCATCATCAAGTAGTTCAGCTTCAATTTTAGACGCTAAGCCTTTGCCTAACTCTACGCCCCATTGGTCAAATGAGCATATTTCTAAAATTATGCCTTGGCAAAATATTTTGTGTTCATAAAGCGCGATTAATCGGCCCACTGCTTTAGCATCTACCACATCTAATAAGATTGATGTAGTTGGACGGTTACCTTTATGAATTTTATGATTTACTAGCTGCTCAATCTCAGAATCAGACTTTCCTTTTGCGGCTAAATCAGTACGAACTTGCTCTGCATCAACGCCCATCATCATCGCTTCTGTTTGTGCAAAGAAGTTAGACAATAAAATATCATGATGTTTGCCGACATTTATTTGAGGCTTAACTGATGCAATAAAATCTGCTGGTACAACAACATTACCTTGGTGTAGGCACTGATAAAACGCATGTTGACCATTAATACCTGTCATGCCCCAAATAATCGGAACCGTGGTGTAATTTACAGTTTCACCCGCAAAATTCACATGTTTACCATTACTTTCCATCTCACCTTGTTGTAAATATGCAGGCAACATATGCAAAGCTTGGTCATAAGGTAAAATAGCTTGCGCATCATGCCCTAAAAAGCTGGTATTCCACACACTGAGCAAGGCCATTAATAATGGTACATTTTTCTCATTTGGGGCTGTTTTGAAATGTTCATCAACTTCAAACGCACCTTCAAGGATAGCTTCAAAAGCTTCAAAGCCTAAATAAAGAGCGATTGGTAATCCTATCGCACTCCATAATGAAAAGCGACCACCAACCCAATCCCACATAGTGAATACGTTTTCATCAGCAATACCAAAGGCCGCTGTTTTCTCTAAGTTGGTACTGACAGCAACAAAATGTTTAGCAATCGCTTGGCTGTCTTGAGCTGACTCTAAAAACCACTCAACCGCTGTTTTAGCGTTAGTCATGGTCTCTGATGTGGTAAATGTTTTTGATGAAATAACGAATAAAGTCGTTTCTGGATCGATTTCTTTCAATACTGACGCAATTTGAACGCCATCAGCATTGGAAACATAGTGAACTCTTAGTGTATCGTCAGCGTAGCTTTTGAGCGCTTCAGTTGCCATCTGCGGGCCTAAATTTGAGCCACCTACACCGATACTCACAACCGATTTAACCGCTTTGCCTGTGTAACCAAGCCATTGCCCTGAGCACACTTTCTCAACAAACACTTTAATTTTATCAAGCTCGGCGTTAACCACACAACTCACGTTTTCGCTATCAACAACCAGTGAAGAACTTTTGCGATTTCGCAATGCAGTATGAAGTACAGCTCGGTCTTCGGTGATATTAATTTTTTCACCGCTAAACATTTTATCTCGCCATCCAGCTATATCACATGCTTGTGCTAAGGCTAGTAACTCTTCCATCACTGAGCTATCAATTAATTGCTTTGAATAATCAAATAAGACACCGGGGATCTGGGTAGAAAATTGCTCGAACCGCGTGCTATCGTTGGCGAATAAATCTTTAAGATGAGCTTTTTTCATCTTCTGTGCACTTAGTTGTAATGCCTGCCAACTAGCTAACTGTGAACGACAACTCATTTTTAATATCCCCTTTTGACTTGCAACAAACTGATTTATAACTATCTTTTATAAATACAGAAGAAAAAATAGCGTAACAACCTACAATCGAGGTTAACGATAAGTTAAAATGACAACGCTGTCAATCTTCTACTTTTATATTTTATAGATGAGATAATAACGCATATTTACTCATTTGACACCGGTATCATAAAAATTATCTCAATTATTTTACTGCTATTTTAGCGCAACATTAGATACACTAACTGGTCTTGATGAAGAATTAATGACTCGCCTACTCATTTAGGCTAAAACACTGAGCTTCATGAATTCATGGCAACACAAAAACAACAACCTAAAAAGTAACTGTATGAAAGTAACTATAAATGATGTAGCGAAACTCGCTGGGGTTTCGATGAAAACGGTTTCGCGAGTAATCAATAAAGAACCTTCTGTACGCAAAAAAACATATGATGTGGTAATGGAGGCAGTTAACGAGCTTAACTACCAGCCTAACCTAGCTGCACGTAATTTAGCAGGTACATCATCATTTACCGTTGGTCTTGTTTATGACAACCCAAATGCATACTACGTCATTGATATGCAAAATGGCGTATTATCGCGCTGCAAAGATGAAGGCTATGAACTGGTTATACACCCTTGTAATTACGCCGATGACAACATGGAGCAAGATATCAAAACCATGATCAAACGCTCCCGCTTAGCCGGATTAGTGCTCACACCTCCACTTTCAGAGCAAAGTAGCATTACTAATATGTTGGATGAATTAAATATACACTATGTCCGTGTGCTATCAGGTCGACCGACTGATGAAGATCAAGATACTTGTATTTATGTAAATGATTACAAAGCGGCCTACGAAATAACCTCTCACTTACTTACACTCGGCCATAAAAACATTGGCTTTATTTGTGGTGATAAAGAGCATAAATCAACCAGTGAGCGTTTAGAAGGATATAAAGCTGCACTTGAAGATCATAATAGCCAAGCAAACAGTGACTTCATATATGACGGGAAATATTCGTTTGAATCAGGTGTTGAAGGTGCTAAAGCGTTATTAGCCGATAATAATAAATTGGCAATCACGGCTATTTTAGGCGGCAACGATGAAATGGCTGCAGGCGCTCTGTTTGCTTCGCGTTTAATGGGAATACAAATACCCGAGCAATTATCAATTACCGGCTTTGAGAACTCGCCGTTCTCCCGTCAAACTTGGCCAAAACTAACAACAGCTCACCAAGAAAATGATGTTATCTCTCAACATGCTGCCCGTTTGCTATTTACTAAAACACGAGGTGCTCGTAACCAAGATAAAGAGATTATTACCACATTTACGCCCTCTATTGTAGTCAGAGACAGCTCCGGCCCTAAATTATAAATACCCTGCAGACCTGGCGCTCAATAGATAGAGCGCCACAGTACCTAACTGTGTCGATTTTAAACCAACGCCATACCACCATTTAAGTTATAAACCTGCTCAAAACCTAGCTGAGCAAGGTTCACTGCGGCTTGTTTCGAACGATTACCACTACGACATAATAAAATATAGCACTGTGATTTGCTCAATTGGCCATCACTTAAAGCATTTGCCATTCTGCTCAGTGGTATATTAATAACCCGTAGTTTGCTTATATCAAACAACGAAGGTAAGTCATTCGCTCCATGTTCATAAGGCTCGCGGGTATCAATCAAATATGCGTTTGTATTACTAAGTAAGTTTTTTGCGTGCGCAACATCTACTTGCAAAGGCGATGCAGTGTCTACTTGTGTCGCATAGCCACATAGATTTTCGAATTTCCCTTTGTCTTCAATATCACTGGTTTGCTTTTTGCGTGTGAACTCATTCATTGTTATGTGGTTTTTAACGAGATCAGCTAACAGCGGCGTTTGCTGTATTTGCGCCTGCCAAGTGATTGCAAAGCACTGCTGATAATCATGGCCTGAACAAATTATGCTATCAGGTGATAATCTTTGCTGCAGTTTATTGAGCGAGTCTGCCATTTGCATAGCATCTCCACCTTGTAAACAGGTATTACCCAGCCCAGCAGGTAAAAGTAAATCACCACAAAAACAATAGAGCACTTTCTTTGTTTTATTGCAGCGTAACAAATAACTTAAACTATCAACACTGTGACCTGGTGTTGCCAGCCGCTCTAACGTGGTCTGCATCAACTCGATAACCGACCCATCCGCTGGCCAACCTAATTGATCTGATCCACAAAAGTTTAAATGTGCTGAAAGAGAGGCTTTAAATAGCTCAACTGATGACATACGATCTTGATGTGCATGAGTGTCTAAAATGGCAACAACTTGAAGCTTTTGTGTAGTAACTATTTTTTCTAATCGCGGTAATAACTCTGCAATTGGATCTATTATTACTGCTTGGTGTTGGCTCGTAACATACAACCAGCAACATGCCCCTTGGTGACGGTACTGTGTTAAACCAAGTGCACAAGCTTCTTGCTGCGGTGATTCAGAATCTGACACGATTAAACAGTTTGCTTGCAAAATAGATTTAAGGGAGCGAATGCGCTCGCAAGCAAAATTAATATCCGTTTGCGTGGTGGCTGGTCCAAATGATAATCGTAAGGCATTTTCACTTTGCCAGTTAGACTTCCCCATTGCATCTAAAACAAAGCTTCTACTGGCTCCTGAACTACACGCTGAGCCACCGCTAATGCGTATGCCTGCTGCATCAAATAAGTCCATCACTTCTTTACTACTCAACTCATTAACAGAGAAGTTAAGCGTAGTGGGAACACTGTTTTCAAATTTATGATTGAATGTCAATTGACCAAATGTGTACTGTAGTGCATTGTGTAATTTTTCTCGATAATCATGCAATACGCTGAGTGGCTTAAACGTGTCATCTGTCTCATCTAGTAACAAATTAAACAGCTTATTAAGACCTGCGATCCCCGGTAAATTTTCAGTGCCAGAGCGCATACCGCTTTCTTGACCTCCCCCGGCAATAAATGGCGTATATGCACTGCCCTGACGAATATAGAGCACACCGATTCCTTTCGGAGCATATAATTTGTGCCCAGAAAACGGCGCATAGTCTATCGTTGTTGTACTGAGCTCTAATGCTGTTTTACCTAACGCTTGAACGCAATCAACCATCCATGCAACGTCCGTGTTTTTTGCACGAATGACTGCCTCTATTGCGGTTAAGTCTTGATAGACACCCGTTTCATTATTCACCGCCATGGTACAAATCATCAATGCTTTGTCGGCATGTTGTGCAATAAAATCTAAATCTAAAATACCCTCACTTGAAACGGGTATGGCAAGAACTTGCGCATTGATCCCTAAGACTTCATTCCAATGAATTAATGTATTTGGCACTGCTTTATGCTCAGTTGCCCCATAAAGTAAAACCGGTTTATCAATCGAGTGATTTTTTGCGGCTATTAGTGTAGAAACAACAGCCGTTTGAATACCTTCTGTCGCACCAGAGGTAAATAAAATATCACCATCATGCGCACCAATCACTGCTCGCGCTCGATTACGAGTTTGTTCTAATAAATGTTTGGCTTGAATACCAGTAATGTGCGAAGACGATGGATTACCAAAGCAAATTTGCATCGTATGAGAAACAACCTCTGCAATGCAAGGCAACACGGGCGTTGTTGCGTTTGCATCAAGGTAAATTTGTGATGTTGAATCAGTTGAAAGTAAAAGATCAGACATTAAAAAACGCACCATATTACTAAAAGATATATCTTATAACACATTCTACATAAATTTTATGTGCTGCGTAATAATCAATTCATCTCTATGGTGCGCTATCTATACCATTTAAGACTAAAGCTGTTGATTATGCTCAATCAGTTGCTCTTCTTGCTTGCTCGACCATGCATTAATTAGTGCCTTTACGAGTGAAGCGAGAGGGATCGCAAAAAACACGCCCCAGAACCCCCAAAGCCCACCAAAAAATAGCACCGCAACAATAATAAATACCGGGTTTAAGTCTACCGCTTCAGAAAACAACAACGGTACCAATACATTGCCATCAAGCGCTTGAATAATGCCGTATACAATTAAAATGGTCCAAAACTGTGTTTCTACGCCAAACTGGAACAACGCCACTGCTGCAACGGGGATTGTAACTAAAGCAGCACCTACAAAAGGGATCAGTACAGAAAAACCAACGAGCACACCAAGCAGTGCTGCATAACGAAGATCTAGGACTGTAAAAGCAATAAACGATGCCGAACCCACAATTAAAATTTCAAACACTTTGCCACGAATATAATTCATAATTTGCTGATTCATTTCGTGCCAAACCTGTAAAATCAAGCGACGCTGTTTAGGTATCAATTTTTCTGCGCTCGTTATTAATTCGAGTTTGTCCTTTAGCATAAAAAATACTAACAAAGGCACTAAAATCAAATAAATAAGCCAAGCAGCTACATCTTTAAGTGAGGTCAATGATGCAGAGAGCACGACTTGACCAAATTCAATTACTTTATTTTCAACATTAGCAACTACAGACTGCACTTGCTCTGCAGTAATGAGGCTTGGATAATCATCCGGTAATTGCAATAAAAATGCTTTACCTTGCTCTATCATGTGTGGAGATTCTTGTACTAGATTACTAGTCTGTTGCCACAAAACTGGACCCATCCCTATAATTAATGTCAGCATTACACTTGTAAACACCAGCATAACAAGAATTGTTGCGGTAAAGCGGCGTAACCCTAAACGCTCAAGATGAACAACAGGCCAATCTAATAAATAAGCAATCACTAACGCAACTAATACTGGCACGATCAATGAGCCAAAGAAGTAAAACAACGCCATAAGCGCAATTAATAAAAAAAGTAAGGTAACTGAGTGAGGATCTGAAAACTTTCGTTCGTACCAGATTTTTACATATTCAAACACGTAATGGCTCCACAAATAACAGCCCTAGCTGCGGCTCTAATTTGTATTGATAATGATGTTTTTGCAAAAAACGTTCTATATCTGACGTAGATTGCTCTATTGAAAAAATAAATTTAATCGGCCGCATGTTACAGTTTGCCTGTTTTAAGCCTAACTTAAATTGAATAAATTGCTGCGGACAATTATATGTTCGTAAATCGAATTCTAACATAACTCGCATTCTCCCAAGATAAAATGCACAAAAAGTCTCATTACGCTGGTCTGTTGCTGAGTGTATTTGAAATTTTTCTTAAAACCCGCAGCGCAATAGTTTATCCTTAGTAAATAAACTGTAGTAAGGATATATTCATGCCCGGGACGCATAATAAAGCGCTACTACCAAGTAATCCAACTTTAAAAGAGATTAACTGGTATAAAAAGCAAATAAATTGGGGTGAATTACCACCATTTTATCATATGGTTGCGTCTTCAGTTAGTGAATCTGAGGGCATCTTAGAGCATGGCTTTGATAACGCCGTTAAGCGCTTAATAGATAAACGCAATTGGAACTTAGACATACTCGAAGGCTTTGAAAATTCACTCGGTGAAATCCATTGTGATAAAAAACCGCGCATAGCTTTGCATCAAATTTTTACTGACCGAGGTTTTGAACTATGGGCGCTTCCCTACGCTAAGGAAGTTACAATAGATCAATATGTAAAAGATAACCGCTTTATGGAGTTTAAAGTATGGGATCCTGTCACCATGAAAAGCCTGATCCGAATAAATCAATTACATAAGTTTATCGGGTTTTATTTTGAACGTGGTGATAAGGCCGATAAAGCTTTGATCCTCCACGCTCACAAAACAGTACATAAAATTATTACTTTTTTACAAAGAGAATTGAACGTAGTAAAGCTCGATGGTGTCACAATAAAAGATTTCTACCAATTGTGTGAAAAAGACAGCCGTGCATGCAGTGATGAAATTGATATAGCAAAACTGATGCTTGGCGACACAATCAACAAGGAATAAAATGCGATTAAAATCAGCCTTTATCACCGCAATTAGTGCGTTGTTTACGATAAGCGTACTTAGCAGTGAGCCTTTAAAGGCACAAACTAACTTCAAACTACCAGATTTAGGTACTTCTGCATTACAAGCTTTACCACTTGAAAAAGAACAAGCGATTGGTGAAGTAATGATGATGCAAATTCGAGGTTCATCCCCCGTTATTAACGATCCTGTACTTGATGAATATTTAACAACCCTTGGTCGAAAGTTAGTGGCTAACGCTAATGATGTACGCTTCTCTTTTTCTTTTTTCTGGATCAATAACCCTGAGATCAATGCCTTTGCTTTTTACGGTGGTCATGTAGGTGTACATACAGGGTTAATGGCACAATCAGATAATGAAAGTCAATTTGCGTCCGTACTAGGCCATGAAATTGCTCACGTCACACAGCGCCACCTAGCTCGTAGAATTCAACAGCAGCAAGATAATAGCGCACTCACAATTGCGGGGATGATAGCCGGTATTTTAGCCAGCGTTGTATCGCCTGACGCAGGTATTGCTATTATTTCGGCAAACCAAACTCAAGCCGCCTTTAGCCAACTAACGCATAGTCGCTCAGCTGAACAAGAAGCGGATCGGATTGGTATGCAAACACTTAACAATGCTGGTTTTGACCCCTATGCATCGAGCGAATTTTTAACCAAACTTGCTGCTCAACTTCGCTACAAATATAAACCTCCAGCGTTCTTACTTACTCACCCACTCCCTGAATCTAGGGTATCCGATGTACGTTTGCGCGCACAACAATATGATAAACGTCAGTACCCGACTAGTTTAGAGTTTAATTTGGCAAAAAGCCGTGTGATTGCCCGCTATCATCATAAACCTAAAGATGCTGAAAATTTATTTAGAAAACTCATTAAAGACAATAATTTTTACAATACCACTGCACTTAAATATGGATTGGGAATTAGTTTACTTGATCAAAAAAAATTAGATGATGCAGCAGAGATATTAGAAGAATTACTTGCGTCGGATCCGAAAAACCTCTTTTACATTGATACTCATACCGATTTACTTATTGCCCAAAAAAAGGCTGACGAAGCAGTTAATTTTTTAGCGAAGCTGCACGACAATCGACCTAATAACCAAGTAATTACCTTAAACTACGCTAATGCGGCTTTAGAAGCAGAACAGTACCCTGTAGCAGAGCAGCTGCTAAAATCTTTTTTACTTGAAAAGCCAGATCATAACTTGGCGAAACAATTACTCGCTGATACCTACAAAAAACAAAATAACTTGGCTGCGTATCACGAAGCAAATGCTGATGTACTAGCCCAGTATGGTGCGTATTTAAAAGCGGCTGACGAAGTGCAAAAAGCGTTAAATTTTGTCGAGCCGCAAGAGCTGGTTAAACAACAGAGATTAAAAGCGTTACTAACACAATATAGGCAAATGCAAAAAGAACTCGCGAGACTTTAAGTCTCGCGTCAGTTGCCCTAAAATAGCCCCACTTTAGTTAAAGGATATTTATTATGTCAGTCTCTATTTATCATAATCCACGTTGTTCTAAATCTCGTGAAACACTTGCATTACTTGAAGAAAAGTCAATAACTCCAGACGTTATCGAGTACTTAAAAACGCCATTAAATGAAGCTCAACTAAAAACACTTATAGACCAATTAGGGTTTAATTCTGCTCGTCAGATGATGCGTACCAAAGAAGACATATACAAAGAGCTCAATTTAAAAGAGCAAACAAACGAAGATGCGCTTATCAAAGCAATGGTGCAAAATCCTAAATTAATTGAACGTCCTATTGTGGTTAACAACAATAAAGCAGCCATTGGTCGTCCTCCTGAAAATGTATTAAGCGTACTTTAATGCAACCAACTATTATTGTTCTTTACCACTCGAGCCACGGCTCTGTTGCAGCTATGGCACATGAAATTGCCGATGCCATTGAATTACAAGGCGGTACCGCCTTACTACGTACTTTTGTCGTTAAAAACCCTGAAGATATTGTTATCAGTAAAGAAGAACTAATAAGCTGTCATGGACTGGCCTTTGGTACTCCAACCCGGTTTGGCATGATGGCTTCGCAAGCGAAAACATTTTGGGAGACCACCAGTGATTTATGGCTAAAGGGTCAGCTGATTGATAAACCCGCTTGCGTGTTTTCATCGTCAAGTAGTATGCATGGTGGAAATGAAGCTACGTTATTGAATTTATCATTGCCACTTTTACACCATGGAATGATGTTGATGGGTGTCCCTTATGAAGTTCCTGAGTTGCTCGCAACACAATCCGGCGGTACCCCCTACGGTGCCAGCCATGTAGCTGGCTCAAGTAACAACGCCCAACTGAGTAAAGACGAAATCAAAATTTGCCAAAGTGTTGGCCAAAGACTGGTTAAAATCACGAGAAAATTACAATGACAACTGAAAAAACTACCAGCGTAGCTAAGAAGCCACTGACGATTCGATTTCAGCGTATAGCATTGTTTGGCTACTTTGGGCTTTTAATATTGATGCCAATATGGCTTTATTTAATAGCACCACGTGAAGGCCACAGTAATGGCTTTATTTTTGCTGTTTATATTCTACCTTTACTCCTACCTTTAAAAGGCATTTTACAAGACAAGCCTTATACGTATGCATGGGCAAACTTTATTGTCATGTTTTATTTCATCCATGGCTTTACATTATTATGGGTTGCTCAAGGTCAGCTTATCTGGGTATTACTGGAATTACTATTCGCAAGTGCCATGTTTATAGGGTGTACTTACTATGCTCGTCATCGAGGCCAAGAGTTAGGGCTTAAGATACGTAAGCTAAAAGAAGAGCTTGCAGAAGAGAAAGCCGCACATGAACACAACAAAGATTAATCCTAATTCCAAACAAAAAACGCGCTAAATAGCGCGTTTTTTTTGCACCTCTGCGAAGTTAAACTAATTCGCTTAAAGTTGCTAATGCAACAATACTGGCAAGCCCCAACTGAGCTATCAAGCTTAAAAAAGAGAAACAGCGCAACACAAATAGACCCCAAGGGTGTTTGATATGGGGATACAGCGCGCAGCGTTTTAAGCTCATTGCAAAAAAGAAGCAAATAATCGATAACATGGTAAGGCTTAATGTTAATTCACTTTTTATAGCAAGCGTTTCATCGAAAAAGAAAAACAACTGTAATGGTAATAATAAAGTGACAATGGCGTGTAATCCATGCACTTTTTTAATTCGTGCAAACTGCCCATCAGGTGAAAGCTCTTTTATACCAAAGTCTCGCTCTAAACATTTGACTAATTGCGTTGCTTTTATACTCACAGCTAAGCGGTAACAACTCAGCCCTTCGTTATTGCGTACTCGAAAGTCATACCCTGATTTAAGTAATAGCACCATGAGCGGTTCATTTTTAGCAACAACGGCATAATGCAATGCAGTATTTCCTAACTTATCCGCGAGTGTTTTATCTTGCTTATCGAGCAAGGTTTGAACTAAGTTTACATAACCTTTTTCTACCGCCCACATAAATGCGGTTTTGTCATTCTCGTCACTTAAGGTGCCTGTCGCACCTTGCTCAATAAAGCGCATAGCCATTGTTTGCTTTGCTGTATCAAAGCTTAAATGCGCCAATAAGGCTTGTTCTAATAAAAGCGCAGAATCTACATTAGGAGATACTTGGGTTAGCAAGGTGAAATAATCTTTGCCGCTTGCTACTTTTTCAGCGGCTAGCTCGCTTAAGCGCTCAATATCATTTACTGACTGAGGAATGAATTGACTAAAACGCTCTCTAAAATCAACTTCTTCCCATATTGCTAATGCATCCTCAGCACTAATTTTACTCCCTGTATTGAGTGCATGCTCAATAACCGTAAAATAGCGTTTAGTAAACAAATGGCCAATCAGTGAAAGCGGTGTATCAATAGCTGCCTGCGCTGCTATGCTGGCGTACTTTTCTAACCGCTGACACATTAATAGTACTAGGCTTTCAGGAGTATAGTCATTGTCGTAATAGTAATTTTTTGCTGCACTTATATAATGCTGTGCATCTTCATCGTATTCACTAATATGTTGAAAGAAACATTCTTCAAACGGTTCGAGTGGAGTTAACCATGTGAGGTAATAAATTGGGGGTAATACGGTGGTACAAACACCATCATCTTCTTCAGTGGAGCGACAAGCAGGCCACGCTTCTAAAGCGTCTAGAATAAATGCCCCATTCTGCTCAATAAGTCCTTTGACTAATAGCGGGTATTCTTTAGGCCAAATTAGTACATTTTCCATTAAATCAACACAACTCCAGTGTCTAAAATGCTCGGGGGATAAGTGAGTGCTAAGTTATAACAAGCTAAAACTGACACTGCGCTTAATACTCTTTAATACTTGTGCACAATAGAGTAATCGACTCAAATACACGAGGCTTATTCTAACATACCTTGATCCACGCGCTAGACTAAAGAGTGTGATTTTAAAAGAATAATAGAAAACGACAAACTAGTAACGTAGCTTGTCGTTTTAGGTTGGAGACTTACTTAAAAAGTTATTTTTTACCCAATTCTGTTGTCACTTGCGCCAACCCAACTGCTGAAATTCGCTGGATGACTTCTTTTTGTTTTGCACTTAGTAATGAGATCCCTTCAGCGACAATATCGTACACTTTCCAGCTACCATCTTTACTTTGACGTAACTTAAAATGTAAATCAATTGTTGGCGCGCTGGTGTCTATGATCTGTGTTTTGACCGTAGCGAAATCACCAGAAATCACATTTGTATCATCTTCAAATTTAATTTTTTGTCCAGTGTATTTCATTAACGCACCGGCATAAGTTGCACTCAAGTAATGTTCAACTGAAGAAATAAACGCACTCGCCTGCGCACGATCAATTCCTTTAATATGTTTACCTAGTAATTTATATGAGACAAACTTCACATCCATATGAGGCATCAAATATTTATCTACAACAGCAGTCATTTCACTTTTACTTGCCGTTCCTTGATTATTTACTTTACTGATCTCACTAAACAACTGATCTCCCACTTGAGTTAAGAGCTGTACCGGTGATTGCTTAGCAACTGCAAAAAGGGAACTACTAAAAAATAATGTAATAATAAATAGATAGTGCTTCATTGAAATCATTGTGTGTCTCCTCTATGTGTGAGTGGGTAATTTACCTGTTTTGTATGCTTACAAAAAGAATCTAAATGGCACATTATTAATGGCAAATTCGCACCAATCAAAATATCTCTTCATAATCAGGTTGTTACTTCTTCAAATATCTAATTGCAGAGGGAAAGTGTTTTTTAGTCGCTTGAATTCATACTAATCATACCCCTATTTTGTAAATATCAATTACATCTATGGACGCTTCTAATGACTTACAAACAAGTATTTAGATATATTTTTATGGTATTAACTTTTATAGCTAGTACTAACAGCTTTGCACTATCAAATCATGGTTATGCCCTCGATTACGTCCAAGGCGAAGGAGACGTTAAAGGGCTAAAACTAGCCTACCAATACCATGCTCCACAACTTCAATCTATTTTGAAAAATAGCCATGTTTATTTAGAATCTAGTATCAACATTTGGGAATACGGTGCTGAAAATAAACATCAAACTAACTTGGTGTTAGCGATATCGCCAGTACTCCAATATCCTATAGGGCACATCAAAAACATACCTATATCTATAGAAGCAGGAATTGGATTTTCTCTTATTGACGATACTTACTTTGCAAGCAAAAATGTAAGTACACACTACCAGTTCGAAGACAGAATTGGCTTTGTTGCCGAGTTTGGCGATGTGACGACAGCTTTACGCTACCTGCATTACTCAAACGCAGGTTTTAAACGCCCTAATCCTGGACTCGATTTTATTTCCTTATCATTGTCTAAACGTTTTTAAGAATAATAATATTTGCTATACTCGGCGCTACAGTCGCTCATTGAGAACAAAATGCAAGTTTGGCATATACTCATTATTATTTTGGTGCTTGCCATCATAATAGGAAATGTTTTACTGATAAAACATTCGGCAAAAATGGAATTAAAAAAACCGAACGATAAAGAAAGCGCAAGCTCAAAGAAGGAAAAAAGCCCTAACTAAATTTGTTAAGGCTTTATATCGTAGGCAATGCCTTTTACGAATGAATATTGGTTATTGCAATTCTTTCCGTAACTCTTTAGTCGCTTTAACCATATTATCAATGGCTTGGCGCGTTTCTTCCCAACCACGGGTTTTTAAACCGCAGTCTGGATTCACCCATAAACGTTCAACTGGTATTTTACGTGCAGCTTTATGAATTAGCGCTTTTATCCATGCGATATCAGGTACATTTGGAGTATGAATATCATAGACTCCAGGTCCAATGTCATTTGGGTAATCAAAATTTTCAAATGCGGCCAACAATTCCATATTAGAACGAGATGTTTCAATAGTGATCACATCCGCATCCATATCTGCAATCGCGGCTATAATGTCATTAAACTCCGCATAACACATATGAGTATGAATTTGAGTTTCATCTTTTACGCCACTGGCTGAGACTCTGAATGCATAAGCTGCCCATTCCAAATACGCTTGCCACTGACTTTCTTTTAATGGCATACCTTCACGAAATGCAGGTTCATCTATTTGAATAATATCAATACCTGCATTTTGCAAATCAACAACTTCATCACGCAATGCCAGTGCAATTTGATTGGCAATCGTTGCTTTATCTAAATCATCACGTATAAATGACCAAAACAAAATAGTGATCGGCCCTGTTAGCATACCTTTCATTTTTTTACTGGTCAGTGACTGCGCATAGTATGACCACGCAACCGTCATGGCTTTTTCCCGTGACACATCCCCCCAAATCACTGGAGGCTTAACACAACGAGAACCATAACTTTGTACCCAACCAAACTGGGTAAAAGCAAACCCTTCGAGTAATTCACCAAAATATTCAACCATATCATTACGCTCAGCTTCACCGTGTACTAATACATCTAAATCCAAAGCCTCTTGTTCTTCTACTGCATAACGAATTTCTGCTGCCATTTGATTTTGATAGTCATCGGCCGATAACCTACCCCTTTTAAAGTCACGACGAGCTTTGCGGATTGCTTGTGTTTGCGGGAATGAGCCTATCGTAGTAATGGTAAATTCAGTGCTGCGCGTTGCTTTTTCATACGTTGAGAAAATACACTCTGACGTTTGCCATCATGTACTGTTAACGCACTTACTCGTTGCTGTACCACAGCATTATTGACACGAGTAGATGTTAAACGTGCTTTTACAGGAGCTGAATATGCAATGAGTTCGCTATTGTCATTATTTTCTAAAGCAACGTTTAATAATGACAACTCTCGGCCTTTTTGTTTTGCAAATGCAAGCCATGAGCGTAATTCATCATCAAGCTTTTCTTCCTGATCTAAATCGACAGGCGTATGTAATAGCGAACAAGATGGTGCCAACCATAAATTATTACCGCGCCTTGCTGCTATATCTTTCACATTATTAAAAACAGTAACTAGATCTGCACGCCAAACATTACGTCCATTTATAACACCCAATGACAAAACTTGATTTAAATTCAACAAGTTATCTAACTCAGCGATATCAACCGTGGTGGCAACACAATCAAAATGCACACCATCGACAGGGTAAGCTGCAATGTCATCATAATAAACAGTGACTGTGTCAAAGTAGCTAGCAAGTAACAATTTCACCCCTTGCCCCGCAAGAGCATTAAAACTGATCCTTAATGCATTGCGATAATTATCCGCCAGCTCAAGACCAAGAATAGGCTCATCGATTTGTACCCACTTAACACCTTGCTGTGCTAGCTTTGCTAATACTTGTTGATAAACAGGCAATAACCTTTGCAGTAGAGTTAATTTATCAAATTCTTGGCCAGCACATTTAGCTAAATAAAGGTAAGTTACAGGACCGATTAATACAGCTTTTGCATTATGACCTAAAGCGTGTGCTTGAGAAACATGCTCAAATAACTCAGTCCATGTTAATTTAAACTGCTGATCAAAACTCAGCTCCGGCACGATATAATGATAGTTAGTGTTAAACCACTTCGTCATTTCGCTCGCTGCGCAGGAACATCCTGTTGGTGCTCGACCACGACCAATACGAAAGACTGTATCAAGATCAACGTTGCCATTAGCGGTTTGATGACGTTTAGGGATCGCACCTAGTAATAAAGAGGTGGATAACACATGATCATACCAAGCAAAATCACCAACAGGTACTAAATCAACGCCAGCATCCGCTTGAATAGCCCAGTTTTCTGCTCGGATAATTTTACCTTGTTCAAGTAACTCTGTTTGGTTAATTTCACCTGCCCAATACGATTCTATTGCAAATTTTAGTTCTCGTTTCTTACCTATACGAGGAAAACCTAAGTTATGTAATTGTGCCATGCTATAAACACTCATTTAGATGTTTAGATGGCCAAAAAATACATTTATTCTTCATATCATACAATTGATGCTTCCTCAGTTTAAACTTGAGGTAAATTCATGAAAATATTTATCAAAATAACAAAAAACACAATGATAACGCTGTCAAAAAATATAGTATAGTAACATTGTAAATATCACGTAAAAAAAGCTACTAGGCATAGCCATCCAGACGTTGAAACATCTCAATTAAAAGCGTAGTATGTCTAAAATCTGAGTGAACCTCACTTTTCCCATGAGAATTATTAAAGATGATTGATGTAAAACACTTGAAGACCATTGCCACATTAAAAGAAACCGGTTCTTTGGTGAATACCGCCCGTGAGCTTTTTTTAACTCAGTCCGCTTTATCTCACCAGATCAAAGATTTAGAGAATAAGCTAGATTGTCAGTTATTCGAACGCAAAACCCAACCTGTGCGTTTTACGCCGCAAGGTATGTTGCTGTTAGAATTAGCAAATGAAGTACTGCCAAGAGTTGAGGCAACCAAGTGCCGTTTAAAAGAAAGCTTAAATCAGCCAATTTCACAGCTGCGCTTAAGTGTAGAATGCCACGCTTGCTTTCATTGGTTACTGCCAACCATTAAAGAATTTAATAATTTTTGGCCTGATATTAAAGTCGATTACGAACGTGGTTTTAGCTATGACGCCATTCCAGATTTACTAAATGAAGAACTAGATTTAGTCTTAACTTCGGATATACGTGAACCTGATAAGCTTGAATACGCACATCTTTTTGATTTCAAGTTAAAGTTAATTGTCGCACCAGATCACGAACTGGCTAAAAAAGCTTATGTCACAGCATTAGACTTAAAAAACGAAACTATTATTTCTTATCCAATTCCTCGTGAGCGTCAGGATATATTTAAGCATTTCATCCAAAATGCACGATTTGATGGCACACTCAAAAATGTTGACCAAGGGCTGTTAATTTTCCAATTAGTAAGCGCAGGGATGGGTGTTGCAGCATTACCCGATTGGCTGGTAACCCCCTATGAAAGCCAAGGGTTAATAAAATCAATTCCCCTAGGCGCACTAGGGCTTACTCGTCCAATGTATTTGGCGATGAAGAAGAATATGAAAGACAACCCCGTTTATCGTCATTTTTTAAATACCTGTAAACTAAATAACGGTCGATAATCTCAAGTATTCACAGTAGCATAGACACAAATTTTGTTAATAATGCTACTGTGATGTTTGAATTTAAAAAAATTATCGGCGCAATGCTGATGCCCCTCCCTTTATTAGGTATTGCTTGTGTTGTTTGCCTATGCATGACTTTTCGCAGCAATAAAGTACTTTCACTTATTGGCTTACTAGCGATAAGCTGCCTACTTTTGATCAGCACACCTTTTTTTGCCCAAAAAATTATTTCACCCGATACACAATTACATTATGCTTTTGACGTTAATAAACACACAACCCTTGATAAAATTGTGGTACTTGGATGTGACATTAACCCAAACCCACACTTAACAGCCAACAGTCAGCTCGGTAATTGCGCCAAAAGCCGCTTAGTTGAAGGACTACGTTTAGCATACAAGTACCCAAATTCACAGCTTATTGTATCTGGTGGAGGTATAGGTAAAGTCACAAATAGTAGTTTAATGCGTCAAACTGCTATCAGCTTAGGTGTCAATGCAACTCGCATTAAGCAAAATCCATCTGCAATGGATACTGCAGATGAAGCCAAATTATTAGCACCTGCACTCGTAGATTTCAAGGTTGCGTTAGTAACCTCAGCGAACCACATGACCCGAGCCAAAAGTTTATTTAACGCCCAAGGTATAGAAATTATTCCTGCAGCAACTGATTACTATGACTTTTCAGCATGGCCGATACATAAACAGTTTATTCCCAGTGCTGGCGTATTAAAAGCGGTTACCAGTCAGTGGCATGAAGTAATTGGTAAAGCATGGATTTCATTACGGCGCTGGCTTGACCCTGAAGCACTGTAGCTAAAGTTATACTCTTATGTAGAAATATTTGTGCTGTTCCCTCAAAAGCTGCTATGAAGTATAATTTGCTTTATATAGTGGTATAAATTTTGAGAACATAATGACTGAGCAGTTAGCAACTTTAGGCCAGCTCCTTGATGGAGCTGGTACACAATGGCGTGCGTTTGATATTGGCAGGCACATTACAAAGTTTGAGAAAAAACAGTTTAACGCCATTGAACAAGCACAAATCCCCTACCCATACCCACTTGCTGGCCATGCTTGGATTGCTATCCAATTTTGGGACAGTGCAGCCAGTAAAGAACCATATGTATGGTTTTTAAAGTTCCCTGTAGATGAACAAAGTAAGCTTGTGTGTGCAAGCCGTGATCATTTTGCCAATATGGTTATTGAAGCGTTAGGCAATGATCTCACTGGTGAGCAAGCTGATGGCAAACTTGATAACAACCCTTATGTTTTTACCCCTAACGCTAATAAACTAGCGGCATTCAACGCACAACTAAAAGTACTCCTTAGGCAACCTGCCTCTGAGTATTATGAATACTCACAGCTTTATTTCAGTGGAAAACTCGGTTTTGATAATTGGCAAAGTGTGGCTGTGCAAGGTATTGCTGACTTTGCGTTACGTTTGGATGACGATGCAAATCTATCAAACTTGCAAAAAGCATGGCCGTATTTACCCCCTGAAGTATTACAGCCCCTAAGTGCTATGCTTGAGCATGTTCAAATCCCAGCAAGTCTATCTGAGCAGCTTTTAGAGCACGCTGAAACAGCTATTGAGCATAAAGATACTCTTTCATTGATTTGCGCGCTGAGGGCCATGTCAAAGTCCCAAGCAAAAGGTTTAACCGCCAAGCTTGTAGACGAAGTTTTAGTATCAGAAATCGCAACTGATTCAGACGTCTTACTTACAATTGCCGGGCGCTGCTTTACGCTACTAGAAGACCCTGAACGCTTACATCTTTTTATGGATAATTGCGCTCACCATCAAGTAATTGATGAGCTTTTCCCAAGTATTTTTGCTGACTTAGTTGCAATCCCGAGTATTCGCCCGCATCTATTAGGTTTATTACGAAAAGAAAACCGCAGCGAAAAGCTCGCTCGCGCAATTGGAAGGTTATTCTCTTAACATGGCAAGCTTATGGACATTCATTATTATTGGCAGTGTAATTTATCTGTTTTGGCTTAATCGAAAAATAGCTGAAGCAGCAAACGCACACGCTAAGCGTCAAACCGACCAACTACAGGTTCAATTAATGAGTGTCGCCTGCACTAAACGTCGTTTTGGACTTTTGAAAAATGGCAAGCCGGGTGTAAAAAGTGAGTTCATGTTTGAATTTTCCAGTGATGGCCAAAGCGCATACCAAGGGGCTTTGTTTATGGAAAACGAAATGCTGAAAAGCGTTGTCGTGCCACCGCATAAGATCTAGTTAGAAAGTTAGAAAGTTAGAAAGTTATTTTAGATAAATCTTAATTAAAAGCAACGCCAGAAACTAAGGCGTAACTTATAGTTACGCCCCAATCTGACTTCATCCATAATCAGGCATCCATACCTACGCCGAAGCGACCTTTTTTATCTTTCCCCTGAACGGGTATACATCCCAAATACACCCTCACATCGCATCTATGCGATATCCTACACGTCCTAGTGTTATCCTCTAGCCATCTTTGACTGTCCTGCGCCTCCAGGCACTCCTATTACTTCCTGTAATATAATCCCTTGGTTATTCCTTTTCATTAGCTCCGCTAATGCTCTGCATCCTGGCAGTTTCCTATACCTTCCTTGTCATCCATGAAATCTTATCCATTTGGCATCTTGCCTAGCTTCTTGCTAATTTGCCATATTCCACTTCCTTGGCAGCAGCTCAATCATTGAGTCTGTATCGTCTTGATGAAATAAAGTTTACGTTAATACTGACTTAGAGATAGTGATAAATAGTAATTATTTTCATGTAATATTTTTGCAAAAAAAGAAAAGAATCATAAAACCAACAACTTACAGATTTAATATCAATATATAATTGAATTATAAGTGATAATGCGTACAGCAATGTACGATATATCGCACACTGTAATTTCCAATATACCGTTTAAGCTATAACTCCAATGTATTCAATGAAAACATAGCGGCTTTTGTAAATTCAGCAGAGGTACCATCTTTCTTAAGATATAAAAAGTTTGCTATGTAGAATGTCTGATCAGAGACGAAGATAGCCCTTTGCATAAAGGCGCAGGTCATACCAAACACATTTAATTGATGATCT
>NZ_MXQF01000004.1 GCF_002165575.1 Pseudoalteromonas sp. A601
CGGCGGGGAATAAACCCGAAGAGATTTAAATTCATTTTTACCAAATGCTCAGCTATTGGCTTACTTTAATTATTTACTTAGCCTATTTACACTTACTCGCCCATCGACAAATGGTAGAATTTCCGCTCATGATCATATAATGTCTGCGCCTTGATGAGAAATTAAACCTTACGATGTACAACTTGTCCATAGGATACAAATGGTCAGCAAGGGAACATGAATCAATGTGTAAATCACTGAAATAAAAGAGCTTAATAAAAAATAAGGCCAATATTTATTTGATTTACAGAGTGAATTACTAGATATTGTAGGCGAGTTATCAATTAAAACAGGTAGTTAATTTTTCATTTAGGGCATCACATGCCCTACTTTATTGGGATAGTGTTTATGAAACCTGAAAAAGTATTATTCAATGCTTGTAAAATTATGTATGAAAAAATGATTGAAATGGATAAAGTTTATTCTGGCTTTTCCGAAAGTGATTTTGAAAGTGTTTTAGAGTATGCAGATGAAGATTTTTTGAAATCTATTCGTTTCGTTTTTACAGAGGAACATCTGTTAGATTTTGATTTAGATACACATAATAAGTTTAGAGAATGTAATAATTCATTATGGGGTAGCTTATTTGACTCACTTCAGCGTTATATATCTTTTATTACTTGGTTAATTCAAAGCAATAACCAAAATTTTCTTCCTAAGCAGAACGATCCAAAAGAATCTGTAAGAATTGTAGTATTAAATCTTTTTGCTCGCTGCTGCCTTATTGGAAAGGAGATCTTGTGTTTACTAAGGAATGGATATCCAGATGCGGCTATATCACGTTGGAGAACATTAAATGAAGTAGCTAACACTCTTTATTTCATCATGAATAATGGTACTGACTGCGCTGTAAAATACCTAGACCACTACATTATAGATGAATACAATACTCAAAAGGTCCTTAAAGACTCTAAAAGAAACAATCCAGATAAATTAAATCATATTGATTTTGATGAAGAAGTGTTTAACGAACTTCAGACACGTAAGTCAGAGTTAGTTAGTAAATATGGCTCTAAGTTTGCCTCAGACTATGGTTGGATTGATGGTTTTGTGCCAGATACAGGTAGGTATGGGGTTAGGACAATAGAAAAGCATGCTGGAATGGAGCATATCTCTCCATTTTCAAAGCTTGCTAATCATTCTGTACATTCTAGTTCTCTAAGTATGACTGCTAGTCTTTCATCAGATGAAAAAAATATTATGCAAATTGGAAGTAGCAATAATGGTTTATTACTTCCTATTGACTGCACAATTTGTACTTTGCACTCTGTAACGACCAAAGTGTTGAAATACTATTCAAGTATTAATTCTGAACTTCAAAAAACGAATCAGCTTTCAATTATAATCTTAGAATATCAATTTCATGAAATAAGAAGGGCTTTGAGCGAAAAACATAAAAGTATAAAATAAAATATGTGACTAAATTTTACATTAGAGTATGTTTGTCATCCATTAAGATTAGTTAACCTTCTAATAAGATGGAGCTTTTTGTCCTTCTCTTAATTACTACGTACAGTGATTTATGGAATGTAGACAAAATTATCGATGTCAATTATTGTTAAGGCAAGTAGAGACATCAACTAATTATTTTCAAACCCATTTTTTGGTTTGATATATTTTGATCAAACGCCTCTGCCAATTTTTCAGTTTCGCTGAATACTGTGCGCCAATATTTAATTCGGGTGTCGGCATCGAGATCTGTAAAGTCGGTTCTGTCTGGGATTTTCCCGTAAGGTAAGCCCGCGATAAATTCTTGTGATGGTGAAATCATTACCACGTTGTCGTAATTTTCAGGGGCAACGTTGCGCTTTAAACTTTTATCAAACCACCCTGCTTTTGGCGTTGAGTTAAAATGTGGATATAAAATTAAGCCTGGGTTATTAATTTTTAAGTCAAAATGGTAGTCAATAATTCCGCCGTCGCGGTACATACCCGGTGGAGATCCGGCAATATTTTTTATGCCTTGCATTACAAGGGGGATTGACCCCGATGCTAATAATGCATCTTTTAAATTATCAGTGGTTAAATCTAATTGTGTGGTTTTAAATTTATAACTGTCTTCAAGGGTGAAATCACTGTTTGGCGCTTGGTATATAAAGCGTTCATATTGCTTTGTTAAAAACCGGCGATGTACGCGATTACTCAAATAGCTTTTGGTTAAACCCAATAACTGCAGTGCCTTTTTCTCACTTGCTACCAAACCGTTTGATTTTGCTACAATAAAATGTGATTTAAACACAGGGTTATTAATTATTTCAGCAACGCCGTTATCACCAAAAACCTCTTCAAGTAAGGCTCGCGCTTTTTGTGTGATTTCTTCAGGTGTTGGTTTAGTGGTCGCGTAACGAGTTTCACTGTATGATTTTGCTAACCGTGTTATTGCAGCTACTGGGTCGTTTTGCGAAAAACACGCTGCACGAAATGCTCCCGCAGATGAACCTATTAAGTTTAATTGCTGCGTTCTACCTTTAAAAAATTCGCCAAAAAGGTATTTATCTAAACCAAACAAGGTGAACCATTTTGGCCCACCACTTGCGCCTAAAAATGATGTAAAAAGCTCAGGCTTTAAGCCTTGCTCGTTTATTATTTTTGCTGCCGTTTTACCAGCGTGTATTTCAATCATCGAATATCTTAATCTACTTAACGCTCAAAATGCATAAATATGCAATCTGAGCATTTTAAAATGAGTTAATGCCAAATACCTTTTTCTGTTTTACCCTGAACATTAACCTTGTTTGCATTAAATTCGGGCTCTGCGTTTTGTGCTCTTTGTTTATTATAATCCGCAGTCACAGCGAGTATTGTTGGCGTTAAGATGATGATAGCAATAACATTAACCACCGTCATCAACCCTAACGCAATATCGGCTAAATCCCACACTTCTTTTAACGTGGCCGATGCGCCCCACATCATCATTGATAAGTATAAAAACGTATAAATACCTCGTCCAATTTTATTATCGAGCTTAAATAAATGCAGGTTACTTTCAGCGTATGCATAGTTAGCAACCACTGAGGTGAAAGCAAATAAGGTAATGGCAGCTGCCACAAAGTATACTCCCCCCTGTGCTAAGTGCGCGGTCATGGCTTCTTGGGTTAATCGAATTCCTTCCATCTCACCACTAATATCAACATCAGCCAATAATATGATCACTGCGGTACAACTACACAGTACGATGGTGTCAAAAAACACCCCCAACATTTGAATGTAGCCCTGAGTAACGGGATGGTTTGGGATTGGAGTCGCGCAAGCAGAAGCGTGAGGCACACTCCCCGCACCGGCTTCGTTTGAATACAGCCCGCGTTGAATACCGTTTTTAATTGCTGCGCCCATTGCGCCGGCACCTGCTTCTTGTAGGCCAAATGCTGATAATAATATATCTTCTATCATGGCAGGTACTTGGCTAAAGTTTATAATGGTTATGATCACCGCAGCTAATACAAATACTATGCCCATGATTGGCACAACGCGCTCTGCAAAACGGGCGATTGCTTTAAAGCCGCCGAGTATAATTGACCCCGCGAGAATGGTAATAACAATACCGGAATAAAAGGTTGGAATTTCAAACGCGTAATTAAGTGCATCGGTTATGGTATTTGTTTGCATTGCACTGAAGGTAAAACCGTAACCTAAAAATAAACACAGAGCGAATGCTATGGCAAGAGTTTTACTGCCTATACCTTGTTGAATATAGTAAGCAGGCCCACCTCTAAATTCGCCGTTACTATCACGCACTTTGTACACTTGACCCAGTACGCTTTCGGCAAACCCCGTGGCCATCCCTAAAATGGCAATCATCCACATCCAAAATATCGCGCTACTGCCACCAAGAGATATGGCAACGGCCACACCGGCTAAATTCCCTGTACCTACTCGCGCACTTAAGCCAGTACACAATGCTTGAAATGAACTAATATCGTTTTTATCGCATTTGCTACTGGTGCGTAATAACGAAAACATGTGTTTAAATTTTACGATTTGAATAAGCTTTAAACGCACTGAAAACCAGATACCCGTAAACAATAAAATGTAAATTAGTATTTGTCCTTCGCCCCACAGTAAGTTGTTAACTGTGCCTACAATCAAATCAAACATGCTTTCCCTTTATAGTTTTTATAAAACAACGACAGAATATAAATTCTTTATTTTAGAATATTTAACTACCGTCACTTTATCTTTATCGTATAAATTAGCAAGTATTAGTTACATTACACCTAGCTAGACCCTCATAGATTTAAGTAATTACTCGGTATTGCCCTTTTAAGTTTAGGGTCCGGTCAGTGGCGCATTGAATTTTGCCAAGTGCATTAAAAAGCGAGCCAACTTCGACTCGCTTTGATTTTAATAAATTGAAATAACTAAAAAATGCTGATATCAGCTTAAGCTATATTGGCTTAACATGAGAATTAGCCGCTTGTTTTTTTGCCGTAACTGATTTTTGCTGCTCTTCAACTTGCTTAGCCATATTTTCACTGGTCCTTAGTGTGCGATCTCGCTCTTGTGATTGGTTACTCAAAAGAGACATCATATCGGTAAACTGCTCATGATGATGTGCTGCTTGATTTAAAAGCTTTTGTAGCTGCTCAAAGTGTTCAGCACAACGCTCTTTTACGTTAGTTACTTTTATATTTTGCTCTAACAACTCATCGTACGTACTGATCAAGGGTGTCATCTCTCGCGTATTTACACCTCGACCAGCAGCATCATTCCATTGTGTACGTAAGTGCTCCCAATACTCACTGTAATCAGACTTTGAGAACGTCGTGTTTTCAAACTCTTCATTTAATGTGTTCAGTTTCATACGATAGAAACTCGGTTCAAATGATGACATTATTTATCCCGCCATTGTAAGAGGTTGATCGTATGAAAGTAATAAAGAGATTTTATCCTGTAAGGTGTATTTTAAACTAAACGCCTGATCCTGTAGTGACTCTTGCTGGCCTTCTAAGCTTTTTAGGTATAAAAAAGCATCGTTGGTGTCTGCAGATAATGTTCCTATCCGCGATGTTTGTTGCTCACAGGTTTCTTTAAAAGCGGTGAGTAAAAGGTTAATTTTTTCTAGCGTTTCTAAGCATTCCTTAGAATAAGATTGGCTATATTGAGATTCACGTTTAGTGTGAGTTGCAACTTCCCGCGCTTGCTCTGCTAAGTGTGTTGCGTTTTGCGCATCTTTTATAGCGTAGCGAGAACCATTTAATTGAGTTGTTGCTCTAGTCACTTCTATTCTAGCCGCGCTTTCTGCACTCAGTGCAGAATTAACTTCTCCATTTCGTTGACTAACGCTTGACTGAGCACGACTAACTCGAGCTTCTTCTTGATAAGTACTTACTGGCTCATAGTCATAAAGATCATTACCATTTCTATCTCTACCACGGTATATTTTTCGTGGTGGTAAACTCCTGACATGATTCAATGCACTTTGTGCTCTCGCTAATTCAGCTTTAGCACTTGCTAATTTACTCTCTGCTTCAACTCTTTGTGCTGTACATCGATGTAAATGTGTATTGGCAGAACTCAACCACACATCAGCCTTGAGTTCTTGTTTATTCCAAAAGGCTTGTAAATCTCGTGACTCTTCTAAGCTTTGCTCACTATGATTTAATGTATTAGTTGCAACCTCAACTTGATGTTCTACTCGAGTATTTCGCATCTGTGCATGTTCAAGGGCTGCTTCGTAGCTCATCACTAGCGTTTCATATAATTCATGCACAGAAAAGACATCTGCCTTAGCAAGCTCTAAAAAGTTTTGTGTTATTGCATGTAGCTGCTGCGTTTCAAAAACCAATGAACTTGCTAACTCCATTTGATAATCAGTTTGATAATCTAACTCTTCTAACTGAGAAACTAACCATCTAGGTTGCATCGCTCACTTCCTTATCTGACGGCGAAGGGGTTTTGCATATATCCTGCCACTGCTCTAATGCCTCTATCAACCGTTCTGTCTGCGCAAATACAATATTAAGTTCAGACTCAACATCCTCTGCGCCCAAACCGAGATAATGCTCTCGTAAAGCAAACCAGCGGGCACGTAATGATTCCAAAGCTGACTCTATACCATTTTGAGCTCGCTCAGTAGAGCCTAGCAGCGTTTGTAATGACTCATTTATTTCAGCATTAGCCATGTAGAAATGTCCTTATTAATGCTAACTTTTGAATTAACTGTGTCGATAAATCATTACAACGCGTATTAGCGAGTGCATTCGATAAATCTTCAATTTCAGATAGTTTTTTTTCAAACTCCATTTGCATATCATTAGGAAGCTTTATCATTTCTTGTTGTGCTTCTGAACTGAGTAAGCCAACTTGCTTCCTAATTTGGCCGCTAAATGCCTCTATTTCAGCTACTAATAACGGGATTTGTTCTTCAACATTATCTAATGACATACACTAAGCCCATTTAGCATATAGATTTGATAAATGCTCAAAGTTCTCATGCAATATCACATCTTGTGAGTAGCAGTAAGGCTTAAATTTTGTTGGCCTATTTTGCATTTGATCTATATGTAATGCATATATAGGTTTTTTACCATCAGCTTGTAGTTTCGCTGCATCACGGGTTTTCAAAAATCTAAAGCTATCTTCTTCAGACATTTGTAAAGCAACTTTATGGCGAAAGCTCTCAATATCATTGCGATCAAATGCTTTAGTTACAGAGCGCACGTTATCAAAGCTCAATACCAAATGAATACCATACTCCGAACCTTGTTCTAGTAACGTGGCTAAATTAACCCCACCATCGTCATTGTAGGCTTTCATACCAAATGAGTTATCTTTTTTAACAAGCTCTTTTACACGCTGAGCTTCATTAACAATTAGGAATATAGAAGGCTCTAATAGCATTTCTTCCTCATCCATATGCTGGCGTTTTTCAAACTCTGCCATAACACTGGTTAAATGCGTGCTAAAATCTTTAAAGCTTTCACTAAATGACGCGTGATTATTTAATACACTGTCGTTCGCTGCAGACAATACGCCACACCATTGTGAGCCTTTAATACTGCGGTCAAGTATATGCACCTGGTATTGTGAGCTTTGTGCGTTAATAGGCAATTGTGCCACCATATAACTCAACATACCTAAACGGGCTTCGTTACTGTCACCCACTAGTAGCATATGTTCATGCGCACGCCTGCGTAATATTACTTTTGCTTGGCCATGTATATTCATTTCTTTACCAAGCCATAATACAGATGGGCGTTCTATTGGGTACCATTCGTTGTCATTGAGGCCACCAAAATGATCTGGTTTATTGGCGTATGATATCCATTCGTCTTCATTCAAGCGTTGCGGTGAAGTAAAGAGTGTCTGTAATTGGGTATTATCTTTTATTTCTGGTTGTTCTGAACCATCCAGTAAAATTGTGTTATTTGTTCCTTGCCACTTATTTGATAACTGCTCTAACATTTGCTGTCTTTGCTGCTCATCAATATAAGCAACTCGTCCGGTATCACAAGGAAGTTCATTCGCACCACCATTGTGGCTAACAACAACCTGACCTGTTTCGGTACAACCTCTAATTAATTGCTTTCCTTTAGAGCCAAACTCTTGTAACGATGTCACTTCTTCACCGCTCATTTTCATCGCAACGCGTAAATTAATATTACTAAACGTAGCTTGTGGTTGTGACATGCCAGGAACAGAGAATTTTTGAGAGCCTACAAACATATGAATACCAGCGCTTCGGCTTTGTGAAGCAATGCTGATCATCAGTTGTGATCCTAATCCCGTTTTATCATCTTCAAATATCGTTTGATACTCATCAATAATAAGCATTAAGCGAGGTAATTTGCCATTTGGCGATCCTGCTTTTCTATAACTTATAAAATCAGACAGGCCTAGATTTTTGAACATTTCATTACGACGGTTCATTTCGTCAAGTAGCTCTTGTAAAACGCTGCGCGCAAGTTGCGGGCTGGTACTTAAAGAGACAACGCGTGCATGAGGCAACTTAGGGTAGCTTTGAAACTCAACGCCTTGCTTTCCATCAATTAAATAAAACTGTAAATCTTCGGGGCTGTAACGGCTAGCCAATGAAAGTATAAAAGCATGATAAAGATTAGACTTACCGGCACCCGTCATCGCCGCTAACATTCCATGTGAAGATGGCTGCTTATTTCGCTCACCAAACCATAATTCAATATCATTTTTGCGACTGCCAGACCCACCAATGGGTGCAGAAATAACTTCCATTGAATCTTCTTGCCACCAAAGCTCAGGGTTCATTTCAATTACATCTGAAAAACCTAATTTAGTCTCTTTTGGCTTGGCACGGCTTAGGCCATCTAAAATCGCGTTTATTGTATCTGTGCTTCTAACGGAGTCTCTGTAGCCTTTACCTAAATTCCAAGGAAGCTGATTTTCATTTTTATAGATATGTTTTAAATCAGGAAATAGCACCGATAGCTCTGCGCCATTAGGTAATGCTTTATCACTGTCTAAATCAAGGACAACCATTTTACCCGCTTTTGGACCTGTACTGGCTATCTTAGCTAATAACTCTATTGAACGACGGTCATATGCTTGCGGAAAGTCCTTTGCAACAATTAGTTCAAATTTTGCGTTACCAAGAATTTCTTCATCTACATCAATCAAGCGTTCAGTATTATTATCTAAAAAGCTGTTTTGAATACGCACTATATCTGTCAATATTTCTTCGAGCACCCGAGAAACGTCGTTATCAACCATGCGTTTAAACGGTAAACGTTTAGTGTATGGGAAACTTTGCCCCATTTTAATTGGATCAATGAGAGTAAACTGAGATGAATATGGCAGCATTGCTGCGAGTCGAAACACAAGCGTGTTAATGATTGTTATTGAATCATCACCCTGTGCGAATGAGTAACAATTATCAGATGAGTAAAAAGGGATTTCTTTTGGTACTTGAATAACTTGCTTTCCTGATTCCCCAAAACTATAGGTGATCTCTTCAAGTCCCACGACCAGATTTTTTGGTAAGTAGTTATGAGCAAAGTCATATTCTTCCCAATTTACGCTATCAAGTTGTGCTCTTAATGGCTCAGGCAGTCGTGCGCATATATTTCGCAAGTCAGCCGCAGCCTTTGCGGCATTCTTTTTACTTGCTTCATATTCGGCATCCATATTATTTATTGCATTAGGGAATACTTTCCCTTTCAACGTAGCAACTGTATTTTGTATCGGTTTTATTGTGGCAAGTGCACTTTCTTTTACTTGTTCACGTGTCGTTTTGCGCGCATCATTCGAGCTTATTAGTTCAACATCATCATTATACATTTCAGTAGCCTTAAAACATGTTCTTATACAAATAACCCGCAACAACTAAAACGAAGATGCTAGTTAGCATTAACCTCTTCATAATTCCTTTACGTCGTAGAGCTTTGGCTGCTTTTTCTTCTGCAAGTTTTTGCAATAGTTTTTGTTCTTCTTCTTCGCGAATCCGTTCGTCTTCCATTAGCTGGTGATAACGAGAGTAGAATGTTATTTCTTGTGACTTTAATTTATTTATGTGTTCTTGAGCTGCGTCGCAGCGCTCTTTTAACGCTGACAAGTCTTGCTGTAGTTCATCATTAACGTCTGAATCTAATTCGATTGTGTCATTTAAGTTTTGTAAAAGTTTTACTGTTCTAAGAGATTCATTAATCGTTGTGAGATTACGACGCAGTAGCAACACTTCTTGCCCTTCATCGCCGTCTTCATCTATGTGCTCGAAAAGATCGTCAGTTGTTTTAAAGTTTTTTGAATTAAAGATTTCTTCGATAAATTTTATTCTGAGTTCGAGGGCATCGACCTGTTCTTTTATCAAGGCTTGTTTAGATGATTTATCTTCTTCATTTTTTATTATCTGGTTACTTGCTTGCGTACCTAATTGATGTAAAGGTAAAAATGCTTTTTTAAACTCGTCGATATTATCGAACAGTTCATTTCCATCCACTGAAATAGTCATCTTTGTTTAAGATTCCATCGCTGATTTCATTACTGCAACAATTAAACGTAACGTTACAGACCTTCATCCGATCTACAGTAACTCAATCTGTAAGTTGTGATGATCGTATTGTTCAAACTAAGCATAAAGAATATATTATGTTAGAGAACACCCCATACTATAAATTAAAATATTTAATGTCAATTTACTCTAAGATATTAACGCATTGTTACTTCTATATTTTATTTCTTTGAATAATATGAGATTGGTTGTAGTAGGTAGTATATTAGACAGGTGATGAGGTGGCTGACAAAGACAAAGATATAAAAATAAGTAGGAAAACTGTATTACGGGCTCTGTTACCCGTAATACTTTTGCTGTGTTTTATTAGAGTCATATTGGTCACTGAGGTAGTGATTACCCGCAGCGAGCCCTAGTTTGTAATCATTGCGTAAATCAGCATCAGTACTGCCGAGTAATTTACTATGTAATTTATCTCCTGCAAAAATCTGAATCACTTGGAGATCTTCAGGTGGGTTTTGCATGAAGTTTAGTTCTTCTAAATATGCTTGCTCGTGTTGTAGCAAATAATCGAGTGATTTAGGGCAATAACCTGATGCACACACAAATGTTTTAAGCTTATTTACCCACGCCGATTGTACTGGCAGGCTTGCATCCACTGTACGAATAACAACAATTTTGCGCGCACCTCGATTATAAGCTTCTCTTACAGGTAGTGGCGCAGCAAGGCCACCATCTAAAAAGAAGTCATCGTCAGCTAAGGCACATGTACTACATTCTAGCTCTTCGTTTGCAGCTGTTTTATCAAGCCAAGGAGTTAATCTAACGCCTTGTTTGTACAAAAAAGGTAATGCACTGGAGGCCTTTAACAGCTCACGCCATTGCTTTCCCTCTCCGGTTGGAGTTAAAAAGTATGGCTTTCTATCGCGTGCGTTTGTGGCCGTGATCAACAGCTCTCTTTCACCTAAGCTGGTTTTAGCCGTTTTAAAATCAAGTGCACGATTAAACTCTGTGGTTTTATCAAAATACCAATCAAGATCAACAATACTTTTGCCAAGCAATCCTCTTCCTAACTGAAAGAAACGCTTGTTACGAGATAAGCCTCTAATAAGACGTTTAGCATAGCCTTTTTGGCGCGCTAAAAAGCTAGTCAGGTTTTGTGAGCCTGCTGATGTGCCAATAAAAAGGTCGAATGGGTCGTATTGGTGCTCAAGCCATGCATCTAGTACACCTGCGGTGAAAATTCCTCGTTGACCACCCCCCTCTGCGATCAATGCTGTTTTATTGAAAGTTTCTGTGGTTGTAAGGTCATGAGGTTTCACGGTTAGCCTTCCTTTGGGTATGTTGCTTAGTTTATACCTTCATTCTAATGAGTTTTATTAAAACGTTAAAATTGATTATATAAATCGAATTGATTAATAAAACAGAACGGTAAACTGCTTGGTTTACCGCTGTTTCGATGTATAACTAGAGTAGCAAGCGCAAAATGTATACTCGCTTAATTTAGCTGCTTTTTAATGTGCTTAATATTTCAAGGGCTCTGTGTCTGTCTTGGCTGTGGTATAGATCATTGGTAAATATAAATTCATCTACTCCAAGCTCTTTTACTATCATTTCGAGCTTATGTTTAATGGTCACAGGGCTGCCCACAACTGATAAACCTAAAAAGCTTTCGACTTGAGCTTGCTCTTGCTCACTCCAAAGTTCATCCATACTCGTAATCGGAGGCTTTAACCAAAGGGCATGGCCTCGTAATAGTGCAAGTACTCGCTGTTTTGACGTGGTTGCTAACTGTTGTGCTTGCTGATCGGTATCTGCTGCAACCACAGGTAAACCCAGCATGACATAGGGTTTGTCTAATACTGCTGAGGGCTTAAACTCACGGCGGTACAAGGCGATTGCATCGTATAAAAAACGCGGCGCAAAATGCCCTGCAAATGCATAAGGCAGGCCTTTTTTAGCCGCCAATTGGGCGCTATATAAACTAGAGCCGAGCAACCAAATGGGCACATTCGTGTTTTCGCCCGGTATAGCGCGTACTGGGGAGTGCTCATCACTTGGGCCTAATAGCGCTTGTAGTTCGGTTACTTCATCGGCAAAGTTCTCCGCTCTGCGCTCATCACGTCTAAGTGCTCGGCTTGTTATGTGGTCACTTCCTGGGGCGCGGCCTAAACCTAAATCTATACGCCCAGGGTAAAGGCTCTCTAATGTACCAAACTGCTCAGCAACAACTAGTGGCGGGTGGTTAGGTAACATTACGCCACCAGCGCCAACACGGATATTACGTGTTTGCCCAGCGATATGCCCAATTAGTACCGATGTTGCGGCACATACAATACCCGGCATATTGTGATGCTCAGCCATCCAAAAGCGATTAAAGCCTAATTCATCTGCTTGTTGTGCATACGCAACACTATTTGCCAGGGTTTGCGATACTGTTTCATGCTCTTTCATTGGGCTAAGCTCTAACAATGAAAAATGTATATTGTTAAGTACAGTCATAACACGCTCTATTTATATTCAATATAAGTATACAGTGGTGCCACAAGTGTATTTTTCAAATGCCGTTCAGGCATTTGATTGATGCTGTTTTTCAACTTTTAAACCATCGGCTGTTATGCCTTGCTTCCAGTAGGCTGAACACACAATACTCTCGCGTTTAATCGAAAAACGTTCTCGTAAAAGGGTGTTTATTTCACGTATCAATGATGATTCAAGGGCCATAAACACGAGCGGTTTGGTATGGCTTTGACCTAATTCAGTGATCACAGCATTTATTAAATCAGTGTGTGGTTGCTCACTAATAAGCCAATTAACGTGGTGGTTATTTTTGATTGTATCTAAGTCAATAATATCTTTTTTATCAGGTACATGAATAATAGCATTCACGGTAGCACTGGCTGGTAACCTCTGTAAGTAACCATTTATTGCATTAACAGAGGTTAAATCACCCAATAGTAGGTAGTCTGATTGACTAAAGTCTGAGAGCTTTTTAGGCCCTGGCCCTGCAATACCGACTTTATCACCCACTTTGGCATACTTAGCCCAATTAGTGGCAACTCCGCTGTGTTGATTAATAACAAAATCCAAGCTAATTGCACCGCTTTGTGAATCTATTTTACGTATTGTGTATGAGCGCATAACTGCCGGCTTATCAGCTTTTAGATCAAGTTCAACGTCGGTTTGTCCTTCATGAGGGAAAAGTACTTTGACATAAGCACCTTGTTGATCACGTGGAAAGTCATCAAACTCCTCAGAGCCAACTACAATACGCATTAAATGCGGCGCTATTTGTGTGGTACTGATCACGTGTGCACGACGTATTTTTTTACTCATGTTTGTCTCCATAATAACAATGATTGTTTGCACAACGCCCCACTGGTTGATAAAATCAACTATATACTTTTAATTGACTTTGTCAACTAACTAGGTGTTTTATGACACAACAAAATTTAGCCGCTACTTTATTTGCTCTTGCCCAGAGCTACCGCGTGACCGTACGAAATTCAATTAACGCTAACGAGTTAGGTATCAACGCATTACATGTACGCTGCTTACACATTATTGCCCAAACGCCCGATTGCACTGCAAACGATATTGTTCAGCAAACACAACGTGATAAAGCTCAAATAGCACGTTTGATCAAAGAGTTACTCAAACTTGATTTAATTACTAAATGTGCCGATGAAAATGACAAACGCTGTTTTATCCTCTCGTTTACCCCGGCGGGTGAGCTGTTATTACAAAAATTACATGCTGCGGAGCAAAGTGTAGATGCCTTACTGTGCCAAGGGCTAGATCAAAGCCAGATTGATAATTTTTTGCATACAGCTAACACTATGATCAGCAATATAAAAAATGAGTAAAATAGACCATTTTCGCTTGCGATACTGATCTAACTCTTGGCATTTTAACTTGCCAAGCACTATACTGTACAAATATACAGTTAAGTGTGTTTTAGTATGCGTGTTATCCCTATTTATATCGAAGCTGGCGTGTGTGGATTTGAATCCCCCGCAGCACAATACAAAGAATTAGGCTTATCGCTTGATCAATTATTAATAAAACATCCTGATGCTACGTTTATCGGTGTTGCCTCAGGAGAGTCAATGCAAGGGGTGGGTATTTTTGATGGCGATTTACTGTTAGTCGACAGAGCTGAAGACGCTAAAAATGGCGATGTGATTGTAGCCAATTTAAATGGCTTATTTGTGTGTAAGCTACTAGATAAAACTAACGCACAACTATTGTCAGCGTCCCCTGCTTATGGACCTGTGCAACTGTCAGCCAATGATGAGTTTCAATTAGAAGGCGTTGTTACTCGCTCTATTCGCCTACATCGTTTAAGCCCTGAGCTACACCAATGTATGCCTTAGTCGATGCTGTGTCATTTTATGCTAGTGCCGAAAAGGTGTTCGACCCTGCAATTAGGCGAAAGCCCGTTGTTGTACTAACTAACAATGATGGCTGTGTATGCGCAGTATGCCCGATTGCTCGTAAGTTAAATATTCCAAAATTTCAGCCGTACTTTAAAGTAAAGCATTTACTCGCTAAACATAACGTAATTATTCGCTCATCTAACTATGAGCTGTATGCCGACTTAAGCGACAAAATGATGAACGTGATCAGCCGTTTTTGTGATAACCAACATATCTATTCGATTGATGAATCATTTTTACACTTTAATGGCTTTACGCCTTTAATTAAAGATTGGCATCACTATGGGCAAATGATACGCCATACGGTGTGGCAAGAAACAAAATTGCCTGTTGGTGTGGGTTTTGGCTCTACACCCACATTGGCTAAAGCCGCCAACCATGCCGCTAAAAAACTTAATGGCTTTAATGGCGTTGCGGTAATTGATGATGAGCGCTCGCGTAAACACGTTCTTAGTTTGATGGATGTTAGCGATGTGTGGGGCGTGGGTAGACGTATAGCAAAAAAGCTCAAGCTATTAAATATACACTCTGCGCTTGACTTAGCGCAGCAAGAACCAAGGCGTATAAAACGCCAATTTAGTGTTGTGCTTGAACGTACTGTGAGTGAGTTAAATGGTATAAGCTGTTTAAATTGGGACGAAGTACGCCAAGATAAACACGAGATATTTTCAACCCGTAGTTTTGGCAAGCGCTTAACCGACCCTATCGCGTTAAAAACAGCCCTTGTAAATCACTGTGTCGTGGTCGCAAAAAAACTGCGCCAGCAACGCTCAGTAACTAAACGATTACTATTATTTGTAGCAAGCTCCCCTCATGAGCAGTATTACTACAAAAAATCATTAGTGTATGACTTCACTGTACCCAGTGCTGATAGCCGTGTGTTAGCCCATGCAGTAAGTAGTTTGTTCGATCAGCTTTATCAATCAGGGGTGATGTTTTATAAATGTGGTGTCGGGGCACTCGAGCTTAACTCGGTGCAATTTCAACAAGCTGATTTATTTACTGTCTCAAAGGATAACATTAAATTGATGCAGTGCTTAGATACCATAAACCAGCGATACGGCAGTGATACACTCAGCCTTGCTAGCCAACAACAAACACAATCGTGGCATATGAAACGCGCGTTTTTATCGCCGCAATACACCACTCGCTGGCATGCCTTACCTAAAATAACATGTGACTTATAGACGCTGTAGTTCAAAGATACACTCAACGTCTGTGTTTTCAATACTGTACTGTATTTTATGATCGGCTAAAAAGCGTAAAGTTTGACTGGTATCGAGGTTATCACTGTCATTCTCACAGCGGTTATGACGAAGCGTCATAGTGAGGCCTTCACTGGTGTATTTAAACTTGGTGGTCACTAAGCAAAAGTTAGGCACCTTATTTGTTTGTGTCCCATTGTGTAATGCGTTAAAAATAATACCGCTGCCAAGGCTAAAACCAAGGTTGGTATCACTCTGGTTATGCCAATTAAGCTCACCACTTGTGCAAATATCGCTGTTCCCAGCAATTAACTTATAACTACCTAAATGAGTGTTCACTAATTTAACAAACTGGCCTTTATTACTAGGCAATACTGATTTAGCATTACTCGCATTGACAAATAAAATTAATGCCGCACAGAACAAAACTTTATAAAAATACATTAAATACCTAACCTAGGGCTATTTATAATTTCAGCATAGCATAGGGACAATAATTAGAATAATGATAAAGCAAGTTACAAAACTCGCTTTAATTGATCATTACTGCCAATACTTTGCGAAGAGCTGTGGGTAAATTAATTTTAAAAACTTTGGCTTGTCTTTAAAACGTTTGCCTTTTGGTTGGTCTAGCCCTGAAGGCACAAACGGTAATTCATCGTCATTACGCTCTTCATAGAGCAAACCAGCAATAAGGTCATATTCATCTAAATATGGGTACGGTTGTTCATTAAGGTGATAAACTGGTGTGCAATCTGCTAGAGAATCAGGATTGGTAACTGCTTTATTAAATACGGCTTCACCACGAGATATTAACCAACAGCGGAACTCTGAAAAGCCATAATCGTCGTTACAGCCAGCCATAACAAACGCTGCACCAAATAAATCCCAGGTATAGCTTTGACGCATACAGATACTAAACTGTTTATCAAAGGCGATTAGTTTTTCGTCATTTAAATCAGCGAGTAACGCTTTTAATCGTTTACTTACTGACTCAGGATCAGCGGTTTTATCATCAACAGTGACTAATCGCCAAAAATCAGACTCAGTGAATTCACTCATGAAACAATCTCTTTAACACGCCCTACCTGACCATCTTCTAACTGCACTTTAATGCCATGAGGGTGATTCGGTGATTTAGTCAATAAACGCGAAACAATACCGTTAGTTAATGTGCCACTGCGTTGATCTTGTTTTAAAACAATGTTGACTTCAGTGCCCGGGGAAATTTGAGAACGAGTAGGAACAGCCATAAATGTATCTCTTTTACTATTTTGCTCGATTATAACGGTATGTGAGCTCTACACCAAATTAAACTACAGTGATAGTAATCGTTTGTTGTTCATTCGCAGTTAAAATTGAAGTTACTTGTGTCTCAATATCACATGCTTTGCCAATTATTTGAAAATCAAAGCCTTGCCCATTGCCATCAAGTATACAACTAAGGTAATTGTCTGCGATTGTGATTTGGGTGATTCTTGTGACATCAACCTGTGATACTTTTTTAATTGGCGCTTGTTTTACCACTAACTGCTCATTAAGCCGAGTAAGGGCATTACCAAGAGCATGTTGTTTTATAAACTTATCACTGTAACGACGAGAAAATGCCCAAAATGCTATTACGATGATAAAGCCATTACTAAAAACAGGTATCACAGTATCATTCGTTGATGCGGTTATTTGATAAATACCTAGAATAAAAAACAGTAACGCAAGTACCAATAAACTATATTGCTTTTGTTTGTTAGATAGATTTGAAAAAACGCTTATCATATTAAAGTGAGTCCGCTAAAAAACTGATTGCCTGTGGTTTGATGTTGATTACTGCAAGCTGCGCTTTTATTTCGCTTTCAAGTGCTGGTAATTGTTGTTTGCTGTTTGCCTCGGATAAGGCTAATTCATCAATAAAGTAACAGCTTATCTGTAAACTGCTTGCTGGTTTTTTTAAATTAACATCATGAGTTAAATAAGCAAAACCGCTACAGTCATCTTTAATATTTTCACAAGCAATGGTCAACATTTTTCGAAGTGATTTATCGAGTAATTTTTCTGTTTTAGTCATTTTGTGTTGTTTGCTCTGTCGCTCTATTTTTTTTGTATTCGTCGTAGCTATCTTCTTGGCGCTTAATGCATTCGTGATATTCTTTATCAGCCATATAGTTACATTCATCTAAACGCGCAGATTGAATTTCATGATAACGACTATCAGATGTACAAGCCGATAAGATAAAAATCATTGAAGCACTAAAAAGTAGCTTCAGTATATTGAAAATCATTAAAAATTCCTTACATTTTATACCGCAAAACTAATTCATCACACTCGGTTTTGCTGTATATTGCAAACGTTTTAAGTTAATTACCATTAGGGCTGTATTATGATGTTGTCGCAGTTACAAGAGCTGTTCCAGCGTATCGATAAAAGTAAAATATTTCAATCATTTGTTATCGCCGTTATTGTGATCTCTGCGTTAACTGTAGGCGCACATACCTATTCCTTACACCCAACTGCAGAATTTGCGTTGCATTGGATGGATATAGCAATCACTGCATTTTTCCTCGTAGAGCTTGTTATTCGCTATATTGCGAGTAAAGGAATTAAAGATTTCTTTTCCAAAGGCTGGAATATATTCGATTTTATCATTGTGGTAGGCAGTTTATATCCTGCGGCAGGTTCAACCATATTTATTGCTAGGTTATTAAGAATTTTCCGCGTATTGCGGTTAGTATCTATGATCCCCGAACTGCGTTTGCTGGTTAACTCTCTACTCAAAGCTATTCCACAAATGGGCTATATCGGTTTATTAATGTTTGTGATTTTTTATATTTACGCAGCAATGGGCAGCATGTTATTTGCTGATATAAACCCCGTATTATGGGGGGATGTGTCGATTTCAATGTTAACTCTCTTTAGAATTGCTACATTCGAAGATTGGACCGACGTCATGTACGAAACCATGGCGGTTTATAAGTTAAGCTGGATTTTCTATCTTACATTTATATTCTTAACGGCATTTATATTTTTAAATATGATGGTCGGGGCTATTTTAGAAGTTATGTCAGAGGAACATCGTAACGCCCGAGAAGAGAAAGCTGATGTCGACTCTTTACCTGCAACACAAGGTCAGGTTAATGAGCTTAAAACACAAGTTGCTGAGCTTAAACAGTTACTACAGCATAAGAATGAATAAACAAATCTAATAATCACAATTATAAACATAAAAAGGTCGGCAAATGCCGACCTTTTTATGAGAATTAATACTAGCTACTCTGACTACTGCTTATCAACAATAATACGTAACATACGGCGAAGTGGCTCTGCAGCGCCCCACAGTAATTGGTCACCCACAGTAAACGCACTAATGTACTCAGGGCCCATAGATAATTTACGAATTCTACCAATCGGAATATTTAATGTACCAGTCACTTTAACCGGTGTTAAATCTGTTGCAGTGATCTCACGTTCATTGGGTATCACTTTAACCCATTCGTTATGAGAAGCTAAAATCTCCTCAACTTTTTCAACGCTGATATCTTCGCGTAATTTAATGGTCATGGCTTGTGAGTGACAACGCATAGCACCAATACGTACGCATAAACCATCAACAGGGACAGGCTGCTTAGATGAGCCTAAGATTTTATTTGCTTCAACTTGCGCTTTCCATTCTTCTTTAGATTGCCCTGATGGCATAGGCACATCAATCCACGGAATTAAACTGCCCGCTAGCGGTACACCAAATTGATCTTGTGGTAAATCACTTGATGCAATTTGTTCAGTTACAAGCTTATCAATTTCTAAGATGGCAGCTTGAGGGTCGGCAAGCTTATCTGCAACGCTTGCATGAATAGAGCCCATTTGCGCGATGAGTTCTTTCATATTACGCGCACCGGCACCTGAGGCTGCTTGGTAAGTCATTGGGCTGACCCACTCAATCAAATCTTGCTCAAATAAACCACCTAGAGCCAATAACATGAGTGAAACGGTACAGTTACCACCCACATAGGTTTTAACGCCTTGCTCAAGACCTTGCTCAATGACATCTTTGTTTACAGGATCAAGTACAATAATACTGTCATCGCTCATACGAAGAGCTGACGCTGCATCTATCCAATAGCCGTTCCACCCTGCTTCACGTAACTGTGGGTAAACCGCTTTAGTATAATCACCACCTTGGCAGGTGATAATGATGTCCATTTTAGCAAGCTCTTCAATGCTAGTGGCATCGAGTAAAGGTTTTGCCGCGCCGGCTATGTCAGGCCCTAGTTGCCCTGCTTGAGAGGTGGTAAAAAAAGTGGTGTCAATATTGGCAAAATCATTTTCTTGCTGCATACGTTCTAATAACACTGAGCCAACCATGCCCCGCCAACCGACTAATCCTACTTTTTTCATTGTTTGTTCCACTATTTGAGTCATAAGAAATACCTAATACGTTAAAAATTAAAATTCATTGCGTGAGATTTAATTTTTAGACGAGTTAATCTAGCATTGCAGTAAATGCAAAACCAGTAATAGTCATAGAACATAAAAATATTTCATATTGATTCTGTAACTTAAAGATCAATCAATGGTTATATCTTCTAAACTGGGATCTAAAGCAGGTGGCGATACATCAATGCCTTTGCGTAATTGCTTTACCACTGTTTTAAGCACATCAATACGGGCATACCATTTATATTGGGCAGCAATGATATGCCATGGAGCAGCTTTGGTATTGGTATGAACAAACATATCGTTAATAGCATTTACATACTCACCACGTTTTTCACGATTACGGATATCTTCGCTGGTGAGTTTCCAACGTTTATAAGGGTCTTGCAGGCGTCCTTCAAAGCGCTTTAACTGCTCATCACTACTGATATTTAAAAACACCTTAACAATGCGCACCTCATCATCTATCAATAAGCGTTCGAATTCATTGAGCTCTTGATATGCACGTTGCCACTGCTGTGAACTGGCAAGTCCCTCAACTCTTTCTACCAAAACACGGCCATAATAGGATCGATCAAAAATGGCGATAGTGCCTGGCGCAGGTAGTTTATTCATAAATCGATACAAATAATGTTTGCCTTGTTCCTCAGATGTTGGCGCAGCAATCGGGTAAACAGTAAACCCTCTGGGGTCTAACCGCTGCGTTAAACGCCTTATAGCACCTCCCTTCCCTGCTGCATCCCAACCCTCTAAAACAATAACGGCGCGACGCCCTTGATGAAAATAAGCTTGCTGTACATGCAACAACTTAGTTTGCCAGTGTTTGAGCTGTCGCTTATAAGTTTGTTTATCTTTAATCGATGGCCACTGCGTTTGTGACTCATCTAACACTAGTTTATTTTTATTGAGTTTAATTTGACTAACAGAGTGCACAATAATTCCTTTTCAACAAGCAGCTTGGGCATTTGTAGATGCCAATAAGCATAGCAAACAGCTGGGCAAAAAAAAGCCCTACAAATGTAGGGCAATGAAGTGAGCTTATTGTATTCGCCTTCCTAGGCTAAACTAAGCTAGAACTCGTAAGAATACGCTATACTAAATTTAGTCCCTTCTTCTTTTTTCCAGAGTGATAAACCTTCTTGCTCAATTTCTTTCTCTTGACCAAGAATATTTTCAACTTTAAATTTCACTTTACTGCTGAAGTTTGGAAAATAAGAATAAACTAAATCTAATGAGTGGAATGATTGCTCCTCAGCGTCTTCATTACCACGAGTACCTGGTACGATTATTCTAGGCCCAAACACATTATAAACTAATGATGTTGAATGGAAGCCATCATCAGAGTCATAACCCATTTGTAAGTTAGTTACCCATTCAGAGTGACCTACAAGTCGACGCTCATTATTTGTAACAATGTTAGAAACAGAATCAGCTTCTAATGCATCTTTTAATTGCTGTTCAAATAAAGAATCGACACCATCAGAATCATCAATACCAAGATTAACTGATGAATCTGACAAAGTTAGATTACCTGATACAAATATATTAGCTAAAGACGAGTCAATAAAGCTAAAATCAGATAAGAAATCGAACTCTATACCTGTTAATTCACCTGATTCAGCATTGGCTGTTAATAGCTGTGGTGCAGCACCGCCAACCCCAGCAAGCTCAACCATTTCAATCGGATTTTCAATATCTTTATGGAATAAAGCAACAGAGAAGTTATTTCCTGATTGCATATACCATTCGAATCTAAAATCAATGTTCTTTAATTTAGAGCTTTGTAAACTAGGTGAACCACGAACCAAAAACTCAGTTAACGGGTCAACATAGTAACTAGAGCTAACATCACGCATATCAGGGCGAATGGTTGTTTCGCTTAAGTTTAAGCGAAACTGCATTTCTTCATCCATAATATAAGTAACCGCAAGAGACGGAAAGAAATCGTCATCTTTAATTGCTACTTCAGTGATTTCATCAGTCGTTGCATCAAATTCATTGCTATGAGCTTTAAAAGGTACAGATACTTGGGCAAAATCTTCCCAACGTATACCACCTGTAAAGCGCCATGTATTATCTAAGAAATAATCAGCCATGAAATAATAAGCATCTAGCTTATTCGCTGCAGTGTATGAATCTCCATCAGCTGTTCTATCATCAAAAATGCCAGAACCTGTAGCACTCGTGTAGAAGTCATCGTTGTTGATATTATCATCAGCGAAAATTTCATCTAAGCGAGAACCATAGCTGTATTCATCAGCAATACCACGGTGGGTAATACCAAAACGCGTATTTGCAGCATCACGAGATTTTTCTGAGAAGTCGCCACCCGCTTTTAATTCAAGCTCATAACCATCGCCATAAAATGGCATCCCCATATTCCAGCCCCAAGTATCTACCTTATCATGTAGGGTTTGAAACTCTCGGCTTAAATTTGTTGCAGAAACATCTTGCAGTTGTTCAGACTCAAAAACCCCATCGCTATAATTTTTTTGAAAAATAGCGTCAACCATACCTGGTGCATCACGATTAGCACGGCTAGTGCCTGCGTACCAATCAACAAATAGGTTGTTATACTCTATAAAGTTATGAGTACCTTTTAACTGGCTAGAAAACATTTCGCGTTCTTCATACACGACATCGACACGACGTAATTCACGAGTTCCTTCTTCTGACTCATTGGCATCATAGAAATTACGGTCACGCACTCGATCACGCATATCATGTAAAGCAATATTAGTTAACTCGACTTTATGATTTGAGTTAAATTCATAACCCAAGTTTAAAGTTCCACTCCAGCGAACACTTTGTTCTGTAGAAGTACCATCATAATATTGCGCAAAACATTTGTCTTCACAGCCTAAGCTACCTAGGTTAGTTCCATTTTGCTCTTGGCTAACTTCCCACTCGTTTTCATACGAAACAGCAGCTAGCACACCAAAAGTACCTAAATCACTCTCAAATCGATCACCAAGTGCAACTGAAAAATCCATACCTAGAGGAACGTCTTTTTCGGTTGGTCCAATGTTCCAATCAAGTGATGACATTAACGCCTGACGCTGCTCAAGTGTTGTATCAAGGTTACCTTCTATACCATCAGCAGCAAATGCATCAATGAACTCTTGGGGTAATGCACGTGTTCCATCATCACGGCCCATCCAATCATCATCACCGCCTTCATAGAAATAACCTGTTTCACTATTACTGGTATCGTATGAAGCACCAACATCAACTTTAAATAAGAAATCGCTTGGGATAGACTTCGTTCTGATGTTGACGTTACCACCACCAAAATGCGCTGGCATGTCAGGTGAGAACGATTTTTGTACACTTAAACTTTCAATGATGTCTGATGGAAATAAATCCAAAGGAACAACTGAACGCGTAGGATCGGGACTTGGCACGTACATCCCATTTAATTGTGTACTTGAGTATCGCTCACCTAGACCACGAACATAGATAAACTTACCATCTACAAGGGTTAAGCCTGTTACACGGCGAAGTGCTGCAGCGGCATCACCATCACCTGTTCTTGAAATTTGATCGGCACCCATAATATCTGCAACAAACGCTTGATTTTGACGCTCTTGCAATACGGCACCCGCACTTCCTTTTAAACGCTGTCCAACAGCGACCACTTCTTCTATCTCTTGGTCAGATTCTTGCGCTTGAGCTGAGTTTATCGACAAACCTAAAAGAGCAGCAACAACCGCGTAATTTAGTTTTGAGCGACCAAGTTTAGAGGGGGTAAAAGAATTCATTATTATACTCCGAAACATGAACTAGAAGCTGGGTGAGAGCGAACTCTCACCCATGGTTATAAAAGAGGGTTATTCAAGACCTACTTTTACCCAACCTGCAGTCCAGTCAGTTTGTGCATCCATCGCACCGATGTAATCAACTTTGTCGAAGAAGCTGTTTAAGCTTGATGAGTCAAAGCCTTGACCAAGTAATGCTGAGTCTGAAGTTGGCATATAGCCATTTTCACTTAAACCTAGCATAGCGGCTTCCATTACAGAGTTACCATCTTGAGCTATAAACCAAGCCTGTGCAGTATCGCCATTAATTGTTTGCTCTGAGAAATTGTTTTCAGCAGAACAAGCAACTACAGAGTTAGTTATAGATAGCTTGCCGTCTTCTGCGTGAGGCACAGAATCCGAACCGATACGTAAACAGTTATTGTAGCTATCAGGGCCTGTCACAACTAGATTTTTAATAACACCCGCAGTACCTGCACGTAGGCGCACACCATTTACATCTGCAGCACCAATGATGGTTACATTTGAAATTGTTGGCATTGTTAGTGGTGAAGCCTCTGAATCAAACTCAGAGTTATCAGCTTCAATTGCATTATCACCATTCGTTGAATTTTGTTTGATAAGTACATGTTGAGCATTACCAGTCCAACCAAATGACCAATCAAGAGAGTCGTCACCTATATTAGTTAATACCAAGTGGCTGATACTTGCTGTACCACCAAAGAACTCAACGCCGTCATCAAGGTTTTCATGAACATGGATGTAATCAAGCTCTGTTTGGCTACCTACACCCGCAATAGTGATACCGTTAAGCTCATCACCATTACCTAGTGTTTTACCTGCTTGTTTTACAACAACGTATTTTAATGTACCTGAATTATCTTCTGGGTCTGTACCACCGAATAAACCTGCATCACCTTCAGCCGGAACACCACAGCTTGCAAGCTCATCAGCAGTTGTTTCGCCTTCTTGGTCGCCACATGAGTTAGCAGGTGCATTACCTAGTAATACTAAACCACCCCATTGACCAATACCGGTTTCAGCGCCCGTCATATCTTGGATAGACGTCATAGTGATTGGCTGAGTTGCAGTACCAACAGCTTCAATTTTAGAACCACGACGAACCACTAAGAAGTCATCACCTGACTCACCAATTAAAGTTGTACCAAACTGAACATAAAGAGTTGCAGGTGTAACTCGGTCACCACCTACAGCAGTACGGCCTTTCAAAATCCAGTGAGCGTCATTCGTAAGCGTTACATCTGAAGTAAACACAACATCTTGGTCTAATTCGTAGACAGGTTTATCAGTAATTTGTGGGAAGCTTGCAGAAACATCTGTAGCAAGTTCCTGAGCTAGCGCATTTTCGATATCTGTTGGGAAGTTAGGTGTCACAGCAACAGTCCAACCGTCCATCCAGTTGTTATCACCATCGAATGCACCAATGTAATCAGTTTTAGTGAAAAATGAATCAAGTTCTGAAGCATCAACACCAGCACCTAAAAGTGGTGAACCTGATTTAGGTGTAAAGCCGTCAGTCGCTAAGTTTAAGTTAGCTGACGTGAGTGTTTGGTTACCTGTTTGACCTTCAAACCATGATTGAACATTCCCAGAACCAATTGCTTCGTCACCAAAGTTATTGTCAGCGTTACATGCTACTACTGAGTTTTCGATTGATAATTCACCAGATTCTGCATTAGCAACAGAGTCAGAACCAACTCGTAGACAATTTTTGTATCCATCAGGACCTGTGATAACTACGTTACGAAGAATACCAGCAGTACCCGCGCGTAAACGAATACCATTGACACCATCAGCACCAACAACGGTAACATTCGAAATAAGTGGTTTTGTAAGAGGTGTTGCATTTGAATCAAACTCAGAGTTGTCTGCTTCAAATGCATTATCCCCGCCTACTGAACTTTGTTGGATATACACATTCTGTGCGCGACCTGTCCAACCAAATGACCAATCAAATGAGTCATCACCAATATCAGTTAATACAACATTACGAACATTAACAGTACCACCAAAGAATTCGATACCGTCATCTAGGTTTTGATGGACTTGAATGTATTCAACTTTTGTTTTAGAGCCAACACCAGCAAATGTAATACCATTTAGCTCATCGCCATTACCCAGTGTTTTACCCGCATGTTTTACAAGTACATAGCGAACAACCCCTGAGTTATCTTCTGCGTCTGTACCACCAAATAAGCCAGCATCACCTTCAGCAGGTACACCACAGTTGGTAAGTTCATCAGCGGTTGTTTCACCTTCTTGGTCACCACAAGAGTTTGCTGGTGCATTACCTAAAAGAACTAAACCACCCCATTGACCTATGCCTGTTTCAGCACCTGTCATATCTTGGATAGACGTCATAGTAATTGGCGCCGTTGCATTACCATTTGCATTAATTTGAGAACCACGACGAACAACTAAGAAGTCATCACCTGTCTCACCAATTAATGTAGTACCTGCTTGAATATAAAGTGTTGCACTATTTTCACGGTCACCACCAACTGCAGTACGACCATTTAAGATCCAGTGTACATCGTTTGTTAATGTTACATCAGCAGTGAATTCAGTATCTTCGGTTAAGCGGTATACTGGCTTATCAGTGATTTGTGGGAATTCACTTGATACATCCGTAGCAAAACCTTGAGCTTGTGCGTTCTCAATATCAGTTGGGAAGCCACCGTTAATCGCAACTGTCCAACCTTCCATCCAGTTAGTCGTGCCATCAAATGCACCGACTTGACCATTTGCCAACAATGGTGAGCCAGCTAATGGCATATAACCATTGTCATCAAGCATTAAATCAGCAGGTGTTAATGTTTGGTTAGCATCTTGCCCTTCAAACCAGGCTTGAACAGTACCACCATTAATGGTCTCGCTGCCAAAGTTGTTAGCAGCTGTTTGACATGCAACGATAGAGTTGGTGATAGTTAAAGAGCCATCTTCAGCACGAGGCACTGAATCAGAGCCAACACGCAAACAGTTTTCATATGTTGCAGGGCCTGTTACAAAAACATTCTTCAGAACACCAGCTGTACCGGCACGTAGGCGAATACCGTTATTTGCATCGGCGCCAACAATGGTTACATTTTCGATGGTTGGCATAGTAAGCGGTGACGCTTGTGAATCAAACTCTGAGTTATCAGCTTCGATTGCGTTATCACCCACATTTGCAGCTTGCTGGATGTAAACATTAGTAGCTTTACCCGTCCAGCCAAATGACCAATCCAGTGAATCATCGCCAATGTTAGTAAGAACAACATTGCTCACATTAACAGTACCGCCAAAAAATTCGATACCATCATCTAGATTTTCATGTACTTGAATATAATCTACAGTTGTTTCAGAACCAACACCCGCAAATGTAATACCATTTAGTTCATCACCATTACCTAGAGTTTTACCTGCTTGCTTAACTAAAACATACTTTAAAGTACCTGAATTATCGGCTGCATCTTCACCACCGAACAAGCCTGCATCACCTTCAGCTGGAACACCACAATTTGCAAGTTCATCAGCTGTCGTTTCACCTTCCTGATCACCACATGAGTTAGCGGGTGCATTACCAAGTAATACTAAGCCACCCCATTGACCAATAGCCGTTTCGCCACCTGTTACATCTTGAATAGATGTCATTGTGATAGGTTGAGATATTGTACCTACAGATTCTATCTGCGAACCACGGCGGACAACTAAGAAATCGTCACCTGACTCACCAATTAATGTAGTACCTTGCTGTATATATAACACAGCATTATCTGCACGGTCATTACCAACAGCAGTTCTACCTTGTAAAATCCAATGTGCATCATTGGTTAAACTAGCATCAACTGTAAATACAGTATCTGCAGCTAGTTTATAAACTGGCTTATCAGTAATTTCAGGATATGAACTTGAAACATCTGTAGCTAAACCTTGAGTAAAAGCATTTTCAATATCCGTTGGGAAACCTGTTGTCGCATTTTGTGAGTCATCACGGCTTGAGTCGTCACCGCCATTATCACCACCGTTGTCGCCACCATTTTCATAATTATTATTAATAGTGTCGCCTTCATTAACAGTTGTATTAGTATCGCCTTCTTTAACGACTAAATCACCACCACAACCAGCTAAAGAAACTGCTGCTGCCACTAAACTAACTTTAAATAAGTCAGATAATTTCATTGTTCACTCCGTTAAGATATTTAATATTTAATTATTTTGTTAGCGCATTAAGTTAAAACTCAAGTCAACTTAAAACACGTTCGACATGTTCTAAGGTCACTTGAGTTTTTCAACGGGGTCTACCTTACGGCAGCTATATGACAAACGGGTTACACTTTAATAAACATAAAATGACAATATGGATTGCATAAATAACAATGTCTTAGGGTAAGGTAAAACGAAAAAAACCGCCCGAAGGCGGTGTGAAATTTACTATATATCAGAAGTTTAAAGCTTTGACTCAGAATGTTACAAATTATGGACACACATCGTGTACACATCAGCATCTATACGTCATACAATTAGAAGAGGTGAAGTTTACAGCTTTAACTATCGAATCGCTGGTAAGGTATACCGCAAAACTTTGAAAACTGACTCACCAAAAAGAGCTAGATCGCTTGTATCAAAAATCTTAGAATACATAGAGCGGAATAAACGAGAAGGAATTGAAATGAGCAAGCAAAACTTAGACACTTTTATTGAAGTATTGATATCAAATAAACTTAATGAGTGTGTAAGATTAACAAAAGGAATTACAGATCCACTTTCAGCAACAGCTAATAGTTATTTTAATCGATGGTTTCACGAAACAAACGCGGCAAGATATGATCTGTGGAATTATGAAAAATACTCTAGTATTGAAGATACAAATAAACCAGCTGTTACATCATACAACACATGGATAAGCGACCAGCTGACAATCACAGCTAATAGAGATGGTTTACATGATGCATTATCTTCTTTTAATCCTGAAGAAGAAGCTTATAGCATAGACACAGACCATGAATTTTATAGTGATTTTATATTCCCCACTTTACACTCAGTAAAATACAATCATTTAGACAATATTGTGAATAATGCAGCGCTACGCATTGCAGAGTCTAACAACAAAAATGATACTGTAGATGTCAGAATGCAGCTAGATGAACTACAAAAGAAATTTAGCTCGCTGCTACCAAAGGAATCGCCCTCAGTTGATACAGAAGAACCACTTGTTAAAGAAGAAACTTTTGATTCACCATTTTTTCAAGATATAAAGGAAGAGTATGAAAGCTATCTTGTAAAATCAGAGGGTAATAGTGAAAAATATGTAAGTAATCAGAAATCCGTTTTTCAAGATGTTGAAGCAACATTTAACGGTATGAGATTAAATGACATAACTCATGAAATACTGCTTGAAACTTGGGTTAAAATTTGTAAGTTACCACGGCTTAAGGAGTCTATAGCTAAGAAGTATGGTTTTAATGTAACTGGTAAATTTGCCAATGCCGAAACTAAAAAGCAAGCTATGCGAGTTAAACGCTGGCAAAGGGTTTGTGATAATGAAGATGGCACGGTTAACTTAAGCATACAAGAAGACGATATGCTTAAATCATCTACAATAAAAAAATACGCCACCTGTATTAAACTAATTTTTAAGTTTGCTAGATTAAGAAACTATATAAAATCAAATCCGATCGTTGATTATGAGTTAAGTCTGAATGTACCTAAAAACCGTCAATCACAGCGCGGTATGATGCCCTCCAATGCAGCTAAGTCGATCATAGAGTACTGTACTACTAATCTTAATAAACGTACCTCATGGGCTATTCTGCTAATGATATATTCAGGCGCGCGCAACTCGGAAATAGCAAACCTTTCATACGATGATATCATAACCGATCCTAGAACGGGCGTGGTGTATATGTACATAAGGAAGGGAAAAACTGTTAACGCAGAGAGACGCATTCCTCTCCATAAGAAGTTAATAGAACTTGGTTTCATGAGCTTTGTTGATAGCAAAATTAACTCTAAACTGTTCCGTTTTGATGGCAACTATCTAACTAGCTATTTTTCGTTTTTCCGTCAGCGCTTTAATATTCCTCATACTGATCATGAGGGGAAACTAATTGTGCTGTATTCATTTAGACATAGTGTTATCACTCAGATAGGAAATAGCACAAATGAGGAAATCCGTTATAAGCTCTTTGGGCATGGCACTAGAACTGTAACAGCTGGTTATACTGAGCTTAATCTCGTTGAGGCTCAAAGTTTGATAAATCTAATATCATACTAAGAATGTGTAGCCTGTACTTAAGCACATTGGTACAGGCTTACAATGTAAGAATCATTTCAATGACAAAGTTATCACTAAAGCTACAGTGAAAAACAACACCATAAACCAAACAAACCTATCCATACTCTGAAAAAACCAGAACAACACTTTCAACATTACACCAATTATCATCCCAAGCATTTCAAGTGCATCAGTTAGAAATTTATTGAATATAAATAAGATAATTAAAATACACGCTAACATAACCATAAACATTCCCTCTCACATATGTATAAGCCCGTGTAACACACACAAGGCACTCTATTAATCTAAATACGTCTCATTACCCTACTAACTTACAAACCCCTCTCATACGCTCCTACACGCCCCTTATTCCATGTTTCTAAGTAAACCCTCTTTGCAGCTTCAAACAATATCCCTCTCAAAGTTTGATCAGGACAGCTAAGGGCTAATGAAGCTAAAACTTGATGCTTGTATGAATGTTTCATTTTGTTCACTCTGTTTGATTAGTTGACAAGTGGATAATACGATTACCTGTAAAGTTTGTAAACTAATAAATAGAGGTGATAAGATCTTTATATATATTTAATACTCTTTAATGATGCAAAGCCCACTTTACACATAAACATGTTGAACTTTACATACAAAGCACTTAGACTTTACATAGGAGAGGTTAAACTTTACAGGGTATGATCTGTAGACTTTACAATATTCTTTAAATTATTTGTTTGGTATATAATCAAGAGGTGTACAATAGTGAGACAATTTCAAAGGCTAAACATGATTCTAGACTTTACAGCAAAGCAACTAGGCATAAACAATGCTGACTACTTGTGTTTAGTACAGCTAACTCGACTGAGTAATGATAAGAATATTACATATGTATCTCAGACAGCATTAGCTAAACGACTCTCTAAAACTCGTATGTCAACAAACACTAGTATCAAAAACCTAGAGAAAGCAGGGTTAATTAAGATCACTAACCTAGCCACAGAACAAGGTGGAAGGCTAGCAAATAGTTACACTCTACTATTAGATAAATGGGCAAGTATTGCCAACTGTGATGTTGAAGCATTAGTTAAATCTAGCACAGAGACTTTAGAGGGTTTACAAAGTAGATTTATGGGCGGTGCTAAATTAAACTTACTGGAAATGCAGCGCTTAGTTGATGCTAATATTCTAAAACCTTCTGATGAGATGTTATTAAAAGCGCTCATAATGAGAGAAGAAGAAAAGCGTATTGATGCTACGAATGTAGCAAAGGAATAATATTACCAAAGGAATACTTTGTTAGGGGGTATATTTGTTAAAGGAGTGTACCTCTTGTGTGAAAGTGTATACCCTTTGAAGATAGTTTGATTTGTGGATAGGTGCTAAACAAACCTCTCAAACAATCACCTCCTGATCACAATATCCCTCTCAAAATAATCACCCTAGATGAGAATTACTCTCATTTACACCAACTTTCACATATAAGCATATTACCCCCAGTATTACCTTCTTAGGCGCACACAGACAGCACACAGCGCCATATAACCAACCTTCTAATATAATCACTCCTCTTCTAAACAATCTCCTCTGTACTACGTACACACGCCCTTTAAGCAAGGCTTAATAGGTATATACGTTTATCCATATATACACATTTAAGAAGGTATTCCCCTTGGGAGAACTCCCAAAAATCCCCTTTGTTAATATTACCCTGTTAATATACCCGTACATAAAAACCCACTCATATAAATAAAATGAATGTATAAGAAGGGTTATATAAATAATATAAATATACTAAGGATGTGTTATATCCCCTGTACGGCTCACAGGGAGGAGTTTATTAGCTTAGGGTGATTGTATTAGTAAGAGGGTTATATGTTGTTAGCATGGCTAACAGGGGATTCTATGAGGGGTGTATATACTTGTACGAAGTACAGAGGGAATAATTTAAAGAAGCACTCCTATCAATAAAATCATAATAAGATTACAAGTGTAATCAACAGGAGTGATATTATTAGAGCAGCCATTCTAAAAAGCACTCTAGGTAATACCCTTATAATTAATGTGGTTATTAATTCATTAGAATATTACCAGAGGAACACATACTCAAAGTATACTCACTTAGAGAGTTACCCCCTCTTGTACTTCGTACAAACATCATATATTAGAAGAATTGAATATAAGCTATAGCAAGCTATATAACAGCGTGTAAGTCTATTTAAGAAGGGTTCTATTGTGGTATGCAAAATTGCATAAGGGGAATTGTTTATTAGCTGTGTGGTGCTTGTACGGACGTACAAAGGGAGGTATTACCAAGAGGATTGATATTAATAGAGGTTTATTTGGAGGGGTTATTTGTAATAGTCTATTGGAAGATTACCCTTTAGAGTATTCCCCTTTAGAATAGCTCCTAGCCCATGTGATTAGGGCTATAGAAGAATTATGACTTTATTGCAAAGTGTTATATGGGCTTAGGTAATAACTCAATACCCAAACGCTTCATAAGGCGCTGTGCTTGTATAGGTTGGTAGTGTTTATCCTCTTTACTAACACTAGTTAAAACCCTTGCTACAGCTGCATAAGAGTAATTGTTCTTCACTATCTCATTAAGGATATTACGGTACTTTTCAGCACGATTATTAGCATTAACTTTCTTAGCTTCATTAGCCTTTTCACTACCAATACGATTACCCCCGAGCTTTACACCACGGGCTTTTGCTTCTGCTAAGGCTGCTTTAGTACGCTTAGAGATGAACGCCCTTTCTTCTTCAGCCAAAGCTGCGAAAATATGTAATTGAAACCTTTCAGCAGTAGGCATACAAGCCACTTTAACATCAACTTCTTCAATCACTTTTGATATAACACTCACCTTTCTAGATAGTCTATCCACCTTGGCAACTAGGAGCGTTGCATTGTGCGTCTTACAGGCTTTAATAGCCTCTTGGAAGTGTTGACAGTCTTCTATATTAGAACCGCTGTGTATGCTTGTATGCTCGCTTAGAATAGTAAAAGGTTTATCAGCGTATGACTCTAAGTAGATGTTAATATCTCTTTTCTGTGCATCTAAACCTAAGCCTGATTTCCCTTGCTGCTTTGATGATACACGGTAAAAGATTACATACTTATTTGTTGTGGTGCTGTTAGTAGTCATAGTGATTCCTCTTTGTAATTTGATGAGGTTATATTACAAAACTATACAGGATATTACAAGCCGAAAAGAACTATGAATTATGTAATAGAGTAATTGAAATATTATAAGAGTAATCATTCATAAAATAGATTACATTTTTGGGAGGGAGATTTTACTCAAAAGAGGAATATTAGAAGAAAAAAAGTTTATGGGATATTGTGCCGATATTTTGAACAAAGGTGGATTTTTTTGTGGTGGGCGGTATTGACTAGCTCAGCACCATTCACACTAAACCCTTAATTTACATAGATATTTCAAATAATACCCCTACAAATCCATCTCTAAAAGTACCTCTCCCCATAAAATTTTTATATTTTTGGATAAGTATACAAAAAGGTGAATATATACACACTAAGGTGCATTTTATGTAAATCATAACTCTACACGAAATAACACCATTTTGAGGGGTAATACCTCTTGTGTAGGTAGAGCTACTTTGAAATTAGTGTATACCTTGCCAAACTATACACCCTCCTTAACCTTACACACTGGTTAAAAAACACTCAATTTAGGTCAAGGGGTACACTTTTTCCAAAGTATACACTCTTTTTGAAATCCCCCTCCGATATTTTGTATATTTTGGCCTTAAAAACACCCTAATACAGTAAACCATACACCAAATTTTATTATATAAATCAGCAGTTTAATCAATAGTGTATACCTACCCTACACTTTTCTTCAACTATACACTACTTAGTATATTTCTATCCTCAGTAGATATTTTACTTTAGACATAAAAAAAGCCCTCCTATTAAGAAGGCTTAGTGTGTAATTTAGTATTTAATTTAAATACAAGAAGCTATTAACGACCCCACCCAATCCATGAGTATTCATCCAGTGCTTGTTTAATATCGTCACTGTTTCTAGCTTCAATATTGATGGTTGGGTTATTGTTTATAATCTTAGTACTGTTAGCACTAGGTTTAATATGTGCGGCGGCAGGAGTGTTAGCTACCACTTGATTAGCTAACGCTCTGTTACTCTCAAATTGTTGTCTTGCAGCATCAGCACGTAACAAGGCATTCTCAGCACGACCACCCAACCCACCTTCTCTAGCATTCTCTAAAATCTTATCTTTATTCTTATTGATACTAGCTGCTTGAATGGCAATTGGTGCTGCTAAAGCTGCCAATGCAGGAGCAAAACCAGCGCCAGCAAGAAGACCGGTCTTAGCCATACCACCCGCTTTACTAGCTGCTTTACTAAGCTTACCCTTCTTACCGCCTGTACCATCTACGGAGTTAAGGTTAACAATACCAGCATTAACATTCATTGCCTTGAGAGGTTTGAACATCTTCCAAATACCGTTACTAATATCAAAAGCTTTTTTACCTGCATACATTCCAGCCAGACCCACAGCTACCTTCGAGCTAGTACTCTCTAACTTACTAAAGCTCTCAATTAACCCTGTACTACTATCGAGCATACTACCGCTGAATCTCACAATATTTGATGTAGTATCATAGACACCGCCCAGCAAACTAGCCAACCCTTTAAAGGCGGCTTTACCTTCTCTAGAGTTGACGGTCTTAGTGAGTTCTCCCATAGCTTTCTTTAAAGCTCCACCTTCATCATCATACACTTCAAGCCACCGCTTATAGATGCTATTACTTAACTTAGCTGATTGATTACTCATACTAGATTGATTCTTAGCATACAGAGTATTAACTTCATTAGATTTAGCAAAACTTCTAAATGCTTGGTTCATCATCTTGCTTGTAAGAAGGCTTTGGGCTGTCATTTCTTTAACAGTTTTTCCATAGCGATTCTTGGTGAAGTCATTCAGGAAGTTAGCGAATAAAGGCAATCTGTCGAAAATAGGGTTTAAGTCAGACTTAGTAACCGTACCATCTTGCGCTTGTAAAACTTGTCTAATTATCTCTGATTGATCACCAGCACTAACATTTGAAGCAGCGAATACCTTGGTTAAATCCTTAAAAAAGGGGATCGCCTGGTCTCCTAAACGTTTCTGCATTACTGGAATGGCGCTAGCTAGAGCATCACTACTCTGTTCTAAACTACCACCACTTTTAGCAATAAAGTTTTGTAAGTCTGCTAACTTAGCTGTTCCTTTGCTGCCATACGTGGACTCAAAAACACTGATTAATTTATCCTGAGATTTTCCGACTTCCAAAAGCTTGCGGGTGGCTAGGGCTACTGCTCCCCCTGCGGCTACCGCACCCACTCTAGCAGCACTACCAGCACTCTGAGCGAAGTCTGCACGTGCTTGAAGTCTCTCGTCTGCTGCTCGTTTCATGTTCTTTGCAATAACACCACTTTGGCGCGACATCATCGTCATGTCTCTACGTGCTTCACTAAATAAGCTTCTAGAGCCTGTACGTATTAAAGTCTTACTAGCTTGCTCTAGCTTCTTATTCAGCTTGTCTTGTTGACTAGTAGATAATTTGCCGTATCGCAGCTGACTCTTCATATTCTCAGTAATATCGTGAGCCGCTGCTGATCGTTTCTCCTGCTGCTTGTAATACTTCCTCATCTGAGCAAGTTCTTTATTATGAGAATTAGTGATAGCTGCTGTAGCTTTCTTAATATTCTCAGTTTTCTTCTTATGAGTTTGATTTAATAATCTCTCTTCATTTTTAGCTGCATTCTTATCTAATCTTTCTTTCGTTTTAATAGTGTTTGATTTAAGTTTAACTTCTAAAGAACTAAGCTTTTCATTCATCTTTTTACTATTAGCAAAAATCTTTTCTAATGCCTTGTTAACGTCATTGTTAACCCCTTTGGCATCAGCACTAATTTTAATGAAATACTCGTCTATAACATTTTTACTTGCCATTTTTATTACCTTTTTTGTTGTTTTTAATATTGTTGATATGCTTGTTTAATACTTGCTTGATACGTTGATATAAGAAGATAACCACAAGGCATATAATGAGAATTAACGAAGGAGGGATATACTTTAAATCTGAGAAATTGAACACTAGCTTTCTCACATAATACTGTTTACAAATGCAATATCATGCTCAGATAAATCTTCAATCAACATGCTAATTTCTTCTTTAGATTTATCGTTTAAGAATCCTGAAAGGTTTGGGTAAAAGCAGATAGTTTGAAGTATTTCGTCTATCTCAATTGACCACTGCTCATCCTCTGTGATAAAAACTCGAATAAAATCATCAGTTACAGTGTGAGAGTAGATTAGAGAAGCTTTCTCAAGTGAACCATACAAATGCTTAAATTGTAGGTATAAATAGCTCACAGACGCTTGTAGTGTCTTAGATTTACGATTGTATACATCAAATGTATGTTCATATAGCTTATACAGCAAATCACCATTCTGTTTGATGTTTTCAAAGTCTTTATACTGCTTTAAGTTCATCAAATCTTGAATATTAGTGATTGCTTTTGTGTTGTTGAATAAATTGAACATGTGTGTAATTCCTTTTTTATTGTGGGTGCTTAAACGATGTGGCATAAATCTTCAATATATTGAAGGACTTGCTGATTAACCTTTCTGGCTTTAATTCTTAAATCAGGGAAATACTTCTTAACAACATTTTCAATAAAGCTGTCTAAGTCAAAGCGCTGTATTACTTGAAAGGTTAAAGTATTAATTTCTACAAATTCTTGCGTATTCTTTTTATATAAAATCATAAACTCTCTCTATTAGAATAATAAAAAAGGGGCTTCACACGTTATGAAAGCCCCTTTAAGTTTTGAGGAATTTACAATGTTATAAATTACTTCGTTTCCACACGTTGCCGCTGTTGCTGCGCTTCTTTTCAAAGTTATGTAGCTTTAAGATATCGCCTAATTTAGCATCTGATAAATCTTGTTTAGATAGCTCTAAAGCCTCTCGTAAATCCGATGTTGTTGTAGACTCAATATCAGTTAAATAATCAATTACGCGCTGTTCTTTATCTAAGTCTTTTGTAAGTTTCTCTGCAGTATTTAACAAGGCTGTACGGCGGCTCTCAATGGCTTGTAAGCGTGCTTTCTCTTCTTCTTGTTCGACATACGCTGTGATCTTATCAACGTGCATATACTCTTCACGCTGTGCTAGTGTTGTCTTGGCTTTATATTCTTCATACAATGATTTAATCGTATCTTCTAAACCCTCAAACAATGTATCTGGACGTACTAAAACGAGTCTATAGCTATCGCTACGTTCCACCTTAAAACCCTTTTCGAATAGTGCTTCTAAGTCTTTAAAGAGATGGTCATACAACACAAATTGTAGTGGTACTGAAAGATAGCGGGTTAGCACTTCACCAATATTTTTGTTATTTGGAGCTACTGTGAAAGTCTCACAATCGACTAAGAATTTCTCGGGGCGCAAGTTGCTGTATAAGACGTCTGTGTGTTTGTTGTCTACATATACCAAATAGTCTTTTTTAAAAGCTTCGTACGTCTTAACGTTTGCTTCAAAGCTATTGATATATTCTGCAACGTATTTATCGAAATTACTCATATTCTTTATTCCTTAAATTTTTTATTAATTTTTGTTTGTGTATTATGTTGTTACGATTTACTGAGCCAGTTTACAAATCGTGTGAAGATAGTTTTTTGAGCTTTAACATTGCCCGTGTTTTTGATGAACTCATCAAGAGAACTCATAAACTTATTTGTTTGTTGTTCAGTGAACGCTTTAACGTTGATATTCATCTTTGTGAGTTGGCTAATAAAACTAGGGATGATGATTTCAGCAGACTTCTTGAGTTCTTGCTCGCTGGTATATGGAGCTTGCCTTAATGCTTGGCGGTTACTGTATTGCTCACTGTGCGTCTGTAATCGACTAAGATTATTACCACCACTTTTAAGACTCTCAGCAAACATCTTTAAATCTTCTGCTGTGCTGTCTTGTCCAAACGTCTTACTACCCTTGCTGATTGAAAGATATTTATATTTAATTTGTTTCGGGTCGGCTGGAATTGTATGTTCAATCTTTACTTTATTATTAAAAGTTGATACTGAGATATATTCATCATTATTTGTCAGATAGAAAATTAATTCTTTAACTAATTGGCTTTCTATATAGCGAATAATCTTAAAAGATGAATACTCTAATAAAATCTCTTCGTCACGTGCTTTCTGTATGCGTAATTGTTTCATAATATATTATCCCTACGTTATAACGTTACATTTGATGTATATAAGAAAAAAGCTAATTTAGGCGAGATTTTGAACACCACTTTCAAAAAATCTTCTTTGCTGAGAATGTAGTATTTTTTAATACCATCTTCTAAATATTTTACATCTGCACTAAGAATCCAGCCGTTCTTAATGAGACGGTCAATTGCTGATTTTATATTGGAATGAGTGTTGTTTGTTACAGCGGCGATTTCGTAAGTAGTATAATGTGTCTTCATCTTATAAGCCTTTTTGTTGTTATTGTTGTTGGAATTTTTGGAACTTTTGGAATATTGCTAATGTTAGCTCTAGAGCATTTTTTAGCTTTTTATCTGTTGCTCGATAAGCAGCTTTTTTGATTGAGTCTAATTTGATCTCATTGTTCTGTAGTCGATTTAGCTGATAAATAACTACGGGGTTTTGAATACATACATCACTTTGATGTAGATATGTGAATACATCCATTTTGCTTGGCCTTTTGTAAATGTGTGTGAATTTTTGGGGGTATTGCTAAGAGGGGTTTGTGAGAAATGATGTTTTAAGCTTTCCTCAACTTCTATAATAATTATACCTCGTTTGAGGACAGTTGTCAACACCCCCATACTACAGTGCAAAATGCAAGGACTTTATTGTAATAAACTGTAATTAATTTGGATTGAGAATATTAACAAGAAGGTTTAACAAGGAGTTTTAAGCGCTCATACGTCTACAAGCGCTCTTATACAGAAGGATTACATTGTTATTTAAACCCCAGTTCATCATCACAATAATCTTTGATTAAATCTCGGATAATACTTAAACAACTCTTTTTATTCTTTTTAGCACATACGTTTAATTCTTCATAAAGTGTACTATTGAGCTGAATAATCATTGTGCGGCGGTTATTTTTGGTTGGGATGGCTTGAAGTAGATATTGTTCAATCAATTCTTCTTCTGTCATTTCTTTAAAATTAGCTACACGTTTTAACATTGAAACTTGTTTATCATCTAGTTTGATTGTGTATGATTTGCTCATTACTTGTCCTTTTTCTTTATATTGTGTGCATACGGGTGTGTAACACTATTTAAAGCATTATTGATTTTAGTTAGATAATTGCATTGGTAGGGGTTAGAAAACCTCTGAAATGGCGTTACACGTAACCGTTTTTGCTGGTGTGGGGTGTTAAATGTTCTATTATGCAGAGAGCATCGTCTTAAACGTTATATAAAGCTCTTTCTTCTTATCAGCATTAGCTAATAGCTTTTTCATCAAAGGGATACTAAGCAAATTCTTAATAATAGTGAGAGTGCTATCTAACGCTAATACTGCGCTAAAGTTCTTTTGCTCTATCAATCGCTCCACTAATAATTTATCAGCTTTGCCTTTCACTGCTTGGGTAGCACTGACACCGAGGGATGTTTTCATCACAAGACGGGTAATGTTGCCGCCATACTGTGTGTTAATATCCCCAAAAGTTTTATATGACCAATTGATAAATTTCTTCCATCGTTCTTGTACTTCTAAAGCTTTCTCTAAGTCAAAGTAAACACTTCCTACAGCGTCTTGCACTGCCCTTGTATCGTTTTCTGTTGCAGAAACAAAAGCTTTCTCTACTGCAAGTTTAAAATCTTCATTCAACCATGCTGCATAAGCAATTAACCCTTGCTTGTTGGCTATGGTTTTTGCGCTACGTCCTCTTGTAGATTTCAATTGATATGTTTCTTTTTCTTTACTAGAAAGGTACTTTTTCCAATCGGTCATTGACTGTGTAGATTTAAAGACGACTTCTGTCGATTCTACATTTTTAGAACTGACTTCTGTCGCTTCTACAACTTCTTGCACTTGCTTGCGTAGGTGGTTTAAATCATAAACCCCGTTTTCAACTTCTTTAATATTAAAAGTGTGTGCCTTAAATTTTAGTGTGATCATTCTTATTATTATTCCTGTTTTTATTATTATTAAATCAATTGAATATTCTTAGACTCTAATGCAGTCAGGCTTTCATTAGTGTATGCACCATCCGAGAATTTAAGACTAGACTTTAATACCTGTGCATCTTTTTTAACTGCTGAGACTAATAGCGCCTTACCTTCGTTAACAACATCTAAGTTAGCTGCATCGATAATGTAAAAAGCTGTTGCTGCTTCGGCCTTAGTTGCTTCTGTGCCGTCTTCATTTAAGATTGAACCGTTTTCCATAGTTGAGGTTTTAACTACTAATACAGAATCGTGTGTAATAGATTGACCGCCAAATTCGTCTAGAAGAGAGTTAACAACTACTTTTTTAAAACTTGTGTGTGTGTCTGACATTCTTATTATTCCTGTTTTATTATTGTTAGGGTTTTGTATATATTTACTTCTTAAAATCTCACTTACTTCTTTACTTCTACATTTCATGCTCCTTTTAAACTGCTAACCAAACGTGATAGTTGTGGGAATCTCCTATGAGCAACATATAAACCTCTATAAACACGCTGAAACTAGTCCAGATCAATTTATTCATGCTGTCATACTCCTTATAAAATTTGGCGGTTTTTGTTGACTTCTCTCATTTTCCTTGACACAATCCGTAAAGATAGGAAGCTTATTACTTTGAGGTGATTTAGTCGTAAAAGAAGTACGTTTTAAGTCTAATACTTCACCTGTTTCAGCGTTTACTCTTGTACCATCACCTAACGTAATTATGGCGTTTGCTGGGCGTGTGGCTGTCTCTGCTGCGTCATATTCAACATCATAAGCAAAGCCTTTATTATCACCCAAAACTATTTCCCACGCTTCTTTCATGCTCTTAACCAGAAGGTTCTTATAACGACTTTCTACTACAAAACTGTCATGATATGTCAACACTGGTACACCAAAACAATTGAATACCTTCACAACCTGTTTGAGTACTCTGCTATCAATATTCTGTAATCTACCCCACTCCCCTTTGAAGAAATGTTCTTGTATTGGTGTGTGTATTCGTTGAAGCTCACTGAAAATATACTTTATATTGTTATCAGTAGCTTTAAACGTTTTAGGTTTTACCAACATGTTAAGATCGCCGCGCAAGGCACTAATAGCTTCTTTCATTGAGGATGAGTTCAACATAATCAAACATGCACGTTTAGCAGCGGTTCTAAGCTCTTTAGCACACCATAAGTCGGGGCATTTAATCTCATAAGCGTCATCTTGAAAGTCTATGCCGTGTTCATTATATAACACTCTTATGTGCATATTCTTATAATCAACCTCACAAGTGGGGTTGTCATTAATTGTAATGGTTGGTCGTAGATCATGACATTCAGTGCTAAAACTGCCAGCAAAACATCTACCACTCACCCCTAAACCATTATAAACCGCAATATAAACAGGCTTTACTACCGCGCCGTCAATTGTGATCTTTGTAGCGTTTAGCGTAGTATTCCAATCCTTAAGAAGTGCTTTTTCTTCCTTGATACCTCTCATACCTTTAGTTGGTATTATGTTGCCTTTGCTATCTTTCATAACCACTAAATCAAATTCGCGAGCCGTACCAAATAAACGGGCTTTCTCAACATCAAACATATTCAACCATTCATCTGAGAATGTTATAGCTGACATCATCCCTTGTTCAGTACCACGGTAGTACTTTTTCACCGAATCAGGTTTAGTGAAGCCTACGTACACAGTTAATAACCCTAGTTCATCTAAAAGGCTGGTTAATTCTTTCATTCGAGTAAAGCTGACTTTTTTACCTGTAAAGCTGTTAGCTGTTTTATAAGCAACTTTATCGCGTGGCAAATAAACCCCGTCACTATCGTACTTAATGGCCTTTGTGGTAGCACAAATAAGAGTCCAAATCTCAGGGGCGTATTTAGTGAGTTTGTTTTTTAGCGGCTGGTTAGAAAGTTTGCTTTTAATAGCTTCGTAAGTATTGTTGAAGTTTTTATTCTGACTGTAGGTGATAAAGAATTTATCAAGTTTTCGCGCTAGTTTAATGCGCTGATGTTTCTCCAATTCCTTCAAATTGATCATTTATTGTATCCCCATTATTTATGCCCTCTTGGCAATCTTCATTTGTTTTCATTTCTTGTACATAACTCTCTAGTAAGTGGGCTATTTTGCTTTTAACACTTAAGTTTTCTCTATTCGCAAACTTCATTAAGTCTTTAAATAATCTGTTCGATAGTTCTAATTGCACTGTTACTCCTTAAAGTTTTAGTTAGCCTGTAGACCATATGTATAAATGCTTTAGCTATTTCCAGTTTTTTCATTATATTTAGAAAGGCTTGTGATCATCGTTAAAGCTAATCCCACATTTATATATTTCTCTAAATCTTTACGTTGCATACATTCGGTACGCATGTGACGTAATCGACTTAGTGAGATGTTGCCTTTATTGAATCGCTCAATTAAGTAGAGTGCCTCCACCGGCAATTTAATATCATTCATGTTCATGTTTGTTCCTTATATATTTTTTGTTGGACGTACGAAAACACCGACCATTCAGTATTGAATAGTAGTGTTGATTTGAAAGTTTATGATGTGATTTGATTGGGATACAAAGAGTAGAGGGTTAGCTAACTAGCTATGGTTTCTTCTCTGTATAATACTATTATAACAGCTTTTAAAGTCATTAGCAACTTTCATGCCAAGAGTGCATTTAAGTCCTATATAAATAACATATTAACTGAATATATAATTGTATTCTAACACGGTTTTACAATATCACCTAATCCACCCATTTAAAGCTCCTGTACGGCCATAGGGGAGGTTTTAGTATAGCAACTTAATAAGTTGAATGGTTTAATGTTAGTTACTGTCTTACGTTAGTCTTGAGAGGCTATTTGGTTTTTAGTATTTATATTTGTGTACCCCTTATATTGTTGTATCCTTGTGGGTACAGGACTATGTACAACTGTATACACTAGTTTATATTTTATCAGACCAAATAATCCCTTGGCGAAATCGCCACACATAATACTCTTACCCAAGGGAGCTCTTACATTAGAGATACACTTTACTGAGGTGATATGTTCGGAGCAAGCTCCAAGGAGGTTAGACTTATCTTAAGAGTTTACTTTAATAAGAGGTTACTATTCTTTAAGGTTAGAGATTATGAGGGTATCTTACCCTTGCCGCCCCTAATTCAGTATTCTCCATCTAAATCAATAGCTTAACCATAAAAACAAGCGTATTTCAGGTATAACTCCCCTCTTAATAACAGCTCCTCCTTGCAGAGGCTATTAGCAAAGGGTTATCTGGTCGGGTGGGTAGACCTTCTAAAGAAATTGTGGACAATTGTCCACAATTAATAGAGGAGTATAAGGAGGAAAAGACCCGTGATATTGCCGCTAAGGAATCAGGACTAGGTAGTAGTGCCACCTTAAGAAGAGCTAAAACTGTTATAGACAGTGGTGATGAGGATATCATTGAGCAGATGAATGCAGGAGAAATCACAATCAATAAGGCTCATTCTTTAGTGAAGGGTGGTGGTAATGTAGACTTACTTCCGCAGAATTCTTCGGAGGTTAATAAAAGGAGTATAAGGAGGAACACTTAAGGACAATGTGAGAAGGGTTGCTATATAAACAAGTTGATTGCGTGTACACAACTTAGTAAGATTATGTACACAATTACTCTATTAACCTACATTCTGAGCCTGTTAACGCCCCGAAGGCGGTTTTGGTGTTGCGATTATAAACTGAGCGTTACTAACGAATTGTTAGCAACTAAAGTAAAGCTGTACGTAATGTTTCAGCATGTACTTTTTCGTTCTTCACATACTTGATCCATTGCTCAGCTAAACGTTGAGATTTTTTGTGTTTTTCAGCTTGTTCAAACGCTAAAATTGACGCATCAAAATTCTTTAAATTATATTGTGCCATACCAAGAGCAACATACACGTTAGATTCAAAATCCAAGCCGCCTTTATCAAGGGCTGCACGGGCGGCATCGGCTGCTTCTTCGTAGTTTTGCGTATTAATAAGCACTTCAGCTAAGCGTTGATCATATTTACCATGCGATGATAAGTCAGCAGCTTTGGCGAAATATTGCGCCGATTTATCATCTTCTTTGGCTTGCACCATAGCCTCTGCAATAAAGGCATAGTTCTTCGCTGATTTTTCTAAAGCACCTGACTCCATAGCCTGTTTCATAACATCGGCCGCTTTATAAGATAAGCCGTTGTACATGTAAACTTGGGCAAGCTGGGTCAGCTCAGATTTTGATTTTAAAAAGCCTTGTTGATAGGCTGCTTCTAACACAGCTAACTGTTTTTTCTCAGCGCCTGTCTCACCATACATACCACCTAGTTGTACCCAGTACTCAGGTTTGTTGTAAAGTTTTACCATGCGCTCAAGAACTTCTACGACTTTTTGTGGTTGATTAAGCGAGTAATACATTGCACGCTGTAATACTAACCAGTTTTCTTTGGGCTCTTTACCTTCACTATCTGCTTGAGCAATAGCTTGGTTGATACTATCAACACCTTTGCTGTAGTCTTTCATTTGGTAGTAAGCTTGCGCTTTTAACACATGATAAGCATCTGTTTTAGGTTTAGTATTAATTTTATCCCAGTCATTTAAGAATGAGATAACTTTATCGTAATCACCATTAGCCATTGCTAATTGCGCCAAACTAAACGTAGTACTTAAACGTAAACTTTCAGGAATTGCCTGTGCATTAACCACCTTTTCAAATGAAGCAATTGCTTTTGGTAAATCGTTTTCGTTGTAGTAAATAAAACCATAAAAGTTATACATCATGGCTATTTCATATTCGTTCATACTTGATGCACGCTCTTTTATGCTATCAAGGGCTTCTAATCCGGCTTTTGCATCACCGTCATCAGCAAGCTTTTGTGCACGCGCTAATTGGCTGTAAACTTTTTCGCGCAATGCTGGAACTCGTTTAGTTTTTTGCTCTTGTGCGTAAGCCGTTGCCATGCTCACACCTGGTAAAAAACTAGCAATACTCGGCAGCAAAATACTACTGGTGAATGCTGTTGCACAAATAAGTGCAGTTTTTAATGGTTTCATAATCGCCTCGCTTCTCTATCCGTTTATTAAGTACTTTTAATGAAGTACTAACCGTTAATTTGGAAAGAAATTTTGTTCTGTACCCCCGCAACTTCAACAGCTTCGCCATTGACTACACGTGGTTTATATTTAAATTTAAGTGCTGCATCCATCGCTGCACGGTCAAATAATGATTCTGGCTCTGCCCTAACAACAACTGGGTCACGCACTGTGCCTTGCTTTGTTACTGTAAATTCAACAATCACATAGCCTTCAATACCGCGCGAAAGTGCTCTACGTGGGTAAACAGGTGCAACTTTAACAATGGGTAGATATTCACCATCACTTGACTCTAACGCTAACCCACCAGCAAGGTTTACATCCGCTTCTACATTGGCACCAAAATCAAAGTTTGATGCACTCGCATTAGGATCACTACTTTGCATTTGCGGTGACTCCATTGGCGGAGGCGGCTCTTTTGGCTTTGGTGGCTTTTGTGGTTTACGGTCTTTCTTTTGCACCGTTTCTTCTTTTTTAAGACGAACAAAGTCAAGTACGTTGCCTTTAACAGGCTCACTCATTGCCCCTTCACCACCGGTTATTAACGCTTGCATACCTAAGAACAAGAAAAACGTAACAACACCGGCAATCACTAATGCAACTAAATATCGCAACATATCAGTTCCTTATTATGCTTCTTGCGCAGCAATTGAAACGTCAAACGCACCTGCAGCACGTGATGCATCCATCACTTTAATTAATACTTCAGTGGTGGCTTTTTTATCCGCTTGAATAACAACGCTACCTTGTGGGTTTTCAGCTTTTAAGCGTTCAATATTTGCTTGTACTGCACGTTCATCGACTTTACGTTTGTTGATCCAAATCTCACCGGTGTCAGAAATCGCAACCAAGATATTCGCACGTTCTTTTTTTACGGCTGTTGCAGCTTCTGGGCGATTCACATCAATACCGGCTTCTTTAACAAAAGAGGCTGTTACAATGAAGAAGATAAGCATAATGAAAACAACGTCTAGCATTGGCGTCATGTTAATTTCTTCTGCTTCGTCTTCTTGTAATAAATTACCTAATGGGGCTCTCATCGTTTACTCCTTTGTAAAGCAGCCCTGTGACTGCTTTACTAAATTTTTATTAGTGGTCTAAAACCATATTGTCTTCAAGTAGCTCTACTTCACGCTTGGCACGGCGTTGTAAAAATGTAGAAGCAAATACACCAGATAATGCACCAACCATTCCCGCCATCGTTGGGATAGTGGCTTTAGATACACCTGATGCCATTGAACGAGCACTGCCAGTACCAGTCACAGCCATTACATCAAATACTTCTATCATCCCCGTTACTGTGCCTAATAAGCCAAGTAGCGGACAAAGTGCAACCATCACATTGATTAACGCTAAGTTTGTATTAAGTTGCATACCAGCACGTGAAATCATAGCTTGGCGTATTTGCTCAGCATTCCAGCTGTTTCGCTCAGGGCGATTTCGCCAAGTTGCTTTTACATCACGCTTGTATTGCTTATAACCTTGAAAGAAAAATATAAATCGCTCGAGTATCAATAACCACATCGCGAAGATTAACACTCCGATGACCAAAAGGACTTGGCCACCAGTGTCGAGAAAATCACGGATAGCATTGATTGAATCAATCAATAGCACCATGGTTTATGCTCCTTTCTCGCTACGTTCAGCGATAATACCTGCGCTTTGCTCTTGGATTATTAACAAGATGTTTTTAGCACGGGTGTTCAGCAAGGTGTATAAAAATACAGTTGGGATAGCCACAACCAGACCAAGTACAGTTGTTACAAGTGCTTGAGAGATACCACCAGCCATTAGTTTCGGGTCACCTGTACCAAACAAGGTAATAGCTTGGAAGGTGTTGATCATACCGGTTACAGTACCAAGTAGACCAAGTAGCGGGGCAACTACTGAGATGATTTTGATAAGTGTTAGGTTACGGGTAATTTTAGGCATTTCACGTAAAATCGCTTCGCTTAACTTAAGCTCTAATGTGTCATGCGCAACATCTGGGTATTGGTCTTTAACTTTCATTACACGACCAAGTGGGTTGTCATCACGAGCAACACTGTCTTTAAGCTGACGACGTACTTTGCCACCAATCAACATAAGCGATAAGAAACGCTCAATTGCAATAAGTAGTGCGATAACACCAACACCTAAAATTACATAGCCAACTGTTCCACCTTGGTGAACACGCTCTTCAGTGTCAGGCGCTTGTACTAATAAACCAAGGATTGAGCCTCCTGTAGGGTCAAGAGCAAACTGTACAACACCAGAGTCTGTATTTTGTAACTCTTCTGCAGTTGCTGTAAAACGCGCTACAGGTTGGCGAGTTAACTGGCTAATTGTATTTGTTGCCGCGTTGTATTCTAAGTATTTACCGTTAGAGATAAGGTTAAATGCACCAACACGAACCACTTCTTGTTGTGCTTTAGTACCGCCTTCAACGATAACGTCAGTATTAAAACGAGTAACTTTACCTTGCTCTGTCATTTCGCGTTGAAGTTCGTACCACACTTTTTCGATATCTTCGATTGACGCTAGGTTTGAGGTTGAGCCCATTTTTACTGCCAGCTCATCCATAAACTTACTACGGTCTTGAATTTGTGCTGATACCACAGATGTCATAAATTTATTGCTTGAGTCCCCTGCAACTTGCTGCAGTACACCAAACAGTTCTTTTAATGAACCCATACGGTTAGATAAAGTGTCTGTTAAATTTGCTAATTTAACTTCGTTCTCTTCAAATTGAGTTTCAAGACGCTCAGATTGTGCAAGCATTTGATTACGTTTAGCTTGCGTATCTTTAAGCATTTGAACTTGTTCGCTTTGACGCGATTTAAATTCTTGTTCACGTTGCTGATTTTGTGCTGATTGTGCTGATTTACCTTGCTCTAATGTTTTAAGTAAGGCATCTAAATCCATTGGTTCTGCTGCCATGCTTGTTGCAGCAAAGCCTAGGCCTGTTGCTAACACAGCCATTTTTGTCATTTTGGTTAATAATTTCATTGTCATAAACCTCTTATTCAGCCGCGTGTACTGGTAGTGTTAACATATCTGGGGCAAGTTGCTTACGAGCAATACGTAAACCTTTACTGATTTGGCTAATTGTTGAATCAGGCAGCGCTACAAATGACTTTGTATTTTGATCCCAGCTTCCTGCTTTTTTCCCATCTCGTGTTAAATAGATAAGCTCTAAGCGCCCAATGCGCAGAAAATCAACTTCACGTTCTTGGCCTTCAACACTTAATAATGCTGTATGCGCTTCAATTGTACGTCCGTAATCAACTTCGACTTGGTATGCTTCTAATAGGCGGCGGAATTTTTCACTTGAATTGATATCAGCACGGTCCATCATTTCTTTTAGAGAAGTAATACGTTTTGCACGTTCATCTTTTAAGAAAGGCACATCCAGAGCAACAAATTGCTCAAGGCCTGTGATCATACGAATCATTAATGGAGTGATTTGACGCTCAATAACCGATACCTTATCCATAGAAGCGTTCAAATCTTCCATTTCTGTAAGTTGGTTATTAAGTTGCTTTGTTAACTGGGCGTTGTATACAGCTAGGCCGTCAATTTCTTTATTTAGGGCTGTGAACTGTTGCAGACGTCCTTGCATTGAATCTGCAATCTTGTCTATTTTTGTTTGTGATTGCGCAGCTGATTGGTTTATTTCGCTGCTTTTGTCGATTACCTTATCTAGTTCATTTGCATGTACTGCTGCAGACGCTGCTACAATACCTGCTAGAATCAATGGTTTAACGCCTTTCATCGCATACACCTTACTCGTTAATTACAATTGGTTTGTTTTAATGAGCGAGATTCTATAGTTTGTAAATGACAAGAGTGTTGCGCTAAAAAGTCTTTTTTATGACAACTGTAATAAAAGTAAGCTTTAGTGGATTATGAGTGACATTTTTGTACGGTATGATGGAAGGTTAAATTCATTTAACAATTTCCCTTCATGAATTCCCCACTAAATAATTCAACAAATTTCTAAAAGCAACATGCAATGTGATTGAATATCTATTGTTGTATCCACCTCAGTAAACTTGATACTATTTTTTCATGATCTCCCCTAACCTATTTTAAAATAAACACTTTTCGTACCTATTTGAAAATAAACATTTAACAACTTATTATACACCACGCATAAAAATTCATAATTATGGCTTTTTTTGCACATTTATAGCGTTTATACTGCCCTCAGTTTAAAACTTAAACTTATAAATTAGCATTTCAATTTCATCCAACATTGTGAGAATACTTTATGCCAACATCTTTATCTAAAGAGCAAATAAGCCAATTAGCCACTGTACTTTCAGACGCACGTAAAGACGCAACAATTCTTGATACTTTCCCAGGACCAATTCCAAGTACTTTAGAAGAAGCATATGTAGTACAAAATGGTTCAATAGATGCTTCAAGTGATAAAATTGTTGGTTGGAAAGTCGGTATGGTACCGCCAGAACTAAGAGAGCAATATGGTGATGAACGTATCTTAGGCCCGGTATTTGAAAACGTGTATGTTGAATTAAATGATAACCAAGCTAAAGGTGAAGAGTTTAAACTGCCAGTCTATGCAGGCGGATTTATAGCAATAGAAGCTGAACTTGTGATTGAAACTAATCAAGATATTCTACCTGGTACGGTTAACACTGCACATGGCGTTGAACACCTAGTAAAGAATGTATATGCCGGTATTGAAATAGCAAGTAGCCCTGTGGTTGATCTAAACAGCTATGGCCCAACAGCAATTATTGCTGATATTGGTAATCAGTACGGGATGATCAAAGGAAGCGCTATTGAAAACTGGCAAGACAAAATAGCTAATATGAATACCAGTGTTAGCATTAATGACAAACTTATTAATGAAGCCCCTACTGACGGTATACTTAACGGCCCTATGGCAGCGTTTGCATTTATGATTGAGTGTTGTGCTAAACGCGGGATCACTTTACCAGCCGGTTCATTTTGTAGCTCAGGTGCTATAACTGGTGTTCATGAGACCTTAGTTGGCGCGAAATCAACAGTAAAATTTGGTGATGTTTGTACTATGAATTTTGTTTTAGTTGATAATAAAGCAAAGTAAGCAAGCCCTAAATATAGTTCAGTACATAAGAGCGGTAAAATACCGCTCTTATAATTTCACCAAAAATCACAGACTCTCTAATACCTTATTTATTTGTGAATAGGTGGTATCTGCATCTGTGTAATTTATAGCAATAGGGTGTAATCTGTTATTATATTTTAATACCAAAGAAGGAAACCCTTGAATAGGCAAGCTTCGGATATAGTCTAATTCGCTGAGCAATTTGTCATTAACTAATACACTGTTCAATTGTAGTTTAAACTCCTCAGCGGTACACAAGTCAACTTGCTGTGCTAATTGACAAAGCACATCTTCATCAGAGGGATTTTTTGCTTCTAAATAATAAGCCTGTTGAATTGCTGCAACCATTACACTTTCTTTATTGGCATCACGCGCAATAATAGCAGCTCTACACGATGGGTAAGTCGAGCGTTTTGGTTTACATAATCGCCAAAAATCAAAATTAAACTCAGTACCCAACTTACTTTCTATATTTCGCCAAGTATTTTGTAGCATGGTTTGCATTTGTAAGGGCATAGGGCTATCTGAATCAGGTGCTAAACCACCTACCTTGTATACAATGTTTACATCATCATTTAAAAGGCTCTTCAATTTAGACCAAGTTGGAGCATAACCCCAACACCAACTACACATAGGATCATGAACATAAATAAGTTCAGCTTTGTTGTTCATTACATTCCTTGCTCAGTGATGAAACCACACAATTTCTACCAGCACTTTTAGCATCATAAAGATGATCATCAGCCACTTTAACTGCTTCATTAAATTCATGAATTTGACTCACTTGGGCAACACCAATACTGCACGTTATATTAATTTGAAACTCTGTGAAAACAATGGGGTTTAGCTCAATATGATTACGCAATTTATCAGCGACTCTTTGCGCTGCAATCAAACCTATTTGAGGTAAAACTATCATAAACTCTTCACCACCATAACGAACTTTTATATCGGATGCGCGTAATTGATTTTCTAACATCTGACTAAACTCAATTAACACCTGATCACCCACACCATGGCCATACATATCATTAATTGCTTTGAAGTGGTCAAGATCAACAAGTAACACACTAAGGGGTAAATATTGTTCAGGTCTAGATTTCACCAAAGGTAAATAATGGTTCGTAATGAAACGACGATTTGCAAGTCCAGTAAGTTGATCTGTGTGTGCATCTTGTTTTTGCAGCAAGGTCATTTGTGCAATGGCTAAATGGCTTTTATTGCGAAAATATTCACCAATTAAGCTAAATAAAAAGACCAGACTAAAAGCAAGCGTAAATCTGATATCTTCGGCATATTTATAATCAACTTGACCAATATTAGGCCCAAATAAAAGCAAAACAGTGAATACTAGTAATATTGAAACAACAACCAAACCCAAGCGAAAACCTAATGTTGAAAAAGCAACAATAGGGTAAAACATTAACCAATAGAGCGCGGTATTGTCTTTTCCTCCGGTATAAGCAAGTGCTAGACAAAGCACACAAATAATACTCATAACTATGAGCGCTACACCGGTCAATTTTCCTGTTTTAATAAAATAAAATGCGCACAATAAAAGCGTTATATCTGATAACAGCATCATTATCGTTAAAACTAGATCGTAATACTGATAATTTAAAAAAACTAATACAGTTATAAGCACAACAGCCACTAGAATCATCGTAAAAAATGTAAATGCTCTTCGCTGTATTTCTGCACTATTTACATTTTCAATATTAATTAAATTTAACCAATCCGGCTGGTTTAAAGATTTAGTCATATAATTTGGGCCCTCTTCAAAGTGACTATTAAACTTTAAACCGCAATACCATTTTTTCAAGCTCATCAAACTGTAACTTCAAGCGAGTACATTCATTTAAGGTACTGTTAAGATTGAGTTGCCCTTGTTGGGACAATTCGCTAATGGTGTGAATATCATTATCCAGTGTTTGTATCACCTGATTTTGCTCTGTTGTTGCATTGGCTACACTATGATTTACTTCATCAATTGATTCTATGGCTTTGGTTACATCTGCCATTTTTTCACCAGCGCCATGTGCTTGTTGAACACTATTAGCACTTTCAATCAAGCTCGATTTCATTACCGCAACAGCGCTTTCAGATCCTTGTTGTAGCTGAGTTACTGTGTTCTCAATTTCTTGTGTTGATTGTTGTGTACGCTGTGCCAACTGCCTTACTTCATCAGCGACGACGGCAAACCCGCGACCAGCTTCACCAGCACGAGCAGCCTCAATCGCAGCATTTAAAGCCAGCAAGTTAGTTTGCTCACTTACCCCTTTAATGACCTCAAGTACTTGCTCAATACTTGCAGAGTGCTTAGCAACAGCATTAATGGTTTGTTGTGCTTGCTCCATGTTATTTGACAAAGAATTTATCGCTGCAATATTGTCATTTAATGAATGTTGGCTTTGCACCGACTGAGCGTTAGCCTGTGTTGCAAGTGACGAAGCATGGCTTGCACTATTTGAAATTTCTACTGCACTTGATGATAATTGGTTTATTGCCGTTGCTACATTGTCAGTGCGTTTTGTTTGATCGCTATACATAGTAAGGGTTGATTCTGTTTGCTCAACTAAACTTTCGACCGAACGCTCTAACTCAACAGTGGTGGTTTTCACTTGATCTATAGACGTGTGAATCTTATCTATAAAAGCATTAAAGTAGCCTGATAGTTCACCAAATTCATCATCATTTTCTATTTCCAACCGTCTAGTTAAATCCCCTTCACCTTGCGCAATGTCTTTTATTGCATCATTAAGTCGGTGCATTGGGCGCATTAAGTAGCGCAAAACATATTGCATCATCAGCACTATCGCAGCAATGCCTAAAACCATATACACCGTAGCCATGTTACGAAAAGACGCTACCGATGAATATGCAATTTCTTTATCAATAACAACACCTAAATACCAATTAACATTTTTAATCCCTTTGATTGGAGTAAAAGACACTAAATGCTCACTATCATCGATACTTATTTCAACAAACTCAGGATTAAGTGGCAGCTTTTTGGAAAATAGTTTATCCATGCCCTGATCGTTTAATTTAGTATTAGGGTGACTGAGAATGCGACCATCACTGTCGAGTAAAAAGCCATAGCCGAAACCTAAAAAATCGATCTCATTTACTATATTAGTAATTGTTTGCATATCAATGTCTGCACCAGCAACGCCAATAAATTCACCAGCAATAGTGATAGGTGCTACAGCAGAGATTGTCAGCTCATTAGTGGTCACATCTATATAAGGGTTCGTGAATGCTGTTGTGGTTTTGTTTTCAACTAATTTATACCATGGTCGAGTGGTGGCATCATAATCAGCTGGTAATACAATAGATTGATCGTTTAAAACAAACCTGCCATCGGGCTTTCCAATATAGGTATTTTTAAAATCCCCTGCCATTTCAGCGGTATTTAACTGGCTTAGAGTAAGTGCTTTACTGTCATTCTGTTGATGAGTTCTAGCAATTGCAACAACAATCGACAGTTTATTATTTAGCCAGTTAGCAATATTTTGAGAAACTGATTGAGAGCTTTCTTGTAGCACTGAAGAAAGCTGCTGCTGTGTTTGCGAGCGCATTGAGATAAAATTGTTAATTGTAAACAAGCCAAGAACCAACACCAGCACAATTGATGCCGCAATGGTAACTTTAGTAGTAAATTTTAACGAACCAAGCATAGTAAGCCTATATTAATTATTTTTGTTATCACCTTAGTTTTAGCAAATAAAGCTGGATTTGTCTCATTTTATCGATAGTTCTTACTATGTTATGAATGATTCTGATATTAAATATACAATATCCTCTACGCAAGCCAACATCGATGAACATACGCTGGTTTAATCTATTTAATAAAAGTACGCATTGAAAATTGCTCACCTACAATATAACCAGACACAACTTTTGATTACTCTTTTGAAAAAGTACATAATAATGAATGTGTATTAATTATAACGAACACCAAATAGGATCGTTCCACTAATTTAATCCTTTTAACTCAGTGAATACGTATTCAAATGATATTATATTTGATAATTGTAACTATAAAGAAGGGCTTTAGAACTGGGAAAATGTAGATAAAAATGCACTTACCGAAAGTAAGTGCATTCAAAAACAAGAATTAAATAACAAATTAATTAACTCTTTGCTGCCACTTAGTTGATAGCCTAACAACATTTAGTCCATACCAAGCAATAAAGGCATAGCAGATAACAGGGACGAAAAAGCTGTCCTGAATATTTACTGTGTCAGCAATATAGCCTTGCAGTAACGGTACAAGAGCACCACCTACGATTGCCAAACATAACCAACCTGAGCCTTTACTTGTTAAAGAACCAAGCCCTTCTATCGCAACAGAAAATATAGTTGGGAACATAATTGAATTGAATAATCCGATAGCTAAAACACTATAAAGGGCAATATTGCCTTGGGTAAATATCGTTACTAACAACAGTACAATAACCGCACACGCATTGAATGCTAACGCTTTTGAAGGTGCTATTTTTTGTAATAGTACAGAACCAATAAAACGGCCAACCATGGCCCCACCCCAATAGTAGGCTATTAACGCAGACGCAGCATGCTCTTCAAGTCCAGCAATATGCTCTTCACCAAAAAAGTTTACTAAAAAACTACCAATTGCGACCTCACCACCAACGTAACAAAAAATAGCAACCACACCCATTATTAAATGTGGCGCTTGCGTTAAAGAGTGGTCCTTTGCTTTACAGTCCAGCTCTTCTTTGTGGGCAGTAATTTCAGGTAACTTTAAAAATGCAAACACGACTGCGATTGTAAGTAATGCTGCCGCTAACATTAAATAAGGGATTTTTACAGACTCTGCTGTAGCAGCACCAGCCGTTAACGACCCTGCAGCACCAAAGAATAATATTCCACCTACGTATGGGCCAACGGTAGTGCCTAATGCATTTAATGCCTGAGCTAAATTTAACCGAGATGAAGCCGTTTTCTCAGGGCCAAGTGCAGCTACATAAGGATTTGCAGAAACTTGTAATACCGTCACCCCCCCTGCCAATACAAATAATGCCGTTAAAAATAGCCAATATTCATGGACAACAACCGCAGGGTAGAATAATAAACACCCAATAGAAGCAACAATTAACCCTGTCAGTACACCATTTTTATAGCCAAATTTATTAACTAACAACCCTGCAGGTAAAGACACAATAAAGTAAGCACCAAAAAAACAAAACTGAACCAGCATTGCTTCGGTGTAACTTAAATCAAAAACCCCCTTTAAACGTGGGATCAAGACATCATTTAAAACAGTAATAAAACCCCAAAGAAAAAACAGGGTTGTCATTGCCGTTAATGCTGGCAGGTAGTTTTTATTCGACTGCGGATCATTAGTGGCATAGCTTTGGTTTGTATTTATTTCACTCACGTGATTTTCACTCCATTAACAAGTTAGGAACGATTCTACACATTGAGAAAATAAGATCACAAACTTTTAATAGGAACGTTCCATATAAAAGTGCTTTAAATGGGCAATTCTCAGCTAACCCAGTACTAAATTGGTATGCTGATTTTTGAGAAAAAGAAGAAATCAATTATTAACTATATTGTTGAATGGCTCTATTTGTTAGTAGAATGAAAGGCGAATACAAAACTATAGCTCATAGGTCAATCACTAGCACATCGTAAAAATTTTAATAATATTACGCTTTTGACCATTTCATTTTATTATTTGTATCACGGCTTTTGATAATGGTTTCATCGCAACTGCTAACACCACCAAGCTTTGCTAATCGATCGTATAAAACCACATTACAAGTTGCTGCTAAATTCATACACCCAACTGTTGGAATATAAACGACCTCATCGCACCAATTTAATACCTCTTTACTAATTGAGCCATCTTCTGGGCCAAATATATAAAAGGCATTTTCTGGGTGGATAAACTCAGGTAACGGTGTAGCACCTTCGATTAATTCAATCACAACCGCTTTGGCCCCCTCAGGCTTTGCATGCTTTAGATCATCAACTGACGTAAGCGGGATACGCTCAATAACGTTTTTGGTATCGGTATGAAACCTTTTCGCATTTAAATAACGAGTACCGGTAAAAAACACATGCTTGGCGTTATAACAACCTGCGGCACGTAAAACACCACCTACATTGGTAGGGCTTTTCGGGTTTATTAAGCCAATTGTCGCCACTAAATTTGTCATTAATCAGCATCCTGCGTTGGCCAGTAAGCCACATATAAGTCAAAGTCATCTAGTTCTACGTCGCAATCTTTAACCGTTTTATCTCGCACGGAAATATCGAGATCATGCATTAGCTCTTTGCTACCACCATTATTTAATGGGTGCCAAGAAGCAAGACCACGACCTTCATGCAAACGACGATAGCTGCAACTTTGTGGCATAAAGAAAATGCTTTCGAGGTTTTCTTTGGTGAGTTTTACACATGATGGTACTAATACTTGACGGTTTTCATACTCGCTGCAGCCACACGTTTCGTTATCAAGGTATTGGCATACAATATTGGTGAAAATAAGCTCTTCACCTTCACGCAGTTGGTCTGTTGCAGTAAATTCGTCTTCATCTTCACTATCGATAAATGTATTTAAACAGCATTTACCACAGCCATCACAAATGGCTTCCCATTCAGGTTGTGACATTTGATCAAGTGATTTTTTAAGCCAAAATTGATTTTCTAACATGTTAAAACTCAGCGCCCCTAAGAGCGCGCATTCTACCGCAAACAGCCATAGTGCGCAAAACTACTCACTTCACGCACTTAGGTGTTAATAAACGAACTAGTTAGTACTATTTCTGTATCTCTACCCAACGTTTAATTTTTGCTTCTAGAATTGGCATAGGCAATGCGCCATCTATTAATATTTGCGTATGAAACTCTTTAATATTAAATTTATTGCCTAATGCTTTTTTACAGTAATCACGTAATTCTTGGATTTTAAACTGCCCTAACTTATAAGAAAGCGCCTGTCCTGGCCAAGCAATGTAACGCTCTACTTCTGCAGTAACATCACTTAGCGCCATTGAAGAATTAGCTAGCATATAGTCAATGCCTTGCTGACGAGTCCACCCTTTGGCATGAAAACCAGTATCAAGTACTAAACGCATAGCACGAAGCTGCTCATCAGCTAAACGACCGTACCACATATATGGGTCGGTAAATAAGCCGAGTTCTTTTCCTAAGCTTTCTGCATATAGTGCCCAACCTTCGGCGAACACGGTGTAGCCCCCAAATTTACGAAAATCAGGTAATGACTGCACTTCTTGCTGTAATGCAATTTGAAAATGGTGTCCCGGTGCCGCTTCATGGATAGACAAAGTCTCAAGTAAAAACTTAGGCTGGGCTTTTAGGTTAAATGTATTAATGTAAAAAATGCCTGGTCGTGAACCATCCGGTGCAGGCGATTGATACGACGCCCCTGCCGCAGACTCAGCTCGAAAATCTTCTACCGCCTTAACGATATAATCAGCTTTAGGAGCAATATTAAATAATTTAGGTACTTGCGCATCAATTTTTAACTTAACGGCTTCATAAGCTGCAATTAATTGCTCAGGAGTGTCAAAATAAAATTCATCCGAATCTCGTAAGTGAGTAAAAAACTCGGCCAGACTCCCTTTAAAGCCAACCGTTTCTTTTACTGCTTTCATTTCATTAAGAATACGTGAGACTTCTTTTAAACCAATTTCATGGATTTCATCAGCTGATAAACTTAAGGTTGTATTTTTCTTAATTTGATATTCATACCAGGCTTTACCATTTGGTAAATCACTGTAACCGACCGTCTCACGGCTATTTGGAATATACGTATCAGCTAAAAAGTTACTCATCTTTGTATAAGCCGGCACTAATTCATTCATTATCAGTGCGCTGTATTGAGCCGTGAGTTGTTGCTTTTGAGCTGTAGTAAAATGTTCTGGTAGTTGTTTAATCGGACTGTAAAATAATGACTGCTCTGCGCCAGAAACTATATGGGCTTGAAATTGTGGCAATAATTTTTCAGCTAATGGTTTTGGTAATACAACCCCGGCACTGATCCCCTGCTCCATCGCAGATTGTACACTGCTTAACCATGTTACAAAACCTTGTGCACGCGCAATAAAATTTTCATAATCTTGATAAGTAACAAATGGCTGCGCACTTTGCCCAGAGCCAAATCCTGCGAAGGTATTATGCGCACCAGACATTTGGTTTATTGGTAATAAATAACTTGGAAAATTAAAGCCCTCAATCGTTAACGCTAAATCCCGTGCTAATATTTCATAGCTCAATAAAGCTTGGCCGGTTAACTGGCTATCATCAATTATAGCTAAACGCTGCTGGAAATCTTTATAAAATGCCAGTTTTTTTACCACGGCTTTGCTCAGTACTCGGTGCTGTAAATTGATTATTATATTGGCTATAACCGATGTAAGTAGCACTTAGTGGGCTAAATTGTAATGAGTCTACAAAATACTCTGCTACGAGTATATTTAATTGTTGTTCGGCAATGTTGACCGTACCTTTTGCTGATACAGATTGCTTGTTTTGTAAATTATTATTCTCAATATTGGCGCACGCCGTTAAAGCACTAAGCACACTAGCTACAAGCAATGTTAACTTAAAATTTTTCATAATTATCCCTGAGTGTAAGTATTAACGACAATTATGCGTCGTATGTTTAACTAAATAAAGAAAATAAGATACTTAACGCGTTTTGTTTACAGCTTAAAAACTGCTTGCTACATTGCTATATAAAATAATCTAAAATTAGAAAATAAATGAATAAATTATCTCTTGCCATTTCACTGAGCTTGTTGTGTGTTAGCGCATTTAATACTCAAGCAACCACTTATATTAGTGCCAAAGCAATGCTTGATGTTAATAATGGTAAATTAATCAAAGCCCCATTGATCCAAATTGATGATGGGATCATTACAAAAATCACGACCGAACAAGCTCCTAAGCTACAACAAGGTGATGAGCATATTGAGCTGCCTGAATTAACAATTCTGCCAGGGTTGATGGATATGCACGTTCATTTAACCAGTGATCCAACCGTGCCAAGAAGTGAGCGTATTGGTCAATCAGTACCACGCCAAGCGATTAAAGCGGCCTACTTTGCTAAAAAAACATTAAAAGCAGGCTTCACCACGCTACGTAATGTTGGCGCAGGTGGCTACAGCGTTATTGCTGTAAGAGATGGCATTAATGCAGGGGATATAGCCGGCCCCCGTATTTGGGCGGCAGGCCCATCACTGGGTGTGACAGGCGGACACTGTGATAACAACCGACTACCACCAGAAATGAAGTATACCGCTGAAGGAGTGGCTGATGGCCCATGGGCCGCGCGTACAAAAGTGCGCGAAAACATAAAGTACGGTGCCAACGTAATTAAATTTTGCGCCACAGGAGGCGTATTCTCTAAAGGCACTAAAGTGGGCATTCAGCAATATAGTCAAGATGAAATGAATGCCATTGTTGCTGAAGCCCATATGCGCGGTGTGACCGTTGCAGCTCACGCTCATGGGACTAGTGGTATTAAAGCCGCCATAGTTGCCGGTGTAGACAGTGTAGAACATGTGAGTTACGTTGATGATGAAGCAATAAAACTGGCAAAAAAACATGGCACTTGGTTTTCTATGGATATTTATAACACGGAATATACCCTAACCTATGGCGAGGAAAATGGTGTTGCTGAAGAAAACTTGGCAAAAGAGCGTCTGGTTTCAAAAAGACAGCGGGAAAGTTTTTCTCGTGCGGTAAAAGCCGGTGTCAAAATGGTGTTTGGTACTGATGCAGCCATTTACCCACATGGCGATAACGCTAAACAATTTTCACGTATGGTTGAATTTGGTATGACACCGTTACAAGCCATTCAGTCAGCTACAATTAATAGCGCAAAATTATTAAAGGTTGATACCCAACTTGGTCAGCTAAAGCCTGGGTTTGCAGCAGATATTATAGCAGTAAAAGGCAACCCTCTTAGTGATATCAGTAAGCTTGAAAATGTTAAATTTGTAATGAAAGCAGGTAAAGCATACTAGCAAATAAATAATGCGGGGCTAAATGTTAGCCCTGTGATCAATTTTTACCCACCACTGATTTTTTTCTTCCAAGCCTATGTTAACCCGATAAATAAACAAAGTTACAATTTTGTTTACACGCTAAATAATTACCGATTCCATATATTAATACTTGTAATACAAATACAACACATTATCATTGCGTAAAATTTCAATGGTAGCTATTTATGACAACACATAAACTTTCTTTAATTACCCTCGCTTGTTTGACATCTTTTAACGCAATATCTGCTGAACAGACAGATCTTGAACACATAACAGTTTACCAAAAGCAAAACCAAGTCGTACTTAACTCAGGACTGGCGACTAAATCTGATATGTCACTAATGGAAACCCCTGCCCCTATCGTAGTTGTAGATCAAGAATTAATAAATTCACAGGGTGTCGATAACCTGCAAGATTTAGCACGTAATATCAGCGGTGTAACTCAAGCAGGTAATAACTATGGTATTGGTGATAACCTAATTATTCGTGGCTTAGGGGCTAATTACACCTATGATGGTATGTACGGTGGTGCAGGTTTAGGTAACACCTTTAACCCAACTCGCTCGCTGACTAATGTTGAAGCAGTTGAGGTACTAAAAGGCCCTGCAACAGGTTTATACGGCATGGGAAGTGCTGGTGGTGTGATAAACCTAATTGAAAAGAAACCGCAGTTTGAAGCGCAGCACACAGTGCAAGCAGAAGTAGGCCAATGGAACACTTATTCACTATCGTTTGATAGCACAGATGCAATCACAGATAACCTTGCATACAGAGTAAATGCCAAAACAGCACGCAGTGATGGCTACCGTGACTTAAAAGATGATAGAGATGAAATTTACACTGCATTAAAATATGTATTCGATGACAAGCAAGATATTATGATATCTGCGGCCTATATCAAAGATTCCATAGCCGTTGACTCTATCGGCCACCCTATCCGTATTTATAATGCAGAGTCGGTTAATGGCAAAACAGCAGGCGAAGTCACTGGCGATGATTTAGTCAATGACCCTACAATGGCTGGTTTACAATTGACCGATGCACAACGTGATCAACTTGCCAACTCACTATCTGCTTCTGATGGTTTAACACCTTATTCGTTTGGTCATAACGGTATCATTTCACCCATGGCCAAAGACAATGAAGGTGAAGAATTACGCTTTAAATTAACGCATAACTATTACCTAACTGATGATTTGTTTTTAAACCAACAATTACAATACCGTAATTACGAATCAAGCTTTGCCCGTCAAACTGGCGCCTATAACTATGTTTATTGGAACCGTAAAGGTGTCATTAATGCAGACCCACGTGCACCACTCGTTGTAGATGACGTACTGTATCCATTTGCCGCACGCAGACAAGAGTTTCGCCAAGTGCAAGCCGATGAAAAGTCATGGCAATACTTTGCAGATTTACGTTATGACTTTAGTTTAGGTGATATTGATAACGAGTTATTAGTAAATGCCAATTACGAAGACCGTGATGTACGTTTCACACAATATTCGATTTGGGATAAAGACTATATTCTCAAAGATAAAAATGGCGATGTAACTTATCAGGGCTCATTACCATATATTTTAGATATACGCACACCAAACTGGGGCGAAGGTCAGTTTAGTGATTACGACCCACTGAAAACCAGTAACTACAATAAAAAAGTACAAGCGTGGGGCGTTGGCATACAACATGTAGCCTATATTCATGACACATTTACCACCCGTGTAGGTTTAGCCTATAACGAAATTACACAAAAATATGAACACTTTGGTGTAGACGCCCGTTATCGTGCAAGTGCAGCAGCCGCCACACCAGAGGCCAGCACCTCGGATAATGGTTTAACCTATAACTTAGGTGCAACTTATAAACCAAGCGATGATATATCAGTATTCATAAATCACTCAAAAGGCCGTACAGCGTACAGTGTTTTAGGCTCTGTTTCAGGTAATGAAGCTGACCGTGAAGACGCTGAGTCCCTTAGTACTGATTTGGGTATCAGAATGAAGGCCTTTGACGACCAATTACTGGCCTCATTAGTGGTGTTTGATACCGCACGTACTAACTTGGAATATGACAACCCAGCATTTGATGATATGAACCCAGATCCCTCAGTTCCTGAGAGCTTCTTCGATGGCGAAGAGAAAACCCGTGGTGTTGAATTTGACTTAAATGCATATTTAAATGAGCAGTGGAAAGTGAATATCAATGGTGTTTATCAAGATGCCCGTGATAAGAAAAACCCCAACTCAAGTACTTTTGATACCCGCCAAAAAGGCGTGCCTTATGTTACGGCCAGCACATGGTTAACCTATAGCGCACAGTGGTTTGAACTTTCACAGCCATTAAAAATAAGTGCCGGTGTTAAATATGTAGATGACCGCAGTACAAACTCAACATCATTCGGTATTCCCGATGGATATGTAGCAAGTTATACAATCTACGATGCAGCACTAAGTTATAACGCAGATAAATGGGGCGTACAGCTAAACTTAAATAATTTATTTAATAAAGTGTATTACTCAAAAGCGATGTTTTTGGGCGGTATGCCAGGTGAAGAGCGCAACGCTAAATTGACCTTGAGCTATAAACTGTAAGCTACTATGAGGCTAGTTTTTAGAGCGCACATTTTGTGCGCTCTACATACTTTTTTATATAGTAACGACTATCCGCCCGTTAATTTCACCCTTTAACATATCGTCAAAAATGTCATTAATATCATCAAGGCGTTTTTCTTCAATAATGGCTTTAACCTTACCCTCTGCTGCAAACTCTAAACATTCTTGTAAATCTTTACGCGTGCCAACAATTGAGCCAACCACTGAAACCCCGTTTAACACAGTATCAAAAATCGGCAGTGGCATTTCCTCTGGCGGCAGGCCAACTAGTACACATTTACCACCGCGTCGTACACTTTTATAGGCTTGCTCAAAACCAGGCTTTGAAACCGCTGTACATACAACTGCATGCGCGCCCCCTACTTTTTCAAAAATAGCTTCACTAGGTACGCACTGTTTAAAATCAAGTGTTATGTCTGCACCAAGCTCAGTAGCTAAATCAAGCTTCTCTTTTCCTGTATCAACCGCAATAACATTTAAGCCCATGGCCTTTGCATACTGCACTGCAAGGTGCCCCAATCCTCCAACACCAACAATAGCAACCCACTGCCCAGGTTTTGCTTCTGATACTTTTAATGCTTTATAAGTGGTCACACCCGCGCAAAATAGTGGGGCTGCTTCGGCAAAGCCTAAACCGTCAGGAATTTTAACCACATAATCACCATGGGCTAAACAATACTCAGCATAACCGCCATCAATTGAATACCCTGTATTATGCTGTGACAAACACAGTGTTTCTTTACCATCTAAACAAAATTCGCAGTGCCCACACGCACTGTAAAGCCAAGGCACACCGACCCTATCACCCACTTTTAAATGATGGATATTACTGCCCAACTGTTCAATAACCCCCACTCCCTCATGCCCCGGCACTAACGGCATTTTAGGTTTAACAGGCCAATCACCATGACAGGCATGTAAATCGGTATGGCAAACACCACATGCGGCAATTTTAACTAACACATCATTTGCACCCACAGTAGGGATTGGCAAATCAGTAATTTCTAAACGTCCTTTATACTCATTATTTACAGCAGCTTTCATAATTTAGTTCCTTGTGAGAGATGTTATTATTTGGTACAGCTTACCTCACTGTATAACAATTTACTTTAATCTAAATCAAACTTTAGTCGAACAAAAAACCAACAAAAACATCACGCATTTACCAGTAAATCTTGCTATCAAGCTTCAGCGTGCTAGCATAGTTTTCATTATTTATTGAAACTTAAAAAGCTATGACATTATCTGAAAAAAACTATGCATTTGTAATGCATTGTGGCGAAATGGGCAGCCGTTGGGGATTTAACCGTACTATTGGTCAAATGTGTGGGTTACTTATTATTACCAAAGAGCCTATGACAGCCAATGAAATCGCGGATGGCTTAAGTATTTCTCGCGGTAATGTCAGTATGGGTATTAAAGAGCTGCAATCATGGCGCTTAATTAAAGTGCAGCATATTCCCGGCGACCGTAAAGAGTATTATGCCCCAGCCGGCACAATTTGGGATATGGCCAACCGCGTATTTGAAGAACGCAAAAAACGCGAGATAGACCCAACACTCAGTTTATTACGTGACAATATCATCGAAGAAGCCCACAACGATGATGAGCGCTTTGCTCAGCAACAAATGCAAGAAATTCACGACTTGCTCGAAACAGTCACCAAATGGTCAGCCGAGTTACAGCGCCTAAGCCCAGAGCAACTGCAAAGCCTAATGAAACTCGGCTCAGGCATAGGTAAAGTACTCGACTTTAAAGATAAGATATTGAAGAAACCGTAGCAGCGATTTTATATCGCGTTATATTTTTAGGTTCTAGGGAATTTTACCACCGAGCACACAGAGTTCACCGAGAAGAGAATAGTTTATTTTCTCTGTGCAGCGCGAAGCGCCTTTGTGTTCTCTGTGGTGAACAGAAGGATAAGTTGTGCAAGGTAGAGCGAAGTAAAATGCTGTGCTCAAACCCATACATATCTATGTTATTTAGCTTTCTTTAAAGATAATAGAAAACTTCGTGATAGTAATATCTTAGTTAATTTGTTAAAACTACATTCGAATACGCATAAGTGTGGTCGGAGCAGAAATATCTACCATTCGTAAACTATAAAATTGTTAGCTTTTAAGGAGAGTCCGATGCCAATTTTACCAGCTTTTTGTGACCAATGCGGAAGTATTTATAGTTCTGGGTTCTCTTTTGAAAATTGCCATGACGTTACTATGAGTAATGTTTCTTGTGGCTCTTGTCCAAAAAAATGCAATGGCACTCTAAGAGTGCCTGATGGTGTTTATGACATTACAGGAAATGTCATAAAATTAGTTAAAGGAACTCTGAAAACTGTTCATCAATTTAAGCAATTAGCAAGCATACTTTCTAAGGCTCAGCGCTTAAACCAATCTAAAGAACAGGTTGATGAAGCTATTAATAAAGAAGTTCCAGAATTAAATTCTTTAGCTTCAGTATTACCTAAAACAAGAATAGAGTTATATGCATTCATCACCGTAATTTTAATGGCTCTTACTTTTATTATTACCAATATGGAGTTGGAGGAAGAATCAGAAATTGATGTTGAAAAACTTATAGAACAATCAATTGAGAGAGCTATTTCTGCCCCTACAGAACAATCGCTTCCAAGTTCAACTGAAAAGAAACAAGGCAGAAATGAAATTTGTAATTGTGGCAGTGGTAAAAAATATAAAAAGTGCTGTTTGCAATTTATTTAAAAGCTAACCTGGTAGTTGGAGATCACCAACCTCCAGCCCCCACACCACCCATCATGCGCTTTTTATTAATAGGAAGTGCAATGGGCGGTTCATCTCCCGTAATGAATATTGATCCAAATATCTCTCAATGACACTAAACCTTGTGAAGCTAAGTAGTTATTGCCTAGCGCAATGTTAATTCCTTTTGTTTTTGAGCTTCTACAAGGGCCTTTACTAGTGATACCACAGGCTATGGCGAGTCGTTCGCTAACACCCAATTTCATTAAACTGCGTACTTTTGTGCGGGCTATTCCTTAATAGAGAGCGCCATTGTCGCCAGTAGCACTCTTATCCTACGGCGGATCCAATGATCTAAATCCACCGTTAGCTATAAAAAATCAAAGTTAAAGTAGACAGCCCAATGGGGCGACGACAGCTTTTTACTTAAGGAATGGTAAACGACTAGGCTGTATAAAGCCTGCTTTCCTTTAAATAAACAGCGGAATATTACAGTCAATAAAGGCATGAATAAATTGACCTTACGCGGTCAAACGAAAGTGAATGCATTCAATTCATTCTGCGGCAACTATATTGCTTAGTTCATAATATAGAAAAGCTGCAAAACAGGCTGCATTAAAAAAGGGAAGCCCTTTTAAGCCAAAATATAGCGACTCAAAGACCTGTCATCCCTTCCAAAACGCCCATTAAAGCAACACCAAATCCTCTTTTTATATTTTATGTAAAACCAAAGTAACCGATTGAATCAAAATAGGAACTCGGCTATGGTTAATGCATCAATAAAAATAAATTAAAAACGAGTAATTCTACAGCCCCATTAGCCGAAAAAGGAAGTACGGTGAAAAATCTAAACTACTGGTTACTGAAACAAGCTCATATCATTTGGATCGCTTCAATAGTGAATATAGGGCTTGGAGTTGTCATTCCTGATTTTGATTTCGTTGCAAAAAGTATTAGTTATGTTGCATTAGAAGATCCAATTTATGCTTATACCCACCGTATAGCTGACATTATCATTGGGTTATCTATGTGTGGTTTCGCATTTGCAATGCAATCACTCTCGCTAAATCGATTTTCTACCGCAATGTTAGCAACATCCTTATTTGGTATAAGCATGATTAGTGCGGGAATTTGGACACTAGAAACTCCGCTTCATCTTCTGTATAACTTATCAATATTCATGATTATTACTCCTATGGCTTTTGCTCTTGAGTTTAAAAATGTAATTAAATCTAGTTTATTTGAAAGTTTATCTGTTGCTGTTACTGTGTTGCATGTTTTTATGTTTTGGCTTATTTACGCAGGGTTTATTCCTCAAGAAATTAATGGTTTAATCCAAAGGTTGTGGGCAATTCCTACAATGGGCTGGTTTGGTATTGCAGCGTATAAACTTGCATGTTGCCAATTTTCGGCAAATCGGGTAGCCGGAGATCTCTAACCTCCCTCCCCCACACCACCCATCATGCGCTTTTTATTAACATGAAGTGTAATGGGCGGTTCACCTCCCGTAATGAATATTGATCCTAAGTTATCTAAATGATGCTAAACCTTGTAAAGCTAAGTAGTCATTGCCTATAGCGCAATGTTAATTCCTTTTTTGAGCCTTACACTGCTCAAATAAGCTTCTAAAAAATCTGTAACAGATTGAAAAATGACAAAACTATCAGTAAATCCTCTATTCATATTTCACATAAAACTCAGTTATGATTGAATCAAAATAACAACTCGGCTATGGTTAATGCACCAATAAAAACAAATTAAGCTACAGGTTCATAAGCATTCAAGGAGCATTAATCACATGAAGTGGGCATTTATAGATTACGAAAATATTGGTTGCCTAAGCAAAGTCAATTTATCCATCTACGAAAAAGTCATTGTTTTTGTTGGTGCTAAGCAGCCAAAACTTGATTTTGGTGATAAAAAATACGAGTCACCGGTCAATATTGTTCTTATTCAAATTAAAGCCATACAATCTAATAACTTAGATTTTCACTTGTCTTATTATTTAGGTAAATATACACAAGAAGCAGCACCTAACGTTAGCTTTGAAGTTATAACCAATGACAATGGTTTTACCCCATTAATTTCTCATATTAATTCGAACGGTCGCTGTTGTAAGCAAATTAAAATGGTTAATACTTCAAGTGAATTAACTAAGTTAGTCCATAGCCTTAAATCCAAACCTAAAGAAAAACGGCCGCAGAAAGTGTCTAGTTTAAAAAATCATATAGCATCTCATATGCGTGTTAAAGGTAACGAAGTGGCAATTCAAAACCATATAAATCATCTTGTTAAGATGAATATACTCCTAATATCTGAAACTGGGGTGCAATACAAATGACAAGGTTAAAAACTTTTATGGGGAAGCTTGGTTTAATATTATTAGTATTAGTAACTGCATTTTACCTTACAGTTATTGTTATATCTAAAAGCCAATTTCCATTAGCTTTATTTTGGTTTTTAATCTTTTTGGGTATTATTTGTTTAGTGATGCTTGGCAACTTTTATTTTTATAATTCAAAGCAAATAAATCACCGTGAATAAATTAAAGCCAAAAAGAGCAATGAAAGACTTGTTAATACAGAGCCGAGATGCAGACTGATAGGGTCTTTTTTCGTTGGGTTTCGTTGCCCTCTACCCAACCTACGTAGCCAACTTGAACAACAAACTGAACACTGAAAGCTTTGCTGTCTTCTCTTAAGCGCAGCGTCCCATAACCTCTTTGTGAATAATTCACTTAAAGCTCTTTCACACTATTGTTTAACAAACAAAAGCGCGAGATATACTCGCGCTTTCTAAAAACACCCTAGCACCTAGTTACCTAGACCCTAGCATCTAATTATTTATTAAATCGCTGGATAACCAATGCGGTCTGATAAGTAACCTACGCTGGTGGCGAAGTAGTATGAACGGTTCCAATGCATAAGTGCTTTGTAGTTGTCATACGCAAGATACATACGCCCGCCCATGTCGTCAGGCATAACTAAAGCGGCAGTTACATCAACATTAGGTAAATCGGTGCCGTCCATTTTGCGCACGCCTAATGCTTGCCAATCAGCTAATGAACGCTCTGACTTAGACCAGTATTCGAGCCATTGTTTGCGGGTTTTGGTGCCACGTTTAAGTACATAGTTTTTATCAAAGCCCTCTGGTAATTTAACTTGGCGACCCCATGTTAAATCATCATTCCAACCTGCTTGTTTTAAATAATTTGCAATTGAGGCGAAAGCATCAGCTTGGGTGGTCCAGATGTCTTTACGGCCGTCTTTATCGTAATCAACGGCGTAGGCATTAAATGAGGTTGGCATAAATTGCGTTTGCCCCATAGCCCCTGCCCAAGAGCCTTTGAATTTATCTAAGGTGATGTGCCCTGCTTTTAAAATATCGAGCGCGGCCCAAAGCTGGTTTTTGTACATAGTTTCACGGCGGCCGTCAAAGGCAAGAGTCACCACTGATGAAATTACGTTATGACCGCCTTGAATTTTGCCAAAGTTACTTTCAAGTCCCCATAGGGCAACAATAAAGCGTGCCTGTACACCAAACTCTTTAGCCACTTGCTCTAAAACGTCTTTATTCTCAGCGTATAATTTACGTGCGCGGTCTATTTTCCATTGTGGAACGCGTTTTGGTAAATACGTTTCAAGCGTTTCGACAACTTCTGGTTGGCTTTTGTCTGCTGAAATGACTTTTTTCTTAAACTTAGCAGTGGCAAATGCATCTTCAATCAACTGACTATCATAACCTTTTTGCGCCGCTTCTTGTTTAAGGTTGGCAACGTATTCATCGAATTTTTCTTGGGTATTGGCTAGTGCCGATGTACTAATACATACACTGCAAATAATAGCAGCCAATTTTGTTGTTATCTTTTTAGTCACTTTCAACTCCATTTTGTTTTTTGAACTCAGCAAGTAAGTTTTCCTTTGGTGGAGGAAGTTGCAAGTAAAAACCATCATCTGTTAACGCTTGCTTAACTGTATTTAAATCGGCTCCACCTAAGTGCTCACGCTTTGCTAAGTTAATAATCATTACATATTGAGGTTGACCAAACATGGTCATTAAAGGTTCCGGTACCTTACTGAAATCATCTCTTTTTTCTACAAAAAGAAAGGTATCCGCTTTTTTCTTACTTTTATATACCGCAGTGAGCATTATGACCCTATAAATTCTTGCGTAACAGTGCCGCACACTATAACATGAGAGTAATAATAAGTTAGAAAAATTAGATTAGAAATTTCACCTTATCCATATAAATTAAGGCCTTATTCAGCCTGTATTTATTTTAATTTTGTTTCTAGTCAAAAAATACAATTGAGTGTATATGTCGGACCAAATTTTTGAACTAAAGGGAAATCTTTTTACGTTATCAGTTTTACACTTGTACAGTACTGATATTAACCTTTTAGCAGAACAACTTTATATAAAAATATCACAAGCTCCTCGGTTCTTTGAAGGCGCACCCATTGTTGTTAATTTAGTTGAAGTTAAAAACGATGAAATAGATTTTGTTCATTTAAAGTCGTTGATTGAGCGCCTGAGCTTCAACCCTGTCGGTGTATGTAATGGTTCGGATGAGCAGCATAAACTTGCCAAGTCGGCAGGTCTTTCTGTATTAAACTATTCACAAGACGTTAAGAGTGAACCTGTTAAACAAGAGCCCAATACATCAATTGTAGAAAAGACAGTTCACTTACCTGCGCAAGTTATAAATGGCACGGTACGTTCTGGCCAGCAAGTTTATGCAAAAGATAGAGATCTTATAGTGCTCGGTGCAGTTAGTCACGGTGCTGAAGTTATTGCTGATGGTAATGTACATATATATGGCACTTTACGTGGGCGAGCTATTGCTGGCGCACAAGGTTTAAAAGAAGCGCATATTTTTTGCCAGAAATTAGAAGCAGAGCTTGTTTCAATTGATGGTAATTACTGGATCAGTGACTCATTACAGGGTGAACACTGGGGACAGGCCGCGCAAATACAACAAAAAAATGAATCATTAGAAATTTCAGCTTTGGTTAAAGGATAAATCTTATGGCAAAAGTAATTGTCGTTACATCTGGTAAAGGTGGTGTAGGTAAAACTACGTCAAGTGCTGCAATTGGCACAGGTTTAGCTCTTAAAGGCTATAAAACAGTTATTATCGATTTTGATATTGGCTTACGTAACCTTGATTTAATCATGGGCTGTGAGCGTCGTGTAGTTTATGACTTTGTTAATGTTATTAACGGCGAAGCAAACCTTAATCAAGCACTTATTAAAGATAAACGCGTTGAGAAGTTATTTTTACTACCGGCATCGCAAACTCGCGATAAAGATGCACTCACCCGTGATGGTGTAGAGCGCGTGTTAAATGAGTTGAAAAAAGATTTTGATTATATTGTTTGTGATTCACCTGCAGGTATTGAAGCAGGTGCAATGATGGCAATGTACTTTGCAGATGAAGCAATTGTGACGACGAACCCTGAAGTTTCATCTGTACGAGATTCAGACCGTATTTTAGGTATTCTGCACAGTAAATCTAAGCGTGCAGAAGAAGGCCTTGAGAATATTAAAGAGCATCTTCTCCTCACGCGCTACAACGCAGAGCGTGTAGAAAAAGGTGAGATGCTCTCTGTTGAAGATGTTAAAGATATTTTATCAATTCCACTATTGGGTGTTATTCCAGAGTCTCAAGCCGTACTAAGTGCATCAAATTCAGGCCAACCGGTTATTCTTGATTCTGAATCTGATGCAGGGCTTGCTTATGCTGACGCAATTGAGCGTTTGTTAGGCGAGACAGTCGATTTTCGCTTCTTAGATGTAGAGAAGAAAGGTTTATTCAAACGGATATTTGGAGGTTAATGTGTCTTTACTTGACTACTTCCGCTCAGAAAAGAAAAACACCGCATCACTGGCAAAAGAGCGATTGCAGATCATTGTTGCGCACGAGCGCTCACAACGTGGTACACCAGATTATTTACCACAGTTAAAACAAGACATACTTGATGTGATACGTAAGTATGTAAATGTGAATACTGATGCAGTGCAAGTACAGTTTGATCAAAATGAAGATGATTTAGCCGTGCTTGAACTCAACGTTACATTACCTGATGAAGAAAAGAAGTAATTGGTAGCCACGTTATATAAAGTACTACTTTCTAATGTGGTTATAATTTACTCTAAAGGGCGCTTGATGCGCCCTTTTACTGTTCTTGCAACTTGAACTAGATAAAATCCAACGTCAATAATACTCGCTGACTATTTTGTGTGACAAGCGGGGAGCGGTGTACCAAGCCTGCACCTTGCGTATCTTGCCAGTTTTCTCCTTTTAATAATGCAACATCGCCTTGATTTAGGCTCTGTATACTTTTTGGGTTTTTAAATAAACCTGAGTCTTCATCTGCTTTGCCGTTATTGCCTGCACCTAACTTACTGCGGTCCACATGTTCATGCTTGAGCCACTGTGTTGCAACTCCTTGATAAGTTGATACTAAGCGGCAAGGTATTTTATCAACATGAAAACGTGGGCACATAGGTTTATCGAGCATCGTTAAACGCAAGCCTGCTCGCTTTAAACCAAACAAACAACAAAACATATCTACAATTAAAGCTATGTCTTCGCTCAATATTGATGCAGCCTCTGAGCTACCTAAAATGTTAGTGAGCTCTGCAAATGTCTTTTCTGGTGCAACGGCTAATTCAAGCGATTTTAGTTGATTAGTATTTATAAGCTCACGTACCGCTTCAGAAAGCGTGTCAGCAAGCTTTCGCTGCCATATAACTATATTGACATCGGGTTGATAAATATCAGTAAATATATTTGGGCTAGTGTCTATTGCGGCACGTCGCATGAGTAACTCTTGGGCTATGCTAGGTGTTGCGAGTAAAGTCATACACCTTCCTCCCAAATTGGAAATGGATCGTGCAAAGATGACCAGTGCTCTTTACCTTTAAGCAAAATATCATCACTGAGTAAACACGCATCAAGTGCACCTTTGATTGCATCTTGATTTAAAGATTGCCCAATAAAAACCAACTCTTGACGCATATCACCATACGGTTCTTGCCACTTATTATTGATTTCTTCCAATGACTCATCATCAGTCGGCCATTCACTTTTAGGCAAGGCTTTATAAAACATTCCTGCAAAACCATAATCGGCAATGCCACCTGCTTGATTCCACTGCCCACAAAAATCAGGCCGTGTGGCTAACCAAAAATAACCTTTTGAACGAAGCATTTTTCCATACTGTTCAGTAGTGTGTAGAAATTGATAAAACTTATTAGGGTCAAAAGGACGATGAGCAACATAATTAAAGCTGCTTATTCCATACTCTTGTGTTTCTGGGATTTGCTCACCTCGCATTTCTTTTAACCAGCCAGGTGCTTGCTGTGCCTTATCGAAATCAAATAAATTGGTATTAAGGATTTCATTTATTGCCACATTACCTGATGTGATAGGTATAATTTTGGCTTCAGTATTTAGCGTATGTAAAATTGCGGTGAGCTGAGATATTTGCTCTTTAGTAACTAGGTCTGTTTTGCTGATCAAAATAACATCAGCAAATTCCACTTGGTCAACCAGCAATTCAGTTATACTGCGCTCGTCATCTTCACCTAATGATTCACCAACATCATGCAAAAATTCAGCTTGTTCGTAATCATTTAAAAAATTAACGCCATCAACAACCGTCACCATTGTATCTAACCTTGCAACATCAGATAATGAACGACTGTTTTCATCGGCAAACGTGAATGTTTCAGCAACTGGCAGAGGCTCTGAAATACCCGTAGATTCAATAACTAAATAGTCAAACCTCCCTTCTTTGGCAAGTTTTGTTACTTCTATTAAAAGGTCTTCTCGTAACGTACAACAAATACAACCGTTACTCATCTCTACAAGTTTTTCATTGCTGTGGTTTAGTGACACTTCATTTTTAATAACAGCAGCGTCGATATTAAGATCACTCATATCATTTACGATGACAGCCACTTTTAAATTTTGCCGATTATTTAAAATATGGCTAAGAACGGTGGTTTTACCAGCACCGAGAAAGCCAGATAAAACTGTGACGGGCAGTTTTTTATTCATTTTTGAGCTCTTTAGTTAAATAATTTAGAGATGTTATATTATATCAATGAAATTTGCTAGTTCACTTATTTTTCAAAGCATAAATTAGTTTAAAACGAAAGCAGCTAAAATGTTTATCCTGTATGAGGTAATTTACCGAATAAACGTTTAGACTGATTATTACTAAGCACTGAAAGCGCTTTAGAGTTTTAAAACAACGAATAGGAGTATAAAGGATGAAATTTCTTATTTTTTTGGGTACTGTTCGCGACAGCACTCCGCCAAGACCTGCAAGATTAGGTTTGCGCGTTGCGAAATCTATTCTTAGTTATTTGCAAAACACTTATTCAGATCATCAATTTGAATTAATTGATCCATTAGATTATCCATTAGAGCCTGTGTTCAAACCGCAATTCGCCTATGCCAAAGGTAAAGCTCCCGAGCCACTGAACACCCTTGCAGAAAAAATAGCCACAGCAGATGGCTATGTCATGGTAAGCCCCGAATACAACCACTCTATGAGCCCTGCTCTTGCTAACTTACTGAATCATTTTGCCAGCTCATCATTTGCATACAAACCAAGCGCTATTGTTACCTATTCAGCAGGGCAATGGGGCGGAATGCGAGCAGCAGTTGGTATGCGTACGTTTTTAGCTGAACTTGGTTGTTTATCTGTCTCTGCAATGATCCATATCCCTAAAGCTCAGGAAGTATTTAACGAAGATGGTTCAGTGCAAGCAACTGAAGACGAAAATGCATGGATGAACTACTACAGTCGTACTTTTAATCAATTAATGTGGTGGGCGTCAGCAACTAATCACTATAAAGATGAAGTAAACCCACGTGAAATAGTGGGTGACTTTAAAACATCACCAACCCAACGAAATGCACCTTAGGCGATATATTCATACACAGTACCTGATTTAAAAGCCGCTCTGCAGCTCACTTTTCAATACTGATTTTAGTGGGCTAAATCAGGCTATTGGCATTGATTAATTTACTTTCATGTTCTGATTTAACTGCATAGTCAAAGCCAGGTTGAATACAATAAGAGCCATATTCACCGGCTTTATTTAGTGCTAAAAACCCGACCTGAAATTGCTTATAATCACCCAATTTACTTGCAATACGTTCAACAGCGGCCTTGCATGCGTCGGTAGGTGACATACCTTGGCGCATCATTTCAACTACAAGGTGGCAGCCTACAGTTTTCATCATTAACTCCCCCATACCTGTTGCAGTTGCAGCACCAATTTCATTGTCTACGTATAAGCCAGCGCCAATAATAGGAGAGTCGCCTACCCGCCCAGCCATTTTAAAAGCGGCACCACTGGTGGTACACGCACCAGATAAATTACCATCATAATCTAATGCTAGCATTCCTATTGTGTCGTGATTTTCAATATTGATCACAGGTGCGTATTTTGATTCCACCAGCCAATCTTGCCAGGCTTTCTCGGCTTTTGCTGTGAGTAAGTTTTCTTCTTCAAAACCATTTGCTTTAGCAAATTGTAGCGCGCCTTCACCAACCAACATAACATGCGGTGTTTTATCCATGACTAATCGGGCAACAGAAATTGGGTGTTTAATATTTTGCAAATAAGCCACTGAGCCACAATTTTGATTCTCATCCATAATGCATGCATCAAGGGTGACGTGACCTTCTCTATCTGGGTAGCCACCGTATCCAACCGTCATTACATTAGGATCAGCTTCAGGTATGCGCACACCCGCCTCTACAGCATCAATCGCTTTCCCTTTTGCATTGAGTATTCGCCAAGCTTCTTGATTTGCAGCAACACCATGTTGCCATGTAGAAACAACAACCGGCTTAGTGCGTATTTTTGATTTACTTAATTTCGTTGAAAGTTGCTGAGGGTCTGCAATACTTTTGCTCGCTAAGGTTGAAGCACCCAGTGCAAGTAAAGTAGTTATGGATTGCTTTAAAAAAGTTCGTTTAGTATTCATTGGTTAACCTAGATTGGCATTAATAAAAAAGGTCAGAAATCATTCTGACCTTTGCTCTGTTAAACCTATTTATTTAGTCCAAGTAACTCAATTTCTGCTATTTGTACAAGGCCATCATTGTTTGCATTTTTACTAATATTTAAACGATAGCTCGAATAGCCAAAGCCATTAGTAAAATCAAAACTGCGGCGTTCAAAGCGTGTATCCCAGCTTTCACCGACCCATGCGGCAACTTCAATCCATGTTTCACCACCATCATTAGAGCCAAGTAGAGTGAAGTTTTCAGGGTCACGCTCTGGTGCATCATTTGCGCTCGTAATAGCAAGGCCACTAACAACTTGTTGTTGAGTAAAATCGACCTGAATCCATGCTGGATCTTCCGCTGTAGGGGCGCCTTGCCAATCATTATGGTCAAGCCATTTTGTATTAGTATCACCATCAAATGCTTTATCAGGACTTTCGCCATCACCAATACTATAACGGGCACTATAAACGGTGCCAGGTAAACGACTTAAATCTATAAACACGTAATCAGGGCCTATAGTTGCGATTTCAGCTATTTGTACCAAACCATCATTATTCGCATTTTTACTGACTGAAAGACGATAGTAGCTATAAGCTAAGGTATTACTAAACGATAGGTTTTTTTGTTCAAAACGTTCTTCAAATGTTTCACCTACCCATGATGCTAAGTTAGTCCAATCCTCTGCGTTATTAGACCCCAGGATGCTGAATGATTCAGGATCACGTTCTGGTGCGTCGCCTGCGCTTGTTATTGACAATGTATTAACGGCTTTTGCCTCTGGTAACTGAACTTGGATCCAAGCAGGGTCGTCAGCGGTTGGCGCCCCTTGCCAGTCATTATGATCAAGCCATTTAGTGTTAATGTCATTATCAAATGCCTGCGCAGCACTTTCACTATCACTTATACTAAAACGTGCACTATAACTAACTCCATCGGCTTTACTATGATCTAATCCTGGTTGCTCTGGACCAATTAAGTCTATGTTAGCGATTTGCAACAAGCCGTCATTATTCTTGTTTTTACTAATTTCTAATCGGTAGCTTGAAAAAGCCAATTGATTTTGTAATGAAAATGCTCTTGTTTGTCCTCGCTCCTCAAAGGTCTCTCCTACCCAACTTGCAAGCTTTTGCCATGTTGTTCCACCATCATTTGATGCGAGTAAAGAAAAGTTTTCAGGATCACGTTCAGGTGCATCATTTGCACTTGTTATAGCTAATGTGTCGACCGCAACAGCAGTGTCAAAGTCCATTTGGATCCAAGATGGTTCAGCTTCTGTCGGAGCTCCGAGCCAATCGTTATGATCGAGCCATTTTGTTGATGGGTCGTTATCAAATGCTTTATCTTGGTTTTCTGCATCACCAATACTATTTCTAGCTGTTGCTACACCGTTGACTATATTTGTATGATCAACACTGTTAAACACCGGTCCAACCATCTGAATATCAGTTAACTGAACCAAGCCATCATTATTTTTGTTTTTTGTAATATTAATACGATAACTTTTATATTTTTGACCGTTACTAAAGCTAAACTCTTGGCGCATAAGCCGCTCGTCAAATGATACACCGACAAAGCTTGCAAGGCTTGCCCATGTTTCTCCGCCATCATTTGAGCCTAAGATTGTGAAGTTTTCCGGATCTCGCTCAGGTGCATCATTAGCACTGGTAATAAAAAGACTATTCACTGCATGAGCATTAGTAAAATCAACCTGTATCCATGAAGGCGACTCTTGTGAAGGTGCCCCCAACCAATCGTTATGGTCTAGCCACTTTGTTTCTATGTTAGAATCAAATGCTTTTGCGGCATCCTCTGCATCACTTATAGCATTTCTTGCTGTATATACAGCACCAACTAAATTCTCCTGTGTTGTTACTTCTTGTAATGGGCCTGTCGATACAGGTGCATCAAATAAAGATAGTTTTAAGTCGACAATAGTATCAGCACTCAACCCTAGCTCTTCAGTTAAAGGGTGCATGGTGATTGCATCAAATGTTACTTGGCGTACAGCTTCCAGAGCAACGGTGTCTTCTAAAAGTGACGCGGTAATGTTCTGCTGCGCATCTTCCATCACCGATTGAAGGGTTTGAGTTTCACTAAACTGGGCAAATGCTGCGTTCAATAATGATAATTTAATTGTCATTTCATCAACATATTGGGTTGCACAAACTTGCTCACCTGACTCATCCTCTTCGCAGGTTTCACCTTGGATAAAGTTTTCAAGTTTATCAGCACCAACCACTGGTGTTGTAAATACATTACTGTTAGTTACCTGCATACCCAGTACCCGAAGTAATAAATCAGATACTTGGCTTTGTGCTAACTCCATTAACTCTGTGGTTGATACATTTTTCCCTTCTATAATTTGTTGCTCTAATAATTGCGTTGCCAATGTTGTCAGTGCATTTGCCTGTAAAGTAACATCTTCAACCCCATTGTTAGCATTGCCATAATCAACAGCTAATTGGCCCAAAGTGGTAAATGTATTACCTGCTAAGGCACCTGCCTGCGTTAACTGGGCAAAGTCTGTATCACCACATTGCAAGGCATCGCAAAGCATTGTTGAATCATCGTTTGTAACAACATTTATTTTTAGCGTTGTATTTATACCAAATCCGGGGGCGGAAGCTAATTCAATAAAAAATTTACCTTCATTATCTGTAAACTGAGCACCACTAATCGTAAGCTCAGTGCCATTTAATGTACTCACCGTAATGTCAGCATTAGCTATAGCACCTTTTATTACTGAGCCAGCGATTTCAGCATAGGTAACATCCGGTGTTACCGGTACATTTTCTTTTTGAGGATCATTACTGCCTCCTCCGCAACCACTTAATACTCCTACAGTAAGCATCCCAGTGCCTACAAGCTTTAATAATTTTAATTTATTCATGATAGTGCCTTAAATGTTCAGGTGTCGATTACACACTAGCCCGCCCAGTCATTATTTTATTTATCAGGGGTAAGTTATTTATTTACTTAATATTAGTGTGTTAAAACGTACTTATTAATATGGATATTAAAAACGATAAGTCATGCCAGCGTAGTATCTTCGCCCGCTATAACTACTACTTCGAAGGCGATTTTCACTATCGTCACCATAATATGTCCGTGACTCTTCTTTTGTTAAGTTAATAACTGAAACAGAAAGAACAAGGTTTTCCATAAGGTTATATGACGCATTTAAATCAACTTGTTGGTAAGGTTCTTGTGAGACAGTTAAGCCATCAGCTAGCCCTAACGCCATCTTTCCTCGACGGTTATAAGAAGCTCGAATACTGTAATCATGATTTTCAAAGTAGGCAGAGAAATTAAATTGATCATCAGCACTTCCAACTAAAGCAGACTCGCCAACTTTTTCTCCGTCGACACTTACATCCGCCTGATTTGTATCATTTAGCGTGTAATTCGCATTGATCCCGAATCCATTTTCAAATGAATGTTGTGCGAAGATTTCAACGCCCTGAGAAGTAGCATTAGTGCCATTAGCCGTAGTCGTAAACGGAGTTACTGTAATATTGCCAGCAGGCACAATTTCTTCATCTGTGAATGGGTTTGTAAAACCTTCGAATGGTCGTTCTGAGGTAATTATCAACGGTACTATAAAGTTATCTACATCCTTTTTAAATAAGGCAACCCCAACCGCTGAGCCAATACCATAGTAATATTCAGCTGATAAATCTAATTGCACAGACTCAAATGGTTCAAGTGCTTTGTTACCACCCGACCCACTCCAGCCTTGGTCAACAGGGTTGCCCCTGAACTCAAGGCGGTCATCAGCCCATTCTTGTGAGATAAATGTTAGTTGCTCAGGTGCACCTAAATCATTAAAAGGAGCACGTGACATTGTTTTGGCAGCCGCAGCTCTAACTACCAATGAGTCGCTTGCTTCCCAAACTAAGTTTAAACTCGGTAAGAATCGGTCATCTTTTACGGTTCGTAATGTCGTTGTTTCAACATCGACCAAACGTTCATCACCTAAAATATCTTCACCAGTAACATCATCAATATCATCTAAGAAGTAATTTATTTTATCTGATGACATAATTTGGGTTTCTGTCTCAACGTACCTCACACCAAAATTACCGCGAAAGTCGCCAAAAGAAAAATCGGCTTGTAGGTATGCTGCAGTGATTTCTTCTTCTATATCAAATACAAAATCAGGCTCACGTCGTGTGTATTTGACATATTCGTTAGTAACAATGTCGCGATATTGCTGCCAGTTAATACTCGGCATGGTATTAACTTCAAAACCTCCGGCAATATTTTTTTCTGACTCCTGATTTAATACATCTTCTAAATTTGGCATACCGCCTATCCATTGATAGGCCACTTCATCAATTGCACCTTGACTAAATGGATCTAAATCACCACTGGCTATACGGTCAGCTCCATCTTGTGTAATGAAGAATGTATTATTTGTTTCACGATGAAGTGTGGCTTTGCGATGCTTAACACCCACTCGAATTGTATCGAGAATGCCATACGCAATATGGTAGTCTAAATCTAATTGACCATAATCTTCTTTTAAATCACTGACAATAAAGCTTGAACCTGTAGAGCCTGGATCTGGATCTCCGGCAATACCTGCATGTAAATTACTCAATAAAGCAGGATCTGCATATAATGAAACACGATCCCCTAAACGCCAACCGGCAAACGAGGCTGCATTTTCATTTACCCCTGAGTCACTTCTACTTGCTGGCTGACCACTTTTGTAAGCTGCGCTAAACGACTCTGACGGCCCACCACTGGCCTCTGTACGCCCAAACTTTCCTCTTAAGTCAAACACATCTCCTGCATATTCAAACGCAAAATCATACGTATCAGAGGTGTCTTTTTCTTTTGTATAACTGCCAATAATCCACGGGAATTCTAAGTTTCCTTCACTACCGCTTGCACCACTGGTAAAATCCATACCCGTGACAATTGTGCCAGTTTCATCAAGTATTACGTCTGTTAAATAATCCGGGCTGTATTTCCACTCAGGTATCATTAATTGTGAAGTCGTTCTGTCTTGCCCTAATTCAAAATGGAAATGATTAAAAGTAAGTTCTAAATTATCTGTAGGACGCCATTGTATCGTTGCTTGGACTCCCACACGTTCACGTTTTTCTTCTGTGATCCCAACACCCGCGACTTGTGGAGCCCACACACCATCATAGCTATTTCCGTAAGCATCTTCTAATGCACTAAAGCGTCTTGTACTGTCAGTAATTTCATTGCCATTAGTATCAGTTGCAGGCAAGTCACTACTTGTAGCCCAACGCCAGCCACCACCTGTTGACATATCACCACTTAATGTTCTATTTGTTCGCTCTTGATTTGTATAACCCAACAGAAAACCAAAGTCTTCATCTTCATTCTTCCAAGAATAAACACCACTAAAATTAGGTTCGTATTCTTTTGTCACATCTGCGTAGGTATACTCAACATTGAATGCGCCTGAATTTGCCTCCATGTCTAATGGGGTTCTACTATTAAGGATGACAGTACCACCCACTCCACCTTCATCTAGACGCGCTTCTGAAGATTTAAAAACTTCAACGGATTTAACCATTGTTGATGGCAGTAAAGAGTAGCTGAACGAACGTGAAGGTGAACCAGGTGACGATGCTATAAAATTACCATTAAGCTGAGTGAGGGTTAAATCTGATGAAAGTCCACGAATACTAACATTTTCACCTTCTCCACCACTACGAGATATCACGACACCAGGCACACGCTGTAATGAGTCAGCAACATTTTTATCTGGAAACTTACCAATATCCTCAGCTGTTATGGCATCTACAATAGAGTTTGATAACCGCTTAATCGCTAAATTTTCTGCCATAGATGAACGAATACCGCGTACTTCTATCACTTCAAATTCATCACTTTGTTCTTTTTCTTGTTCTTCTTGTGCGATAACAATATTAGAGCTTGCAAGTATAGCTAGTAGCAAAGTTGATTTTTTAAATCGCCGTGAGAGACTCGTTAACTGTCGAGTTTCAGTATTATTGCTCATGTCTATCTCCAGTAAATTGTGTGTTCTTATGTTGTGTGAGTTGTAATCTAATTAACTTTTATACATAGCAGTATGGTTAAGGTGTGCTTTAAGTTAATTTGTTGTTAAACAACATACCCAGAATAGGGTTCTACAAAAAAAAGTGCTAATAAAAATTCGGTCACCAATAGGACAAAATCGGCGTTCACTTTATAAAAGGGTCCAATTAAATAAATATTAGTTTATAGTTTTGAGGCTAAAAAATAACTTTTAGCAGTACAAAACAATAAAAAAATCAATGTTCATTTATTTGAAAATACTTAAAATACAGATCGTTAAGTATATATTATTAAATAAGTGATTGTTCTCGATATTTTATTATTAAATTAACGATAGGTTTAGCAAAAAATGGCTATGGGTAAAAAACTAGAAATTTGTTTAAACTCTGATAATGAAACTCATTTGACTGATAATGTAAAAAATGCATTTATTGCAGGAGCAAGTAGGATCGAATTATGTAGCTCCATGCATCAAGATGGACTAACACCGTCAGACTCTGCAATTAGTAACTGTGCAAAAATAATTCCGAACAATGGTGAGTTATTAATAATGATAAGACCAATCGCAAATGATTTTAGTGTTGATGCACCCTTACTCAAGAAAATGCTGAACCAAATAGAAAAAGCAGCTGAATTAGGCGCTAACGGAGTTGTGTTTGGTGCCATAAAAGAGGCTGAGATCGATGTTGCAGCAACGAGGATCCTTGCCTCAACAGCACAAAAAAATAATTTAAAAACCACATTCCATCGTGCGTTTGACTGTATAGCTGAGCCATTAAATGCAATACCAACCCTAATCGATTTGGGGATAGATCGTGTTTTAACAAATGGTGCCCACTACAATGATGAGCAAAACATTTTACATGGTATTGAGTCATTACGACGTATTATAAAACGTGCTAACAATCAAATTGAGGTGGTTATTGGTGGTGGTGTTAACCCGCAAAATGCTGCAGAGTTATGGCCTATCTGTGAAGGAAAGTTAAGCTCACTTCATGCTTACTCTGCTGTTTTAAATGATCAAGGTAGAGTTATGCCACAGTACATAAGCCAACTTTTAAACCCATCTTTTGAGCAACTTACATATGACTAAACTTATCTCTTCACTGTATTTAGGTATCGACGGCGGTGGTACTAAATGTCGAGTGCGCCTTGAAGATGCCCAAGGAAAACTATTAGCAGAGGCTGTGAGTGGAGCCGCAAATATTGCCACGTCGGTAAATGTGGCTCAGCAATCAATTATTGATGCAGCCCAACAAGCATTAGCAGCTGCAAATTTACCACCTAGTTTGATGGCACATATACATGCCTATGCAGGGCTCGCAGGTGCAGGAATTGAAAGTTCAAAAAACGAAATGTCACAGTGGCAACACCCTTTTGCTTCATTTAATTTCTCTACTGATTTACACATAGCGTGCCACGGCGCACATGATGGTAACAATGGCGCTATTATTATTTTAGGCACCGGATTTTGTGCTGGTGCAATTGACAATACTTCTGTTATTGAGCTGGGCGGCCATGGTTTAATGTTAAGTGACGGAGCAAGTGGTAGTTGGATGGGCCTTACGCTTTTTCGCTATGCACTAGAGATTTTAGATGGCTTATCACCACCCACTGAACTAATAACCTTACTCTTAGCCGAATTAAATTGTGAAACCAGCAGCCAGTTAACCCAACTTGCGATTAATGAAAAGCCCGTTTTTTTCGCACGATTTGCACCATTGGTATTCCAGATGCAGTCTGATCCACTCGCAATTTCTATATTAAATCAGGCTACCTCCTTCACCTATCGATATATTAAGCATCTAGTGAATTTAGGCTTTAACAATATTTGTTTAATGGGCGGGATAGCAGATAAAATTAGTGCAAGGCTCCCTCATGATGCCAGGCAATATCTGTGCTCTGCGAAATATCCCCCTGAGCAAGCAGCGGTTGAACTTGCTAAACGATACACTAGTTAGTTATCAATGTTGTCGCGCATATGTGAAGGTATTTCACCAAATAAACGCCTAAATTGTTTACTAAAATAACTTGGCTCAGCAAAGCCACATTGATACGCTATTTGTGAAATAGGTAAGCTTGTTTCAACTAACAACCTACGTGCGTTTTCTAATCGAATTTCGTTGATAAATTGGTTGGGTGTTTTAGCTAAATGCTTCTTAAAGCGGCGCTCTAAAGCACTCACCGATAAATGTGCCATTTCGGCCAGCTCTTCGATGCTGATGTTACGATGGTAATGTTCTCGAATAAAATTAACCGGCTCTTCAATGGCTCTTACGTTTGATAAAGCTTTCGATGTTTTTTGTAAATGGCGTGTAACTCCATACGTCCCCAGTATTTCACCCTGATCTGAAAAAATCGCTTTTTTTGAGGTGGAAAACCAGGCTAATTCACCATTTGATGTTTTATTAAGCTCTAATCTGTCGGTAACAACATAGCCATTCATAACACGCTTATCATCATTTACATATTGAAAAGCTAAGTGTTTTGGCGAGAAGTCAAAATCAGTTTTGAGGGCTATTTGGTCAAATGACTTATATCCTTTATGTTCAATAAAATGTTGATTTGCATATAAAATACGACTTTCATCATCTTTAACCCAAAACAAAATATCATGTAATAAGTCAAATGCAGAGATTAATTGATTTACACCTGCTTTATCTATAATTTGATGTATATCCACAATAATATATTCCAAAACATACGCTAACATGAAATACATAAAACGCCGAATTTGTTGCATTGTCAACCGAATTTTTATTACCCCTACTGGTATTCATTGATTATTATCAATAACAAGATATTAACCAAATTCAATAGACGACTATTGAGATGGAGCGTGTGATGAATAACACAAAAGTCCGTATGGGAATGGTCGGTGGTGCTGAGGGTGCATTTATTGGTGCAATTCACCGAATTGCTGCACGTTTAGATGGCCTCATTGATTTAGTTGCAGGTTCATTCAGTTCAGACCCTATTCGTAGCAGAGCGACTGCAGATATGTTGGGAATTAACCCTTCAAGAAACTATGATAGTTACCAACAAATGTTTATTGAAGAGGCAAAACTTCCTGAAGATAAACGTATCGATTTTGTTGTTATAGTTACACCCAATCATTTGCATTTTTCTATCGCGAAACTCGCTATAGAGTCTGGTTTCCACGTCCTTTCAGACAAACCTGCAACACTCAATTTGCAAGAAGCACTGATTTTAGAGCAAACATTAAACCAAACTGAATGTTTATATGGCTTGACTCATACTTACACCGGCTACCCTATGATAAAGGAGGCTCGGCACAGAATTGCCCAAGGTGAGCTTGGCAACATTCGTAAAGTAGTTGTTGAATATAGTCAAGGTTGGCTTGCCAGCAATGAAGATGAACAAGGAAAACAGGCTAAATGGCGTTTAGATCCTGCAAAAGCAGGTATCAGCTGCTGTATCGCAGATATTGGTGTGCATGCAGCAAACTTAGCAGAATACGTAAGCGGCTTAGAAATATCCGCATTATGTGCTGATTTAAATCATGTCGTGCCAGGCAGAACTCTCGATGATGATGGCACCGTGTTACTACGATTTGATAACCAAGCTAAAGGTGTATTACTTGCCAGCCAAATAGCTCTTGGTGAGGAGAATAATTTAAACCTTCGCATTTATGGTGATAAAGCAAGCATCGAATGGAATCAAATGGAGCCCAATAGCTTATGGCTTAAAAGCCACAGTGCCCCGACCGTATTACTACGCTCTGGTATAGCACTAAAAAGCACAGCGGCAAAAAATGCGCTTAGGGCCCCAGCAGGTCATCCAGAAGGTTACCTAGAAGCTTTCGCCAATATATATGTTAATTTTGCAAAACAGATTAAAGCAAAAAAACTAGCCGAAATAGCGACTAATGAACAATTTGATGTACCTGGTATTAAGCAAGCGATTAGAGGCATGGCATTTATCGAAAATGCAGTAGAAGCATCAAATAAAGACAGTAAATGGCACACATTTAAAATTGGATAATCATCGATGAAACAAATAAAAGGCCCAGCAATATTTTTAGCGCAATTCATAAGTGATGAAGCGCCATTTAACAAATTGGTAGACATTTGCCAATGGGCGTCAAACTTAGGCTACAAGGCAATTCAAATGCCTACGTCTAACCCTGAGATATTCGACTTAGAAAAAGCAGCTCAAAGCCAAGATTACTGCGATGAAGTAACTAGCATAATTGCACAAGCTGGGCTTACAATTTCAGAGCTTTCTACACACTTACAAGGTCAGCTCGTTGCCGTACACCCAGCATATGATGAAATGTTTGATAACTTTGCGCCAGAGCACCTTCGCGGCGACCCAACTAACCGCACGCAGTGGGCTAATGATCAGTTAATGCTCGCTGCTAAAGCAAGTCGTAACCTTGGCCTTAAAACACACGTTACATTTTCAGGTGCGTTGTTATGGCACACCTTTTACCCTTGGCCGCAGCGCCCTCAAGGCTTAGTTGAAGACGGGTTCAAGGAGCTTGCAGCACGTTGGCTGCCTATTCTCGATTATTTTGATGAGATGGGGGTTGATGTGTGCTACGAGCTTCATCCTGGTGAAGATTTACATGACGGCGTGACTTTTGAACGGTTTTTAGCTGCTACTAATAATCACCCACGGGTAAATATTCTCTACGATCCAAGTCACTTTGTGTTACAGCAACTGGATTATCTTGCGTTTATTGATCTTTACCACTCGCGAATTAAAGCATTTCACGTTAAAGATGCTGAATTCAACGCAAACGGTAAAAGCGGTATTTATGGTGGCTATCAAAGCTGGCAGGACCGCCCTGGCCGCTTTCGTTCATTAGGTGATGGCCAAGTCGATTTCAACGGTATATTTAGTAAATTAACTCAGTATGGCTTTGATGGTTGGGCCGTCTTGGAATGGGAGTGTTGTATCAAAGATTCTAGGCAAGGTGCTAAAGAAGGCGCGCCATTTATACAACAACACTTAATAACCCCGACAGCTAAAGCATTTGATGATTTTAGTGCAATGGCGACCGATACCCAGCGAAATAAGCGGATATTAGGTATTAACTAAACAGGATCACACACAATGAATAACAATAAGAATCACAGCCTCATTTTTCGTTTATGTTGTATCGCGTTAATAGTCACATCAATGACATTTGCGATTCGCGCCGGTATTTTAGGCCAATTAGGCGAACAGTTTGGCTTAACTGCTACCCAGCTTGGTTGGGTCAACGCAATGGCATTTTTAGGCTTTCCGATTGCAACTATGCTCGGAGGCATCATTTATAATGCCATCGGTGCTAAAAAATTAGTCGCTCTGGCATTTTTCTGCCATCTAGCGGGGCTTTTATTAACTATCTCTGCTGAAGGTTTTTGGGCCTTACTTATATCTACATTTTTAATTGGGTTTGCTAATGGCTCTGTTGAAGCTGGCTGTAATCCTTTAATTGCACAAATGTACCCTAAAAACACCACCACCATGTTAAATCGATTCCATGTTTGGTTTCCTGGCGGTATTGTTATTGGCGCTTTAGCTTCAAATGCGATGACATCAGCTAGCTTTAATTGGCAATGGCAAGTGGCGATAATTTTAATACCTACGGCTATATATGGCGCAATGATGCTAACAGCTCAATTTCCTAAGTTTGATGCGCAGCAAAACTCCACCAGCAGTAACTTGAAAAACCTTCTGTCACCTTTGTATTTATTCTTGATCATTTGCATGACTTTAACAGCTGTAACAGAATTTGGCACTCAGCAATGGATTGAACAAATTCTTGGGTCATCAGGTGCATCACCTATGGTTATTTTAGCGCTTATTACTGGCCTAATGGCGTTAGGGCGTTTTTTTGCAGGGCCTATAGTTCATCGCGTTAGTCCTTCCGGTGTATTGCTTGGGTCAGCAATATTTTCAACGATTGGAATATATATGATGAGCCAAGCACAAGGCAGCGCTATTTACTTTGCAGCTGCAATGTTTGCAATCGGAGTTACCTATTTTTGGCCAACCATGATCGGGTGTGTTGCTGAATACACGCCTAAAACGGGCGCCTTGGGTATGTCATTAATCGGTGGTGCGGGCATGTTTGCCATGAGTTTATGGAATCCTGTAATTGGTAATTGGATTGATAGCGCAAAAACGCAAGCTCAAACGCAAAACATTACGCCAGAGCAAGTAGAAGTTGTTGCTGGGCAAGCTGTTTTACAAAACCTATTACTCTTCCCGGTTGTACTTATCGTCGTATTTATCGGTCTTCATTTATTTATAAGAAAAAATAAAAGCGTAGAACAGTACGTTTAATGCAACTAACACGTAGCACACAAAATAAGGGGTATTTTATGCTTAAAACAATTTCGGTTTTATCAATTGCACTGGCCTTTACCGGTACCGCATTTGCTAAAAGCATCGATAATCAACTTTCTCAAGAAGAAGAAAAAGCCGGATGGCAGTTACTATTTAACGGTCAAGATATGTCGCAATGGCGTAACTTTAAAAGTGATTCAATCAGCTCAAAATGGGTTATCGATGATGGGGCAATGCTCCTAACAAAAGGTGGTGGTGATATTTTAACTAAAAAATCATACCAAAATTTTGATTTAAAAATTGATTGGAAGATTAGTGAAGTCGGCAATAGTGGTATTTTTGTGCTTGCTGATGAATTAGGGAGCATGATTTATTCCCATGCACCTGAAATACAGATCATTGATAACGAACGCCACTCAGATACTGAAATTGACTCACATTTATCAGGCTCAATTTATGATTTATTAACTGCACCGAGTGCTGCACATAAACCTGCGATGCAATGGAATACTGTACGTATCAAAATGCTGAATAATCATTTACAGGTTTGGCAAAATGGCGTCAGTACCGTCAGCATGGTTGTGGGTAGCAGTTCGTGGAATACCCTAGTTAAAAACAGCAAATTTGCAACCTGGTCTAACTTTGCAACCTCTGAGCAAGGCCATATTGGCTTGCAAGATCATGGTGACAAAGTCTGGTTCAAAAATATAAAAATTAAGGAGCTATAACTATGTCTACTTTTGATCATAAAGTACTTGTTGTTGGGTCAGGTGCTGGCGGTGCAATGGCTGCATATACCTTAACAAAATTAGGGCACAAAGTACTTCTGCTTGAAGCAGGCCGCGTTTACGACCCGAAAAAAGAAAGCCCGATGTTTCGCCGTAACAGTGAAGCCCCATTAATGGGAGCTGGGAATAAAGATAAAAACTTTGGCTTTTACGATGCAACCGTTGATGGTGGTTGGCAAGTTCCTGACGAACCTTATACTAACGCAAAAGGAACCAATTTTTATTGGTGGCGAGCTCGTATGCTTGGTGGACGTACTAACCATTGGGGTCGTTACTCACTTAGGTTTAGTGAACATGATTTTAAAGGTAAAAGCCAAGACGGAAACGGAGCAGATTGGCCATTCGTCTATGAAGATATTGCGCCATGGTATGACATCACTGAAGAATTAGTAGGGATTTGTGGCACAAATACAGGGCTTGACGATATGCCTCCTTCAGCGCCAGGTGTGTTGCAACCACCTCCAACACCAAGAGTCCCCGAGCTACTTATTGCTGCAAGTGCAAAAAAGCTTGGTATTTCTGCCGTGCCAATGCACAGAGCCGTTTTAACACGTAATAAAGATGACAGAATGGCATGCTTTTATGCAACGCCATGTGGCCATGGTTGTTCTATTGGTGCAGCGTTTCAAACAACCACCTCGCTATTACCAATGGCAAAAGCAACAGGTAACCTAGAAATAATAACCGATGCAATGGTTAAATCTGTTGCCGTTGACGACAATGGTAAAGTTACTGGTGTGACGTATGTTGATAAAAAGACAGTTTCTGAACAGTCATTGTCAGCTGATATTGTTATCCTTGCAGCAAGTGCATGCGAGTCAGCGCGTATTCTTCTTAACTCTAAACATAAGAAACACCCTAAGGGATTAGCTAATTCAAGTGGTCAGGTGGGTCGTAATCTTATGGACTCTACCGGTGCTTGGCTTGGTGCTCAAATACCAGCATTAAAAGGTCGACCTCGTTATAACGAAGATGGTCATACCGGAAATCACCTATTTATCCCTTGGTGGGGACATAAAGCCCATGCTAAAGGTGAGCTGGACTTCCCACGTGGCTATCACTTTGAAATAAGCAGTGGCTTTAATCAACCAGGCTCTGGTGTATCGGGTGATAAAAAAGGCTACGGGGCTGAGTTAAAACAACAAGTACGCGATGCCTATGGCTCCTATGTAGGCTTTGCTCTGCGTGGTGAGATGCTTCCAAATGATGACACTTATATGGAAATTGATGAAAATACAAAAGATAAATGGGGTATTCCAGTTTCTAAGTTTCATTTTAAATGGTCTGATCGAGAACTTAAACAAATTGAACACGGTTTAAAAACAGCGAAGCAAATTTTAGAAAACATGGGTGCTAAGGTAGGTAAATTACCTCCAGCAGAGAAAGCAATTTCCAAAGGTGGTGAGATCATTCACGAAGTTGGTACAACGCGAATGGGCAGCGATCCTAAGGATTCTGTTACCAACCAATGGGGGCAAACATGGGATTGCAATAATTTATTTGTTATGGATGCGGGCGTATTCGCGTCTAACCCCCATAAGAACTGCACGCTCACAATAATGACTTTAGCAATGCGCAACTCAACCTGGATTTCAGAACAAATTGAACAAGGAGTGCTTTAACATGCATAACGAAGATCGTGTTGATTCATATAAATACATTTCTGGGATGACTCGACGAGAGTCACTTAAATGGCTCGGTTTACTTGCAGCAGGTTCAGCAGTATCACTTTCTGCAGGTTGCAGCAAAGCACTGGAAGAAAAAATAAGTGATAAAGGCCATTGGCCCGAGTTAGATCTAAAGCCAATTACAGCCAAGGGCTATGGCACTGATCCTAACATGGTTATGCCTCCAGAATCTCCATGGCCGCTCACCTTAACTCAGCATCAATTAAACCTAGTTGCTGTTTTAGCTGATTACATTGTGCCAAAAGAAGGTAATAACCCTAGCGCTACTGATGTCAACGTGCCCAGCGTCATTGATGAATGGGTAAGCTCTCCTTATAACGGACAACAAAAGGATCGGGTCACTATTCTTCATGGCCTTGCTTGGATTGATGACGAGTCTAATTTGCGTTTCAAAAAGCAATTTATCGCATTAAACAGCGATCAACAAACTGCTATTTTAAATGATATTGCCTATTTTGATGATACTACACCGGCTCAATTCCAACGAATTGGTAATGCCTTTTTAAGATTTAAAAATTTAGTATTAGGTGCTTATTTTTGTACTCCCCAAGGCTGTAAAGATATTGGTTATTTAGGCAATGTGCCAATTGCCGGAGATTACCCAGGCCCTACTAGTGAAGCAAAAGCACATCTTGATAGCGTGTTAGCTGAGCTTGGATTAACTGAGTATGCATACCAAGATTAATTTTTAGTTAGCCCAGACCAAAGCAGGGAGCAATCCCTGCTTCTTTATAGGTGTTTTATAATGATTAATAACAAGATTTCGTTTTTTTATTACTGCAAAGCTTTATTGATTATAAGCCTTTTACTGTCGATGCCGTTACAGGCTAAAAAGTCATCGCTACCCATCAGCGTTCAGCTTTGGTCAGTGAAAAATGAATTAAAACAAGATTTTGATGGTACTTTAAACGCACTTGCAAATATGGGGTTTAACGGCGTTGAGTTTGCTGGAGAATTTGGTAATTACAAGGAAAACCCAAGTGCACTTAGAACTCGATTAAGCAATTTAGGGCTTGTTGCAAGTAGCGCACACATTGGGTTTGACTCACTAACAAAAGATAAGTTAGAAAGTACACTATTGTTCTATAAAACACTTGGTGTGAGTCTCCTTTTTGTACCTTGGGATGAACGCGCATGGGATCCAAAAGGAATTAAAGCGTTAAATAAGCAACTAAGTGAAGTGAATGAGTTAGCGCAGAAATATGCTATGTCAATTGGCTTTCATAACCATAACAGGGAATTTGAGCAATTTAAAAATGCGACATATTGGGACAACATAGCCACCAACACCCCTAAAACAATGCCCTTACAGCTTGATATTGGCTGGGTACATTTCGCTAATAAAGACCCTATTTATTACATAAAAAAATACCCAGGCAGAACCTTAGCTACACATTTGAAAGTACGGACTCACAAAGGAGATAATTTAAGCCCAATATTTGGTGAAAATGATTATCCTTGGCAAAAAATAATCAAGTCTTTGCTGATTGATGGAGGGGTTGAGTGGCTCGTGATTGAACAAGAAGAGTACCCTCAAGGACTTACACCTTTGCAAAGTGTTGCAAAATCAAAAGCTAATTTAGATACTATTCTTGCTACTATGAATCAATAAAAAGCTAAGAACTCGCTTTAAACAAGCGAGTTCAAACTAATTAACCTGAACTCTGGTTAATTACACATCCCACTCTTGCAATACTTCTTTTACGTAGTCATACCGCCAAGAATTAAGTAAATCAGGCTTTATGTGTGTTGTGCGTTGCTCAGGTGTCAATTTCCAATTCCAGCTAATGAGTTGATTTATTTGTTTTTTAGATGCAAGAACATCTTCAGGGATCCCCTGCTCTTTGGCCACTTTAGTAATTTTTTGTTTAATTTCTTTAGCTACTTTTTTATAAGCAGGAAAATCAATTAATCGCTTAAGTTGTTCAGGGTACTGAGACACCTCTATTACTTTTGCTTGTTCTATACACTTCAATATTTCTACACCAGAGCGATTCACTTCAATATTTTCAACGTCTGGAATATTACGTAATGCATTTAAACTTGTTGGTTTACGCTTTGCTATCTCAACAAGGTTATGCTCTTTTACGACAAAATTAAGCGCTAAATTTTTACGTATTGCTTTATTTCTTCGCCAAGCAGCGAGTTCTTTTAAAATCACTAACTCTGATGGCTTTAATTGCCATGCATTTTTTATATCTTTATATAATAAATCATCTGGCACTTGATAAGCGCGCTTTTGCGCTACTAAATTAGTTTCATTGATAACTAACTGAAAATAGTCTGCTTCATTAATTTGCTCGATAATGATCTTAAAGCAAGGTAGTAAGTGATATACATCCGCTGCAGCATAATCGAGCTGCTTCTGGGTTAGTGGACGCTGTAACCAATTGGTTCTGGACTCACTTTTATCGATATCAATGTCAAGTAAAGCTTTAACCATGTGTGCAAAGCCCATGCAATTGCCACGGCCAAGTAACTGCAAAGCAAACTGGGTATCAAATAACGGTGTAGGAACAAATCCTGCGTACTTTTGAAATACCTCAATGTCTTCTGACGGTGAATGCAGCACTTTTAATACATTTTCATCACGTAATATCTCCCAGAACTCAAACAATGATAGTTCAGCTAAGGGGTCTATCAGCGCAAGATGCTCTCCATCATATACCTGAACTAACGCAACTTCCGGGTAAAGTGTTCTTCGACGCATGAACTCAGTATCAATTGCCAATAAAGGTTTATTACGAATTTGTTCTACAAACTCATTAAGTTGATTTTGGGTTTGGATCAATTGGTATTGCACTTTTGCTCCTACAATAAAAAAACCGGCAATTGCCGGTTTTTTTATAGTTGCTAATCTTTCAAAGCTCTTCTGAGTATTTTACCAACATTGGTTTTTGGTAACTCATCCCTAAACTCAACGAGTTTAGGCACTTTGTAATTAGTTAAATTATCACGACAGTGTTTTATTATATCTTTTTCAGTTAAAGATGGGTCTTTTTTAACAATAAAAACTTTAACTTGCTCACCACTTACATCGTGAGGAATACCGATAGCCGCACATTCAAGTACACCGTCATGCATTGCAACCACTTCTTCAATCTCATTTGGGAACACATTAAAGCCAGATACAATGATCATGTCTTTTTTACGATCCACAATATAAAAGAAGCCTTCATCATCGTAAGTGGCAATATCACCCGTTGCAAACCAGCCGTCTTTTAAACATTCAGCGGTTGCATCTGGGCGGTTATAATAGCCAAGCATTACTTGAGGACCTTTAACCCACAACTCACCTGGCTCACCCTTTGCGGCCTCTTCGCCATTATCAAGCATAAGCTTAAGTTCTGTACTTGGAGCAGGTAGACCAATTGAACCGTTATATGCTTCTAAATCATACGGACTAATAGTAACAAGTGGTGCACACTCAGTTAAGCCGTAGCCTTCCATTAATTTAGTGTTAGTTACTGACTGCCATTTTTCAGCAACAGGGCGCTGAACAGCCATACCACCACCTAATGACATTTTAAGATGGCTAAAATCAAGCTCAGCAAATCCAGGGGTATTTAATAACCCATTGAACAGCGTATTTACCCCAGTAATAGCAGTAAATTTATGCTGGCCTAGCTCTTTTACAAACCCAGGCATATCACGCGGATTAGTGATTAATAGGTTAAGTCCACCGTACTTCATAAATGCAAGGCAGTTAGCCGTTAAAGCAAATATATGATAAAGCGGTAATGCGGTAACAACAACTTCTTTACCGCGTTCAAGCACTTTATCTAAACAACCAGATACTTGCTCAAGATTACCAACCATATTGCCATGGCTTAACATTGCACCTTTTGATACACCGGTTGTGCCACCTGTGTATTGTAAAAAAGCAAGGTCGTTTAAAGTAATTTCTGGCTTTACGTATCGATTTTCGTCACCGCCAAGTGCCTGCGAAAACTTAATTGGGTTTGGTAAATTATATGTAGGCACCATTTTTTTAATGTGTTTAACGACAAAGTTTACGATGTGTTTTTTAACACCACCTACCATATCGCCAACTTGTGTCACTACAATGTGTTTTACATTCGTTTTAGCCAATGCTTTTTCTAATGTGTCAGCAAAGTTAGCTAAGATAAAGATAGCCTCTGACTCAGAATCATTAAGTTGGTGCTCGAGCTCACGCACTGTATAAAGTGGGTTTACATTAACGACTACACAACCAGCACGTAGAATACCTAAAATTGTCACTGGTGTTTGCAACAGGTTTGGCATCATGACCGCAACCTTTGTACCCTTTTTTAGTCCTAAGTCATTTTGGATATAAGACGCAACACGTTTAGTTGCACTGTCCATCTCATTATAACTTAAGGTTTTGCCCATATTAGTAAAGGCTGGTAAATCTTTGTAATCAGCGAAGCTCTTCTCAAACACTTCTAATAATGAATTATAGTGTTCAGGGTCGATAGTTTCAGGCATACCTTCTGGGTAGCGCTTAAGCCAGATCTTTTCCACTCTTAGCTCCTGTTCTGTTTATAATTTATTTTTATTAAACCTTAAACTATGTAAGGCACTTTAACAATCGAGCAAATACTCTAATCGACAAATAATCCCACATTTGGGGCAATTATACAATTAACATGCACCAGTTTGCAGCATAAATGCATGAACTTGCAATAGGCATTGCTCATTACTTTGCATATGACAATGGTGCCCACCATCCACTTCAACTACATTTAAATCTTTGAAATAACAACTATATTTAGCTAAATTATCTACTACAAACGGATACCCTTCAGAACCTAATATCAGCTGACATGGCACATTTATTTCATTTATAATTGCTATACATTGTGGTTCATCAAATCTAAATCCTGAATGATTTTTGAGCTTAGGGTCTGTTGTCAACTGTATTCCTTGCTCTGTCGACACAAGATTTCTGTCCATTAATAGAGCAATTAATTCCATCGATAAATCGGTGGATAGCGCCCGCGCCTTGTAAACTTGCTCTTTCGAGTCATAAAATCGCGGTTTTCTATTGCGTATTTGGTGACGTTTTAGTATCGCTAAACGTAATTGTTTTACCACCTCATCACTAGGTGTAGTCATCACACCAAAACCTTCAATCATAGTGACAGAGAGAACCTTTTGGGGAAAACAACTGGCGAAAAGACCTGCGGCCATTGCCCCCATAGAATGGCCTACGAGGTGTACTTTATCTACTCCTAGTTCAAGTATTAAGTTATAAACATCATCAATATAATCAGCAAAGTAATAATGTGCATCGGCGCTGCGCCAATCTGACTTGCCATGTCCTGGAAAGTCAATACAGTACCAAGTCGCATAAAGTTGAGCACCATCAAGCATCGGAATAAAACTATGACAGTTATCTAACCAACCATGTAACGCAATCACGACTTCTTTGCCTGAGCCAAAGGTTAGGCCATGAAGTGTTAATTCGCCACTTTGAATTGAAAATGATTGCACCTAGTTACTCCTCTATATTTTAGGGCTGTTCAACGAAAAATACATTTATTTATAATACATTGCATATACAATAACACCATACAATACACAGGGTACAAAAATGAAAAAACAATTAAGCCTATTGGCACTGCTATGTTCAAGCAGTCTCTATGCAGAGCAAGCACCAAAAAACATTATTTACATGATTGGCGATGGTATGGGCCCTGCGTATACCACTGCTTATCGTTATTATAAAGATGACGCTAAAACTAAGCAGATTGAAAATACCGTATTCGATACAATTTTAATGGGCATGGCACATACTTATCCTGACGATCATACTTATGTCACTGATAGCGCAGCCAGCGCAACAGCACTGAGCTCTGGCCATAAAAGTTATAATGGTGCAATTGCCGTTGATACCGATAAAAAGCCAGTTAAAACAATGCTTGAAATTGCCAAAGAAAAAGGCATGATCACTGCTTTAGTTGCTACATCGCAAATCAATCATGCAACACCCGCCAGTTTTGCCTCTCACAATGAATCTCGCCGTAACTATGACGAAATTGCCAATGATTATATAGATAACAAAATTGCGGGAAAACTGCCTGTTGATCTCATGTTAGGCGGTGGTACTAAGTACTTTATTCGCGAAGATCGTAATCTCGTCGAAGAATTTAAAGACGCGGGTTACCATTACAGCGATGAGTTTAGTTCATTAAGCGATATAAAACAGTTACCAGCACTAGGACTTTATGCCCCTGTGGGTATGCCATATGCGTTAGATGAAAATCCAACGCGATTAGCTAAAATGACTAATAAAGCCCTTACTCTACTCGATAAAAACAAAAAAGATGGCTTTTTTGTAATGATTGAAGGCAGCCAGATTGATTGGTGCGGGCATGCTAACGATATTGCATGTGCGATGGCTGAGATGGACGACTTTGCAAAATCTATTGAGCTTGCTAAAGCTTATATAGATCAAAACCCAGACACACTGCTAGTCGTCACGGCCGATCACTCAACTGGTGGTTTATCTATTGGTGCCCATGGCCAGTATAAATGGGAAACTGATGTCATTAAAGGCGTAAAAGCAACCGCTACAACCCTTACTGCACTGCTGCTTCAGAGCAGTGATATAAAAACAGTATGGCAAGAAAATACAAATATTGAATTTAGCCCGCAAAATAAAGTGAAATTAGAGCAAGCTAAAAAACTGGGTGAAAAAGCACTCAATTTAGTTGTTAAGGATATCATTAATAAAGCAAGCTTTACCGGATGGACAACGGGCGGTCACACAGCGGTAGACGTACAAGTTTTTGCCTACGGTACTGGTGCATCTGAGTTTACAGGTTCGATAGATAATGTTGAAATTGCAGATAAATTAATAAACTTTATAAATAATTAAGCTTTATTTTTTAACAGGTTCAACACCACGTTAAACGCTAATGCTTTATTATATAAAAAGCCCTGTATTGAATGTATTTGGGCTTTTTTTACTACTGATTCATGCAATTCATTTCTACCCTTTGAGCAACATTTGCGTTGCATTTACCAGCTAATCTAATTAGTGCTAGCGTCATTGTGAGGATTAATTTAAGCGTAAATATCCACACCAATTAAATTTTGTACTTCAGCCCGACGCTCAAGGTTGGCAAATTCAGTATAAGTGGAAATAGCTTTGCTTACTTTGGCTGAGGGTTGATCATAGATAGTTTGTTGATATTGTGTATTTGTTTTATTGCTGTTTAATTGAAGTTTCTGAGCAAGATCAAAGCCTTCTTGACTCGATTTAACATATTCGGGCTTTTTTTCATGGCCATTAGATTGCTCTAATAAACGTTGCGGTTTATTAGCTACATTCTGTTTAGAGGTAATCTTACCGGGAATATCACCCGTGTAAAAACCTGAGCCAATGGGTAAAGTCACATGCAGTTCTCATCAAAAAGGTCAATTGAATTATGTGCCATAATCAGTGAACTTGCAAGTTTGTGATTTATTCTATTCGCGACCAGGAAGTTTTTTCCAGGTTACGGTGTCACGTACATATTTAGGCTGTGCTTGAGCCGCTTCTACAGTTTGGTTATGGGTAAAGCCTTTAATAACTGATGCCGACATATACAAAGCATTTGGCAGCGTAATGTCATTATTAAGCGTCAAACCGGCAATACCTTGTAATGCTTCTGGGTAAGTTTGCCAGCCGGTGCCAACAGCCATCCCCTGCTTATTATTTAAATCAAGATTATCTGGCTTAAGTACTTGTTCTTCAGCCACTAATTCCATGGTGCTATCTGCTGCAAGCGTATATTGAGCGTAATAAATTTCCCCCATACGGGCATCAATGGCACTAAATACCTCTGTTGCACCGGTTTCTTGATATGCTTGCTGCGCCATCATTTGTAGTGTGGATACACCAACTAACGGTAAATTACAGGCATAAGCAAGACCCTGAGCTATGGCAACACTAATTCTTACACCAGTAAAACTACCCGGACCTTGTCCAAAGCCAATTACGTCTAAATCTTGCAAACGGCAATTTGCTTTTTCTAAAAGAGCATCAACTAAAGGAAGAATTTTTTGACTGTGTTGCTGAGGGCACTCTTCAAAATGCGAATATGTCTGACCATTTATAGTTAACACCAAAGAAAGTGCTTCTGTTGATGCATCAAGTGCTAAAAAATTTACGGCATGATTAGTTGCTGTATTACTCATGTTTGGTTTCTCTAATTTATCTGTTCTAAAAATTCACTCGCCACTTCAATGCTTCTGGTACGGCGCATTGGCGGTAAACTTTTCAAAAAAACTTGGCCATATTGGCGGGTAACTAAGCGATTGTCACAAATGACTAATACACCTTTATCTTTATTATCACGTATTAATCGCCCCACTCCTTGTTTTAATGCGATGACCGCTTGAGGCAATTGAATATAGGCAAATGGGTCGTGACCTTGCATTTGTGCATCTTGCATTTTAGCTTGTAGTAACGGGTCATCGGGGGCTGCAAATGGTAACTTATCTATAATAACACAACTTAACGTACTGCCTCTGACATCAACCCCTTCCCAGAACGAAGCTGTGCCTAATAATACAGCATTGCCGTGGCGGGTAAACTTTTCTAGAATGATGCGTTTAGACATTTGGCCTTGCATATAAATAGGATAGTCTATTTGTGTACTCAACCCTTCGGCAACTAAATGCATCATGCGATAGCTAGTAAATAAGACAAAACAGCGTCCCTTTGCAGCCTTTATCAATGCCAAAGTATGCTTAATAATCGCATGTGGCATATTAGCGGCATGTGTTTCAGGCAGATAGCGAGGTAAACATAACAATGCTTGCTCATAATAATCAAACGGACTATCTACCATCATGCTTTTTGCAGGCTTAAGACCCAGGCTTGCATTAAAATGTTCAAGGCCATTATCAACCGATAAAGTAGCCGAGGTAAATACAAAACCGGCGCCAGTCTCTTGCATCATTTGTGCAAACTTAACGGATACGTTCAATGGTGTAACATGTACGGTTAAGTAGCGACGTGTCGTTTCATACCAGTAACTGTAACCCGTTTGGCTAATATCAAATACTCGTTCTAATTGCCCTTTGAATGCAAGGGTTCGCTCAAAAGGGTGCTCTATTTTATCGCTTCTATCTAAACAATGCTTCAGCACTTGATATAGGAAATCTAAATCACTAATCACTCGGTGCAAGGCTGCACATACATCTTTATTGGCAAGTTTTTCTCGCCAATCCCCGCGGCTACTGTCTAATCCAAACTGTAAACGTAAATCAGCTACACTGGTCTCTAACTTATTAAGTGTTTTACCTAATTGCAGCATATCTGGAATTTCAGCACGATAAATAGCACGTAAATCATTAATTAAATCAATTAACTTTTTGCTACTAACACTCTCTCCAAAATAATCACTAGCAATTTCGCTAAGTTGATGAGCTTCATCAAAAATATACGCATCTGCAGTTGGGATAAGTTCAGCAAAACCTGTATCTTTCACAGCCATATCGGCAAAAAACAAATGATGATTGACGACTACAACGTCGGCTTCCATGGCAGTTAAGCGTGCTTTTCGGATATAACATTCTTGAAAATCAGGACATTCTTTGCCTAAGCAATTATCAGCCGTAGAGCTAACATAAGGAAGCACTTTGGCGTCTTCTTCAATGCCAATACAATCGGCTAAATCACCAGTATGAGTTTCACTGGCAAATTTAGCCACCATTGCGAGTTGATGCATAACATCAGAGTCATCTGTTGGCACATGAGCAACATGCTGATTCAATCGGTATGTACATAAGTAGTTGCTGCGCCCTTTTAATAAGGCCGTTTTTTTACTGGCACTAAGCGCTTTGACTAATTGCGGTAGATCACGGTGATAAAGCTGCTCTTGAAGAGCTTTTGTACCCGTAGAAATGATTGTTTTACCTTTAGATTTAAGCGCAGGCGCTAAATAAGCATAGGTTTTCCCCGTCCCGGTACCCGCCTCAACCACAAGTTGAGAACGGTTTTTCAGTGCTTCGCTTACCGCAACAGCCATATCAATTTGTGGTTGCCTAGGTGTGTATCCATCAAGGGAAAGCGCTAATGGGCCTGTTGCACTGAATAGCTGTTTGATAATAACGATCACTTTACTAAATATAATAGCGTGATTTTACGTAAGGTATCCCCCTAGAGCAAGTGAATGCAACATTCTAAAACTTTTTAGAGGTTAAGTTTCAAAAGTATATAAGAATAAACGGAATCGTATTATAAAAAATGTGTATTCACTGTGACTTATGAAAAGACAGGAGTACCATAGAGTTATGGTGAATCTCACCAGCTATAGTAAAAGCCGAATAACATCGCTTAAAACTGACAAATACGTTACAACACATAACTATTTTAATGGACTATGTGTAAGTACCGGTTCACATTATTGAAGGTTAATCTATGAATGCTTGGTATCTGATCTGTTTTTTATCTGCAATTGCAATTTTTATTGCTTTTGCCAACCAATATATACTGAAAATGCAAACCACCATTGCCATAACGACAGGCTCAGTTGTGATTTCATTATTGTTAATTTTAGCAGTAAAACTACAAGGCGATTCTACTGCACTTGAGATCACCCAAGTTGTTTCAAGTATTAATTTTAACCAATTATTACTCAAAGGGATGTTAGGGTTTCTACTATTTGCTGGTGCGTTAGAAATCAACCTAGCGGCGTTAAAAAAGCAACGCTGGGAAATCACTGCTTTGGTGCTATTTTCAACTTTAGCTTCAACATTCATCATTGGTTATTTAAGCTTTTACGCATTTGAGCTACTCGGTTGGCCTGTGCCCTTTATTTACTGTTTATTGTTTGGTGCACTGATCAGCCCAACCGACCCTATCGCTGTACTTGCTATTATCAAACAAATGCGTGCTCCAGAAGGAATATCTGTACAGGTTGAAGGCGAGTCACTGTTTAACGATGGTATTGGTTTAGTGATCTTCACCACCATTTTTGCAGTGGCGTTTTATGGCACTGAAGCAACGGTAGTTGATGTAGGCGAGTTATTCTTAGTTGATGCCATTGGTGGTATTGCGTTTGGTTTAGTTATTGCGCTAGTGGGACATTTTTTAATAATTAACAGCCGCGATGTCAACATTCGTTTATTACTTACTTTAACTATCCCAACAGCAGGATTTGCCGCTGCCAATATTTGGGAAATATCAGGTGCATTGGCCATGGTCACCAGCGGAATATTGCTTGGTAATATCACCCGTAGCAAGGCCACTGAGCGCACAGGGCCTGAAGACACTCGATACGTAAAAGATTTTTGGCACGCCACTGATAGTTTTCTAAATGCATTATTGTTTTTGATTATTGGTATGCTAATTGTCACTATGCCCATCAGCTTAGCTGAAATTGGCTTGGGTTTACTTATGGTACCCATGGTACTTTTTGCCCGTTTTATCAGTGTTGGCGCACCGTTTATCTTCTTTAAGAAATTTCGACACTATGACAAACACACAGTGAAAATTTTAACTTGGGGTGGCTTGCGTGGTGGTTTGGCACTGGCAATGGCCGCGGCAATCCCACGTGATGAGGTGTTTATTGGGCAATCAGATTTACACAACCTTATTGTTATAATCACTTATGTGGTCGTGATATTCTCTATTATTGTTCAGGGTCTAACTATTTCTCCTCTCATTCAAAGTAGTATCAGTGCCAACAAAGAAAAGTAAAATTGAACAGTCCTCGCCGCGATAAGCTTATCGCGGCTAAGTTAAAACTAATTAATTATCCTCTTGGGGTGAATAAACTACCACACCTTTTACGCCCATGTATCTAAGTGCTTGTCTTCTTCGCTGTTGTTTTCTTGCTGTTTTTTTCTTTCTTGCACAGTTTTTTCTGCCATTTTAGTTTGTCGAGACAACTCCCTTTTTTGCCGCTTTTCCCGTTCAATTCGCTGCGCGTTCGAGTCTTTTAGACCCGCAATATGAAAAGCACCTTTAGACTCAACCTGCAATCGAGTTATTTGCCCTATGTAAGGGATCATAATATCCATACGTTCCTCCTTTGGTCACTCTTATCATCGGCCGTTATAGCTTATTCTTTAATTTATGCAAAAAAAACTTGCCATCTGTAACAAAAATATGTTTTTCTATATGTGAAATTTACTTAAACAGATTAAACTCTTTTGTTTCGACACTGTAATACAAAACAAAAGTTATTTAGGAAATATTATAATGCGCTTGAACCTGACAACAGTACATCATCACCACCATTCACCGGAATAACCTGTCAGGTCTTTCGCTGAGAGGTTATTCCTAAAAGGAACCTCTGGCGAATCAACATACTAGATTCATTTTCGCCCTGAGGTTCCCTCGGGGTTTTTAGTTTTTAAATTAAAGGAAAATGAATAATGAGTAACAGCAACCGTCTACGTATCGCCATTCAAAAAGGTGGCCGCCTTTCTAAAGATTGCCAAGACTTACTTAAACAATTAGGTGTTAAACTTAATTTACGTGAGCAGCGCTTAATTGCACACTCTACCAATATGCCAATTGACGTACTGCGCGTACGCGATGACGATATCCCGGGCCTTGTGATGGACGGCGTGTGTGACTTAGGCATCGTAGGCGAAAATGTACTTGTAGAAGTACAAGCAGAACGCGAACGTCAAGGTGTGCCAAGTGAGATAAATAAACTAGCAAAACTTGATTTTGGCTTTTGCCGCCTAGCGCTTGCATGGCCACAAGAGCTTGGTTCACAAGATAAAAGCTGGTTTGAAGGTAAGCGTATTGCCACCACTTACCCTGAAATTCTAACGCAATACTTAAAACGTGAAGGTATTAACGCCAGCACCGTTATGCTTACAGGCTCTGTTGAAGTAGCGCCTCGTGCTGGTCTTGCTGATGCCATTTGTGACTTAGTATCTACCGGTGCAACACTTGAAGCAAACGGCTTAATGCAAGGCGATACTATTTTAGAATCAAACGCCTGTTTAATTCAAAATAAAGACTTACAAGATGCTGATAAGCTAGCTCTAATCAATAAGCTAATGCCACGCTTACGTGGTGTTAAACAAGCTAAAGAAAGCAAGTACATCATGCTACACGCACCAAAAGATAAGCTTGATGAGATTTGTGACCTACTCCCTGGCACTGGCCAACCTACACTTCTTGCTTTAGCTGGCTCTGATGATTATGTTGCACTACACATGGTGAGCAGCGAAACACTATTTTGGGAAACGATGGAGCAACTTAAAGCGCTGGGCGCGAACTCTATCTTAGTTATGCCAATTGAAAAAATGATGGAGTAACTAGATGCTGCGCTGGAATGAGGTATCCGCAGACGCACAAGCAGCGGCGCTAATGCGCCCTGCTGTCAGTGCGAGTGCAAAGGTAGAAGAGATTTGTCAAAGCATTATGACAAATGTAAAAGAGCAAGGTGATGATGCCCTACTCGCCATGGCAAAAGAATTTGATAATCGCCCAACACCACGATTATTAGTGCCTATTGAAGAAATAAATAATGCAGTACAACAGCTAAGCCCTGAGCTTAAATATGCTATTGATACAGCATATGCAAATGTTAAACGCTTTCATCAAGCCCAATTGCCAAAAGATATTCAATTAATCACCCAACCGGGTGTGTTATGTGAATTAAAATATCAAGCAATTGAAGCAGTAGGTATCTATGTACCTGGTGGCAGCGCGCCATTGCCTTCTTCTGTGATCATGCAAGGTGTACTAGCCCAGTTAAGCGGCGCTAAGACTGTCGTTCTAGCAACACCAGTGCAAGGGGATGCGCAAATCAATCCAGCAATTTTATATGCAGCTAAATTATGCGGAATAAATACAATCGTAGAAAGTGGCGGCGCAGGTGCAATCGCCGCCATGGCTTATGGTACTGGCTCAGTACCAAAAGTGAATAAAATTTTCGGCCCAGGTAATAGCTTTGTCACTATGGCTAAGCAACTAGTAGCACAAACAATACCCGGTATGGCGATTGATATGCCAGCAGGTCCTTCAGAGGTTTTAGTTATTGCTGATGAACGTGCTAACCCTGAGTTTATTGCCGCTGATTTGTTATCTCAGGCTGAACACGGTGCTGATTCTCAAGTTATTCTACTCAGTAATAGTGAATTAATCATTGCGCGCACTCAGCAAGCAATAGAGCGCCAACTTGCTAAACTATCGCGTCAAGATATCGCCGCGCAAGCGCTGGCCAATTCATCATTAATATTGGTTGATTCAATTGACCAAGCATTTGATGTGTCTGCGCAATATGGCCCTGAACATTTAATCTTGCAATTAGCCGATGCTAACCCTTATTTAGCAAAAGTTAAAAATGCGGGCTCTGTGTTTGTTGGTGATTATACCCCTGAGTCAGCGGGTGATTATGCCTCTGGTACTAATCACGTATTGCCTACTTACGGATACAGTGCAACCTATTCAAGCTTAAATTTGCTCGACTTTTTTCGCACATATACAGTACAAACAATTACCGAAAATGGCTTAAAAACCTTATCAAAAGCAATTTTACCGCTGGCTGATGCTGAAGGACTCGACGCCCACGCAAATGCAGTAAAAGTACGTTTAGAAGCTATTAATAAAGGGACTGAATTATGAGTAATAATACTTTATTACCCGCTAATATTGATGCGTTAGCAGCGTACAGCTCAGCTAAAAGTGAAAAACTCACAGGCACCACCTGGCTTAATGCTAACGAAAGTCCGTATGTAAAAAACATTGATATTAATATTAGTGATTTAAATCGCTACCCTGATCCGCAACCGGCTAGCGTGATTAATCGCTATGCAGAGTATGCGCAGTTAAGCACCGAGCAAGTATTAATGACTCGTGGTGCAGATGAAGGCATCGAGCTACTTGTACGCACATACTGCGCACCAGCCAAAGACAGCATCGCGTTATTTTTACCCACTTACGGTATGTATAAAGTCATCGCTGATACCCATAATGTTGCTATTAACGGCTTAAACCAAACCCTGCTACTAGAAGGATCAGTGGATGATATCGTCAGCGCTGTGGGGAATTCTAAGTTAGTGTTTATTTGTAACCCAAATAACCCAACTGGCAGCCTAACCTCGCTTGATAAAATCAAAGCGATTGCAACGGCCCTTGAAGGTAAAGCACTGGTGATTGTTGATGAAGCCTATATTGAATTTTGCCCAGAGCAAAGCGCCAGTAGCCTTATTAATGAATTTGCTAACATAGTTGTACTGCGCACGCTTTCAAAAGCCTTTGCGCTGGCTGGTCTACGTACAGGCTTTACTCTGGCACAAGAGTCAGTTCTTGCGCCAATTCGTAAAGTGATTGCGCCGTATCCAGTATCAACCGTCGTCGCAAGCATTGCTGCTAATGCTCTAAGCCCTGATGCAATTACCTCAATGCGCCGCCAAGTCAGTATTTTAAATGCTTTAAAAGAAAAACTAAAACAGTGGCTTCAAACCTCACCTGCGGTATTAAACGTGCTAAGCGGTGAAGGTAACTTTGTTACCTTAAAACTAGCTAATAAAAACAGCTTTAATATTGCCCTTAAACAAGGCTTAGTGATGCGAGCATTTACCTTGTATGGTGAAAACGATTGGCTGCGTATTTCTATCGGCAGCGAGCAAGAATTAGAACAAGTAAAAGTCTGGTTAGATGGCCTAAGCCAATCAACCGCACAAAAAGAGCAGGAAGTATCATGAGTAACCCCTATTTATTTATCGACCGTGACGGCACTATCATTTCAGAGCCTGTTACCGACAAACAAGTCGATAGCCTTGAAAAACTAGAATTCTTACCGAATGTGATCCCTGCCCTGCTGCAATTGCAAGCTGCGGGCTACCGTTTGGTTATGGTGTCAAACCAAGATGGTCTGGGAACTGACAGTTTTCCTACGGCTGATTTTGATATCGCACAAGATAAAATGATGGATATTTTATCTAGCCAAGGTATTAAATTTGACGACGTATTAATTTGCCCACACTTTGATGAGCAAAACTGCGATTGCCGCAAGCCTAAAACAGGTTTGCTGACCGAGCTTATGCGCTCTGGTAAAGTAGATTTAGGTCGTTCATTCGTTATTGGTGACCGCCAAACTGATATTGGCCTGGCGCAAAACTTATGCTGCGAAGGTATTTTATACGACGGTGATTGGAACGCGATTGTTACCAAACTCACTACAGCCGACCGCAAAGGCCGTGTTACTCGCAACACCAAAGAAACACAAATTGATGTCAAACTCAATTTAGATCAAAGCAAAAATGGTGAGATAAGCACCGGCCTTGGTTTTTTTGATCACATGCTGGATCAAATTCGCACTCACGCTAACATCGGTCTCGACGTTCAAGCTAAAGGTGATTTACACATCGACGAGCACCACTTGGTTGAAGACATTGGTATTGCCCTTGGTCTTGCATTAAAAGAAGCGCTAGGCACAAAATCGCAAATTGCCCGCTATGGTTTTGCGCTGCCAATGGATGAATGCAAAGCAGAAGCACAAATTGACTTATCAGGGCGTGCATCATTTGTATTAAATGCCAACTTTAGCCGTGAAAAAGCGGGGGATTTAGACGTACAAATGGTTGAGCACTTCTTTAAAAGCTTAAGTGATAACGCTGCGATTAGCTTAATCTTATCGGTAAGCGATGGTAATTGCCATCACCAAGTTGAAGGCTTATTTAAAGCATTCTCACGTGCATTACGTATGGCCATTGCCGCTGATGCTAGCCAACAAACAGCCAGTTCGAAGGGGTGTTTATGATTGCCATAATTAATACTGGTTGTGCCAATATAAACTCTGTACGTTTTGCCTTTGAACGCCTTGGCGAAACGCCAGAAGTTATCACCTCACCTGAGCAGCTTAAAAACTTTGAACGCGCTATTTTACCCGGTGTTGGTCATGCATCCGTTGCTATGAAGCGCTTAGTTGAAGGTGGTTGGCAACAAGCGATAAATGAATACCAACGCCCGCTTATGGGTATTTGTTTAGGTATGCAGCTTTTATGCGACAGCACTGAAGAAGGTAACGTTCAGTGTTTAGGTAAAATTCCTGGTCAAGTTAAAGCGCTGGACGTTGGCAATTTAACATCGCCCCATATGGGTTGGAACAACTTAACCCTTAACCGTGAACACGCACTGACCAAAGGCCTTGATGTAAACGACCAAGTGTATTTTGTGCACAGTTTTGCCCACACCGTTAACGATGCAACACTAGTTAGCGGCGAATACGGGCAAACATTTTCAGCCATTGTAGCCAACGACAATTACGCGGGCATGCAATTTCACCCTGAGCGAAGCGCAAAAGTCGGCACGCGGTTATTACAAAACTTTTTAGACTGGCAGCTTTAAGCTGCTGGCAAACAAAATTAAAAGAGAATTTAACGTGATTATTCCAGCATTAGATGTATTACAAAATCAAATCGTGCGTTTATATCAAGGTAAATACGATACTGCACAATTTTACCCGTTTGAGCTTGGCGCACGATTACAAGAGTATGCACAAAGCGGCGCAGGTAAATTGCATTTGGTTGATTTAGAAGGCGCACGGGATCCAAGTAAAAAGCAATGGCAGCACATTCAAGCCGCTACCAAAGCACTGAACGTACCGTACCAAGTAGGCGGCGGTATTCGCACTGAGCAAGATGTTAAAGATTGGCTAAACGCTGGTGCAAATCAGGTTGTTATTGGTTCAATGGCAGTTGAAAAGCGTGATGAAGTGAAAAGCTGGATTGAAAAATTTGGTGCTAAACACTTTGTAATTGCCCTTGATGTCAATAAAACTGACAGCGGCTGGGCACCAGCGACGCACGGCTGGTTAAGTGAATCAGAATTTGGCTTGTTTGAACTAGTCGATTTTTATGTTGCATTGGGTGTAATTGACTTTCTATGTACGGACATCAGTAAGGATGGCACCATGACCGGCCCTTCATTTTCACTGTACCAAGATTTAGCTAACCACAACAGCGACATTAAAGTGCAAGCGTCTGGTGGTGTAAGCTCACTTGATGACATTAAAAAGCTCAAAGAGCTGGGTGTGGGCGGCGTTATTTTAGGCAAGTCACTACTTGATGGTGCGTTTAATGTTGAGGAGGCGTTAGCATGTTATCAAAACGCATAATCCCATGCTTAGACGTAAAAGATGGCCAAGTAGTCAAAGGTGTTAAATTTAAAGGCCACGAAATTGTTGGCGATATTCTCACTCTTGCCCAAGCTTACAGTGAAGCAGGCGCTGACGAACTAGTGTTTTATGAAATTAGCGCAAGCGTTGAAAAACGTCTACTCGATGTAAATTGGGTTGAAAGCATTGCCCGCCACATTGATATTCCATTTTGTGTAGCCGGCGGTATTAAATCTGTCGCTGATGCAGCGCGTGTACTTGAACGTGGCGCCGATAAAATCAGTATCAACAGCCCGGCTATAGCCCGCCCAGAGCTTATTAAAGAGTTACATGATGAATTTGGTAAGCAATGCGTTGTCGTTGGCATTGATAGTTTTTATGATGAAGCAACGGACGAATACCTCGTTTATCAATTAACTGGCGATCCTAATGCATCAAGCCGCACACGCTACAAAACTGAGGAATGGGTTAAACGCGTACAAGACTTAGGCGCAGGTGAAATTGTACTAAATTGCATGAACCAAGACGGTGTACGTAACGGCTACGATAACCAACAGTTATCTAAAATGCGCGCTTTATGTGATATACCACTGATTGCTTCAGGTGGCGCAGGCACCATGCAAGATTTTGTTGATGTATTTCAACAAAGCCAAGTTGATGGCGCATTAGCAGCTAGTGTTTTTCACAAAAACGTGATCAACATCGGCGAATTGAAACAATATTTAACAGATAACCAAGTGGCGGCGCGACTATGCAACTAACCAAACAAAACCTTACCCAAGTCGATTTTGCTAAAAGCGAATTGATCCCTGCTATCGTGCAAGATGCCCGTACTGGGGTTATTTTGATGCAAGGTTTTATGAACCAAGAATCCCTTGAAGTCACCTTTGATAAGCAAAAAGTGACGTTCTATTCGCGTTCAAAAAATCGTTTATGGACCAAAGGTGAAACCTCTGAAAATTACTTAGAAGTGGTATCGGTGTATACAGATTGCGATTACGATTCAATCTTAGTACTTGCAAACCCACTGGGTCCAACCTGTCACTTAGGCACGCAAAGCTGTTTTGGTGATGATGCAAAGCCAGGCCTCAGCTTTTTAGCCCAGCTAGAACAAGTAATTGTTGAGCGTAAAAACGATGATCCAGAAAAAAGCTACACCGCCTCACTTTTTGCTAAAGACTTAAGCCGTAGCTGCCAAAAAGTCGGCGAAGAAGGCGTTGAAGTGGCCCTTGCCGCAATGAAGCACGATAACGACGAGTTAACTAACGAATCAGCCGATTTGTTGTATCACTTAATCGTGTTACTACAACGCCAAGGCCTTGAGCTGAAAGATGTGGTTGCGTGCCTACAGGGTCGCCATAAGTAATTATCTACACGCGCTGGGCTTTGCTCAGCGCCTTGTTTGAAAGATCCTCGACTATATTAAAATTCACAAATAGACTAAGAGACGCTACTTTTCGATTACACTTTTTGCTTTACCTCATTTATTCCCATTCTCCTCTCGTTGTGCAAACGATATTTAAGTCAATTACTTACAAATAGGCTAAGCGCTTTAGATGCGCGCACATAAGAGGAAATTAAAAAATAGCCCTCTCCTTTAAACCTTTTTATTGCTTTATGCGACTAAACTAAAAACACGACATAAATGAAAGGGAATAATAATGACTAACACATTCAAACGCCTCACACTGCTAAGTGCAATTTTGCTATCAACTCAAGCGTTAGCGTGGAATAACGAATTAACATTACAAGAAACCAAACAACTTACGTTAGATAGCCAATCACTTTCAACATTAACTGTTGAAGCGGGCTCTGGCTTTTTGAACATAGTGGGCAGTAATACAAATTCTGTAACAGTAAAGGCTGAAATATACCAAGATCAACCACATAACAATTATTGCTTATCACTAAAACAACGTGCTAAAAGTGCCGAACTAATAGCTAATAGCTGTAATAACCATGATGAAGACTCTACACGCATTGACCTTACTGTGTCTATTCCTGCCAAATTTAAGTTAAACATTAACGATGGCTCTGGTTCACTGTCAATTGACAATGCAGGGGCAACAACTATTCATGACGGCTCAGGTAAAATTATCATTAACAATATTACTGGTTCTCTTAATATTGATGATGGTTCTGGCTCAATTAATGCTCGCGACATTGAGGGGAAAGTAGTGATCAACGACGGCTCTGGCAGCATTAAACTTGCCAACAGTCTAAGTGATGTAAAAATTCACGATGGATCAGGGACTATTAATGTTCAAAATACATCGGGGGGAGTTACAGTCAACGATGGTTCTGGTGGTATTTATATCGATACAGCTCAAAGCTTTACTTTACTCACTGATGGCTCAGGAAGTGTAAAAATAGAAAATGTAGAGAACGTTAAACAATAGTCCCACACATCTCCAATGACTTAAGGGCGTTTGTTATTTTATTTTTGTCGCTTTAATAGCATTTTTTCAAGCCCTTAGGTATCCTTCAAGTAATTATCAAGGAACTGCTATTATAAAAAGGATAGCGCACTATGAAAAAGTCTTTAACCGTATTACTTGGCGGCCTTATTTTATCTGGCTGTACAAGCCTCACGCCTGAGCAAAAAGCTACGATTGATAATCTTACACCATGTGAAAAAATCAACGGTTTACTAGCTGCCTACGACACTCGTTTTGAAAAACTAAAAGGCACTCGCGTAACAACCAAATACGCCGAAACTTGGACTGCAAAATATGATCTTGTTGGTGATAAATGTCAAATTAGTGCCTTGGATACTGATACTGTGACATACCAGTGTCAAGAGAATTACCAAGAGCAAACTCAGGCGGTAGCCATGCACCAAAAAGCAGTTGAGTTCACTCGAGCTTGCTTAGTCCAAAATAACTGGCATCAAGAGCAAAAAGAGTCGGCTGAATCATTGCGCACTACCTTTGTACTTGACGAGTCTACACCGGTTATTTCAATTCATACAGGTAAGACAATGTCTCGTTCAAAACCATGGTCGACTTCCTTAGAAATCGGTAAACCCATTGCCTCTAAATAACTCAATATTTAGCCTTAAGCCAATAAATCTGATTTTAGAGCTATAAGATTATGAAGCCATCTAAAAGTAACAGTGCAATAGCATATAAAACAGACTGTATTGGGCAGTGCCACCGTTTGAAAGGCTATTGCACTGGATGTGGCCGTACCAGCGAAGAAATTTTCGATTGGATTATATTATCTGAAGCTGAAAAGCAGGCAATACTTCATACTCCTAGGCATGACTCAAACATACAAGCAGATAAATAATTTAAAGACTGGGCACAATTTATTTGCGCCCAGCTCTTAGTGATTTTAGGCTTTATCTAATGCTTGGCTTACATCGGCAATAATATCGTCGATGCTCTCGATACCAACAGAAAGACGAATCAAATCACGGCTTACACCTGCTTTTTCAAGCTCTTGATCATTTAATTGACGGTGCGTTGTTGATGCAGGGTGACACGCTAGCGATTTAGCATCACCTATATTAACTAAGCGCAGCACCATATTAAGTGCATCAATAAAACGAGTTCCCGCCTCTAAACCACCAGCAATGCCAAAGCTTAAAATACCTGATGCTTTGCCACCTGTTATTTTTTTGCTCATAGCATTATAAGGGCTAGATTCAAGCCCTGCATAATTAACCCAAAGCACCTTAGGGTGATTTACAAGATACTCAGCAAGCTGTTGCGCGTTTTCACAATGGCGCTCCATACGTAGGCCTAGTGTTTCAAGCCCAATCATAATATCCGCAGCATTCTTAGGAGCAAGGGCAGCCCCTGTATTTCTCAGCGGCACAACGCGACAACGACCGATAAATGCCGCTTCTGCAAACGCCTCTGTATAAACCACGTTATGGTATGACGGATCAGGTTCATTCATCATTGCAAACCGAGTTGCATTAGCTTTCCAATCGAATTTGCCTGAATCGACTATCATCCCGCCAATTGCAGTACCATGACCATTAATGTATTTAGTTAATGAATGCACTACGATATCTGCCCCCAACTCAAAAGGTCGGCACAAATAAGGCGTTGCTACCGTGTTATCTACAATCAGCGGGACACCTTTACTGTGAGCAATTTTCGCTATCCGTTCAATATCAACAATGTTCCCAGCAGGGTTACCGATTGACTCACAAAATACTGCGCGGGTATTTTCATCAATGGCCTGTTCAAATGCCGCGAAGTCATCAGCTTTAATCATGCGTGCTTCAATGCCTTGGCGCGGCAAACTATGGGCAAATAAGTTGTAGGTTCCGCCATATACCTGACTGGTACTAACGATATTAGTACCTACTTCGCATAAACATTGAATCGCATAAGTGATCGCTGCCATACCAGATGACACAGCTAACGCACCAATTCCACCTTCCATTGCAGCAATACGTTGCTCAAGAACCGCGTTAGTCGGGTTCATGATACGGGTATAAATGTTACCCGGTACTTTTAAATCAAATAAATCAGCACCGTGCTGTGTATTATCAAACGTATACGATGAGGTATTATAAATCGGCACCGCTGCTGATTTAGTGGTAGGCTCTGATTCATACCCGTGGTGTAATGCTAAGGATTCAAGTTTCATAATTTATCCCTTCAATTAATTTGCTACTAAACTAGCATTTATTGGCTACAAAGTGCACTTGAAATATATTAAAGGATGTTGAAATAATTAGATTTAAGTTAACGTCAGCGAAGAGCGATATACAGATGCTCGATCAACCCTATTTTTGGACAATTTTGGGTTATGTACATTCTAAATTAACATTTAACAGATTGTTTTAGATATTAGAAAGCTTTTAACCGACAGACCAAACTCTGTCATACACAACATATAACTTTGGGATAGCAGCTTGTTGCGTTATTCTTATCCCAACCTTTATCGACTCTCGAATCACATGCATAATGACGAATTAAACATACATCTTGCAGATACGATTTCTGCTCTTAACTCACCAAACTTTACACCCAAACTCATGCATGTGATCAGCGTATTATTGAATTTTGATTGTTCTGTGATCTTAGGTTATCGAGAAGGTAAACGCCCTATCTATCTGTATGATTCAATTGAAAATAAACGCGATCTTCTGTTCCAACGTTATCTTACCACATCTTTCCAAAGTGACCCGTTTTATCAAAAGCTTAACGCTAACAAAGAACAAGGTATCTTTACGCTTAAAGATATTGTGGACAAAGACGTCGCACGTAACGACCTCGATTACCAAGCCTACTGTGAGCACTTCTACCATCAAACCGGCTGGAAAGATGAACTCAGCATGCTGATTGAAATCGAACCGACGCGTTGGGTTATACTGTACTTCGGTTTTATGGAAAACGACAAACGCTTCACCAAGCCTCAATTAGCTAAGCTAAAATCTTACTTCACCATTATCCAGTCTTTGTGCCAGCAGCATTGGAAACAGACAGAGTTTACACTCGCCGAGGCAGTTTTCAGCCCTGCAGCCTATTCGGGGCAACTACGTGCAGCGATTGAATCTGCACTGGCGTCCTTTGGGCAATCAGTCCTTACCAAGCGAGAGCAAGAAATAGCAGCACTGATCGCGCAAGGTAATGACAGCAAAGAGATTTCAAAGCAGTTAGGTGTTGCCGAAGGCACAATAAAGAACCACCGTAAGCGTATCTATGCACAGTTGAATGTTGCGTCGCTAAGTGAATTATTTCAGTTATTTCTCAATCATTTGATCACTCAATCAAGATAACAAAATGTCCCTTTAGGGATATACCTCGATCCCATCTGGTCTTTTAATCTGAGTATAACCAAACCAGATAAAGAGAAGATGATGACACTAATTAAAGATTTACAAGCTCGCGGCTTGATTGCCCAAGCTAGCGATTTAGATCAAGTTCAACAACTGCTATCTGAGCCACAAACCTTGTACTGTGGTTTTGATCCAACTGCAGGTAGTTTGCACATTGGCCACCTAGTACCCTTGATTATGCTCAAGCGTTTTCAAGATGCAGGACACCGAGCTATCGCTCTGATTGGTGGTGCTACGGGTATGATTGGCGATCCGAGTTTTAAAGCGACAGAGCGAAGCTTAAACTCAGAAGAAACCGTAACGGGTTGGATACAAGAGCTATCGAACCAGATCCAACAACTGATGAATAAGCAAGTCAGTAATCCAATGGTCATGGTCAACAATGCAGATTGGGTTAAGCAAATTAACGTAATCGATTTCTTCCGTGACGTAGGTAAACACTTCTCTGTAAACACCATGATTAGTCGCGAATCGGTAAAGCAACGCTTACAACGCCCAGATCAAGGTATCTCATTTACCGAATTCAGTTATACACTGCTGCAATCTTACGACTTCGCCGAGCTAAACCGTCAGTACGGCTGTCGTCTGCAAATCGGTGGCAATGACCAATGGGGTAACATTGTTAGTGGGATTGACCTTACTCGTCGTCAAAATGATGAGCAAGTATTTGGTTTAACCTTACCGTTGATCACCAAATCCGATGGTACTAAGTTTGGCAAAACTGAAGGTGCTGCTGTGTGGCTGGATCCAAGTAAAACTTCACCCTACACCTTCTACCAATTCTGGTTATCGGTGGAAGATACAGATGTTTACGACTTCCTACGTTACTACACCTTCTTGAGCTGCGATGAAATCGCAGCGATTGAAACTCAAGACAAAGATAGTAAAGGCAAACCGCAAGCACAGCGTATTTTAGCGGAGCAAATGACACGCTTTGTCCACGGTGAAGAAGGTTTAGCAAGCGCAGAGCGAATCACTCAAGCGTTATTTAGCAACAACGTGCAGCAATTGAGCTTGAGCGAGCTGAAACAGTTGGAACTCGATGGCTTACCCAGCATGCAAAGTGCTGAGCAAGACTTAGTAGAGCTTCTGGTTGAATCAGGCTTAGCCAAATCAAAGCGCATTGCCCGAGAGCTAATTGACAGCCAAGCCATCAGAGTGAACGGCGAGAAAGTTGATGTAGAAAATTCTAGCTTGAACTTCCCGCTGTTCGACCGGTACTGGTTGCTTCAACGCGGTAAAAAGAATTTCTACTTGGTGAAACGTATAGTGGGTTAATTCATACCTTATCTAGGGTCAACCCCTACCTCAAGGCATGATTTGCTATTAATCATTGCTAGGACATCAAAATGTGACGCCGATAACTTAGCGGTATTGACAAGTCCTAGCTTGAATCACTTCACGGCAATAAAAAGTGGTGTTTGATTTCAACAAGCACCAGTATTACTTCATTTTGGAAAAAAGTAATAACTGATATTGACTTTTATAACAAGGCTAACACCGAATGGGATACCTCTGGATGTCTGCTTATGACTTTTTTGTGAAGTTCAGCTGTGAGCGATAACCGGTCATTTAAGACACATCGAGTAGGTAGCGCCTCAGCCCAACAAGCGATTATGCAACACAAACAGCGTATCGCATAACTACTAAAATGTTAACGAGATTGGAGTATTACGTGAATCTTACATCATGGAAGTCACTATTGGGTGGGGTATTTATAGCTCCATTAATAACAATCCCAATTACGTTTATATGCTCCGTTATATATATACCATTTTCTCAAGGGTCTTCTTTTGATTTTGAAGGGGTTTTACTTCTTGCTATTTTCGGAATGGTAATCTTTTCATACCCTGCGACATTAATTTTAGGCTTAAGTATTTATTTTTGCTCTAAGAATAAATTAATTGGATCGAGCCCTTGGATATATATAACTCCAGCTTTTATACTCACAGCAGCAATAGCCGATATTGAACTTTTAGATAAAAAAGGTCATTTAGGATTAACATATTTAAGCTCTGCAATTGGCTGTTCATGGTTATTTTGGTTTATTTCAATTCATTGGCCAAATCGTGTTAATCAGAAAATTAAATCGGGTGAAGATCACTAAAAACGCTTCGCTCACAAGTATAGCCAAGCATTTTAACCATTTATTTTAGTGTTGCCATGTCCGCTCATGGTACTTTACGACGTTCGCTGAGAGCGATAAGAAAACGGTCAATAAACACGTTTTTGGACAATTGTGAGTTACACCCCACAGAGCATTCTGATTCTTTGGATTAGTTCTATTTTTGGTGACTATTCAACTAGACAACACATACTTGGCCAAATTCGTTATTGCTGCTACACGTTTTGCCTTATAGTATAGTGCATGTAAGTGTTATCTTATGTACATACATTGCTACTTTAAGGGATAAGGAAATTGTTTGATAGAGATGAAATTTTAGAGCTAGGTAAGCCTTATACTTTTGATGTTTCAGTTCGAGATGAAAATAAACTTTTTGCGGGGAAATTAACTCTATCTCCTAGTAAATGCATATTGAGGGTTATGGGTGAAAGACGACCATCGCTCGATTTTAGTCAGTCTGAAAAGATTGAGTGTAGTTCTTTCCACATGAGCTTTCTTTTGTATGACCTTACTATCCATTATCATAGTAGCCAGTGTTTGCGAGCTGCTATTGATGACGATGTAGGTTTTTTCGAATATGAATTTGAGGTTGGATATGTTGTCTGTGCCGAAGGACACTTGCATTCATTTGATAGAATCATATCGCTAAGTATTGATTCTTGCATGACGAAAAAATGGGTAGGGTATACTAACCTCCAACAAGAGTTAGTAGAGAAATTTCATACTCGTACCTTAAACACTGTGGGTATTGATACCGTGGAGTTTTCTCAGGATCTTGATGACTACGGTCAGTTACTCTTATTTTATAATTTCGAAGCTCACAGCGATGTCCATGCGTTCACTTCAGGTATGAAGTTCCCACCCGTGCTGAATATTAATCTCAAGTCCCCTATTAGTATTGATGACTCATATTGTGAGTATCAGAAATTATATGACTTGATGACACTGCTCATTGGTTCTGATTTTAATGTTAACTCTATAAAACTAGTAGAAAATAGGGAAACTCGGTCTTCTAAGGTTAGTTTGTATTTCCCTACCACTAATCGAACATATGAGAAGGATTATCCAGTATTCCCTTTAAGTCGCAATTTGAGGTTCCATGACTTACCTATACCCGAGTTTCCTCTATGTTCATTTGAGAGGTACTATCTTTTACCAGAAGATGAGCGAATCACATTTACTAGGTATTTGAGATATCGAAGAATGAAATCAGATGAAGAGAGGTTTCTTGGTTACTTTAGACTTCTTGAAAGTTTAACTTATAAGTCAAAGTCTTATGTAGATCAGGATGCCTTAGATGTTCTCCTAAATGATTCTGAATCATATATAATTAAAAAACTCAAAGGAAATGGTAAGGATATTAAAAAGCTCATAGCTCGCATTGGTAAATTGAATCAATCTAAGTACAACACGTCCAAATGTCTGATTGATTTCTACGCAACTTTACCTTCAGTTCTCAAGGAAGCGATTGATTTTAATAATCAAGGGATTGAAAAAATATGTCGGTTAAGGAATGACATTACCCATGCAAATCCTTATTCAGTAGATGAAAATACGCTTAATAGTTATATTTCATTCATTAACATGCTTCTGTACGTCGCACTTCTTGAGAAAATTGGAATTAAGCCAGAATTAAGTTCTATGGTAGTAAACCGTTTAGATGGGTTTCATCATATCCAGAATCACAGTTTCTAGATACCAAACTCAAGCTTATCAATAATGGGCTTGAGTGTTTTTATATTGTAGTCCTTGCTGTAACGGCCAAAGGTCATAGTTTTGCCCAAGTCCCCTAAGATGTTAGCATTAGAAAATGTTTTTAAATATCATCATGCCTGTTTAGTGAAGCGTAAATCACCTAAATTGTAATGGGGCATAAACGAGTTAGTAGCACTATTCGCTTAATAACACTTTGCAGTCAATCGATAATGCAAAACACCAAGATTAACTGAAGCTGCTTTTTTGTTGGGTTTCGCTACACTCAACCCAACCTGCGTAAGAACCAAAAAAGGCGCTTCCTGTTAAGGTAAGCGCCCTCTGACTATTTTAGCTTTTACTTATTTTACGATTTTCATTTCGTCTAACAAGTTTTGTGCGTTATCTACTTTATCCATCACCCATAGCATATAGCGAGAATCAACGTGGATTGAACGGTTAAGTGCAGGGTTGTAATCCCAATCACCAATGATACTTTCGTATACACCGTCAAACAGTAAACCTACCAGCTCCGCTTTGCCATTAAGCGTTGGTGAACCTGAGTTACCACCGGTAGTATCAACATTTGATAAAAAGTTAACCGGCACTGTGTTCATGCCGCCGGTGTAGTCACCATATAATTTAGCTTTGATCTGCTTTTGCAGATTTTCAGGGGCATTAAACGGCTCAACATTGGTGTTTTTAGCAAGTAAACCTTCAAGTGAGGTAAACGGTGTTGCTACTAAACCATCCTGCGGAGAATAGCCACCCACCGTCCCGTAAGTTACACGGAGTGTGCTGTTTGCATCTGCGTACACAGGTTTGTTTTGTGCTTTATTATAAGCAATAATGGCAGCCATCAGTTGCGGGCGCGCAGCTTGTAGTTTACCAGCGAGTGCTTTGTCTTTATCTTCTTGTGCTTTCATAACAGCAAAAATGGCATCAGCATATTGAATAAACGGATCATTACTTGTCTTAATTTGCGAAAATGATTGCTGAGCCAATTTTAAACGTGTGTCTTCATTATTAAGTGATGATTTAGCATACATCTTATCTAGTAATGCACTGTGCTTTGCTTTATCAAAACCATTTTGTAAGTTAAATGCTTTATCAACCTGGGCGAAGCGTTCTTGTTTTGGTAGTGCGGCATAAAGCTCTAAAAAGTGCAGTAAGATTGCTTTATCAACATTTTCGTCAAAGCGGCGCGTCATACGTTTTAAGCCTGCTTCAAGTCTTGGCATATCACGCTCTTGAAAACCAGACTCACGCTCACTATTTGGTTTTTGCTTTTCATACGCTAAACGGTATAAACGACGAGCCGTACTGATCATTTGTGAGCGATGTACATAGCCTAACATGCGATCGCGTTCGTTATGCTCTTGTGACTGCTCAACTAATGATGAAAGTTCAGCTAATACGCTGCCGTATTGCTTCTTCAGTTTACGATCGTTATTGATCCAGTTTGTTAAGTCTTGTTCAAACTGTTTTTTACGCTCATACATAGTGCCTTTATTAAAACTTTCGATCATTGAGCCGTAGTTTTTAATGTAATTGTTATACCCTGCAATAGTGCTTTCATAAGCAATGCGGGCTTTACTGCCATCTTCAGAGTTTTCTTCGATTAACGATACATATTTACTATTGTGAGTACGCGCTTTTGGGTAACTAGTATTAAATACGTAATCAACCTCTGCGGCAATGCGATAACGGTTTGTACGTCCTGGGTAACCCGTAACCATAACAAAGTCGCCTTCTTGAACACCTTTAGCACTCACACTCAAATAAGAGTCTGGTACGTAAGGTACGTTATCTTCGCTGTACTCAGCCGGTTTACCATCTTTACCAACATAGGCACGGTAAAAGGCAAAATCACCCGTGTGGCGTGGCCACATCCAGTTATCTATATCACCACCGTATTTACCTACGCCCATCGCTGGTGTATAGGCTAAACGAACATCTTTAATTTCGAGCGATTTTATTAAGTAAAACTCCAAACCACCATGAAATGAATACACATTACAACGGTAGTTATCATCCGCTTCACACTCTGCTACAAGTTGTTTTTCATTTTTTTCAAGAGCGTCGTAACGTGCTTTTGCACTGAGCTTTTCAGTGCCTTTAATCACTTTGTCAGTCACGTTTGTTACGGTTTCTGTTACATAAACACGAGAGCCAGGGGCTGCAGGTAAATCGTCTGATGCTTTTTTAGCTAAAAAGCCATTTTCTAGTATATTATTCTCTGGTGTTGAGTTGTATTGAATCGAACCATACGCACAGTGGTGATTAGTTACCACTAGCCCTTTTGGTGATACAAACGATGCTGTACAGCCACCAAGGCTGATAACAGCGTTCATTGGGAACTCCGTTAACTTAGAGATTGATTTTGCATCTATCTCTAGGCCTTTTGCTTTAAGTATAGATTCAAGCTCTGGTAGTTGATGTGGCTGCCACATACCCTCATCAGCAAATGAAGTACCTGTAAATGCCAAAGCACACAGTGCAATAAGAGGTTTTAAACGCATGAAATTTCATCCTTTTTGTTATTTATAAATTAGGTTACGCGTGAATAGTTAGGAGGGTCAATATTTCTGCGACCAAAGGCGGTGTTATAATGTAACAAAATGTATAAACACTTTGCACATGCTGAACTTTTAACTTAACAGCAAATGCTGCAATCAAATTGTCATCATTAATAGCTAAAATTTTAATAATTATTAAGAAAAAAGCAGCCAACGATGCCTACTATTTTTGTGATCAACCTTGAACGTTCACCTGAGCGATTAGCAAACAGCCAGCGACAATTAGCCGCACATGGGCTAAGTTTTGAGTGTATAGATGCAATTGATGGGGCAACACTTACGCCAGCACAAAGAGAAATTAATTACAGTCCTAGCCTCAATAAGCAAAAATATCACTACCCGCTCAGTGCTGGACAAATCGGCTGTTATTTAAGTCATCGTAAAGCGTGGCAAACTATTGTTGATAGGCAGCTTGATTACGCTATTGTGCTTGAAGATGATTTTATCTTAAAAAATGATCTTACCCATACAATCAAAAATATTGAACAAGCACCAATAGGTTGGCAGATGATAAAATTATCTGCTTATCAAAACAGAAGCCGCTCTATTGCCTTCCAAGTTCCTTTACAGCATAAGCAACACTTAGTGATCCATAAAAAGTTGATGACAGGCTGTTGCGCTACTGCAATAAGTTTTGGCGGAGCCAAACAATTGCTAGCAGCGACTGAAAAATTTGGCCGCCCTGTTGATTGTGACTTACAACATATATGGGAAACTAAAGTAGCAGGCTATTCGTTAATGCCTTATCCGTTTGCTCAAAACTGTGAACAAGTTAGTGATATTAAAGCACGTAGTGCGGCCAGTGTTAAAAAATCATTTTTCGCACGCAAAAATCAACAATTAACCAGTGCTATAAACAATCACTTTGCTACGGCTGCATTTATTAAAAAGACGAAACGCACTTTTCACACCCCTAAAAGTAAAAAAGGAGCCGCAGCTCCTTTTTACTCATAACCTAGAGTCACTAAATAGTATTTATTTCTTAGCGAGTTTTGGGTGTTCAACACCCATCCATGCTTTAAATAATGCCATTTGCTGCTCATTGGCATTTTTAAGCGCCACTACCTTTTTAGCTTTATCAAAGTCTTCACTGAGCACTAATGTCGTACTTTGTAGTTCATCACGGCGAATGTAATCAATCGTTACTTTGTCACCGGCTTTGAATGTCTCTAACGATGCTTTTAAGTCTTTTCCAACATGCTTTTTATTGATAGCAACGATTTTATCATCGGTAGTTAAACCAGCCTGCCATGCTGCGCCACCACGACGAACATGAGTAAGGGTAATTAACTCACCGGTATTTTTAGCAAAGCTGTCAATACTGGCCACAGACTTTGCACCTTTAGGACGAGCAAGTTCTAACCCTACTTTTGCTAAAAGCGCATCAAAATCTATCGCTGCTGGGCTATCGACATTCGTAGCCCACCAATCACTATAGTCCCGCCCCGTTAAGTCTTTTAAAATAGTTTTAACATTCTCAGCAGTAAAACCATGTGGCATTTTGTGATCTTTATACAGCGCACGGTGAACATCGCGGTAACTTTGCTGACCGTTACTTTTATCGAGTAAGTCTATATCAAGCGCCATTGAAATTAACGCGCCTTCTAAATAAATATTAGTGCTGTAATTACGGGCATGATCGCCACCTTGATTAATCCACTTATCAAAGCTCGTTTCAGTGGCACTTTGTACTTCACGTCCAGGGGTTTGTAAATGACGGTTAACGGTTTTTGTTAAGGTTTTAAGAAACTCATCGGTAGTTGAAATACCCGCACGTACCATCAAATGATCTTCAAAATAGCTAGTAGAGCCTTCAGCAATCCAGAGTAATTTATCAAAGTTCATATTTGTGTAATCATAAGGTACAAGCCCTTCTGGGCGATAGGCTTTTACATTCCAGGTATGAATAAACTCATGAGCTGCTGTTGAAATAAATGCAAGGTAATCTTCGCGTGAGGCAAAACGATTACGCGGGCGTTGAATAATCGTCGAGTTTAAATGTTCAGTGGCTCCCCCTGCTCCAGATGTTGCATGCACCATAAATACATATCGCTCATACGGGTAATTATCCCAAATAACATTGCCTGTTGTTACCAGCTTTTTTAAGTCCTTAAGCATTAGATCAACATCGTAATTACCTTCGCCCCAAATGACTAACTCGTAATCTCGGCCATCAACCACAAATTTATGTAATTGGTTTATACCTGTTTCGATTGGCGAATCTACCAGTACATCGTAATCAGCCGCTTTAAAACTATGCTTTGATCCATTGTTTGCCATACCTGACACCGAGCGCCAATCTTTTGGAACATCAACCTTGACGGTAACTGGCTCTTGGCGAAATGATTCGCTGAACATAAAAAAGCCTGATGCATCAATAAACGCATGGCTATCATCAATATGACGAGCTCGTTTACCTAACTCATTGGCATAGATTTGGTAATCGATATTTACTTCGGTTGGTTCATTAAGGTGTACGCGCCATGTACTGGCGTTTACTTTTTCCCATTTAAGTGCTTTGCCATCATCATCTTTCGCTGAGAAATAGCGTACTCCATTAGCTAAATTTAAAATTTCATAACGACCTGTGCGCCATGCTGGTAACTTTACGTCTAAATGTGCTTGTGCCGTTTGCGGGAACTCCACACTGACATTACCTAAGTGGTGCGCCGGCTCAGTGATTGACAATGAATAATTAACATCGGCCATGGCCGAATGTGACAGCGCAGCGGCAATTGATAAAGCTAAAAACTTTTTCATAAAAACTCTTAATATTTATAATTTATTACCGAGGAGCCTAACAACGATAGAAAAAAATGTGAATTAAAAGCGACAAAATCCAGGTCTATTAAGGTCGATGAATAAAAATCAACATCAAATCCTAAGTTTTTGACTTGGTAACTACATTTGTGCCAATTTTGTTGTAAACTTAATGCTATAGACAATTTAATCAATGGCGGTAACCCTTAGTGTCAGAAAAGCTCGATGTTTTAAATAAAAAGCTAAAACAAGCCATTGATACACGTATGGTACTCGAAAATGCGCGTAAGTATCAGGTGGATACATTATCAAACCTAACAGCTAAACTTTCTCTGAGTTGTAAAGGGTTGGATATTGAACTTGATAACCGTTTAGCTAAGTTCAGAAGTGCACTTTCAAAAGGTGTCGACTTTGAAAATTTCGCTCCACTGATTGATGAAATTTTAGCTTTATTGAAAACCCAAGAAGCGCAACAAACAGCCAAGCAGCGAGAATTATATAATAGCGTATTAGATGCAGGTAAATTATTACAAAAAACCAAAGGTTTACCTGACGCGACCCGTAGAACTTTACGCCATCTTTTAGACCACGAGCTGAATAACGTACAAGCAACCAACGATTTCATCCCAATTTTGAATCAATTAGTGGCTATCTACCACCAAGCATTGAATGTAAAGCTCACGCTTTGCCAAGAAGAAGCGGGTACTAGCCAGCCAGGCTTAGCAAAAGAGTTACTCACGCTTGCAAATGATTTGGTGTTTGAAGATGAAGCCGCTGATCAAGTAAAAGCTATTAAAAATAGAATTTCTGAAACAGACACGGTTGATGACTTACTCAATGCAGCCATTGAGATTATTCGCATTATTGCGAGTAACATCTGTAAAGAGCGTCAATCAGCACAAAGTTTTTTAGTTTCATTAAATCAAACCCTTGAAGAATTACATCATTCAATTGTTGCAACGAGTAAGCACTCTGAGTCTATGGGGGCAGAATTTGATGCGCTTAATAAGCGCATTGAGAGCAAAATTAATAACCTGACAACTCAAACGCAAGATGCTACCTCTATTTCATCTTTAAAAGCCTTAGTCGATAATGAATTAAAATCACTCAGCAAAGATTTAATTGAAAAAGAGCGCCTTGAACAAGAAGACAGGCAAGCGCTGATAAAAAGCTTTAAAGATATTAACCAGCGCGTAGGTAACTTAGAAGGCAAATTATCTAAATATAAGAAGCGCTTACATGAACAACGCTTTAAAAGTTTGCTTGATGGCTTAACAAAGCTGCCTAATCGAGCCGCATTTGATGAACGATTTAACCATGAGTTTCATTTATTTGCAGTGCAAGAGTTTGATGTTACTTTGGTTGTTATCGATGTTGATCACTTTAAATCAATAAATGATCGATATGGCCATAGCGCTGGAGATAAAACACTGCAAGTGATTGCAAAAGCATTACAAATGTCGATTCGTAAATCAGATTTTATAGCGCGTTACGGTGGTGAAGAATTTGTATTACTTATGCCTGGAATGTCACTAGAGCATGCGAGCGCGCCGCTTGAAAAACTACGCAAAGCAGTAAAAGGCATTCCCTTTAAATTTAGAAGTAAAAATGTTGAAATAACAATTTCAATCGGTGCAACCCAGTTTAAAAAAGGCGACACCCCTTTAGAGGCTTTTGACCGTGCCGATGATGCACTCTATAAAGCAAAAAATACAGGTCGTGATAGGTTATGTATTAATAAATAACAACGACTAACCAAGCAGTTACAGCAAGGAATTTGCCTATGTTAATACAGTTAAACCCGACAGGTGTGTTAGATTTACTGTCGCAATTAGAAGTTGATTTATTAGAGCAGTCCTCTACCAGTGAACGCTATAAGCTATTTAGAAATTGCGCTCTGGCCGTCTTAAACGTTGGCAGTCATACCGATTCAAGCCTAGAAATTTATAACAAATACGAAAACTTTGATATTCGTTTATTAAGCCGTGAACGCGGCATTAAAATTGAATTAGAAAACCCACCAACAACGGCATTTGTTGATGGCGAAATTATTACGGGTATTCATGAACACATTTTTTCTGTTATTCGCGATATTCTCTTCATCTGTCAAAAATATGAAAAAGATCTAACCGAACAAAAAGCTATAACTCATATGGTCTTTGATATGCTTCGTAATGCGGGAGCATTAAAGGTCGATAGCGATCCGAGTATGATTGTGTGCTGGGGTGGCCACTCGATTAGTGAAATAGAATACAAATACACCAAGCAAGTCGGTTACGAATTAGGGCTACGTGGTTTAAATATTTGTACCGGCTGTGGTCCTGGTGCAATGAAAGGGCCAATGAAAGGGGCAACCATTGGCCACGCCAAACAACGTAATACCGATAATCGTTATCTAGGTTTAACTGAGCCAAGTATTATTGCCGCAGAGCCACCCAATCCTATTGTTAATGAATTAGTGATACTGCCTGATATTGAAAAGCGATTAGAAGCATTCGTTCGTACAGCACATGCAATTATTATTTTCCCGGGCGGCGCTGGCACAGCAGAAGAGTTGCTTTATCTATTAGGTATTTTATTACATCCAGATAATCAAAAGCAGTCGTTGCCAGTTATTCTTACTGGACCTAAAGAAAGTGAAAGTTATTTTATTGAATTGTGTAAATTTATAGAGCTGACATTAGGCCATGAAGCCTTAACTAAATTTGAAGTAATCATCGACGATCCGCAATTAGTGGCTGTAAAGCTCAAGTCAGCTATGGCCAATGTCCGCGATTATCGTAAAAGCCAAGGTGATGCTTATTACTTTAATTGGACTTTAAAAATAGATAACGACTTTCAACAGCCTTTTGCTCCAACCCACGAAAACATGGCGGGGTTAGATTTGCATTTAAATCAGCCTAAGCAAATTTTAGCGGCTAATTTACGTCGCGCATTTTCTGGCATAGTGGCAGGCAATGTAAAAGATGAAGGCATTCAAGCAATCAAGAAACACGGCCGATTTGTACTCAGTGGCGAACCTGCAATAATGAAAAATATGGATAAATTGTTACAGGCATTTGTCGCGCAAGGGCGAATGAAATTACCTGGGACAAAATATATCCCTTGTTATGAAATAAAAGCTTAAAGGTTACATGTGTCTGGACAATTACTTTTAATAGATGCGCTAAACTTGATAAGGCGCATCTATGCCGTTGATAGTAACCAAAACAAAGGTAGCGAAGAGCAAATGATTATGACCTGCTGTCAACGCGTTGCACATGCTTGTCAAAAACTCATTCGTTCATCACAAGCAACCCACGCAATTGCGGTATTCGATGGCGATAGAAGTTGGCGTTATCACTATTATCCACAGTATAAAAATAGCCGCTCCCCGATGCCTCAAACACTCAAAGATAACTTAGCTAAATTTAGTAAAGCAATTGAGGAGACAGGGATTGTTGTATTCACCCCAGAAAATGATGAAGCCGATGATATAATTGCAACACTTGCTTTTAAAGCCGCGAGGCACCATGTATCAAGCACTATTGTGTCAACTGATAAGGGGTTTTTTCCCGCTTTGAGTAGCACAATCCATGTTTATGACTATTTTAAAAAAAGCTACATAGAGCAACAAAGTATCCTAGATAGATTTAATGTAGAGCAACACAGATTGCTCGACTTTTGGGCGCTTGCAGGCGATAAAACCAATGATATTCCTGGTGTAAAAGGCATTGGCAGCAAAAGTGCGCAGGAGATTATTAGAAAACATCAGGATATTACCCAAGCACTAGATGATGACACACTCTCAGTAGCTATTCGTAACAAGCTAAGTACTGGAATGGAAATGTTTATCATATCAAAACAACTTGTTAGCCTACGAACTGATATCCATTTAGGCTTTAGTTTAAAGCAATTAAGACTCAACTTATCGCATTAACATAGCTGTTAGCTGCAGCTATGCGTATACTTGATAACAGAGCTTATCTTCATATGATCAATGTAGTGGCGCAGATGCGTCCGACTTTAAGAGAGTACAATGTTTAAAAAGGTTTTTCGTTACATCATACTAGGCCTAGGTGTTTATGCACTTATCGCTACTTTAGTAATTACCTTTTATAAAGATGATCCTCAGGCGATGATTTGGCAAGACAGAGAAGCGTTTAATAAACGCTTTATTGCAAAGCTAAGTATTGAACAACCGACAAATTTAAATCATGTATTGGATGATTTAGGCAGTCCTGACTTAACATATGCAAAACGCGTTGAAGAAAACGTATGGCAGATTATTTTTTACCGTACTCAACACGTTAAATCTGACGGCATTACCACAATGGATGAATGTACCGGATTACTGTTTAAAAATGGTGAGCTCATTTTATGGGGCCCAAGTGCTTATGAAACCTATATGCGCCGGGCTGACTAAGTTAATGCAAAATTCACCTTCTGAGCCGCTCATTTCCTTATATGAAAAAACACATCAATTATTGCGCCTATATAATGATAAAGAGCAATGGCCTCACACTTACCCACTATTGAATCAGCTTGCTGAGCAATTTTATCTGCTATATAAAACAAATCCAAATGCCCTACAAGCTCAACTGAGTTTGTATGTTGAAAGTTATGGTTACACTACAAATTTAGTTGTTACACAATGCACTCTTATCGCAGTTTTTTGTAAGAGCCTTAGTTATAACACGCAGGTATCACAGCTATTGCTCGCCGTTTGCCTCACTAATTACTTATGTGTTCAAGTACAGACGAATAAATTAGCTAAACAACACACTCTCAATCCGCAAGAGAAAAAACAATGGCAAGCGCGCCATCAATTGGCAATAAAGTTATTACAGTCGGCAAAAGTAGCCACGCCAAACATAGCTCGGATATTGGCTCCACTGAACAAATATAAGCAAGCTTTATTGAGCACGCCAAAAATCATGATTTATGACGGTGCAACAACACTGGTCGCTCTGGCCAACATTATTGCCATGAACATTACATACCGTGCTGCAAACGACCATGTAAGCTTATACAAAGCCGTTGCAGATATTTACGTACGTACCCCAAATAGCTTTGCCCAGCACGCATTAAAATCACTGATTAGTGAGATTGGACCCTACCTACCAGGTAGCATAGCTATCTTCTCTGATCAGCAATTGATCTACGTTGGCAAAACCAGTAAGAATAAGATACTCATAGTTAACTTAAATGATGGGAAACGAGTTCGCTGGCACGCGATATCTGGTAAAATTAGTTGTCAAGACAAGCAACGCCCAACCAAAGACAAACGTTTGATCTACGGTATTTGGTTTAATGAACACCTCGCAGCCCCTATTAACACTTCAGTGCATACTCAACAGCAGATTATTTTATTAATTAGTCAACTGAAAATTCAACACGAGTATTCATATCGCGCAATTGAAAAACTGTTAAAGAATCAAACTAATACCATAAACAATTTACGAGAAGCCGTTAAACCCTATAATAAAGAGCATTTAGCAGGTAAAGATCTACGCCATTGCTTATCTATGGTGGGAATAGATAACGCACCAGCAATTATACAACGGGTTCTTTTTCAGCAGCTTGTACAAACCCATCACCACCCTTTACAAGAACATATTAGAATTAGAACGGACGCGATTATTAAAATATTAGCATTACTAGTGAGTAAAGATACTAGCTTGCAATTTGAACAACTTACATTACCCATTTATGCATATGTAGCCTATTTATTTGACTACTGTAGTAATGCGCTAAGTCGTAAAATATTAAGCGATGATGAAGCCAAAAGTAATATTAGTCGCCCTCTGGCATGGCTATTTGGTGTAGAAAATCACGATAGCGAGCAATTATCGATTTCATTACTGAATCTAGTTGGTGATAACCCTTGGACCCAGCCTTTACTTGATGCAGAACAAAATAAAAAACAAAAGCTCAGTGTTGAATCCCAGTTATGGGTCTGCGTTAAACTTTTAATACTCAATGTGTTTCGGCCTGAAATACCACTTAGTAGTTGGCAAAATCAGACTATAAATAGCGTGCTTAAGAATTTAGGTTGGCAAAGCAGTCAGCATTTTTATGCGTATTTGCCAGACTTAAATTTGTCATCTAGCGTCTGATACCATCATTTTATTAGACATATTGCCTAATTTAACGGGTTTTAGTGGAAATTTACTGAATAAATTGCTATAAAAGCCGCTTAAATTTTCATATTCATTCACGTAAATAAATCTAACATGCGATCGCAGATTGTTTTTGCGAACTATTTATGTGCATTTCTAACTTTAATAGGAAAACTTCATGGCTAAACAAACCATCACAGTGATCAAAGGCGACGGCATAGGCCCAAGTATTATTGATTCAGCTCTTGAGATATTACAAGCCGCAGGATGCGATTTTGATTATGAATTCGTTGATGCAGGTCTAGCCGCGTTAGAAAAAACGGGTGAGTTATTACCGCAAGAGACTATTGAAACTATTGCACGTAATAAAATCACACTTAAAGGCCCGTTAACAACGCCTGTTGGTGAAGGTTTTACTTCAATTAACGTAACACTGCGCAAGCAGTTTGGTCTATACGCTAACGTACGCCCTGTTAAATCATTTGTTGGTACTAAAGCACGTTACGAAGACATTGATATCATAACAGTACGTGAAAACACCCAAGGTATGTACTCAGGCTTAGGTCAGGTGGTATCTGAAGACGGTAATGAAGCCCAAGCTATGTCGATGATCACACGTGACGGCGCAGAAAAGATCTTAACATTTGCTTATGAGCTTGCAGTACGTGAAGGCCGTAAAAAAGTAACAGCGGTACATAAAGCAAATATCTTAAAATCAACTTCAGGCTTATTCTTAAAAGTTGCCCGTGAAGTTGCTGAGCGCTATCCAGAGATAGAATCAACTGAAATGATTGTTGATGCAACGTGTATGAAACTTGTTATGAGCCCTGAAGAATTTGATGTAATCGTTACAACAAACCTATTTGGTGATATCTTATCTGACTTATGTGCGGGTCTTGTAGGCGGTTTAGGAATGGCTCCTGGTGCTAACATTGGTGAAGATGCCGCTATCTTTGAAGCTGTACACGGCAGTGCTCCAGATATCGCAGGTAAAAACCTTGCTAACCCAACATCAGTTATTTTAGCATCTATCCAAATGCTTGAGCATTTAGAAATGGCTGATACAGCTGAACGTATTCGTAGCGCAGTTGCTGACGTTATTAAAACGGGTGACCGTACTACTCGCGATTTAGGTGGCAGCCACGGCACCACTGATTTCACTCAAGCTGTGATTGATCGTCTATAGTTTAAAACATCGTTTTGAATATAAAAAAGCCAGTTTTCACTGGCTTTTTTCTTACTAATTTCATGTTATTTTCTTCTAAAGCACACGCCTAACAAACCGAGTAATACCCAGCCGAATGAGCCACCACTTGAACCAGAACTTGTAACCTGCTTTTGTACTGTGACCAACAAAGTAAATTCAGTTGTTTGCGCGGTTTTATCATCAGTAACTGTTAAAGTAACCGTATAGCTACCAGCTTGCTGATAAGTATGGGTTGAGTCTGCTGTGTTGGCTGTTTCGCTGTCACCAAAATCCCATAAATAGCTATAACTTCCGTAACCACCTTGTGTATCACTTTTAAATGCAACGGTTAAATCACTTGCAGAGTACTCACCTTGCGAATTTAATGGCACTTCAACTACTAGATTTTTATTTAAAGTAACGACTTCACCCTTGCTATCAGTCACAATAAGAGATAGAGCGTAATTACCGCTCAAATCATAGTTATGTGACACTGATTTAGTAGTTGCTGTATTTCCATCGCCGTAACTCCAAACATAGGTGTATGGCGCTTGACCACCAGTTACAACTGCCGTTGCAGTTAGTAGGCCTTGATCGATCTCACTGTTAATACTTGCGATTTCTAATGGTGCTGTCAGTGTAATTGTATATTGCTCTTGAGTCGTCTCACCTGATTCGGTTGTTCTTAAAAAACGAACCTCATAACTTCCATACTCTGAAAAAGTCACTGTTGGTCTGAGTTCATCACTTTGCTCATCATTACCAAACTGCCAGTTGAAACTGTCTGTGGGGGTTAACTCCATTCCGTTAATTTCAAACGTCACTGTTAAGTCATTCGCTGTATAAGCAATACCAGTTTGGGCACTGTAATTTAGATCAACTTCAACGTAAGAGCTATCAGATGCTTGATCAACAATGGAAAAACTAAAACCAAATGGGTTAAGTGCTACACCTGACTCTCGCTGTGCCGAAAAGTTATAATCAGCTGTATCAGTAAATTCACTGATAGCTGTTAAATGTTCATCGCCCAAACCTTGATGCTGTGAATACACACTAAATGCAGCATCGCGGATTTGAATATCTGTACTTGCAGGGGATTGGCTTGTTCCTTTCGCGATTGCATTTTGATCAGCATCTACAACTAAAATTAAGCCCTCCCCCGGATGCGCTGAGGTATTATTATTCTCATAGCCTAAATTTGCTAACCAAAGCAATAAGCCTGGAGAGTATTGTTCACTTTGCAAACCACTATCAATGCCTTCGTAGCTACGTAGTTGCAAATAATAGTGCTGTGGGGTGTCATAAATATACTCGCCAATTCGGCTAAAACCATTTGACGTAAACGCACTTTTAAACTCTGCGTTATCTTGCCAGATTACATTACCATCTTGACTTATTTTCATATCATCGACGACAAAACCATAGTATTCAACAAGGTTGTCTGTTACATACTTTATTGCAAGATCCACGTTTTGCCCGGCAAATTTAGAAAGATCAAAAGTATGTTCTAGGTAATTATTTGGCTGTTGTGCATTAGGGTGAAATAATGAATCCCCTGTAATAAAATGCTTCACATTTGGGTAATAAGCATTTGTTTGTGACGTGTATTGAGAAGCTATTGCTTGACCATTAACAGTAATTTGCACGTAATCATATTCGTTTTCAATACTATAATGCGCTTTTAGAGTTAATAGGGTCTGTTTATCTGTTGCAGGAATTGTAATGTCCTGCGCCATAGTATTATTTAGGTTATTACCCCTACCTGAGTAATATTGAAATTTACCTTCTACAGGTTGTTTAAATCTTTTTAATGTAGCAGGTAACTCAACTTTAATTTGGTTCAACAATTTATCAGTCGCACTGGCATGACTAATAACGGGGTTATTTATTTCGTTAACTCCACTTAAATCTAACGTGAGCTGATTTAGCCAGTTCCCACTGTAGCGATTTTGTAAATACTCCAGTGCATAAGGGCTAAACATAACTGGCTCTGAACCTTGTGGCGAACCAGCCCAACTGCCGCTTGACATTACAGACCAAGAAGCAACAGGCTCACCAATATTAGTGCTAACTAAATCGTACTCATCTGGCAAGCCTAAATCGTGACCAAACTCATGTACAACCACGCCAATACCCGCATCGATTGGATTAATAGTATACCCGAATAAATCAACCGAGCTGTTCGGTAGCTCTGTTGGCTGAAATTGGTCATTATAAACATAGAATCTATGGGACCATATGGCATCAGTTCCTAATACACCTCCACCGACTTCTTCGCCAACACTCGAGTGGAAAATCATAACATGATCGATAATTCCATTAGGTTCATTAGTGATTCCATCACCATCAATATCGTCCAAATCAGTTAAATCATACTCGCTTAAATCTATACTAAATTGATTTGCGGCTTTTTCTACTGCTTCTTTAACTAGACTTGGCGCATCTATATCTTTGTTATCCCCTTGCCGCTCACCATAAGCTTTAGCGTTTTTATCCGCCTGCACCCAGCCATACACTTGCCCTGTAAAGTTAAAACTATTGCCTGATGCTTGTTGGTAGTATTGATACACACTATTTAAGGTTTGTCCGCTAGGCCCTTCATAACCCGATGTTGAAAACAGCATTTGTTGATAATGTTGCACATCATAGTCAGTATAATACATTGCTGTATCTGTGATTTCTAAACCATTATCGTTATAAGGTAAATCGGGGAAATCGACTAAAATAGCCAATACTTTAACGGTTGTTTTTGTATCTGTAGGTGAAAGTGTTGAGCTATGAGCTTGATGTTTAAACTTAGTTTGTGTAACTAGCCCAGCATGTTTTTTAACATAGTCAGCAGCATGAATAGGGGTAGGTTTACCGATGAACTCATTAACAGCAATATTTTTATCTGAAGATTCTTTCAATTCGTTTCGTTTTTCAAGCCAATAGAGAATTCGTTCTTTATTAACAACACCAATATCAGTTGGGCTCGATGAGTATGCTTTGGCATTAACTAAACCTGTAAACAATGACAAAACAAGTGTGGCGCTTAACTTTATATATTTCACTATGAAGCCTGATTCATGCTTTTAATAATTTTTATAATAACAAAAAAAGACCGTACACATAACAGTAACATCAGCTGCGACACTCAAAAACACAAAACGCATAACTTCTGCTTTTTTTGCGTAATTTGAAATGCATTTCATTAAAAATAAAATGAAAAATAGAGAAAAAAGAAATATTAATGCAGGTTAATCAATTTAAGTATTGACATTAGGTGTTAAAAGACTTAAAAATAAACTATTAAAATAAGTTATGATTTAGTTAAGTGTTATGCACATGCTTCGCTAATCTATATAAATTAAAAGACACTTATAATGAAATATCAAATTCGCCTTTTTAACGTGCTCGTACTGGTCTTAGTCTTAAGCCCAGTGGGGATGTATTGAAAAGTGAATTCGCTTTTTAAAAACCCCCGCCACAAACGGGGGTTTTTTTATGCTTTTAAATAAAATACCTTAGCTACTTTTAAAGTAAGGGTCGATGGCACGCAGAGGAATGAGGATGAGTACACAACAATATAATGGTTCTGAACTAGTTGTTCAGTCATTAAAAAAATTAAAGGTAAAGTATATCTTTGGCTACCCTGGTGGGTCTGTTCTTGATTTATACGATGCTCTATTTCAACAAGATGAAGTAGAGCATATTTTAGTCCGTCACGAACAAGCTGCAACACACATGGCCGATGGTTATGCCCGTGCTACTGGCGAAGTAGGCGTCGTTTTGGCAACCTCAGGCCCAGGTGCAACAAATTGCATCACAGGCATCGCTACCGCCTATATGGATTCAATCCCAATGGTTGTCTTATCCGGTCAAGTACCGACAAGCTTAATTGGTGATGACGCCTTCCAAGAAACAGATATTGTTGGGTGCTCTCGCCCGATCGTTAAACATAGCTTCAATTGTCGTAGTGCAGAAGAAATACCAGCAATAATGGCAAAAGCGTTTTATATCGCAAGTACAGGCCGTCCTGGCCCTGTGGTAGTTGAGCTACCTAAAGACATGCTTAACCCTGCGCTTAAATATGATTTTCAATTCCCTGCAACGTCACAGCTACGTACCTATAGTCCTAATACAAAAGGTCATTCAAAACAAATTCGTAAAGCTGTAGCTGCTATTTTAGAGGCTAAAAAGTTAGTTATCTATTCTGGAGGCGGTATTGTTATATCGAATACCTCAGAGCAGCTTACTCACCTAGTTGAATCATTAAATGCGCCTATCACTAACACATTGATGGGATTAGGCGGCATTTCAGGTGTCCATCCTAACTTTATTGGTATGCTTGGGATGCACGGTAGTTTAGAAGCAAACAAAGCGATGGCCAATGCCGATGTAATTCTAGCACTGGGTGCACGTTTTGATGATCGTGTGACGAATAACGTCAAAAAGTTTTGTCCGAACGCAACTATTGTTCATGTTGATGTTGATCCTACATCTATTTCTAAAACCATTAAAGCCCATATACCTGTTGTAGGTTGCTTAGCGACTGTACTTGAACAATTACAAACAGCCATAGATAAAAGCCCTATCAATATCGATCGCAGCGCGCAAGAGGATTGGTGGCGACAAATTATCAGCTGGCGTGAACAAAAATGCCTAAGTTACAGTACTGATGGAGACAAAATTAAACCTCAAGCGGTTATTGAAGCCATATATAAAGCAACAAATGGTGATGCCTATGTAAGCTCTGATGTCGGTCAGCACCAGATGTTTGCGGCGCAGTATTACCCATTTAAAAACCCACGCCAATGGATCAACTCTGGTGGTTTAGGCACTATGGGCTTTGGTCTACCCGCGGCGATGGGTGTTAAACTGGCATTTCCTGATAAAGAGTCAATTTGTGTTACGGGTGATGGCTCAATTCAAATGAATATTCAAGAGCTCTCAACCTGCTTACAATATAACCTAGCGGTAAAAGTTGTATCGCTGAACAATCGTTCACTGGGCATGGTTCGTCAATGGCAAGATATGATGTATAACGGCAGACACTCGTCTTCTTACATGGAATCATTACCCGACTTTGTCAAACTGGCCGAAAGCTATGGGCATGTAGGTATTCGTGTCGATACGCTCGAAGAGTTACAACCTGCGATAGATAAAGCAATGTCTATCAATGACAAGTTAGTGTTTTTAGATATCTGTGTTGACGAAAAAGAGCATGTATACCCAATGCAAATTAAGCTCGGTGCTATAGATGAAATGTGGTTACGTAAAGGAGTAAAAGCATAATGCGTCGTATATTATCAATCTTACTAGAAAACGAGCCTGGCTCACTATCACGCATTGTCGGCCTTTTCTCGCAACGTGCCTATAATATAGATAGCTTAACAGTTGGCACAACTGACGATCATTCATTATCCCGTATAACAATTACGACTATGGGTGATGATAGAATTGTCGAGCAGATCACCAAGCAAGTGAATAAGCTAGTCGATGTGCTCAAGATAATCGACTTAACAGAAATGGCGCATATTGAACGTGAACTACTTTTAGTGAAAGTATTTGCGCAAGATGAAACAAAGCGCGCAGCGGTAACGCGTGTAGTGGATGTGTTTCAAGGTGCAATATTAGATATGGGCCGTAATAGTTATACATTACAGCTTGTTAGTAGTATTGATAAAATCGAATCATTTTTAGATACCTTGCGTCATGAGACTGATATTATCGAAGTGGTGCGCTCTGGTGCTGTAGGCATCGGCCGAGGAGATAAAGCCTTAAAAGCTTAGTATTTATAAGCTTACAAAAAAAGGGCTAATTAGCCCTTTTTTTATTAATAAGATAAAAGTGCTTATTAAGGATTAACTTGATCTTTAAGACCTTTACCCGCTTTAAAGCTTGGGATAGTTGCCGCTGAAATTTGGATTTCCGCACCAGTTTGTGGGTTACGGCCAGTACGTGCTGCACGCTCTTTTACAGAGAAAGTACCAAAACCAACTAGTGCAACTGAATTACCTTCTTTTAAAGAATTCGTTACTGCGCCAGTGAATGCGTCAAGTGCGCGAGTTGCTGCTGCTTTAGAGATTTCTGCATCAGTAGCGATTTTTTCAACTAATTGAGCTTTATTCATTTGTTAAATTCCTATTCGTTATTATTTTGCCTTCGCAAAACCTATCTTTATGCATTTTTAAAGTATTGGCAACAGCAAATTGCCATTTTTGCTTAAATTCTTAAAAAATGGGTAAAATTTAAATAAATTGCCGATAAAAGTATGATTTTTCAATAATCAATACTGAATAAAGAGGCTTGAAAGCCGTTCAGTTTAGCAATTTCTGTATCATTCAACTTTTTCGATAACTAAGGTCACTTCCCCAACCTCAACGCCAAACTTATCAATAGCTGTGCGGTTAATCAAGCGAGATTGTGTTACCAAGTACATCCAATCATCAAAATCCACTTCTATTTCGCTATCATCCACTTCTAAAACTAGAGAATAAGTCCAATGAAACACACTGCCACTGCTTTTCCCTTGCGCTATACCCAATACATCACTGGCTGTACCCGTTAAGGTATTATCATCGTTTAGTGTAATGTGCCATACACGGCGCTGAGTTTCACCATCATCATAAACAAAGTCTTCTTCAATGGTGCCCTTATTCCCTTCCCAGTATGCATTCATCTCTACAACGAGCTTACGGGTTAACTCACCTTTAAAATCTTGTACAACGCCATACGCTTTGAGCTTGCCATTAAAAAACTGCTTAAAGTTAAATTCTGGACCTGTATCTTGGTAATGTTGCACATCGGGTGCGGCACAGCTTACCAAAAGTGTGCAAGCGAATAATAAACTAACAGCGATAAATCGTTTCATTTTTGTGCTCCAATGAGTTGTTTTCGCATCTGCGGTTCTGATGTATTCTCAGATAGCCAAATAGCTAAAAAACTGTCTGTAAAATCAGTGTCATCAATACCACCAAGCTTTTGCTCATTATGGTAAAAAACACCCTGCCCCTGTTTATCAGTAACATAAGTGAGGCTTTCGCCTTCTTTAATATCAGGCCACAGTGCCAGTAATTGTTGGTCATATTTTCCAACCAGCGAACTTTTGCCTAAATGCTGCCATTGCTCATTAGTCGCTTTGATAATATCTTTGGCAGCAAAGTCCCTTAAGTAAGTTAAAGTTAACCTAGTGGGGTGCTGACCAAACTCATAGTTACCTGATGGAGTGGCAAGCTTAGCATCATAAACATCCCAAAAATAATACTCAAAACGACTCTCGCCTACCGGTTTAAACTCAGCTGCAAAACAACAAAACGATAAAACCAGCAAAGGACTGTAAAGCAGAATAAACAGTGAATTACGCATAATCTATCCTCTTACATTACGGTGATAGTTGATTAAATATTCTGACTAGGTTGGGACTGAACGTACAGGGCCGCCTTTTTGTTGACAAAAATAACTACGTTAAACATTAGCGCCCAAGCAAAACCATAACTAAGCCAAAAAAACCAAAGTGGATTTACTATGCTAATGACTTCAAATCTGGCTCCAGCCCAGTAACTTGCAGGTGCAAAAATGGTGCACACGGCCACTGAGAGATACCACGGCAAGCGAGTTAAAAACTCCATGGAAGTATTAATAGTAAGTAGTAACGCACTCCACAGCAGTACAAACCAAACAGGGTAAGGAGCGGCTTTAAACTCAAGTAAGCCAAGTTGCACCACCATAAATTCAAAGCTAAGCGCTATGATCAAACCAATAATTAAAATTATTACATCTAATTTTCGCTGCTTAGATAAGTAAAGCATGAGCGCAATAATGCAAACTATGGCAGGTATTGCTTGGCCTTCAAGGAGCAGGGCCATAAACCATACCCCTTGAAACAGCAAAAAATTAATAACCGAGTGCAATGTCATCACTTGAATGGCTAAATCTAGGCTTACGTGCGACTAAGTGAACAGTGCTCGTCACACGAGTCCTAAAAGCCCCTTCACAGTAAGCTAAGTAAAATAGCCATAATCGATAAAAACGCTGGTCAAATTTTACTTTATCTATTTCAGGCCAGCTTGCGATAAATCGTGCACGCCAATCAGCTAAGGTCCGCGCATAATGAACACCAATGTCTTTCACACTGTGCACCACCATGTCAGACTGTTGCATAATTTGTTTGTTCATTTCGTCAATACATGGCAGGCAGCCACCAGGAAAAATATATTGCTGAATAAAATCAGAGTTTTTTAAGTAATGTTGATATCGTTGATCTGCAATAGTGATTGCTTGGATCAACATAGCACCTGTGTCTTTAAGTAGCTCATTACATTTTTTGAAAAAACTTGGTAAAAACTCGTGACCAACAGCCTCAATCATTTCAATTGATACAAGCTTGTCAAAGCGCCCTTCAAGCAAACGGTAATCTTGTTTTAACAACGTAATTTTTTCAGTTAAACCCAGCTGAATTATTTTCGCTTCAACATAAGCATGTTGTTCATCAGAAATAGTAGTAGTTGTTACATGGCAGCCATAGTGAGTCGCTGCATAAATTGCAAAAGCGCCCCACCCAGTACCGATTTCAATCACTGAATCACCTTGTTGTAAATCGACCTGCTGGCAAATTAACGCTAACTTATGATTTTGCGCTTGCTCCAATGTTGCATCTTTTGAAGGGTATACAGCACTTGAGTACAACATTTCTGTACTTAAAAAAGAGGAATATAACTCATTGCCTAAATCATAATGAGCAACAATATTTTTTTTCGATCCTTGCTCAGAATTTTTGTTTTTTAAATGATTTAACCTAAAGTGAATGTTACTGAGGAAGGCAAATTTTTTCTCAAAAGCATCAAGTTGCGCCTGGTTAATGGCAAAAATTTCGATTAGCTTGGTCAAGTCATCGCAATCCCAGTGACCTAAAATGTAAGATTCACCAGCCCCAACACTACCCGACAATGCAAATGCTTTGTACATAGCTGCATCGTTAACTGTCAGCTTAACTGCGCGCTGTTTATCTGCTTTGTTACCAAAGTGGATCACATCATTAGAGTCAATTAACGTGATCTGCCCCTCTTCAATACTATTAAACGCGCCAAATACCAGCTTTTTATATATTTTTAGAAGCCAGTTACTACTTTGGCTATTTGATAAACTGGATACTTTTTCCATTACATCACCTAACTAGTTATGGAGGAGGCTTAAGTGCCGCTTCCTGAGTGACCTATAAACGGCACTCGCTTTATAAACAACTTAAAGGCATGAATATAAATACCTTTAAAAATACTCCAAGTCATCGCTGGAAACTGCTTTAAAACAGCGCTTACATGCTGTTTATTTAACGACTGGCGTTTAAGTCTTAGTGTTGCATCAAACAACAGCTCACTTTCTTTTTTGTTTTCGATATGAATAAGTGCATGATCTTTACTAAATCGCGTAGACCAGTGGTAGTTCATATCTAAATCCATAAAAGGTGATACGGAAAAAACCTTTTTAAAGTTCACTTTCTTTTCAAGTTCAACTAAATAATAGTGACGTTCATTCCACGGGGTATTGCTTACCTCAGCAACCATGTGCGTAAAATCGCCTTTATCTGTTTGGTACACAAAAAAGTTAACAGGGCTAAAATAAATACCAAAACAACGTAGCTGCCCCAACATATAAACTCCACTGAAAGAGTCAGCTACACCAAGCTCAGCTATTTTAGTGAGTGCTCGGGTATAAATAGAATCATCGCTTAAGCTTGCGGACTTTAGATAATCTGATTGCTCAAATTTTAATGCTTTAAAACCTTTTGTACCAAGTTGAGGGTGTATATTATTTAGCAGTTCAGGGGCTGATAAATCAACCCACATCATATACAAAGGGTATTTAAATTGATGGGATTTCACCGCAAATCGACGATGCCTAACATCCCCTGTATAGATAGCGCTATTCAAATTCGACACCTAATTGGCGAGCTACATCAACAGCACTCTTAACGCCATCTTCATGAAAACCGTTATACCAATACGCCCCACAAAAATAGCTATTATTGTTACCATCTATTTGGTGTTTTTGCTGCTGAGCAGCAATAGATGCTTTGTTAAACACTGGGTGATGATAGGTAAATTCACGAAGAATTTTATCTTTATCAATGCCCTCTTTGTGGTTTAAGGTAACGCAAAACTGAGTGTCACTTTTAATACCCTGCAAAATATTCATTTGGTAAGTCACCACCGCCGCTTTATCGGTATTGTCATTCAGTAAGTAGTTCCAACTTGCCCACGCCGCTTTGCGTTTTGGTAAAATACTCGTATCAGTATGCAATATCACAGAGTTTTCAGAGTATGGTATGGCCCCTAAAATGGTCTTTTCATCATCTGATGGCGCCTGTAATAGCTTAAGGGCTTGATCGGAATGACAGGCAAAAATCACTTTATCAAACTGTTCAGATTGACCACCTTTAAAATGAATTGTAACTTTGTCATCAGCCCTTGATACCGTTTCAATATTGCTGTTTAAGCGAATTTTATCTGAAAAGCCATCAATTAAAGGGGTTATATATTCGCGCGAGCCACCAGGGATCACATACCACTGTGGTCTGTTTGTGATGTCTAATAGACCATGGTTGTAAAAAAACTTAACAAAAAACTCAACACCAACACTGCTCATCTCTTTTATGCTGGTTGACCAAATTGCAGCCCCCATAGGTAAAATATAATGATACCGAAAAAAATCATTGAAACTGTGTATATCTAATAACTGCCCAAGGGTTTGCTCTTGCTTGTAACTGTTTTCACTGTGTAACGCTTTACATAACTTATTAAAACGAACAATATCATTGAGTAACTTATAAAAACGAGGTCGTAATATATTGCGTTTTTGAGCAAAGAGACTAGCAAAAGTATGACCATTATATTCAAAACCCGTTTGTTCATTATGCACACTGAAGCTCATCTCAGTGGGTTTTCGTTCAATTCCAATGCGCTTTAATAGTTTTTCAAAATAAGGATAAGTTCGGTCATTAAATACAATAAACCCAGTATCAATGGCATAATCAATACCCTCTACATTCACATCAACCGTGGCAGTGTGCCCGCCAATATAATTGTTCTTCTCAAAAACAGTAACGTCATGGTACTTATGAAGTAAGTGAGCACAACTTAAACCCGATATGCCAGAGCCTATTATTGCTATTTTTTTCAACGGGATAATCCTTTTGCAAGTTTAAGCCAAAGCGGCAAAGGTAAAATACGTAAACATTTTAAAATAAGGGTAAAACGGTATGGAAAATGAACTTCTTTACGGCGCTTTTGTACCCCGGAGATAATGTATTCAGCGGCTTTTTGTGCGCTAACAGCCATAGGCATTGGGAAATCATTTTTATCAGTTAAAGGTGTTTTGACAAAACCAGGGTGGACCAGTGTAACGTCAACATCATTAAGGTCTACCGCTAAGCTTTTAGCTAAGTAGCTCACACCTGCTTTTGACGCGCCATAAGCCTCTGAACGAGGCAGTGGTAGATAGGTAGCACTTGAACTGACTAGAACCAATTGCCCACCGGGTTTAATTTTAGGTAGTAATGCATCTAAACAGTAACCCATTGACAGTAAATTAGTCGTGACAACGCGAGTAAATAAGCTACTGTCAAAGTTTCTTGCATCATCAACGTATTCGCAGTTTCCCGCATTGAGGATAACTCTATCAAAGTGAGGATAAGCAATTGTTGCGCTTTTTATAGCCTGTAAGTCTGTCGCATCAAATCCGCAAGCTTGGATATTGTTATGCTTTGCAAGCTCCATTAGCTTTTGTGTGTTTCGCCCACAAGCAATAACGGTATCACCTAAATCTGCGTACTTCGTAGCTAACTGTTCGCCTATACCTGAAGTGGCACCTGTAATTAAAGTAATCATACGCCAGTTGCTCGCTTATCTATAAGTTTAATGACAGATCCAACGACGGGAATGTGCCGGTAAAGTAACTCTCCTACATCAAAATAATCTTGATGAGTGATTATTTTATCGCCGTTAAAAATAAGGTGACTGTGGCCATTAACGTCAATTTTCTTATGCGATGCCAGCTTAGGATGACGATAACTCATAACCCAATACACAAATGCATTATCACCACTGCAATGAGACGATTTGATGTCAAACTGACACTCGGTAACATTACTGTATAAGTCAGCAAAGTATTCATGCAATTGACTTAGCCCAGAAACCTTATGAAGTGGATCTGAAAAAACAATATCATGATGATAAATATCAGCTAACAAATGCAAAGTGTGTTTATTTAACTGCTGGTAAATATTGACGAACGTTTCAACTTTGGCAGTGCTCATCTTAATCCTTGTTATACCTTAAATGCATCGAGTGCTCTTTCTCGTGCTGCTTTGTGATCAACAATTGCTGGCCAATACACAGCATCGCACCCAATACTTGCTAAATATTTATGCGGAAAATGTATCTGTTTGTCAGGTACATTTTTTAGCTCTGGTATATACTTACGGATAAATTCCCCATTTGGATCAAAGCGCTCACTTTGAGTGATAGGGTTAAAAATTCTAAAATATGGCTGCGCATCACAACCTGTGCTTGCCGCCCATTGCCAACCCCCATTATTGGAAGCTAAATCACCATCTATTAAGTGCTCCATAAAAAAGCGTTCACCTTTTCGCCAATCAATTAGTAGGTGTTTAGTTAAAAAGCTAGCGACAACCATGCGTAAGCGATTATGCATCCAGCCGGTTTCTTTTAATTGGCGCATTGCAGCATCCACCAGCGGATAACCTGTCTTTCCTTCACACCACGCATTAAACTCAGGCTCATTTTCACGCCATTGCACGCTGTCGTATTTTTGATTAAAGTTTTGGTATTTATTTAATTGAGGAAAAGCAACTAACAAGTGACGATAAAATTCTCGCCATACCAGTTCATTAACCCAAGTAAACAGGTTACTTTTAGCACTGGTTAACACATCAACATGTTGTTGCTGCACCATGGCTACCAGTTGGTACGTGCTGACAATACCCAACGCTAAATAAGGGCTTAATCCTGACGTTCCCTTTATAGCTGGGAAATCTCGTGACTCTTTATAACTGATTAATTTGTCGTCAATAAAACGTTGAATAACATGGCTTAGAGACTCATCATCAATGGGCCATTTATGCGAGCTATTATCAGTTTTGAGTAGTTCAGGTTCAATCCATTCAATTTCAGAAAAGGTGTCTGGCATTGCTTTAAAATGAAAATGACTATCTTGATGTTGCTTTAACCACTCGTTTTTAAACGGGGTAAATACTTTATACATTTCACCTGATTTTGTCGTAACAGTACCAGGAGGAGCAATAAGATCACCATCGTATAAATAAACTGAACAACCTTGTTTATCCGCCATTAATAAAAATTGCGTATCGCGTTGCTGTTCGTTTATTTCATACTCTTTATTAGCAAATATTTTTTTTACCTGATTAGCAGCACAGAACTCTATCAATTGCTCTACACAGCTTTGGTAGTCACCGCTTTGCAAAACATGCAATTTGATGCCATGTTTTGCAAGTAAATTACCTAAATAAACGAGACGGCGCTTGAGTAAATCAATTTGTAGAGCAGCCACGCCATGCTTTTGCCACTGCACTGGCGTAATATAAAACACAGCGTGTTTAGCGCCTTGCTCAATTGCATCATATAAAGCAAAGTTGTTAAAAAGGCGCAAATCGCGCCTAAACCAAAAAATTGTATCCATTATTAAATGCCGTACCGTAATTTAAGCTCATTGGGATATGGGTTAAAAAACACCTGCTTATCAAGATACTCATTCGGGTGTACTTTTAGATGGTGCTTAACTAATGTGAGTGGTACATATAATGGCACCAGCCCTTCTCTGTACTCATCAATCGCATCGCGAAGTTCTTGTTTTTCAACCTTAGAAAGCACTTTTTTAAAGTACCCCTGTAAGTGCATTAATGTATTACTATTATTTTTTCGTGATGCAGGCTTTTTAAGCGCTGTCATCAAACCTAAAATGTAGTCGTCAGCCAGTTGATCAAAGTCATCGCCCTCATACGTCCCCAATAAGTTACCGAGATCTTTATAGGCTTGATAGTTATGTGCCATCAAAAGATACTTATATTGCGCATGAAATTGCGTTAAGCGGTGAACACTAATTGGTTGCTCTCGAAGTTGCTGCCAATTTTTGTATGCGTAAACCCGCATAACAAAATTCTCACGCAGATGCATGTCGTTTAAACGGCCGTTTTCTTCACACGGTAAGAGTGGATTATGTGCCATTATTTGCTCTGCAAAAAAACCAACTCCCTCAGAGGTATTACCCGTTCCCGCCTCATTGTAGATTTTTATGCGTTCCATGCCACAGCTTGGGCTTTTAGCACAAAACACAAAACCACTCAGCTCTGAGGATTGTTCAGTAGCAACTTTTTTACCATACTCGGTTAACTGCGGCCCAACATCACCACTGCCATCAGGGCGACAAACTTTAATGGTATCACCTACTCTCACTTGTCTAATGGTAGGCCTTGGTATAGGCAGACCAACGGCAACTTCTGGGCAAAAACGTTTGTATTCAACATGCTTACCTAATTCATCCATACAGAAGTTTGATTTTTTATGTCCACTATCAAAGCGTACCTTTTCACCAGCAAGGCAAGCACTAATGCCAATTTTTATTGTAGATTGCTGCATAAACACTCCTAGTAGATAAAGTTACCAATTGGGTTTAATAGTTTACTCAACCCTTTATTAAAGTGTAGTGCACTACTTACAACTGTGTAGCATAAACAACCATTTTTCGTAATTGGAGTGTGATCATGACGACCATCTAACCACATGAAATCACCAGCGACATAGTCGCCCGTCTCATCACTGAACTCACCGTCCAATAGCAAAGTTAGTTCAAAACCTGTATGCGTATGTTCTGGGATCTCGCCACCTGCAGCAATATGAAATAGGCTTGATCTTAATGGACCATCTTCGAGTGCTATACGCGAACGAGATAATTTACCCATTTGCATAAATTTGCTATGAGCGATACGTGAAAGTGCCCGAGGTAACTGATAATTTTGCTTATTAATAGTTACTTGCTTTGGTTTCACGTCGTACACATCGTCAACACTTTCATCCATCATGATGGCTTCGAGCATTAGTGAGCTATTTTCAATTTCATCATCTTGTTCAAAATGAGTATCAGGTTGAGTGAAAATTGCCTTAGCATTTTTTGCTTCAATTGCGGCGACTTTCGCTTTACAGCATGGGCACATATCAACGTGTATTGCCACAGCAACATTTAAACTGGCAGGTAATGCTGCACTTGCATATTGTGCAAGTAAAGCGTCTGACGGATGGTGTTTAATCATGGCTGTCTCCCATCTCATTGCGGAGTTTTTGAAGTGCTAAACGTAATCTTGATTTTACAGTGCCAACGGGAATACCGAGTTGATCTGCAAGCTGCTCTTGCGACATATCTTGAAAATACACACCACGTACCACATCTCTTTGCGCCTGTGGCAGATTTTCTAGGTATTGTTTAATTTGTTTGTCTTCTAAGTGGTCGCTGAATTCATAGTTTTCGCTTTCATTTTGCTCAATTAAAGGCCAAATATCTTCACTGATACACTCTTCTTTGGTACTTTTCATTTTTCTGAGCATATCAAAAGATGCATTACGCATTACTGTATAGATCCAAGTAGTGGCAGCGCCTTTGTCATTGTTGTATAAGTGAGCCTTGCGCCATACTGATGTTAGAGTTTCTTGTACAAGCTCCATAGCTTGAGCTTCAGAATTAAATTGCTTAATACCGAAGCGTTTAATTTTTGGCGAAAAATATGAGAACAAGTAAGCAAACGCTTTTTTGTCTCTGTGTGTTGCAACTGCAAATAGAGCTTCTGCTAGCTCTTTACTTGGTGTTTGTGCCATGGCAGTGAAGTTACCTGTGTCAGGTGTACAACGTGTTGAGTGTTGTTGACTTACCATTGTTAGTTCCCCTTTGTATTCACTACAAAACAATACGCAGCAAAAAACCTAAGGGATCACTTTATTCAGTAAGTTCGTTATTAATGACAGTATGGAGGAAATTTTGGATATTGGCAAAGCTAGAGCTAAATGCAAGCTGTTGTTTTTTATCGTGTGAGATAGGTAGAAGTTCAAGCCAACGTGCAGTCACCCAAGATAAATTATCAAAATCAGTTTTCTTGTATAAGCCAGAAATATCAGTATCCTGATTAAAAACATGCTCAAGAGATGCCTTCAGGTAATCATCTTTTGCAGATACCTGCTGTGGTTGATATAGCCATTGTGGAAGCTTTACAGTATTGGCCTCACCATAACGTAATTGATTTTTGTCTTGCATGACATTGGTAAGTTTAACTAAAGATTGAGCAACAATATCAATCAATAATTGTCCGCTTTCGTCTTTATCAAAATCAACTATTTTCACTAAACAACCATGCTCTGGTACATTTAAATAGGCGTCTTGATCATAATGGCAAAGTACAAAGCTTGAATCTGTTTTAAAAGAGTCTTTAACCATATCAAGGTAGCGCGTCTCAAAAATTCTCAAACGCGTATAGCCCTGCGGTAAAATGAACACCGGTAATGGAAAGATTGCACGTATCATATTGCCCTACTTCTTTAATAAACTATGCATTACGTTACGTGCACCGCAGTGTATAAGATCAACATCAAAACATGTTTTAGTCAATTAGCCTATATTCAACCATTGCCCAACATTACGCAATAGTTCAAAAGATGCATACGCACTTAATAAACTTAATACAGGCGCAATCATTAAAACAAATAATCCTAGCTCACTGCTCATCGTCTTATTCCTCATTACTTGCTGTGTTAGCAACTACAAATTGATTATCATCCTCAGTTACAGAATCTGCTGTAAACTGCTCAGTTTGCTGTTGTAATAATTCATTGAGTGTATTTTGTGAATCAGTGAATAAAGACTGTTTTAGTTTTACTTTTAATTCGTTACTTGAACTTTCAATGTAACTTGCAATGCTATTAGAAAGTGTTTGTGTTAGGTCAAACTGACCGTCATTTGCACTTACTTGTGTAGAGCCAACAACCAAAAGCGCTGCAACCGATAATTTGATAAAGCTTTTCATAATGGTATTCCTTATTGATTTATTAAGTTAGTCGCTATTACTTAATCAAAGGTTGTGCCAAGTGAAAAATAAAAATTAACTCATTGAAAATTAAGGCTTATAATTTATTAACTTTAAGCAAACGTTCATCGCGTGGTTATTTTAACCAGTGTGTTTGGTTAAAATAACTAAAAAGTAGTCACGCTTATTGCATTGATAATTTCAGCGTACACTTGTACACTGAAAACACTTTATTTAGTTTATGAGTTTTTTATGAGCGCTGTACCGGCATATTCTCAAAAAGAAGAAATGTTAAATGCCCTTTCACATGGAGCTGGAGTCATTTTTTCAATTTATGTTTTGTGGGATTTATTAACAAAATCACAAAGCTCAGCACATATTACCAGTGCTTTAATTTATGGAGCTAGCTTATTTTTATTGTTTTTGGCATCCACACTTTACCACAGTAGTGTAAGTACACGGGCACGATCTTTTTACAAAAAATGTGACCACTGTGCAATATATATACTCATAGCAGGTACCTATACTCCCTTTCTAATTCTCTCACTGAGCGGCATGTGGTCGGTGCTAACATTATTATTCATATGGTCATTAGCCATAGGCGGGCTATGCTATAAGCTCTTAGTTAAAAATCAAAATAAGCGCGTATCGTTAGCCACGTATTTATTAATGGGTTGGTTTGCTGTGGCGATTGTTTACCCACTTTATTTAAATGTCGATGTAAATGCGCTGTGGTGGTTATTAAGTGGTGGTCTGTTTTATAGTTTAGGTACTATTTTTTACAGTGCGAAAGAACGTCAATTTAGCCATGCTATCTGGCATGTTTTTGTAATTTTGGGGTGTGTTTGCCACTATGTTTCCATTACTAACTATATATTTTAATCTTACTCCCACCGGTAAATACGCATATTCACTTTACCGTTTTTAAAAACTACTCCCTCACTTTGTAATAACTGAAATTGGTTGATGTATTGGAGCGAACCAGGTGCAAAAGAGATTTTCCCTTGGCTATTAATAACACGATGCCAAGGGATACTTGAGTCTTTAGGCATTAGCTTTAATAGTCTTCCCACTAATCGAGCATTGCTTGGAAGGCCTGCCATTGCTGCGACTTGACCATAACTTGCCACACAACCTAGGGGGATATTGGCCATCACCGTGTAAATTTTATCTTCTTTAGATACTTCATTTTCAGTCATTTAAAAATTGCTCACTTGCTTGCTTAAAACCCTGCCAAATGGCACGAGCCACCGGGCCATGATGAATCGAGTGTTGTCTAAATACTCTAATTTGTGCACTAAACGTATGCTCTCTATCAAATACTTCTACCTGATGTAACAAGCCTGATTCTATCTCAGCTTGGCAATGCGCTAGACTTATCATCGCCCACCCTGCACCTGATACTAAAAATGACTTCAAGGTTGCAATATCGTCTATTTTCATGATTGCTGAGCCTTTAGAGTATGATAACCGATCCGAATCAAAACTCATTTCACTCTCAAACATCGCCAAACACGGATAATGTTGCAGCTGCTCATAGTTAACCTGTTTCGGCACTAAATTGCTGGCGCATACAATACCAATATCGAGCTTACCAATAGGCAAACTTTCTAAGTCACCTGTTGCGTGAAATAAATCAAACCATGGACCAATCCCTAAATCAGCTTGCGCTTTATTGACTTGCTCCAAGGATGCAAAGCGTTTGCCGCTACTTACGCTAAACTCTGTACTTTGATAACGCATAAAAGCATCACAAATAATATCGTTATAATACGGTGCATGACATAACTGCTCGTAACAAATCTTAAAATTAGCTTCGTTCCCTAAAGCCAATTCATTGGCCAACTGAGTTAAATGAGATTGTGCACTGAGTAACTGTGCTGCTTCTCGATGAAATAACTTCCCTTTTTCAGTGAGTGTTAACCGGTACTGGTTACGATCTAGCAATTGGAAACCGAGTTCCGCCTCTAGCTTTTTTATTGCTAGTGTTAGAGCTGGCTGTGACTTATGCAGTTCACTTGCCGCCTTTGATAAACTTTGGGTACGCGAGATAGCATCAAGCATTTTTAATTGAACAAGGTTCATAGAACACCAAATTTAAATTTCATAACTTTTATTTATGATCTTTTTAAAATTTAATAATTTTTATTTTATATGTTTGCGGCGTATGCTGCACCTAATTTATGTTTTCATAGCCACGGAGAAGACCATGAAACTCTCGCCAGTTTTAATAATATCGGCATTTTTGCTGAGTTTAGTCGCTTGTAAAGAATCAAATACCGATACCCCTGTCGAACAACCCGTTCGCCCAGTTAAGTTATTTAAAATTGACGCTAATTCAGACGAAACTATTCGCAGTTTTCCTGCTGAGGTTGTGGCAAATCAGGGCTCGTACTTAGCGTTTAGAGTCAATGGTGAGTTACTTGAATTTCCAGCACTTGCTGGTCAACATGTTGAAAAAGGTGATCTACTTGCCAAGCTAGATCCTGAAGACTTTGAGTTACAATATGATGAACGAAAAGCACGCTTTGAGCTGGCGCAATCACAGTTAGAGCGGGTTGAAAAATTATTCAAAAAATCGATTACCAGTCAATCTGAACTAGACCAAGCGTTGGCTAATAAACAAGTGGCTGAGTCTGCGTTAAAAATTGCAAAAACTAATTTAGATAACAGTGAACTACGGGCTCCTTTTAGTGGCACTGTGGCAAAAGTATTTGTTAAAAACTATGAAAACATTCAAGCAAAACAAAATATTTTACGCCTTGAAACCCGTGACTTAATGGATGTAATAATCCAAGTACCAGAAAAACTTATCGCCCGTATCGATAAAGACGCAGAATATCAACCAACTGTTGTTTTTGATGGTTACCCAGATAAGTCATACACACTCACAATTAAAGAATTTGATACCCAGGCAGATCCTGCCACGCTCACATACAAAGTGGTTTTTTCATTACCCGTACCTGAAGACTTTAATCTACTGGCTGGTATGACGGGCCGTGTAGATATTGATTTGAGCAAAATCACCCATTCTCAATCGCGTTATACTCTATTACCTGTGGAAGCGGTTTTCTCTGAGCCTACAGAATCTGCCAATAGCAGCTACGTTTGGCTCTATGACAAAGCCACAGGTAAGGTAACCAAACAAGCCGTTAAAGTTGGACAACTGCATCGCAGTGGCATTGAAGTGCTTACAGGCATTGAAAAAGGTCAAACAGTCGTAGCTGCCGGCGTACATTACCTTGAAGAAGGAATGCAAGTTCGTCCTTGGCAAAAAGAGCGAGGCTTATAAAATGAGTTTTGCTGAAGTTGCTATAAAACACAAAGTAGTTAGTTGGATGTTTGCATTGCTACTACTTATTGGTGGTGCGGTGTCGTATTTAGGGCTTGGCCAGCTTGAAGACCCCGAATTTACCTTAAAAAAAGCCATGGTGATCACTCTCTACCCTGGCGCTTCACCACAACAAGTTGAAGAAGAAGTCACTTTTCCAATTGAAAACGCTATTCAACAACTACCCTATGTAGATTATGTAACCAGCATTTCATCACCTGGCAAATCACAAATATCTGTGGAGATGAAAAGCACTTATCGCAAACAAGACTTACGTCAAATTTGGGATGAGCTCAGACGCAAAATAAATGATAACGCATCATCACTGCCAACTGGTGTCTACCCAAGCACAGTTTTAGATGATTTTGGTGATGTGTATGGTGTCATGTATGCAGTCACTGGTGATGGCTATTCTTATGATGAATTAAAAGACTATGTAGATTTTTTAAAGCGTGAACTAGTACTCGTTAAAGGCGTAAGTAAAGTGACCGTTAGCGGTGAACAGCAAGCGCAAGTAATGGTAGAAATATCAACACGAAAACTTGCTCAGCTTGGTATTGCTCCCAATAGAATTTATCAATTATTACAGTCACAAAATACCGTATCAAACGCAGGTAAAGTGCGCGTGGGTGATGAGTCTATCCGCTTGCACCCCACTGGCGAATTTAACGATGTGACAGAGCTTGAAAATTTACTTATTTCAAAACCAGGCGCAAACGAATTAATCTACTTAGGCGATGTGGCAACGGTATACCGTGAATACGCTGAAGTACCACGTAATGTCATGCGTTTTAATCAGCAACAAGCCTTATTAGTTGGTGTTTCCTTTAGTACCGGTGTCAACGTGGTGGATGTAGGCGATAACATTAAAGCGCATTTAGCATCACTAGAATACCAGCGCCCCCATGGTATGGAAATTAACACGGTTTATAACCAGCCTGTTGAAGTAGAAAAATCTGTAAGCGGGTTCATTATCAGTTTATTAGAAGCTGTTGCAATTGTAATCATTGTGTTGCTGGTATTTATGGGCTTTAAAAGTGGTGTCTTGATTGGAATAATCTTATTATTGACCGTACTCGGCACCTTTATTTTTATGAAGCTGTTCGCTATTGATTTACAGCGTATTTCACTTGGCGCCTTGATCATCGCATTAGGGATGCTGGTCGATAACGCTATCGTTGTCACCGAAGGTATATTAATTAACTTAAAGCGCGGACAAACCAAAGTTAAAGCTGCGGCTAATATTGTGCAGCAAACAAAATGGCCTTTACTCGGCGCAACAGTTATTGCTATCACCGCTTTTGCACCTATAGGCTTAAGCTCTGATGCCAGTGGTGAATTTGCTGGCAGCTTATTTTGGGTATTACTCATTTCATTGCTGTTAAGCTGGATCACAGCAATCACACTGACCCCATTCTTTGCTGATTTAATGTTTAAACAATCTGAGGTTAAAGAACAAAGCCATGATGAAGACCCTTACCAAGGCTTCATTTTTAATATTTATAAAAGCCTTTTAGGCAATGCTATGCGCTTTCGTAAAACGACCTTGCTATTGATGGTGGTGTTGCTTGTAAGCTCAGTATTTGGTTTTAAATTTATTAAACAAGCATTCTTTCCGGCATCAAACACCCCTATGTTCTATGTAGATTACTGGCATACACAAGGTGCAGATATTCATGCTACGATGGATGGTGTAGCAAAACTTGAAGCCTTTTTACAAAAAGATGAGCTAGTAGAAGAAGTCACCTCAACAATAGGCCAAGGCGCGCCACGCTTTATGCTGACTTACGCACCAGAAAAATCATACCCAGCCTACGGTCAATTGATTATACGGGTTAAAGACCGTGAAGCCGTCGCCACCATGATTGCCAAAGTTCGTGACTATGAGTACAGCCATGTTTTTGATGCCAAGCTTAAAATAAAACGGATGGAAATTGGCCCATCGACCGACGCTAAAATAGAGGCCCGTTTTTCTGGTGCTGATCCTGTGGTACTGCGAAAGCTCGCAAAAGAAGCCAAAGAAGTACTCAGCCAAGATGCCGGTGCGTTTAATATTCGTGATGATTGGCGCGAGCGTTCAAAATTAATTCGCCCTCAGTTAAACGAGCAAAAAGCACGCCGTTTAGGGATTGCTAAAACAGACTTAGATCAACTGTTGTTAACAAGTTTGTCAGGCAAAAAAGTCGGCGTTTATAAAGACGGTACTCAGCAATTACCGATCATTGCCCGCTCCCCAGCAGAAGAACGTTTGAACGTTGAAAGCCTGCGTGACTTACAAATATACAGCCCTGTACTTGGCGTATTTGTGCCCGTCACCCAAGTGGTTGATGAGTTTGTGGTCGAGTGGGAAGACAGCCTAATAATGCGTCGCGACCGAAAACGCACCATCACAGTCATGGCCGACCACGATGTCATTGGCGATGAAACGCCTGCTAAACTGTTTGCTCGTGTGAGGGGGGGTATTGAAGCAATAAAACTCCCTCATGGCTATGAGCTTCAATGGGGCGGCGAGTATGAATCCTCAACTAAAGCACAAAAAGCCATATTTGGTTCACTACCTCTGGGTTACCTTGCCATGTTTGCAGTGACCGTGTTGCTATTTAACTCTGTTAAAAAGCCACTAGTGATTTGGGCCACCGTACCACTTGCCATAATTGGTGTAAGCGCAGGTTTATTATTGATGAATGCAGCATTTAGTTTTATGGCCTTGCTTGGCTTACTGAGCTTAAGCGGCATGCTGATCAAAAACGGCATTGTGTTAGTCGATCAAATAAACCTTGAACTCAGCGAAGGGAAAGCCCCCTACCAAGCCGTATTTGATTCCGGAGTAAGCCGTGTCCGCCCTGTGGCAATGGCTGCTATCACCACAATTCTAGGTATGATCCCACTGTTATTTGATGTGTTCTTCCAGTCAATGGCGGTCACCATCATGTTTGGCTTAGGTTTTGCTACCATACTAACTCTAATAGTAGTGCCGGTGCTTTATACCATGGTGTTTAGAATTGAAGTGCCTAAGAACAGCTAACAAAAAAAGGCCAAGTAATTTACATTACTTGGCCTTGTTCAAAGCTTAACTACCTGGTGAGTTCTAGCTACTTTTTTAAACTCAGTGTGCCTGTTCTGCGTTTTGCTGTTAAACGAGGTTTATTAAAAGACTTATTGGCTTTAGCTGGTTGTTGTGATTTTGCTTTTTCAACATGCTTTTGAAAGTCGCGTTTTTTAACTTCGGCTGTGCCCTGTTTGTTTTCATCAATAGAGCGTTCTTCTGTTTTACCAGAACCTGCAATTGAGTCATTAATTAACGCCATTTCATGTTCAGTTAAATGGCGCCATTGGCCTACTTTTAATCCTTTTAGGGTCACGTTCATAATACGCGTGCGCTTTAGTGTGACCACTTCATAGCCTAGGTATTCACACATTCTACGTATTTGTCGGTTTAAGCCTTGGGTCAAAATAATAGTGAACTCTTTAGCGCCTGTTTGAGTCACTTTACATTTTTTTGTGACTGTATCAAGAATTGGGATGCCACCACCCATCTTATTAACAAACTGACGATTTAATGGCTTATCGACAGTGACAACGTATTCTTTTTCATGATTATTACCAGCACGAAGGATTTTATTAACGATATCGCCTTCGTTGGTTAAAAAGATAAGCCCTTCGGATGGACGGTCAAGTCGACCAATAGGGAAAATACGATCAGGGTAATTAACCGCTTTGACAATATTACTTTGAATTTTACGCTCGGTAGTACAGGTAATACCCACCGGTTTGTTGTAGGCAATGTACGCGCGCTTAGGCACTTTTTTAAGTGGTTTACCGTCAACTAACACATCGTCAGTGGCCGCAACTTTTACACCCATTTCAGGGCGTTTACCATTGACAGTTACACGACCATCTTCAATATACTTATCAGCTTCACGTCGAGAACAAAAACCAGTGTCACTTATATATTTATTTAATCGTTTTAAATCTGTCATGGCCAATTCGTCTTAATTTTAAAGGCCCATATTGTAAACCAGCGCTAAAGTTTTTGCGCGGTTAATTTACGTTTTGTAAGGTATCTTTACTTAATTGGGTAACATTAAATCGATACTCGCTTTGTTTAGTTTCTAAGAGTGACAGTTGCTTGAAGTCTAAAAATGACCAATCAGTAATATCAATTAAATAATCATACTGATTAATGTTATCTTGCGTGATGACTGCTAAATCTATTTCTATTTTAGTATTATTTTGCCAAAACGAATGCCCGTTATGGTGATCCACCAAGGTAGTTAGCGCCCAGCCGCCCATTAAATAATGCCCACCAACACTGGCCGTCAGTTTTTTTTGTTTGATCAGCAACAAATTATCCCTTAACCAATCAAATCCACCAATTAAAAAAGGCTGCGTTTTGTCTTTAATTGCAGTAAAAGCGCCTAAGGCCATCAAATCAGACGCTGTCCAAATAACATTCATGGTGGGATATCTTTGGATTAATTTTTCAGTTTTGGTCATGGCTTCTAACTTTGACCAACTCGCGTAAACTGTTTGATTTAATTCTAAATTATGCTGAGTTAAATATTCGATTAGCCCTGCACTACGGCGATCTGACTCTGAGCCATAATGACCATTGATAGCCACTACTTGAGGTGTTAAATTTTGCTCTTTCGCTTTTAGTATTAGCGCTTCGGCTAATAGCTTACCCGCGTTAAAATTATCGTGATAAATTTCACCTAACCAATTTTTATAAATTTGTTGTGGCTGACCTATCGCTTCTCTTTCTTGTGCAACAATTGTTTGCTCTAAAGTGATAAATTTAACGCCAAAGCCTTCAAGTAGTTTCATAGATTGCTCAGCGCCACCGGGGTAGTTTAGCAGCACAACATAGTCAGGTGTTGCTCGGTATTTTAAATATTTTTTAAGCTCTGCCAATTGGATGTAACGATTCCCTTCGCCATAAATAACATCAAGGTTTACATGTTGCTGCGCTGCTGAAACCTCCATGATTTTTTGTACTTTTGTCCAAAAAGGTTCCCCTTCAACAGACGGGTTCACAAATAAAACAGATATGGCCCCAACTGCACCAGTATTAAAGCTAAAAAACAACACCAAAATAACAAATAATTGTTTCATTATATGACCTAAAAAATATGCTTAGTCTTAGCATAGCCGAGAAAGGTTAACTTGACAGTTTTCGCCATAATATTTCAAGCGGCCCATGTTTAAAAAAGTGGCTATACAGCTGACAAAGCAAAAATTGTAAAATTGCTATAAAGGTTACAAGTAAAAAGTAATCGATACGATTAAATATTAAAATCCAACTTGGGTAGAGCACTTTGAACAAGATTAGGAGAACAAGGGTTTGCATAATATAAACTGAGAGTGCTAAACGTCCAATACATTGAAAGCTTGAATAGAATAAACTTCCCTCAGACCATTTTTTAACGACTACATGGATAAATAATAAAGCAACAAATAGCGCAGCAAACAAATTAATGGGTTCCTTTAATGCGACAGCGAGATGAGATGATTGATATTCTAAAATAACCCTTAGTGCTGTAAAAAATAATGCTGCAACAATAGTATGTTTAACATATGGCTTGGGTATTCCTTTTACAAACAACGATTTTTTGTAAGCAAAAATACCAACAAGCATTAAACTCGCGCTCATCCACATAGTAATAAGTGGTACTGCAATAATCATTATAAAAAATGCTATACCATTGGCGCTCATTAACGCCCCCATGCTCGCATAAGTGTTCTGATAGCTTTGCATAAACTCAATATCAGCTCGCGTCACAATATAGCTAGGTTCGATTAGTAACAATAAAAATGAGACTGCAGCCCCAATAACGAGAAACTGCATCGCTCTTTTTACAATCACTCTATCTTTTTGATCGAGGTATTTACATGTCAACCAGCCAGCACATGCATAAATAAATAAGATATCCCCTGCCCATAATATAAAACCATGAAACAAGCCAAAATAAGCTAAGATTTTAAGGCGTTTTTGCAGTACCTGTAAATTTTGATAACGCTGCCATTGTATATATAAAGCTGCGCCAAACAATAAAGAAAATAAGCTACGGAACCGGCCATCTATAAAGATGAGACTAACAATCTGTAAAATATGATCCGAGACTGGTGGGAGCTCAGTTGACACATAACCGTATTCAAAAAGCCCAAAAAAGTAGGCATTCATGTACATTAAGCCAAGTACAGCTACGCCACGAATGACATCCATGTTGTTATTTCGCATTATCTTGTCATTAATCGTATTTATGAGTATTTGACCAGTCTAGCGCATTTTCGTATAGCTTAGGTAACCCATCACTTGAAATGTTAAGAAAAACAACTGCTTTTTCAAGCGCCCACCAACTCCCCGTTTCATAGGCTTTAACAGTTGCTAAAATATAATAAAGCATGTTTTTTTCTGCCATTAAAGCCAGTTTAATTGGTTCGGGAAACGGTAGTTTTTCTAGCAGCTGCTCCATTGGCCTGTCTAGAATTGCATCCAGTAATGAAAATAACCCGGTAAGAAAAGCACTATTAGACTGACTCGGCGCAACCTTTTGTGCTAGCAACTCACAAAATCGCGCCCTAATAATACACATTTTAACCAGCTCTGTTGGCTTTGATTGCGGCACATGAGCAGTAATAATAAGGCTAACAAACTTACGAATATGATCTTGCCCCAAGTAAACTAATGCCTGCTTAATCGATTCTATTTCTTTTTGTACTGGGAAAACACCACTGTTAATTAATCTTAGTAATTTAAATGCCAAGGCTGTATCGAGCTGAAACAGCGCTGCTAAAGTATTGATATTTGGATGCTCTTTCATTGCTTGAGCGTAAATAGATAAAGCCAGCGCATAGTTCATATCAATGTCTTTTTGCTCTACTACCACGGGTTTTGCAAAAAAATAGCCTTGAAAATAGTCAAACCCCATGAAATGAGCGAGTGCAAACTCTTCACCGGTCTCTATTTTTTCGGCTAATAATCGAATATTTTTATATTTTTTTAAATGCTTGATGACACAGCTAATTTCTTCGAGCGGGGTAATACGAATATCAAACTTGATTAATTTTACAAATTTGAGGAAACGGTCCCATCTCGGTTCATAAATAAAATCATCAAGTGCTAAGGTATATTTTTTATGGAACAACGCACGGCATAATTGATAGTTTTCTTCTGTGGGTTCTATGGTTTCAAGTAGCTCTAAAACAACATCACTGCTTGGTAAAAACGAACAGAGATCCATTTTTAATGAGTCTGGCCCAATGTTGATTAGGGCCTTTTTACCTGACGTGATATGGCGAGTGCCAAAATTAAGTTGATTCTCCATAATCAGCTTTGCAGTAGCGACACTCTCATCGATATTAGGAAAGAAGTTATCGGTACTATTACGAAACAACAACTCATACGCAACTACATGTTGGCGGCGATTGAATATTGCTTGACGCGCAACAAATACTTGCACTAGCGTGGCCCTTATATACGACTTTTTGATATATAAGTAATAACTCAAAAATAGCAAAAAGTCATTACCCAACTAATTAATAGCAAAACATTATAACTAGTTATGTTTAAAAAAATAGTACTTTTATTTATTATTGGTACAAGTTGCTAATATATTTTTTTGCAGCACTATGCCAAGTAAAGCGCGACTCAAGGGCATTTTTCACTATTTTCTGCCATAATTGAGGATTATGTCGATGGGTTTCAAGCGTCTCGTTAAAGCAGTTTACCAGCTGACGGCTTTGAGTTTGCAGGTTATCAGCAGTAAAGCAAAAACCATTTTCTAAATGTTTTACAGTATCCTTTAGACCACCCACTTGATGTACTAAACAGGGTTGACCATCACGCATAGCTAACATCTGGCTTATTCCACACGGCTCAAACGAGCTTGGCATTAAGAATAAATCACCGAGCTGATAAAGTAACTCGCCTATTTTTTGCCCATACCCTTTCAAGTACAATAAATTACTATTGCGCGCCATAGCCTGTGTAAACGTTTGTTCAAGTAACTCATCACCTGAACCCAGAATAATCATTCGCCCTTGATAAGAAGCAAGTTGTGAGCATAGTTTATCAATCACCATGTCACCCTGAAATGCTTGACACAAGAGTAAAACTTTTTGTTCTGTTAAACGTCCTACGCTGGTGATCAACGGGCCATGATTTTCATTGTGTATAAACTGTAATAAACGTTGGTGAGCTATGTAATAACCAGACTCTAGTTGTTGATTTTTAGCCATCCACTTAAATAGCTCAACTTCGATCTCATTGTACAAATCAACTAAAGCGGTTTCATTACTGTGATTATTAGCAGTGTAATCACAACCATTTAAAATACCCACCAGCTTATTCGCTGCTTCGGCATTTTGTAAATCTAGCTCTAATCCTTCACCACCAAAAAAGCCATTTTGGGGATCGCTTGAGCAAAGTACTTCATTTGCATAAGTGGGGGATACTAAATGTACTTTATCGGCAAGATTAATCGCACTGCGCATTGGGTTAAAACAATGTGGGTAACGTGGATCACATAAAGCTTGACCATCATAACCAAGCCAGGGATACCAAGCTTCTAAGCTAGATTCATCATCTTTAAAAGGTCGTATTCCTTGCAGTGCCAAATTATGTACGGTGTAGACAAGCTTTGTATTTGCATATTGCCCAAAACGACTATCAAATTTGAGCAGCACAGCTACACATGCACTGTGCCAGTCATGTAGATGAATCACATCAGGAGCAGGTAATATACCTTCTAATAGCCCCTCACACACTGCGGCACTAAACAAGGCAAACTTAATTGCATCTGTGGCAAAAGGACGCCCTGGTGCATCATTACAATATACTTGCCCATTGTGTTGACTAAAATAATGATGAGACAACACTATTTGCCGAGCAGCTTCATCTATTTTAATTTGCCATGCATCGACATGATGGATTTGGCCTGCAAAAGGAACACTTAGCTGCCCCAAATGAATACGATCTAACGTGTCAAAACCATAATCAGGTATCACTACGTCAACCTTTAGCCCTGCTTTACAAAGCGCCTTTGGGCAATCACGTATTACATCTGCAACACCGCCAACCTTGGCATTTGGGAGTGTGTCATTTTCGGCCGCAACCATCAGTACATGCATTATTATTTTACTTCCTACTACTTAAGCTAATTGTTTATTTTCGCGTTCTTGGCGGTCAATTTTTTTTGCCTGTTCAGTTAACATGTCTCGTGTTACTAAAACAATGCCCTTCTTAGAGACTCTAAACCCATTTTCTTCATCGGCCTTTTTATCAAAGCCAATCTCTACCCCTGCTGGAATTTCACAGCCTCGATCAATTATGGCACGACGAATTCGACAGTTTCGCTGAATAATCGCGCCCGGCAAAATAACCGACTCCTCAATTTCACAGTATGAGCGTATATGTACATTAGAAAATAGCAATGACTTACGCACAACAGAGCCTGAGATAATACACCCACCCGATACAGTTGAATCTACTGCCATGCCACGCCTATCGTCATTATCAAAAATGAATTTAGCAGGTGGTAATTGCTCTTGATAAGTCCAAATTGGCCAAGTGGGATCATATAAATCTAGCTGCGGCTCTGGCATAACCAGTTCCATATTCGCTTCCCAAAATGAGTCAAGTGTACCCACGTCTCGCCAATAAGGCTGACCTTCATGGCCTGGATCTCTAAATGGGAAAGCAAATACATTATGCTCTTCGATAATGGCTGGAATGATATCATGGCCAAAGTCACGCCCGGACCCTTCGTTCTCAGCATCTTTTTTAAGTTGTTCAAACAAAAAATCGGTATTAAAAACATAGTTACCCATAGAGGCTAAACAGGTGCCAGACTTTCCTGGAATTGAGCTTGGTTCAGATGGTTTTTCATCAAAGCGTTTTACTCGCTTTTGCTCATCAACGGTCATAACACCAAACGTATCAGCGGCTTCTTCACAGTCAACTTCAATACAACACACGGTCATATCGGCACCTGTTTCAACATGCTTTGCAAGTAAAGCACCATAATCCATTCGATACACATGATCCCCTGACAAAATCATCACATATTTAGGTAGCTCATGACGAATAATATCCATATTTTGAAACACAGCATCTGCTGTACCACAGTACCATTCATCGCCGTATCGTTGTGATGCAGGTAAAATTTCTACCGATTCACCCAATTCTTTTTTAAAGTGACCCCACGCACGATTAACATGACGTATCAAAGAGTGAGACTTATATTGTGTGGCAATACCAACTCGACGAATACCAGAGTTAATACAATTTGACAGTGGAAAATCGATAATTCGATGTTTCCCCCCAAAATACACCGCAGGCTTCGCTCGCCAGTTTGTTAACTCATGCAACCGAGAGCCACGCCCTCCAGCCAGAATTAACGCGTAGGTTTCTCTCGTTAAACTACTTATGTAGCGATTTGCATAACTTGGCATAATTTATCTCCGTATTAATCTGTGCTGTTGGTTGTCGTGTTTGGTTTAAGCGGTGTTAAATGCCAAATATCTTCACTGTATTGGCTTATCGTTCTATCACTTGAAAACACACCACTGGCGGCCGTATTTAAAATACTCATTTGCGTCCAATGCTGTTGATTAAGGTAGGCACTTTCAACATCCCTTTGCGCACTGACAAAGCTTTCAAAATCATGTGCGACTAACCAAGGATCATATGGACTTTTAATGGCCCCAATGATGTCGTCGAATAATCCTGGTTCAAATAAGTTGAAGTGTCCGCTTTCAAGTAATTGCATCACATTGAATAAATCAGGCGTTGAATGAATGATATGTAAAGGGTTATAACTTTGTTTAATTGATTCTATTTGTTCTGCTTTGGCGCCAAACAAGAAGAAGTTATCTGCACCAACAGCATCACGAATTTCGATATTTGCGCCATCTAACGTCCCTATCGTCAATGCCCCATTCATCATAAACTTCATGTTGCCAGTACCAGATGCTTCTTTACCTGCAGTTGATATTTGCTCTGATAAGTCTGTGGCCGGGCATATCGTTTCCATTGCCGTTACGTTGTAGTTAGGTAAAAAAGCAACACGTAAATAGGGTTTTGCAAGCGGGTCTTTATTAATGACCTGAGCAATATTGTTTATAAGCTTAATGATGCGTTTTGCCATGTAATAACCAGGCGCGGCTTTGCCACCTAGCAGCACACAACGTGGGACTAAGTTTTCAGTATCGCCGCGACGAATACGGTCATACAGATGAATTACATGTAATACATTAAGCAACTGGCGCTTATATTCGTGAATGCGTTTTACTTGCACATCAAACAACATACTTGTATCAAATTGCACATCACAACGTTGCTTCACTAAATCAACTAACCGTTGTTTGTTTTCAAGTTTGACTGCTTGCCACTGTTGATGAAACGTCGCATCATCAAAATAGCGACGTAGCTGGCTTATCCGCGAAAATTCCCCCACCCAGCTCTCGCCAATTTTGTTACTGATCAATTGGGTCAATTTAGGGTTACAGTGAGCCAACCAGCGTCTTGGTGTTACACCATTAGTTTTATTATTAAATTTCTCAGGCCATAATTCATAAAACGTTTTGAATAAACCTTCCTTGAGTAGCTCAGTATGAAGCGCTGCAACACCATTGACTGAAAAGCTGCCTACAATGGCTAAATAAGCCATCCTTACTTGCGGATCTGGGCCTTCTTCAATCAGTGACAATGCTTGTTGTTTTGCTACATCTCCAGGCCACGCTTGTGCAACCTGGGCAAGAAAACGCGCATTAATTTCATAGATAATCTCAAGAATACGTGGCAATAAACGTGCAAATAACGACACTGACCATTTTTCAAGTGCTTCTGGCAGTAACGTATGATTGGTGTAAGCCATCGTTTTGGTGGTAATTTGCCACGCTTCATCCCAATCAAGTTCATGCTCGTCAATTAATAACCGCATTAACTCTGCAACAGCAATACTTGGGTGTGTATCGTTTAATTGAAACACATGGTAATCTGCAAAATCACTAAACGATTCACCATGTTGTGATACCCAAGTTGCAATTGTATCTTGCAAGCTGGCAGAAGAGAGAAAGTATTGTTGACGAAGTCGCAGCTCTTTACCATTTTCACTACTGTCATTAGGATATAGCACCATGGTTATTTGTTCTGCCAAGTTTTTATGCGCGACTGCTTCGGTGTAACTACCGGCATTAAATTCACTTAAATCAAACTCATCGGTGGCTTCTGACTTCCAAAGTCTTAATGTATTTACAATGTCATTTTTATAGCCTGGCACTGGTACATCGTAAGGCACTGCTAATACATCATGACTATTTAACCACTGCCTGTGCTCTCGCCCGTGTTTATCAATATAACTTTCAACATGACCAAAAAATTTCACGCGTTGAGATTGCTCAGGGGCACTAAGCTCCCATGGGTGGCCCTCACGTAGCCAATTATCTGGTTGTTCTATTTGATGACCATTTTCAATTGCTTGATTAAACATGCCGTATTCATAGCGAATACCATAACCGATAACTGGTAATGCTAAACTTGCACAGCTATCTAAAAAACACGCGGCTAAGCGACCTAGGCCACCATTGCCCAATCCCGCATCATGCTCTGCTTGCGCGACATCTTCAATATTGGTGCAATATTGCTGAAGCGCTTGACTAACTTGTGAGTCTAAATCGAGGTTCAAAATCGCATTACCCATAGCCCTACCCATCAAAAACTCTAATGAAATGTAGGCTGTTTTACGTTTTTTCTCGTTGTGCATTTGTTGTTTAGTTGCTCTGCACCGTGCCACTAAACGATCACGTATGGTAAAGGCTAATGCGTTATATAAGTAAAGTTGTGATTTACCGACTTTGTCACGCCCAAGGGTATAATAAAAATGCCGAGATAAATCATCTTCCAACGTACTTTCATCAATCAAAGGAGCATCTTGCCATCCTTTTGCAATACACACTTGTTCACCATTATTAGCCATGACATTCGCCTTCTAAATTAGCTGAAAAACCCAACTGCTCTGGGCAGCAACGTTAAATTGTTTAGTACTTTTATCCGTATTTTTATCGACACTTGACACTTCTAGGTGCCAATTCCCTCGCTCTACCTTTGGTAGTGAACATTCAACGATTACATCACTGGCATTTAAAATAATTAGCAACGCAGTCTCAAGCTGTCTATCATGCAAGCTATACATCAAAAACTGCTTACTGCCATCGTGCCAATCACTTTCTTGCATAGCTTCACCATGCTCAGTAAACCAATTCACCGCAAAGCGCTTATCTGAATCATGTAAAAATACGCTGTGTTTAAATACACAATGCTTTTTACGTAACGTAAGTACATCATCAATAAACCGGGTTAATGGATGACGCCGTTGCGAATCTTTCCACGCCAACCAGCTTGTTCTGTTATTCTGACAATACGCATTATTATTGCCTCCTTGTGAATGCGCCATTTCACTACCCGATGCAAGCATTGGCACACCTTTAGATAACAATAGCGTGAGCAACATATTTTTTTGTTGTTGCAATCGCAATGCAGTAACGTGCGGATCATCGCTAAAACCTTCAGCGCCGCAGTTAAACGAATAGTTTGCACTGTGCCCGTCACGATTATGCTCACCGTTCGCTTCATTATGCTTTTCTTTATAGCTAACCGAATCAGCAAGCGTAAACCCGTCATGGCTAGTAATAAAATTAATACTGTTAAGCGGCCCACGTAAGTTGTGCTCAAACAAATCAAACGAGCCATGCAAACGTTTAGCAAGCTCAGGTAACATATTATGTTCACCACACCAAAAGCGCCTTACAACATCTCTATATTTATCATTCCACTCTCGCCACGGCGCTGGGAAAGCACCTAGTTGATATCCACCAGGCCCTATATCCCATGGCTCAGCAATCAATTTTACCTGACTTAAAACGGGGTCCTGATTAATGGCTTGAATAAAGCTATGAGCTTGAGTAAAGCCGTGTGCTGTGCGCCCTAAAATAGTGGCTAAGTCAAACCTAAAGCCATCAACACCCATGACTTCAACCCAGTATCGCAAACTATCAAGCACCATCTTTAAACTGTACGGGTCATCAATATTCAGCGTATTACCGCAACCGGTATCATTTATGTACACTTGAGGGTTATCGTGTAATGAGCGGTAATAACCTGGGTTGTTTAAACCCCGCCAAGATAGTAAAGGCCCATCAGTGCCCGCCTCAGCAGTGTGGTTATAAACAACATCTAAGATAACTTCGATCTCAGCATTGTGTAATTGTGAAACCATTTCTTGAAACTCAGCAATTTCGTCATTGACTAAGTAATCTTTGTGCGGGGTAAAAAAGTTTAAGGTGTTATAGCCCCAATAGTTTTGTAGGCCTTTACCTGTTAAAAACTGTTCACTAATGAAGCTATGTACAGGTAAAAGCTCTAATGTAGTAACCCCTAAATCACGTAAATGTTCGATAAATACAGCATGACTCAAGCCCAAATATTTACCTTGTAAATGCGCTGGAATATCGGGATGACGTGCTGTTGCACCTTTTACGTGACATTCATAAATGATTGTTTTACCCCAACTGTGTAGTGGTTTAGCCCCCGTATAAGGCTGCAGTTCGCTGACTCTAGACTTTGGCATATCAATCGCATTATTTACCGAGCTGAGTGTACCAATAGGCATTTGGCTATAATGTCGTTCACTCCAGGTAAACTCACCAAATAAGTCTTTTGCATAAGGGTCTATCAACAGTTTTTGACTATTGAAATACAGCCCTTTTTTTGGTTGATACTCTCCCTCAGCACGATACCCGTACAGGGTTCCTGCTGGTAAAGGGGTGATAAATAAGCTCCAAATGCCCCCTTCATTATTGTTCATTGCAAGTTTAAGCACCTCTGTGTGACCACTCGAATCAAATAAGCACACATATAATTGCTTTGCTAAAGGGGCATAAACCGCAAAGTTAATGCCATTGCTGTTTATTGATGCACCTAAAGGCGACGTTTTCCCTTGGTTTAATTCAATTGATAGACTCATTTGAGACCTTTTTAAGGTAGACAGTAGCAAGGGGGGGTAATGACAATAAAATGCTGTGGTTATGACCATGGCAAGGGTGTGCTTGTGTGCACAATAATGAATTATTTACCTCAAACCCTGAACCAAAATAGCGTGGTTCATCGGTGTTTAAAATCACCTCAAAATCGCCGTCTGACGGCACCCCAATTCGATACTGTTGATAGGCATTTGGCGTTAAATTACAGATCACAATGACATAATCACTGGCTTTTTTAGCATAACGAACAAAGCTGAAAATACTTTGCTGCGCATTTTGGCTATCAATCCAGCTAAAACCTATTGGGTCATTATCAAGTTCATATAATGCAGGAGTTGATGTGTAAATCTCATTCAGCGTTTGCACCACTTTTTGCATCCCTTCATGGCTAAGATGCTCAAGTAAATACCAATCAAGGGATGTATCATGACTCCACTCGCTACGTTGAGCAAACTCCCCCCCCATGAAAAGTAACTTTTTGCCGGGATGCGCCCACATAAATGCATAATAAGCGCGTAAATTCGCAAATTTTTGCCAATCATCACCAGGCATTTTCTCAATGAGAGAACCCTTACCATGGACAACTTCGTCATGACTTAACGGTAAAATATAGTTTTCACTGTAGGCGTAAACCATTGAAAAGGTCATTTCATGATGATGATGCTGACGATATAAGGGATCACGATGCATATAATGCAGGCTGTCATTCATCCAACCCATGTTCCACTTATAGCCAAAGCCTAAGCCATCATGGTCAACTTGACGGGTCACACCTGGCCAAGCCGTGGACTCTTCAGCAACCATCATAATGCCAGGGTTATTCGCATAACTACGCAGGTTCACCTGCTTTAAACATTCAATTGCGCCCAAATTTTCACGGCCACCATAGCAATTAGGCACCCACTGCCCTTCTTCACGGCTGTAATCTAGATAAAGCATCGATGCAACAGCATCAACACGTAACCCATCAATTGCAAACTCTTCGAGCCAAAACATTGCATTAGCAACTAAAAAGCTACGTACTTCAGGTCTATCATAATTATAGATATAGGTATTCCAATCAGGATGAAAGCCTTGCCTAGCATCTGCATGCTCATATAAATGGGTACCATCAAAGCAATGCAGCCCATGAGGATCACTTGGAAAGTGCCCTGGAACCCAATCAATTAATAGTCCAATGTTTGCTTTATGGCACTGCTCGACAAAATACCTAAAGTCTTCTACCCCACCAAAACGACTCGTTGGAGCAAATAAACCAACAGGCTGATAACCCCAAGAACCATCAAACGGATATTCACTGATCGGCATAAGCTGTATATGAGTAAACCCGAGTTGCAATACATAACTGATTAACTTGTCTGCTAACTCATGATAGTTAAGGTAATTATTTTTGTTTTTTCGCTGCCATGAACCTAGATGAACCTCATAAATGCTAATAGGTGCATCAATTGCGTTACGCTCTGCTCGTTGCTTGAGCATGGTTTCTGTTAACTTTAGAGCGCTATTTCTGTGCTGAAGTACCGAGGCAGTGCCAGGTGCTTGCTGCATTTTAAAAGCAAATGGATCTGCTTTTTCAACAACATTGCCACTTGTTGTGGTAATTGCATATTTATAGCATTGCCCTTCTTTTAATTCAGGAATAAATATATCCCATACGCCGCAACTTGGATTAAAACGCATAAAATGCTGATTTTTCTGCCAATGGTTAAACTCACCAATGACAGAGACACTACTGGCATTCGGGGCCCAAACACTAAAGCGCACACCCGCCACATTAGCTAACGTTATAAAGTGTGCACCTAAATGACGATACGCGTGCTCAAGAGTGCCCTCGTTAAATAAATACATAGCATCGTGATCCAGTGAACTTGGAAAACGATAGCTATCATGCACCTCTATTTGACAATCAGGGTAATCCACTACAAAAGTGTAGCCGTCTTCAGCTTTGGCAGATACTTGGGCGATAAATAAATCAGAATCGTCATAACGTACACATTTAATAAGCCGTTCATTGAGCTTAATTGCTACCTTGCTAGCACCTGGCAAATATCCCCGAATTTCAAGCTTTCCTATTCCAGCACTATGAGGACCTAAAAAGCTAAACGGGTCTTTAAAGCAGCCTTTTTTTAGTGCGATTACCTGTTCATCATACTGGTTAGTTATTAAATTCGTTTGAACAGAACTGTTCATTAACACGTCCTTATTAGATTAATTTCATTCAGCAAAGCAGCATGTTGAGTAAGAATATCGGCAGATGAATGGCTAAGTACACGACGCCAATTCGGATACTCTTTATCAGTGCCAGGAATGTTAACTGGCAAAATTTGCTCATCAAGGTCATCTAATTGAATTGCAAAAAGTTGCGCGGGAGAATGCGCTAAACTAAGAGTTAGCGCCGTGTATACTTCTTTTGCGCTACTATCGAGTGAATACCCTGTATGCCCGCTTTGTTCTAAAAACCTTAACATTCGCTGCTTTTCAATATCTCTTTGCGTGCAACTTGTATTGTATTGTTTGTCATCAATTAACTTGTACTCACGTTTTAAGCACAAGTCTTGTGCTTGCCACCAACCAAAAAAAGGTGGGACATCGTGATTAGCAATCATAAGTAAGCAGTGCCTAGAAAAAGCCTGCGCGGGTAGAAATTCGTTATGTTGATCTTTTTCAAAATAAAATAAACTATTAGAAAAGATAGCTTTATCTGCCAAGGCAGTTTTTACTTCTGATGGCACCACACCTAAATCTTCGCCTATAACGATGCATTCATTTAGGTGCGATTCAATCGTTAAAATAGACAATAAGTATTCAAACGGATAGTAGACATAACAGCCATCCTGTTGGCCTTGGTTTTCAAAGCACCACCAAAGCCGCCTAATAGCCATAACATGATCAATACGCAAGCCACCTACATCTTCCATATTTGCTCGTATTAAGGCACGATAAAAAGCAAATTTATTCTGTTCCATTTTAACTGGGTTTAAAGCTGGTAACCCCCAATTCTGGCCTTGCTCTGCCCAAGGGTCTGGCGGTGCGCCAACATAAGCCGACTCAGTAAATAGCTGCTGTTGTGTCATATGCTCAGTGCCATCGTTAGCACAGCCGACAGCCAAATCATTGATAAGACCGATAGACATACCATTTTTTCTCGCACTTTGCTGACATTGCTTTAATTGTAGGTGCGCCTGCCATTGTAGATAACATGCAAATTCATAGTTTTCGTTTTTTAAAGTAGCTAAAGTTGTTTTGTGTTGTGTGCAAAAGTGCTCAAACTGCGCTAAGCGCTCATCGGTTGCGCTGGTGATAAACTGCTGAAAAAGAAAGTTGTAAAGGGTATATTTGAATTCACTCACCTGAGCATAATCTATGTACTGTGATGCCGACTCTGGCGGTTTATGCTCATTTATATAGCTAATTAAAGCGGCGTTACTCTGGCTGTCTTCACATAGGCCAATCGAAATATACAGCGGATTTAATAAAGCTCGATTATTAGGACTATAAGGACTCGCTCGTTCTGGTTCATCTGCAAATAATAAATGCAGTGGATTTAGCAAAATATAATCGAGTTTCAATTTTGCGGCTTGAGTTACCAAATCAAGTAAGTCCGCAAAATCGCCAACACCAAAGCCTGTACTATTTTTTAAACTATATAGCTGGATAGATAGACCGGTACGCTTTGCGTCTGATACCTGAAAACTCTGCCTAGGCGTGACCCAAAGCTCAGTAGTTGCTTGCTGTGAAGCCACTTGAACAGTTGCGTCATGGTAACCAATAGGTAACCTTGGTAGAGCAACTTCAAATTCTAGATAGGTAATATCGTTAAAGACGTAGTCACCAGTGCAAGGTAACTCATTGAACCCTGCTTCAATCGAAGGTACATCAATCGATTTAAATTCAATTAGGCATGTTTGGTCTTGTAAACGTTGATCAATTCTAATTTTTAATGATGGCCGTTCAGCATCCACAATACTGCAACTAGGCACAAGCTGTAGCCATTTAGCCGCATCTAACGCTACATTTAAATGTGCAATCTGGCTACTATCAGCGGGGTCTACACCACACGCCCTTAATGCAGCACAGCGAGTATCCTGCCCAAAAACTATATGCTCACCAGTGTATTTAGTGTACTCATAGCCAATACCGTGCAGATAAAACAACTGCGAAAGTGAATCCATTACACCACCTTACGCACGTTGCGTATTAACGATACTATTCTCTGTGCCGTAATTATTCGCTATGTAACCATCAGCTTGGTGATCATTGTCCCAAATACTGCCGTTGACCAAATACCTAAAGTGAAATTGTTTATCATTTGGTAAACGTTGCTTAAGCTTGAAACATTGTTGTTTTTTATTAAACTTCATGGCAACAGGTTGCCAATCAGTAAATTCAGCGACAAGTTGTACATCTTCTGCCTCTGGGTGGCTGAATTCAAACGTTACTTCTGTTTCATCTTTGGTTTTAAAAAATCGTTTACTTAACATAGCGGGCTCCAACTAAACTCAAGGTTTATTTATCTGTGCACCGTGCTTTGTTCAACTGCTCAACATCTGCCGGGGTGTATAGTATTAGTTAACCAGATTAATATTTATGCATTATGACAGTGCAATAAAAATAATTGCGCACTAAGACTGTGCAAAAAAATAGTAAATAGGCTTTCTTTCACGATGAATGAAATAAGATTTGCAAGAACTAAACCAGTGTTTAGTTATTAAACAAACCTGAGTTTACAAAGTAGATAAAACTTTGCCATTGGTAAAGTGAAATAAACTAATGCGAAAAGATATAAAATATCAATCAACACAGTAGATTATCTACTCGAATTTATATTTGTACCTTTTTAATTCATGAAACTACCGAAACATTTGTCTCTTTTACTCTCACGCTATATACTGAAAAAAAGTACCACCCCCATAAGTAAGTATTAATAATAAATTGGGGTCACAATGGCTTAATGGAATGACTAAAATTTTTCGTACTCTCAGTATTGCCGTAATAATCCTCATTGTTTTTTGTTATGGGTTAAATATTTTATTAACAAAACAGATTAATAATATTAATCCACAACAATCGAGCATTGCTTTGCGAACATTTGCAGTTACCGATACCCAGCTTACTTTGCCTCCTTGGTACAATCCGATTTTAAGTGGGCATCAGGTAATTTCCAGCAACGATGGCGACTTTCTTTTAGTTAAAATAACAGATACTGAATTTGTTACCGCTAAATCTTCCGCTTTACTAACAGCCACCTTACTTTCCCCTGCCAATATCATCATTTTAATCTTAATGGGACTCTGGATTGCCTGGTATTTAGGGAACTTAAAACGACTTAAACAGCAGAATGCGAACATCGAGCAACTAAACTTACAAACAGATAAATTATTATCGTCTTTCAATATTCAGCTTTCATCGCTTGAAGTAACTAATTCTGTTGCTCGTTTAAACCAAGCTCTAGCGGCATTAAACACACATATCTCAACCTATGCTAGAGAAACACAAACAAGTATTAGCCAAGATAAACTTACCCAACTTATAGATCGCCATGCGTATATTGAGCATTTAGATAGACAACTAAATAATGCTGAGATTGAAAAAATACATTGCGCCCTGTTATTTATTGATTTAGATGGTTTTAAACAAGTAAATGACTCATTTGGTCATAGCTTTGGCGATGAAGTACTGATTCAAGTGGCCGAGCGTTTGGCTAATGTTTTGCGTAACCATAACCTTAACGACGTGAACCCTACGAGCATGTTGGAGCAAAACCTTGCACGTTTGGGTGGTGATGAATTTTCTATATTTATAAATAATATTGATTCTGACACTAAAACTTTGGATGTAGCACAAAGCGTATTAAACGAAATTGAACGAGATTTTGTATTAGGTAATAAGCTTATAAAAATTAGTGCTAGTGTTGGTATCGCAGTTTACCCAGAAAGCGCGTCAAGCCCTCATGCTTTGTTGCAAATGGCTGACGTTGCTATGTACCGTGCAAAAACAGACGGCCGGGGTATCTTCAAAGTATATTCCCCTGAAATGGGTAATAAAATGCGCCGCTATCATTACTTACTTGAAGAGTTGCGTTTAGCCATTGCATGTCAAAACTTCCACCTTTCGTTTCAGCCGATTGTTCATGTTGAGGACTGTGCCATTGATTACTTTGAAGCCCTCGTTCGCTGGGATCACCCCGTTGAAGGGCTTATTTCTCCGGTCGAATTTATTCCAATTGCTGAAGAGTCCAATTTAATTTTAGAGCTCGGTGATTGGATTATGCTTGAATCTTGCCGACAAATGTCTGCGTGGCACAATGCAGGTATGCGTAAAGTAAAGATTTCTGTCAATGTATCAGGTATTCAACTAAAACACCGTCCAATCTTTGACTGGGTTATGGGAAAGCTTACCAAAACGGGGCTTCCTGCTACAGCTTTGATGCTTGAGATAACTGAGTCAACACTTATTACTGCCAGCGAAAGTATTATTAATGAACTTGAAAAGCTACGTAAAGAAGGGGTAACAATTGCCATTGATGATTTTGGTACTGGTTTCAGTTCGTTAAGTACCCTGGCCGATTTACCTATAGATGTCATTAAAATAGATAGACTCTTTATTGCCCAAGCCAATGAGAATCCTAAGTATAATCAAATACTCGACTCAATTAGTGAACTCGGAGCAAAACTAGGCCTGAAAATAGTAGCAGAAGGTGTAGAACAATTAGAGCAATTTGAATTAGTTAAAAGAATGGGCATTAGTAGCGTACAAGGATACCTTGTCAGCCGTCCGCAATCATCAGTGAATGTTGGCTGTAAAGTATTACAAGGAAACGTTAATCACATTGCAGCAACAGGTACAGGCGTCTGGCAATTAGAAAGTGACGCAAAAGAGCTCTAACATAGTAATTAAACACAAAATACAGCATAATAGTCAAAAATTAATATCTCCTTCAAACGTTTATGCTTAAAAAAAGCTTTTATGTCACACTAATCATTTTTATCATCGGTGCAAGCGCCGTAATAGGCACTTCTATTTATACGCTATATAGTAAAAAGAAAGTCTCTGTTGATCCTCGGTTAAAAGAAATTTCTGGTATTGAATTCGATAAATCCATGCAACTTTGGGCTATAAACGATGGCGGAGATGACGCTAAACTTTACCGCCTAGCTGATGATGGGTCCATTTCTAAAGAAGTACTTGTTACCAATGCCAAGAATATTGACTGGGAAGATATGACTCAAAATGATTTTGGTCATTTCTTTTTAGGTGATTTTGGTAATAATAAACAAGAACGTAAATGGCTAACAATCTATAAAATAGAAAATCCTATTGATATAAAAGGCAATACGACTCAAGCTGAAATTATTAAATTCACTTACCCTGAGCTCGACGATAAACCTGTAGCCCCAGATAAACGAAATTTTGATTTAGAAGCATTTGTTTCTTTTGGTCGACATTTATATTTATTTACTAAAAACAGAACCAAACCCTTTGATGGCATCACCAATGTTTATAAAGTGGGAGATCACGCTGCAAATTTTGATGCCAAATTAATTGATTCATTTCAAACCTGTACTACTATGGAAAAACTTTGCTGGATCACATCAGCAGCCTTGAGCCCTGATCGTAAAAAACTGGTGCTACTAGACTCAACCAGTATTTGGCTTTTTGAAAACTTTGAAGGCGACAAGTTTTTTTCTGGCGACGTGTCATTAATAGATTTAGGTATTGTTACACAAAAAGAAGCGATTACATTTTATGACGAAAATACGCTAATTTTTACCGATGAAGAGTTCAAAGGCATTGGTGGTAATGCATATGTAGTCAAACTTGATCAAGTAGACAAAAAAATTATCCGTCAAATACCCAATAAATAAGGCACTACCTCTGTACAAAACTCAAGCTATAACTATTGTTGCCTTATACAATAGTTATAGCCAAAATGTTTTGGCTATATAAGCGCCCCCTAACCATTAGCGGTTAAACTTAGTTTCTAAAATAACCGATGATGTTGTTCTTTCAACGCCGTCTAGATTGCCTATATCATCCAGTAAATGACTAAGCTTTTCTAAATTTTGCGCTTGCACAACGGCTATTAAGTCAAACTCACCACTAATGGCGTACAATTGAGAAATAGCATCAATTTGCTTAAGTTCTAAGTTTGTTTTTGTGGTGAGCTTTTGTTTAACTTTAATAGACACATGCGCTGCAACCATAGCATTTAAATATGCTTCACCGTAATCAACACTGTAACCTTTTATTACTCCCGTTTCTTCAAGCTTGAGCATTCTACTTTGTACTGTTGAACGTGATAAATTCAATGCTCTGGCTAAATCTGAAATACTAGCTCTGGCGTTCGTACGTAAAATAGCGAGTAACTTTTCATCCTGCTTACTAATCATTTTGATAACCTAATTCATCAATATGACTTTTATTATAATCATTTTACACAATTTAGCACTGCAAATTTAACGGATGAAACTAGATAATAGAGTTATAAAAATAACCTAGCCACTTAAGGCAATATTATTTGGTTGTATATAAACAATAAAATTGTTTAGCAATCAATTTTTTTCATTTTAAAGGTGCGTCAAATGCAAGTAACAAGAGATTTATTCAACGATGTCATGGTCCCTAACTATAACCCATCAGAAGTTATCCCTGTTCGTGGTGAAGGTTCACGAGTGTGGGATCAAAATGATAAAGAGTTTATTGATTTTGCCGGTGGTATTGCCGTTAACTGTTTAGGCCATTGCCACCCTGCACTTGTAAGTGCTTTAAAAGAGCAAGGTGAGAAGATTTGGCACTTATCAAATGTTATGACCAATGAGCCTGCACTGCGCTTAGCTAAAAAAATCACTGACGCTACATTTGCAGACAAAGTTTACTTTGCTAACTCTGGCGCAGAAGCCAACGAAGCCGCACTAAAACTTGCTCGTCGCTTTGCACTAGATGTACATGGCGAAGACAAAACACAAATAATTGCATTTAATAAAGGTTTTCATGGTCGTACATTTTTTACAGTCACTGTAGGTGGACAAGCAGCTTATTCAGATGGTTTTGGCCCTAAACCTGCCGCTATTGATCACTGTGATTACAATGACCTTGCAGCATTTGAAAAACTGATTAGTGATAAAACCTGTGCCGTTATGATGGAACCGCTGCAAGGTGAAGGCGGGATTATTTCACCTACAGCTGAGTTTATAAAAGGCGTTCGCGCATTGTGTGACAAACACAATGCCCTGCTTATTTTTGATGAAGTGCAAACCGGTGTAGGCCGTACAGGTTCTCTTTATGCATATCAAGACTTAGGTGTAACACCTGACATTCTAACCACAGCAAAAGCACTCGGTGGTGGCTTCCCTATCGGTGCAATGATCACTACAACAGATATCGCTGCGCATTTAAAAATTGGTACTCATGGTTCAACCTATGGCGGAAACCCATTGGCATGTGCTGTTGCAGAAGCTGCATTTGATACGGTGAATACTGAATGCGTACTTGCTGGCGTGAAAGAACGTGAACAATTATTCCGTGACGGATTTGCTGCCATCAATGAAAAATATAATGTATTTAGTGAAGTGCGCGGTAAAGGTCTATTATTAGGTGCTGTTCTCAATGCACAATTTGAAGGTCGTGCAAGAGACTTTTTAGTTGCCAGTATTGAACAAGGTTTAATGAGCTTAGTAGCCGGTACCAATGTGATTCGTTTTACACCATCTTTAGTCATCCCTCTTGAAGACATCAAAGAAGGTTTAGCGCGTTTTGAAAAAGCGGTTGCGACTGTTGTAAAAGGTTAATCTATTTTAACGCCCTGGTGAAATACTGGGGCGCTAATGGAGCAAAAAAGAATGCACGTATTACGTCCTATAACAGCCAACGATTTTGATGCACTTAAACAAATTGCGATTGAGTCTGGTCATGGGTTTACATCACTCCCTGTAGACGATCAACTTTTACAAGAAAAAATTGCCCGCGCAGAAAATAGCTTTTCAAAAGAGATTAATCAGCCCCACGATGAGAGCTACCTTTTCGTACTTGAAGACAGTGAAACGGGCGATGTTGTTGGTACAACCGCAATCGAAGCTGCGGTTGGGCTGAACGTCCCTTTGTATCATTACCACTTAGGCAAAACCGTTCATCACTCTCGTACACTCAACGTTTATAATACAGTTGATATTCTCAGCATGTGTAACGACTACACAGGTTGCTCTGAAATCTGTACCTTATTTTTACGTGAAGCTAGCCGACAAGGCCTCGTAGGGCGATTTTTATCCCGCTCTCGTTTTTTATTTATGGCACAACACAGCGAACGCTTTGCCGATACCATTATCGCTGAAATGCGTGGTGTGAGTGATGAAGATGGCCACTCTCCTTTTTGGCAATGGTTAGAAGAGCATTTCTTTAGTATTGAATTTCCTCAAGCTGATCACCTTGTCGGTTTAGGCGACAAAGTATTTATTAGTGAATTAATGCCCAAATACCCTATTTATGCCAATTTACTTAGTAAAAAAGCACAAGCAGTAATCGGCAAAGTACACGAGAAAACAAAGCCCGCACTTAAACTTCTTGAAAAGGAAGGTTTTGAGCATCGCGGCTATGTAGATTTATTTGATGCAGGGCCCACCGTTGAAGCTAAGCTTGGTAACATTCGCAGTGTACGTGAATCACTTGTATGCCCAATATCAATTGGTGAGCTTGATTACGTCGATGAGCAAAGCTCTGATACTTTAGCAGTTTGTAACCAAGGGGTGAGAGACTTTAGAGCAACCTTCACCAAGCATGCCCATTATAACCACGCCAAACATACCTTAATTGTAAGCCAAGACGTAGCTCAGGCACTTAAATTAAAACAAGGGGATGCAGCGCGATTTTTTCGCCTGTAACCACAGTAGGAATATTATGAGTTCAGAATCACTCAATACACAGTTAATTAATAACCAGTGGCAAGCAGGTCTTGGTCACGTGTTTAATTCAGTCAATCCAAGTAATGGGGAGATTATTTGGCAAGGTGCGACTGCAAGCCCTGCACAGGTTGATAGCGCCATTTTAGCCGCACGTAACGCGCAGGTTGAATGGGCTGACAAACCAATTTCAGAACGTATTAACATCCTTGAAAAATTTGCAGCTCTGTTAAAAGACAATAGTGAAGAACTCGCTACCATTATTGCTAAAGAAACTGGCAAGCCATTATGGGAAACGCGTACTGAGGTAGGCGCAATGGCAGGTAAAATTGCTATTTCTATCAAAGCACATAATGAGCGCACCGGCACTACTGAAAATCCAATGCCTGGTGCAAAGGCATTTATACGCCATAAACCACATGGTGTAGTGGCTATATTTGGCCCTTACAATTTCCCTGGTCACTTACCAAACGGGCACATTGTGCCGGCCATTTTAGCGGGTAATACCGTGGTATTTAAACCCTCTGAATTAACCCCTTATGTTGCGCAGTTTACTTTGGAATTATGGTTAAAAGCTGGCTTACCTCAAGGGGTGATCAACCTCGTTCAGGGTGAGGTTGAAACAGGTAAAGCGCTTGCTAGCCACAAAGACATTGATGGCTTATTTTTTACCGGAAGTTCAAATACTGGCCATATATTACATAAACAATTTGCCGGCCACCCAGGGAAAATTTTAGCGTTGGAGATGGGCGGTAATAACCCACTTATTATCAAAGATGTAGCTGATATTAGCGCAGCAGCCCACGATATTATTCAGTCTGGCTTTGTCACTTCAGGACAACGCTGTACCTGTGCACGTCGTGTCTTTATCGAAAAAAGCCCAAATGGCAATGAGATTTTAGCAAAGCTTATCGATGCGACTAAAAATATCCTAGTGGGTGACAGCTTCGCTGAGCAACAACCATTTATGGGTGCGATGATCAGTGAGCAAGCAGCGCTTGGCATGGTCAAGGCTCAGCAAAGCTTAATTGATTTAGGCGCAAAGCCATTAGTAGAACTGCAACATTTAGAGCCGGGTACAGGCTTTGTTAGTCCTGGGATTATTGATGTTACCCACATCAGCGAAGTGCCAGATGAAGAGCATTTTGGCCCATTGATAAAAGTGTATCGTTATGACGACTTTGATAACGCTATTATAGAGGCAAATAACACTTCTTTTGGCTTATCTGCAGGGCTATTAAGTGATTCAGCTTCGGATTACCAATACTTTTTAAAACGTATTCGTGCTGGCATTGTTAACTGGAATCGCCCTATCACAGGTGCATCAAGCGCCGCGCCATTTGGTGGTATAGGAGCCAGTGGTAATCATAGAGCAAGTGCCTATTATGCAGCCGATTACTGCTCATACCCAGTTTCATCAGTAGAAGCAGAGCACGTAAATTTACCAGCAACCCTCGCGCCGGGCTTAATAATAGAATAATTAGCAGACGAAACAGTCAAAAAATTAAGGAATTAAAATGCACACAGATGTAAATACATTATTTGAAAACTTATGGCAAAACTACTTAGCTGTTACACCATCGGCCGTAAAAGTACATGAGTTACTTGGATCAACGCAAAAAGATAACATTATTAATGATCACATTGCACTGCGTACCTTTAACCATGAAAAAATTGGCCTTGAAAAACTAGCGGCCCATTTTTTAGCCGTTGGCTATAAAGAGTGTGGTGAATACCACTTTGAAGCAAAAAAACTGTATGCTAAGCATTATGAGCACCCAGATACGACACAGCCTAAAGTATTTATCTCTGAATTACTGGTAGATAAATGCTCACCAGAGCTACAGGCTATCGTTAATGATATGGTTGACAGCATTGACGCTGATGCTGTTACTAACGATGACTTTTTATACTCAGGAACGCATTGGCAAGTAAGCTCTGATACGTATAAAAAATTACTAAGCGAAAGCGAATATGCTGCATGGATGTCAGCGTGGGGTTATCGTGCGAATCACTTTACAGTGAATATTAATGAACTTGCAAAGTTTGATAATATTGAAGACGTTAACCAAGCTCTTAAAGATGCAGGCTTTGCATTGAATACATCTGGTGGTGAAGTTAAAGGGTCTGCTGAGGTTTTACTTGAACAATCATCAACCTTAGCTGATGACTTTGCTGTAGAGTTTAGCGATGGAAAAATGAGTGTACCTAGCTGTTTTTATGAGTTTGCCCTGCGTTACAACAAACCAGATGGCGAAATTTACACTGGCTTTGTCGCTGCATCTGCAGATAAGATATTTGAAAGTACTAACGCACGCTAATAAACACCGAGCCAAAGAACGCACTCTAAACCTCACTTTATCGGTGAGGTTTTTCATCCATAAGTAAATAAAATCGCCATAACAAAAGCTCCCAATCAAACCTAACTCACTGATATATTGACTATAAAACATTTAAAATAGCTATTACACAAATCTAAAAGTGACCTTATTATTACGCCGCCTCTTGAAGATAGCCAATCCGAGTACATACAAATCTAGTTTTTAGCTAGGAAAAAGATCTATTATCCAAGAGTAAATTTGACTGCATGTAAGAAACTTTGCTTGGTTTAATGCTCTTAATGAAACTCAACTGACGTTATAACCAAACTACCTGCAGCAGCGGTTGCTGCAAACCAACCTATACATGATGAAATTGCACAACCGTCTAACAACATTTATTGAACAATTAATTGCCCAGCACGGTGCACCTTTAATGATGTTAGACTGCGAAGCGAAGTGCACTCAATATAGTGCACTTCGCAATGCATTACCGGCTAAATTCTAATAGGTGTCTGAAGGGTGACTAATCTAGCTGATAGTTCACGTTTTTTAAGAGTAATGCCTTATCTATCATGCTCAAAGCTCACTAATGAATGAGCTTTGAGCATAGGTTATATTAAAATATTTTCAATGCAAATTATTGCCCAACTTGAATATTAATTGGGCTTGAAAAATCAGTTATGCGCTTTACTAATTTACCGTCTTTATAAAGTAATAAACTAGGCACATTACGCACTTCATTACTGATAAATAAGTCATTGCCGTGATCAATAGTTAAAGGGTGAGTGACATTAAATTTATCTTTATATTCGCTCACAGCTGCTTCATCAGTCCATAACTGACTAATAATTGCTTCAATATCAACTCCCTGCTTAGCCAGTTTATTCATTTGCTGTTGCGCTGAAATGCAGCTTTCAGCCATTTCTGGGCGCGTATCAGCTAAGTACCAGTCACACCAAGTTGCTGTAAATAAGACTGCTTTATTTCCCTTTGGCGGAATAACCAGTGGGCTAGTAACTGGGTTGTCTTTTTTATCGATAAGTTGACCTTGAGGAACTACGCCGTCATGTGATAACAACTTTAAGGTGTTATCGAGCGCTTTATCAGCTTTATGGCCTTGAAAAACAACTTTGCCCGTTTTATCAAGTAAAACATGAAAAGGCGTACCGATGAATTCATAATATTTGGCAACTTTACCAGTATGATCTGTCATCATGGCCATGCTTAAATTGAAGCGTTGCTTTACTTTTTTTACAGCTGCGGTATCGTCATTCAAATCGATATTTATTGCTATAAATGTGATTTTTTTACCAAATTTAGTGTAGGCATTTTGAAAGTGCGGCATTTGTTCCATACATGGTTTACACCACGTAGCCCAAAACTTTAAATACACCGGCTGTTTCGGTTTATAGGCACTTAAATTTAGTAGTTTATCTGATTCAGTTGTTAAAAGTAGCGGCTGCTCGGATGATAGTGTTTGGTAACTAATAAGCTGTAAAATGAGCACTACCATAAAAGGGATTACTTTGTTAGTCATATGTCACTCCTTAAATGACAGCCAGTCTAACGATACAGCCTGTTACTGTATTGTAAGTTTACGACATTAAAGGAACCGCTCAGATTATGCGAAACGACCAGCTATCGTTACAAGGCTTCAAAGCAGTTGCAGCATGCTCCCAATTACAGCCTTTTATTGATAATTTTTGGACTATAAAGCGTACAGCGCCATTTTTAGATACCAGCCACCTACTTCACAGTGATTGTGCATCGGGTATGATTTTTAACTTTAGTGATCAAATCGAAATCAATAATATAGCATTAAAAAATGCAGGCTATATTTGTACTTCATTCATAAAGTCTCAACAGCTCAAGTTAACAGGGAATATAAATACACTAGGCATTCGCTTTAAACCTGCTGCAACGAGGTTGTTTACGAATTTACATGCTAAGGACACCAAAGAACTGATAACGACGGATATCAACTACACCCTAACATCACAGCTCTATGAGCAATTAGCACAAAGCAGTAATTTTGTACATCAAGTGCGTTTTTTAGAACTATTTTTCTTAAATAGCATTAACCAACATAACAACAACTTAAATTCACTAGAGCAGACATTGAGCCAGCATTTATTAAAGGTAATTGATGCCCATTACGGCCATATAACTTTATCTGAACTAAGTGAGAATACTGGTTTACATACAAAGAAAATAGAACGCATTTTTAGCCAATACATCGGTATTAACTTTCGTCAAAGTTGCCAAATAACAAAATCAAAGCATGCAATGAATACGATTAAGTCGCAGCCAATGAAGCCGCTATCTGAAATTGCAGTGGATTTAAATTATTTTGATCAAGCTCACTTTACAAAACAGTTTAAAGCGGTAATTGGTGTCACGCCTGACCGCTATCACAATCAAAAACACGGCCAACTTTCGGTTACTAAAAAATGAACCATAATCAGAGTAAACCAATTTATACTTCAAATCGTACATTAACTTAAAGCTAGGAGTTATTATGAAAAACGAAATTGATGGAAAGCAAATTTTAGCTGTCTATGAAAAAATAATACAACACGGTGAAGCGACAGATGAAGGCAAGTTTTATTCAGGCTTAACTGCTTTTTCAGATATAGATGGATACACAATTTACCTCAAAGGCAGTGGCGTATTACTAAGATTCGGTTTTCATAACACCTATCACTTAGATTATGAGCACGATAAACACAAAGATGATTTTTTAAAAAAGCTGAGTAACATTCTTAATGAAGTATAGGAGAGTATGTGACGACAGAGCACCGAAAAAGACGTACAACACCAACTAGAAATGCAGCATTCATTAATCTAGTCATTGCTGCATTACAAGACGATCCGAGTAAACTTGCAATCATCCGCAATAATTTAAACGAATACCGCCAACAGCAGTTTCTAAAACGCGGTTTCTTGCTCGCAATTGAGCGTTTTGACTGGGTCTTTGAAGCGACTGATGATGTACAGCAAATTTGCGACCAAATAATGGCTGATGATTATATTGGTAACCGTCTAAGGCGCTACCCACTGCTATTTAAAGGCGTTATTAGCTAGGCTCATTCACCGTACCTGATTGGAAAACTATCGTTTATAGATGATTGATGCGGTGAAAAATGCTAGATTGCAGCAATTTTATTATTTTGAGAACCTTGCTATGTCAAAAGCTGTCGACACTGCAAACTCAACAAATCCAGAAAAACAATCAGGTTTATTTAACCGTTTTTTGGCAACAGTTGAGTTTTTGGGGAATATGTTACCCCACCCTATTACGTTATTTGCCCTATTTTGTGTGGCTATCATTGTTTTCAGCGGCATCGCTGACTGGTTTGGCTTAAGTGCCATAGACCCAAGGCCTGTCGGTTCAGCTGGTCGTGATCCTGATGGCGTAATTGAAGTAGTCAGCCTTTTAAGTGCTGAAGGCTTACAGCGTATTGTTACAGGACTAGTAACTAACTTTACCGGCTTTGCCCCTCTTGGCACTGTACTCGTTGCTTTATTAGGTGTGAGTGTAGCAGAGCACTCAGGTTTATTATCAGCAGCCATGCGCGGCATGGTGATGGGTGCATCAAAACGTTTAGTAACATTCATGGTGGTGTTTGCTGCTATTTTGTCAAATACCGCATCTGAACTGGGCTATGTTGTGTTGATACCATTGGCAGCAATGATTTTCCACAGCCTAGGTCGTCATCCTTTAGCGGGGTTAGCAGCTGCTTTTGCCGGTGTGTCAGGTGGTTACAGTGCAAACCTACTGTTAGGCACGATTGACCCATTACTGGCGGGTATCACAACACCCGCTGCTCAAATGATTGACCCCACCTACCAAGTAGGCGCAGAAGCTAACTGGTATTTTATGATGATATCAGTATTACTCATCGCTTTATTAGGCACATTCGTTACTGAAAAAATAGTTGAACCACGCTTAGGAAAATATAACCCTGATGAAGCCAGCTCGGACCTTGCAGATAACAATATCCAAGGGCTAACTCACATTGAAAAGTCAGGCTTAAAATGGGCTGGTGTGTCTTTACTTGTCGTATCTTTACTACTTGCATGGACTATCGTGCCTGCCGATGGCATTTTACGTAACCCAGAGACTGGCTTAGTGGCTCACTCGCCATTTTTAAAGGGTATCGTGGTCTTTATATTTGTAACTTTTGGTATTCCAGGCTTTGTCTATGGCCGTGTTGTGGGCACCATGAAAAACGATAAAGATGTCATCGATGCCATGAGCAAAAGTATGAGCTCAATGGGTATGTATATCGTACTGGTGTTTTTTGCAGCCCAGTTTGTGGCATTTTTTAAATGGACAAATTTAGGCACTATCTTAGCAATCAATGGCGCTGCAATGCTACAAGCACTGAGCCTTACAGGCCCTGAAGTATTTGTGTTATTTATCTTTATGTGTGCTTTAGTTAACTTAAGTTTAGGCTCATCATCAGCGCAATGGGCTGTAACTGCCCCTATATTTGTCCCTATGTTAATGCTCATAGGCTATGCCCCTGAAACCATTCAAGCCGCATACCGAATTGGCGATTCTGTTACTAACCTGATCACTCCGATGATGAGTTATTTTGGCCTAATACTCGCAGTAGCGACTAAATACAAAAAAGATATGGGAATAGGCACACTCGTTGCGACCATGCTGCCTTACAGTATGTTCTTCTTTGTTGGCTGGGTCGCATTATTTTACTTATGGGTATTTGTACTCGGTTTACCAGTAGGTCCTGAGTCGCCAATCTACTACACACCTTAATCAAGAATAAATAATACCAGCTTAGGCTGGTATTTTTTTAGATATAAAGCAATTTAACTGTACTCAATTTTTTGATTTTCAACACTCATCATTATTTATTTTAATGAAATTTAAACAAGCCCAGCGTATTCTTTTTATAAACAAGGGTTGCTACAATAATAGAAAATTATTCTAAAAGGATTTGTTTATGAAAAAACTACTTATTTTGCTCTCTTTACTCTGTAACACTGCATTTGCGTTAGAGTTTCAAAAGTACCCTGTTGTTCTTGAGTCATCACGTGGTGAGCAAGTCATCATCGTTGAAACCCTCGACAAATCTCAAGCACTGATCAAAGTTGTCGGCGTAAATCACCCTATCGATGAGGTAGTATTTCTCACCGACCTATTACCCCATGGAAGTATTAAAGCATATAAATATATCTTCGATGGCCAACAACGTGCTCTAGTGACTCGTGAACAAGGTTATGCCTGTTGCAGCTACGCTTTGTATTTACCAGACACTCGTAAAGCAATTTATTTATCTGAGCAAAAAGACAAACGTAATAAAGCAATATCTGAAGATACTTACGCACAATATCAAGCTCAGCTAGCTGATAATATTCAAGCCAACTTCGCAAAATTTAACCGAGATAAAGCAATTGCAAATTCGCTTGAAGCATTAGACAAAGCACAGCAAAGATTTACAAAGCAGTGTGGCGGCAAAATTGAAACAACTATAAATTGGCAAGAAATCGACGACAGCTTATTACAAACCTATGCCATCGGCGCATATTGCGGACAAGTCGCTAACTCATTAGCAAAGCAGTGTGAAAGTGCCAGCGAATTCAAATCCGTTGCTCAACAGTTTAGCAAAGTAGAATGTGAATTTACTGATGAATTAAAGTTGCGCCATACCGATTCATTAATCCACTTCAAAACAGCGCCTAAAGCACCTAACCAAGCTCAGTTTGTTGAAGCCTATTTGCGCAATTTATAACCTGCTGATTTTAAGCTAACTCCTTAAACAGATTAGCCAATAATAATTATTTAAACGTGACTTTGCCGCCAATCATTTTATAGGCGGGTGCGCCGCGGATGAGGGTATCGCGGGCAAAAGGGCGTTCGCATTGCGGGCAAATACAAGGGGTTGTGGTGAAGTCTTGGTTGATACGCTCTTTAAAGCATTTAACTAAAGCACCTTTCCCGCCTTTGCGGTATTTGAATAACTGGGTTTTACATTGACTGCAAAAAATATCGACGGTTTTTGTGGGGCCTTTTTTATTTGGTTTTGCCATTTTAACTACTTCTTTTACTGCAAATACCTCTATAGGGTAACAGGTTATGGCCAAAGCCCCAAAACTAAACCCATTAGCGTAAATTGCAAAATATGATAACCACTATTAACCAAAAATAGTTTTAACGGGCGTTGCTCAAACAAATAAGTTATACCATAGGCACTGCTGACCCAACAAACTCCAATAATAAATGCAGCTCCAACACTGACCCCCAAACTTGGCGTTGGCCCGACGAACAATGATAAACTAAGCGCAATAAAGAACGAGAGAAAAAAGCTGCCAATGAATACTCTTTTTGGATCAATAGTCTTTAAATCAAGCTCTGTTAATCCACACGCCTCCATCCAAATTCGTTGAAATAATAAAGGCGAATACCAAATACCGCCCAAGGCAAAAGAGGATAAGGCAGCAATAAGCACCGCGAAAAAATTTACTTGGGAAAAATCCATATACGGCTCAATTAGGACGATAAATACAAAGGATATATTTACTTTAGTAAATGAATGCTATTACGGCAAACCTCCATTGTAGCAAAAATAACAACAACTAAATTTCATCCATCGCTTTTCATTGCTTAACAGGCTTTTTTTGGAGCTTTCGCTGTAAGGTGCGTCTATGCATATTAAGTTGCCTAGCTGTTTCTGAGATATTACCTTGATTAAAGTGAAGAACTTGCTGAATATGTTCCCACTCTACCCGTTCAGCTGACATAACAGTATCGGGGGTAGCTTTAATTTCGGCTGTTAGTTCATTGTTTATATCCAATGCTTTAACTAACGTTAGCATATCAACGGGTTTTGTTAAGTAGTCATTAGCGCCTATTCGCATCGCTTCTACAGCAGTCGCTATACTGGCAAAGCCAGTCAGTAGCACTATATGACTGGTAGGAAGTAATTCCTTAATTGGTTTTATTAATAACAGCCCATTGTCATCGCCAAGCTTCATATCTAACAGCACATGGGTTGGTTTACATTGTTTTATATATAGCAATGCTTGTGCGCTATTATGTGCCACTTCGCAAGTAAAGCCATGTTTAGTTAAACGTCTTGCTAACGTATTCGCTAAATTTATATCATCTTCAATTATAAGCAATTTCATTAATTTTCTTCATTTAATACTGCAAGCTGTACCTTAGCAACAGCGCCCCCTTCGGGGTGATTATAAAGTGTTAAAGAGCCTTGTAGCCGTTCAAGTGTTACGTTAGATAGCAACACTGCTAGCCCCATTCCTGACTTACTGGCCATTATGTGCCCGCCTAGTTGAGTTAATTGTTCACTGGTAAAGCCCACCCCATGATCACGTATCAACAAGCTCACTTCATTATCACTTGCTTGCCAACTCAAAGCTAACTGTACTTGCTTATTTTGCAGATTTGCTGTGGCTGAGTTTTGCAATAAGTTAAGAATGGCAGGTAACAGCATTGCGTCACCTTTTACATTTACAGCTGGAGCATCATTTTGCCATATCAGTTGTTGATCCGGGTATTGTAAAAGCATACTGTCTTGGATCTGCTGCGCTAGCGCAGGCAATTCAATGTAGCCAATGTCACTGCGAGTTCTTAATTGCGCTGATAAATCTCTAAAGTTATTTAGTTGAGTTGCGCACTGCATTAGCGGTTTATGCATTTCATTAATGAGCACATTGCTCGGTTGCTCTTCTTGTAGTTCTTCAAAAAGCAATTGTAAATTTGCTATTGGGCTGGCAAGTTGGTGAGTAATTTGGGCAGCTGCGCCATCTAGTGTAACTAACTGCTCGGAGCGTAATTGTTTCTCGCGTACCTTTGCAATAGTACGCTCTCTAGAGTGCAATGCCCGATTCATAGTGCCAATCACCAAAGCAATCACGCTGGCACTGATGACAAAATTAACCCACATGCCCACGAAATGGCTGGTCATATCCATATGATGCATACTGTGTTGTGGCATTTTGTACAGTAATAAGCTGTAAGCCGATATTGCCAGCACCGCAATATATGCCAGCCCTTTAGCACGTACGCTCACAGCAGCAATCATAATAGGTAACAGTAACAATGAGACAAATGCGTTTGTTGCGCCACCACTGAGCGACAATAAAACACTTAAAAATAAAACATCCGCGGTGAGTTGCATCAACATACCCATCTCTTTTGCTTTACTCACATTGCGATAAGCAACCACACTTAATATTTGAAATACTGCCTCTAGGGAAATAACAAGCAGTAATTCATAGAGTGGGATCTGGTGTTCCAATAAAAAATAAACCGCGATCACCGCTAAGAGTTGTATTGCAATCGCGCCGCTTCGCAGCATCAATAAGCGGCTAATTGCGGGATCTGTTTGCATTAAAAATGCCATTTACGTATACCTAAAGCTAAGAGTTAATCTTCATCCATTGATATATTAAATACGGCGCTGAGTGTGCCTTGATAAAATACCATTTCCCACGACGCTTCACCATATCGACAAAGCGACATTCGTAATGAGTAATTAAATTCGGCATCAATAAGATGATTAAACAGTGATGCCTTTATATTACTACGCATAGCAGCCCTTACGTTTTTTCATAGCCATATTGCACCTATCTTATCAAGGTAAAGATTATATAAGCATTTATTATTTTTCATGCTAGCCTTTTTTCTACTACCATTAACGTAAATTACGTTTAATTACCACTATTTACGATATAAACAAAGCGATAAACTAGTCTTATAACGGGATTTTTGGTATAAAACACGCATTAATGACAGATGTCTGACCACTACAAGAGAACACACTATGTCTTACGCACATATAACAGGTTGGGGAAAATGCATTCCACCAGCCCGCATTAGCAACGATGAAATTAGCCAACTTGTTGATACCAATGACGAGTGGATCACTACCCGCACGGGTATCAAAGCGCGTAGAGTAAGCCACGTAAGCACAGCTGAATTAGCAACGGTTGCAGCAAAGCATGCCATTGCTTGTGCCGGAGTTGATGCTAAAGACATAGATTTAGTTTTATTAGCCACCTGTACACCTTCAACCATGGTGGCAAATACAGCCTCATTGGTACAAAAAAATATCGGTGCAGTCGGTGCAGCAGCAATGGATACAAACGCGGCCTGTTCTGGCTTTTTGTATGCATTACAAGCTGCAACGGCACAAATTCAAGCAGGAATGATAAAAAAGGCAGTGGTTATTGCTGCTGAGCGAATGACCTGGTATGTTAACTGGGATCGTCGTGACAGCGCAGTATTATTTGGCGATGGCGCAGGTGCCGTTGTACTTGAAGCTGCCGATACACCATCAGGCTTATTGGCGAGTAAAACAGGCTGCGACAGCGAAGACCGCGATATTTTGCATATTACCAACTTCGGTAGTGATATTGACAAGTACAGTCCAGCAGGCCCATCAGATTTATTGTTTGAGGGACGCGAAATATTCAAACGTGCAGTAAAAGGCATAAGCGAAGCGTGTGATGATGTACTAACTCAAGCAGATTTAAGCTTAGATGAAATCGACGTATTGGTCCCGCATCAAGCAAACTTACGTATTATCCAAGCCATTCAACAGCGCCTTAAAGTGGCTGATGAAAAAGTAATGGTAAATATTGGCGAATATGGCAACACATCGGCAGCCACTATCGCTATCGCACTATGTGAAGCTGTTGAACAAGGTTTAATTAAGCCTCATGCTAATATTATGTCTGCTGCATTTGGTGCCGGGTTAACCTGGGCCGCAAGTTACATAAAATGGGGCGAGCGTGTTACCCCTATTAACACCTGTGACGCGGCACTACCTTTATGTGACAAAACAGGTTTAGAGCTTGTTGAAGCTGCTGTGGCTGCATGTAAAGGCACAGATTAATCGCATGAAGCGTCATTTAAAGCGCGATTTTCGCGCTTTTTTTATAGGAAAAATATAAAGCTTAGTTAAAACGACTTGCTAAGTAATTAAATACAGCGCGAATTCCTAGAGCTTCACCACCAGCTGGGCGACCTGGTAAAGATCGTAAGTTCCAAGCCATAACATCAAAATGTACCCAATCGGTGTTCGGCTCAACAAACTCTTTTAGATATAAAGCGGCCGTTATGGCACCACCGAAAGGTGTGCTGGCACAGTTAGCCATGTCTGCAACATCGCTTTTTAGAAAGCTTGTGTATTGTTCAAATAAAGGAAGTTGCCATACCGGATCGCTTACATTCATACCTGAATCAACAATACCGTTTGCAACATCGCGGCTCGTAGAGAAGAACCCTGGTAACTCCGTACCTAGTGCGACACGGCAAGCCCCTGTTAATGTTGCAAAATCAATAAGCAATTCTGGTTTATCATTTTGTGCTTCGGTTAAAGCATCACATAAAACTAGGCGCCCTTCTGCGTCTGTGTTATCTATTTCAACCATAATGCCTTTGCGTGTTTTAATCACATCACCTGGTCGAAATGCATTACGTGATACAGCATTTTCAACAGCAGGAACAAGCACACGTAAACGCACCGGTAAATTAGCCGCCATTATTAATTGCGCCAAGCCAATAACATGGGCAGCACCGCCCATGTCTTTTTTCATGTTACGCATACCTGAACTTGGTTTCAGATCCAAGCCACCTGAATCAAAACACACGCCTTTACCAACGAGCGTCACTAATGGTGCTTTTTCATCACCCCATTTTAAATCAAGTAAACGCGGTTTATTTTCACTGGCGCGCCCAACCATGTGGATTGTTGGATAGTTTTGCTCAAGCAACTCATCGCCAACCCATTCACTAAATTCACCTTTAAAAGTGCTAGCTAAGTCGGTCATAACTTGCGATAAATGCTGAGGCATCATATCGGCCGCAGGCGTGTTAACCAAATCGCGTACCAAATTAATTGCACTTGCTTGCTGTTCCAAGCGCTCAAACATAGCTTTATCTGCAATAGCTAATTGTGCTTTAGGAGCCCCTTTCGCTTTATATTCGCTAAACTCATAGCCACCTAGAATAAAACCTAGCGCAACTTGCTCTAGCTTGTGCTCTAGGCCTTGTATTTGGTAACAGCCAGCAGGGAGTTTAGTCGCCAGCTCACCGGCTACCCAAAAATCGTCAAGGCTATTAACCAAACAATAAACGTGTGCCAATGCCCCTGATTTCTCATCAACTACCAAGGCCAAGCCTTGCTTTTTAAAGTCACAACTTTGTAGCCAGTTTTGTAAAAAAGTAGATTGGTGTTGCAACCAGTTAGCTAAGTCACTTTTGGTAATAAAAGATAAAGGAATTGCTGAAGAAGTATGATGAATTAATGCACTCATTAAATGACTCATTTTTAAAATAATTAGAACTTTAGCATACCAATATACCTAGTCAAAAGGTATAGCTAAGCGCAGAGCAAATAATACAAAGTGGCATTATTTTTTTACAGAAGGGGCCGAAGTTTGCTGCTTCCTTTCATCTTCGGCTATTTTTTGATCTATTTCTTTTAGTGGCTTGTTAATATTAAAAGAGCTAGGTAATACCTCTACACCAACATAGCGCCCTAACTTAACAACTAAAGGAATAGTTATTGGGGCAAAAGGAAGCACTGCAAAAACACCCAACCCCAAGCCTTTGAGTATATCTACAAATTGCGCATTGGCTTTACTTAAATCTTCTTTACTCACTTCGCCGTGTGTATAACGACGGTAGATGGTGAGCATTTCTTTTGTTTCTTGTTTTTCTTGCGCAAGTGCAATTTTTAATGCCACCATAGAACGCTTAAAACGCAGTTGTTGGCGTCTTTTGCTGATCTTAGCAACCCGAAAGGGCGCACGGTGAATTACTTTATATAATCGCATGAAAGTATTTTCACATAGCTGGGCGTGTTCACAAAGCAGTATTTATATTTGCTGTGATATAATCGCTGTTACCCGACTCGAAATTACTACGACTATGAAGATTGACAACAATATAATAGCCACGACAGAGCAAAAAGATAAACCACAAAGGCCCGCCTCTGATGAATGCTGTGGCGGTGGAAGTTGTTGCCCATGTGTATGGGACGAATACCGCGAAGCATTAAAAACATGGCGGGAAAATAACCCGTTACCACTTACAGATAAGCTATAATGCAAAGGATATACTTTGCTATAACCTATTTTAAAAAACGAAACTGCAGCAATTAGTAAATTTTTTCATTTAAAAAATAGCCATTTATGTTCATAAAGCAGCTTCGCCATTAAAGCCACTCAATTAAAATCGTTATTTATCAAGTGGGTTAATCATATTTAATTTTCCTCTATACAATATACACAAAAATTCATTTATTTTAACATCTTGAACAATTAATTAACAATATGTATAAATGAATAACACCTCTAATCATTAAGATTATATTGGTGTAATAATCGAAACAATTCTAACTGGGGAAATTAGAATGAATCTTAAAAACAACATATTAAATCAAGCCGTAAAACTTGCCTTAACGACAACGACTGCTGGTCTATTCGTATCAGGTAGTGTGTTAGCTGAAGAAGCAGAAAAAACACAAGTAAATAAACATGTCGAAAAAATTGCAGTGGTTGGCACACGCTCTGCACCGCGCTCCATTGGTGATTCACCGGTACCTATAGATATCATTGGTGGCGAAGAGCTGGGTAAATCAGGTAATACTGATATGCTAGAGCTATTAAAAGGTGCGATTCCATCTCTTAATGTTCATCAAATGCCTATCAGCGATGCCGCATCACTGGTACGCCCAGCTAATTTACGTGGCCTGCCATCAGACAGTACCTTAGTTTTACTGAACGGAAAACGTCGTCATCGCGCATCTGTCATTGCATTCTTAGGGGGTGGTATTAATGACGGCGCACAAGGTGCTGATATTTCAGTGATCCCAAGCATCGCCTTAAAACAAGTTGAAGTACTTCGTGATGGCGCAGCAGCACAATATGGCTCAGATGCCATTGCTGGTGTAATGAACTTTGTTCTAAAAGACGCCTCAGAAGGCGGGAGCTTTGAAGTACGCCAAGGTGAATACTATGAAGGCGATGGTGATACCACGCAGATTTCAGGTAATATTGGTTTACCCTTTACTGATAACGGTTTTGCTAACTTAAGCTTTCAATATAAAACAGCCGATGCAACGAGCCGTTCTGTACAACGTGCAGATGCGAAAATACTGGCTGACAACGGCGTACCAGATATTCCCCCCATTACCCAAGTATGGGGAGCACCTAAAGTTGATGATGATATTTCAATCTTTGGTAATATTGGTTTAGAGCTAACCAACGACTCCGAGTTCTATATGTTCGGTAATTACTCCGAACGTGATGTTCGTGGTGGCTTTTATTACCGTAACCCAAATACACGCCCTGGAGTTTACGGTGTTCAATTATATGAACTTGATGGTACAGGTTCACCAGTACTTGATTCAAATGGTGATCAAATACCACTAACAGATGCAAACGGTGATAATCGATTTGATCGCTTAGTCGCAGACATGACAGGTGACTTTTCAGGCAACTGCCCTATTACTGATGACATGAATCAAGGTGGCCTTAATATTAACGATTCACAGGGTTTGCAAGATGTCATGAATAACCCTGATTGCTTTGTATTTAACGAAATGCTACCAGGTGGGTTCACGCCTAATTTTGGCGGTAACATCACCGATACTTCTCTAACAATAGGCACCAAAGGTGAGTTCACCGATGGCTACCTAAAAGGTGCCTTTTATGACTTAAGTGGTACCGTTGGTTTAAATGAATCTCGTTACTTTATTTATAATACCATTAACGCATCGCTTGGTGCTGAAAGTCCACGTGACTTTAGCCCTGGCAAATATTCACAACTTGAGAAAAACTTTAATTTTGACTTATCAAAAGGCTTTGATTGGGGTTTAGCATACGACGTGAACATGGCTGGTGGCCTTGAGTGGCATGAAGAGACCTTTACTGTTACCTCAGGTGATGAAGCATCATTTATTGCAGGTCCTCTGACTGAGCAAGGCTTCAGTATTGGCTCTAATGGTTTCCCAGGCTTTAAGCCTTCGGATGCAGGGGAATATACCCGTCGTAACTATGCAGCCTATATTGATGTTGAAGCGCCTTTTACTGAAGATTTTTTGATGGGCTTAGCACTTCGCTTTGAAGATTATGATTCATTCGGTTCAACAACTAATTATAAGTTAACGGGTCAATACCATGTTACTGAAGACTTGAATATTCGTGGCTCAATTAGTACCGGGTTTAGAGCTCCCACCGTTGGACAGGCCAATGTCAGTAATGTACAAACCAACCTAAGCAGCGGTATTTTAGTTGATTCTGCATTGCTTCCGCCAACCAATCCAATTGCAACACAATTAGGTGGTACAGAGTTGGAGCCCGAAGAATCACAAAGTTATACTTTTGGTGCAGTTTACACCATCGGCGACTTATTCTTAACTGTTGATTATTACAACATTCAAGTTGAAGATCGTATTAGCCAATCTGAAAAAATTACTTTAAGCCAAGCAGATAAAGACGTCCTTGAAGAAGCTGGCGTCCCTAATGTGCAAAACCTAGCACAAGTAAGCTTTTTCACTAATGACTTTGATACTACAACCCAGGGTGTTGATTTTGTGGCTAACTACGCTGCGGATTTACTCGGTGGTAGCTCAACCTTTAGTCTAGCCTACAACTGGAATGAAACAGAAGTAACGCGCTCTAGTGACATCACCGGTGCATTCAAAGTAAGCCGTCTAGAAAATGACTTACCGAATCATCGCGGCACACTTAGCTGGGCTCAGCAATGGGAAAGCTTTTCAGCGTTTACTCGCTTAAATTACTTTGGTGAATACCAAGGCGTGCACGTTGATTTTGACCAAACAGCTAAAATGGCTGACGCTGCGGTGACCTTAGATGCTGAAGTAACATATTTCTTAAATGACTCAATTAGCTTCTCTGTTGGCGCACAAAACCTACTTGATCAAGATGCAGAAGAGTTAGACTTTGAAGAATCTGCTGGCATTCCAAGTAATAGTTTTGGTGGCAAATACTATGAAACATCACCTTACGGCATTAACGGTGGTTTTTATTACGTAAAAGCAACGTATACGTTTTAATTATCAATAATAGCTAGCGGGCGAAATGCATTGAGTTAATTACTCAAGACATTTCGCCTTTTTCGATTTATATTAAATGAACAAATAAGACTAAAAATCCAAATACAGTGACGTATGCTACTTGAAAAAGCGAACCAATTACTTGCCGACAACCGTTTAAAAGAGGCAGAGTTTCATTTTAAAACCCTGCTCAAAACAGATCCAAACAACGGCAATGCGCTTTTTGGCTTAGGCCGAATAGCATTACGACTCGAACGCTTTGATGCAGCCGTGTACTTATTACAACGAGCCTGCGAGCATTTACCTAATATGCTTGAACCGCTGCATGCCCTTGCTGATGCATTTAACGGGGTCAATTCACCAGCAGATGCTCTGACCGTGCTTGAATACGCAAAATCAATTGCAAGCCACAATCCTGAGCCACATTACTACCTTGCACAACATTATTTAACCTATGGCGAACTCGATAAAGCCCATACTACATTCGCTCAAGCACTCAGTATCGGACTTTACCCAGTCACAGCTTATATACTTTACGAGTTAGTGCAATTAGGCCGCTTTGACGAGCAGCATAATTACATCAGTAATTTGCACCACTTGCTTACACAAACCAATAATTTACGCTTAAAAATGGTGTGTTATTACGCCTTAGCGAAAAGTTATGACAAGCTAAATGATATTGAACAAGCGGCTAACTATTATATTCTAGCCAACAAATTACAATTTCAATTAACTGACTTTAAAACAGCGCAACTCGTTGAGTTTTATGAGCACATAAAACAATATCACCCTGTAGAACTATTCCAATCTGATCACAGCAGTTTTACCGCGACCTTAACGCCAGTATTTATTATCGGTATGCCCCGTAGTGGCTCAACCCTACTTGAACAAATAATTGCAACTCATAGCGAATTTGCCACCATAGGTGAAGATAGTACAATCAGTCGAGATGTTGTGCCTTTTATTGAGCATAAAACCAAGCTGCCCTACCCTGAATGCTTATCAGCACTAACCCCCTCTGTAATAATGCAAGCAAGGGAGATTTACACCCTAAAACTCAAACATGCCAAATCTATTCGTGCCTTTATGATCAATAAATTACCTGCTAATTATCAGTCGCTGGGACTGATCAAATTGCTTTACCCGAACGCCAAGTTTATTGATATGCAACGCGGCTTTGATGCAACAGCTTGGTCGGTTTTTAGTAATTACTTTGGCGAAAATGAACCCTATTTTTGTTCATTACCTGAATTTAAAACTTATTACAGCTTATACCAAAACCTTATGCAGCATTGGCATAGGGCATTTTCAGACTCAATTTTCACATTGCAGTACGAACAGCTAGTAAACCAGCCGAAAGAAACTTTACAGCACGTTTTTAATTTTTTAGGGTGTGAATACGAAGCTGGTTGCTTAGATTTTTATAAATCGAAGCAACCCGTTAGTACGCTCAGTAAAGGAGCAGTTCGAAAGCCGATAAACACCAAAGCAACCGAGCATTATAAGCGTTTTGAAGCTACGCTACATAACTTACTTAATGAGCCGCAAACCAATTAACTAAATCAGTAAATTGATCCAGCTTAGCGCTTGAGTGAGTCAGCATATTAATATGGTCGTAATCATGCTGATGGCCATGCTTACGACCATAAATTTGAAGCTTTTGCACGCCTTTGCCCGATTCATCAATAAATTTTTGAATATCAATAGGCTGAGCTAGGGCTTTATCTTTCACTCCCGCAATGTGAAGTGTCGGTGGTAATTCTAAACCAGCGACAATTTTAGCGTAATCAAAGCCATCATCAGAATCTACCCAAGGCCGCCTTTTTGCCCACTGCATGCTTTGATAATGCGATTTTTGTGTTTCATCATCACTCCCCCACTTTAAACGTTTTGCCGGTAAGTAGCCGTGCTTTTTTGCTAAAATAGGCGCTAATAAATACCAAATAATATTACCTTGCAGGTATTTTTTAGGATGATGATTATACAACGAACGCTTAGTACCAAAGTAAGCACAGGCTTTCACATCATTAATATATTCAGGGTAGCGAGCAAATACACTATTCATTAGTACGCCGCCCCATGAATGGGCAACCCAGTAAGCAGGAGCCTTACCTTCAAGCTCAGTAATTTTAGCAATGAACGCGGGGATATCTTCAATTATTGCTTCAGTTTGACCATATTGCGCATGCTTTGAAATAGCCGGCGTACTATCGCCGCGGCCTCGTAAATCAGCAGCGTAGCAGACATAACCTTGCTCGGCTAAATACGGGGCTAAGCCTTTATTACTGTGAGTATAAAAAATTTTGCCATTCTCTACAGCCCCGTGCACAAATAAAACCGCAGGTCCGGTTTTTTCATCGTTATATATACGTCTTAAATGCAGCGTTTGTTGCTCACTTAAATGAATATAAACAGATTCTTGTTTAATTGTCATAATGCAGCCTATTGTTATTATGTCTCACTTTAACTCATCCTACCAGTAACGCCTGTAATTTGGCAGTTTAAAATTACCCTCTGTTTATTAATCTGTTAAACTAACGACTTGTATATTCAGTTAGTAATCAATAATGAAAGCCTCGCCAAACAAATCAAAATTACACCCTCGTAATCGTCATAATCAAGGCTATAATTTTACGCTTTTAACAGCTAAAGAACCGGCCTTATCTACTTATTTAATTGAGACTCCAGCAAAACAAACAAGTATCGACTTTAGCGATAACAAAGCAGTTAAAACACTCAATCAAGCTTTACTAAAAGCCTATTATGATGTTGAATTTTGGGATTTGCCTGAGCACAACTTATGTCCACCGATCCCTGGGCGCGTTGATTATATTCATTATCTAGCCGATTTATTAAGTGCTGATAATCAAGGGCTTATCCCCACTGGTAAACAAGTGAAAGTGCTTGATATTGGCACAGGCGCAAGCTTAGTCTACCCACTTACGGGCAGTGCTGAGTATAACTGGGCCTTCACAGGAAGTGATATTGATCCGACATCCGTAAAGCTTGCCAAACAGTTAGCGCAATTTAATAACCGTAAAATCAACATTAAACTGCAAAAGCAACCTGAGCATATTTTCAACGGTGTGATCAACGCCAAAGACCTCTTTCATTTAACACTATGCAACCCACCTTTTCATGCCAGCTTTGAGGCTGCAGCGCAAGGGACAGAGCGAAAATGGCGCAATTTAGGTAAAGCACCTAAGTCAGACTTAAATTTTGGCGGTCAAAATAATGAACTTTGGTGTGAAGGAGGAGAAGCCCAATTTATTTCCACTATGATCAAAGAAAGTGCCGACTTTGCAGAACAATGCTTGTGGTTTACATCACTTGTATCAAAAAAAGAAACGCTCAGTGTGTTAAAACGGGAATTGAGTAAACACCCGGTCGCAGAGGTTAAAATAATCGATATGGCACAAGGGCAAAAAGTGAGTCGTTTTATTGCTTGGAGCTATTTTGATCAAGCAACTCGTGAAGAAATTTTCCAAGAGTTTAATATATAGGGAACACACCATGATTGACCTTCGCTCTGATACCGTAACCCAACCATGCAAATCGATGCGTGAGGCTATGTACACTGCACCTTTAGGTGATGATGTGTATGGCGATGATCCTAGCATCAATGCCCTCGATCAATTTGCAGCTCAAAATATACTGTTTTCGCCAAGCGCACCGTTTCGTTTAGTGACACACTTGGGTATCACTAAAGAATCCGTCGATACGTTTATACATGCATTAGCGGCTGAGATTTAACGCCGCTTTATAGTGCTTACGGCACACAGAGACGTAGCGATTATTACCACCGATTTCCACTTGATCGCCATCTGCGATTGCTTCACCATGTTCGTCTGTACGTAACACGTGATTCGCTTTACGGCCACAATGACACACGGTTTTTAGCTCAATGAGTTTATCGGCCCATGCTAAAAGATAATGTGATCCAGTAAATAGCTCGCCTCTAAAGTCATTACGTAAGCCGTAGCATAAAACTGGAATACCCAATTCATCCACCACGTCTGTTAACTGTAATACTTGCTGCTTAGATAAAAACTGACACTCATCGACCAAAACACAATGGCGCTTTTGCTCAGTATTAAGTGCCTTGATCAGTTCAAACACATCTTTTTCTGCATCAAAAATATGCGCATCGGCTTGTAAACCAATACGTGACGATACTTTACCAACTCCAGCTCTGTCATCAATAGCTGCTGTTAATATAACCGGCTCCATACCGCGTTCACGATAATTAAATGCCGATTGGAGTAATGTGGTTGATTTACCTGCATTCATTGCAGAGTAATAAAAATACAACTGAGCCATTTAGTTACCTTGAACTGATCACTATAAAAAAGAGCGAGTATGCTAGCGCATATTCGCTCTTTCAGCACTCATTTTATTGCTGTTAATTGCGCACTTCACATAATTTACTATAAAAGTTGGTATCAATAAATGCTAACTGTAATGCCCCTTTACAGTTAACTTTTATTATCGATTACTAACTGTTAAAGACTGACTTTCACGAGTATGAGTTAAGTAGTCGATCAACAATTTACTACTATCTAATGAGGTTAATTTTTGCCAGATACTCAGGCTTAGTTTTTTATTTTGTTGATAAAACTGCCGTGAAAATACCAAGTAGCCATGTCTTAACTCATAAGGAGGATAAATAGCTTGCACATCTTTATTGGTATGAGGAAAATTGGTGATTTCAATATTACCAATTTTACAAAGCTCAACAGTAGCATCAACAACTCCCTTATCAACAAGTTCAAAGGCTTTATCACGAGAGTGAGTGTAATGAATAAAAAAAGGTTCTTGTTCCAGTATTTTAGATAAGCCATAACCATTTGGTAGCGCGAGGGTAAATGCTCTTCGCTGAAAAATCTCTCGTGTGCGCCATTTATCTCTAAATTTATATCCACCAACTAGACAACTACTAAATTGGTTAAATGCTCTACTAGGATCTGGAGTTTTATTACTGGTACTAGGAAATACAGCAAAACTCTCTCGCCCTTTACGGTAGCTTGCAATAACAGCATCGACATTATTATTTTTCAAATCGTTTAAGCATCGTTGCCATGGCTTACGCTGATAGCTTATAGTCAATCCATCCAGCTTTTTGTCGAGCTGTCTCAGTAATTCAATAGATGCGCCCGGATCATTAAGTGGTATTTCTTGACCTGCGCCTAGAAACATTGGTGCAACATTTTTATCTTCATAACAAAACCTAAGCTCTGTATTTGCAAAGAGCTGTAAACTAAAGATAAATAAACTAACTAAAATAAAAGCATGTAATGAGCTTTTCATTTATCACTCACCCTCCTATTAAATAATGTTCCCCTTTAGTGTAGACGTTAAAATAAAAAATTAGCTAATTTTATAAAATCCCTTCATGTTTTAATAACCATTCCTTACGTTTTAACCCGCCAGCATAGCCAGTTAATTTACCACTCGCGCCGATAATGCGATGGCAAGGTACAATAATGCTGATTGGATTTTTTCCATTTGCTGCACCAACAGCTCTTACAGCTTTGGGATTATTTAATGCAATTGCGATATCACTGTAGCTTTGGGTTTGACCAAAAGGCACCGCCATTAACGCTTGCCAAACAGCTTGTTGAAACTCAGTCCCTTGAGTATCCAGGGTTAATGAAAAACTCTGTCTCTGTTTATTAAAATATTGCCCAAGTTGTTTTGCACATTCAATAATATGAGGGTTAGTGATTTGCTCAATCTTTATTTCGCGGTAGTGTGCTGGTGGGTAAAAGCCAACATAACTCACTCCCTTATCTGTCGCTTGAATGATGACATTTTCAAGTGGACTATCGATCTGCGTTTGAATTGTGTGTGTTGCTTTGTTCATACAAGTTGTTGCCATAATTGAAAAGTTAAATAACTGCGAAATGGAGAGCACGCCTCACTGTCAAAACTCGCAGCATTCGCTTGTGCTTTTTTAACGCCTAAATCACCATCAAGTAAGATATCTGGCTGACTTTGCCCTCGTAACTTAGCGTAGTTGACCGTCCATGGGCCTATTCCTTTTAATGTCAGCCATTGCTCTAAATCGACGCATTCATGATGTTGTTGACAAAAATTAGCTAAATTTCGCAATGCATTTTTACGTGCCTGAGGCATTTTAAAAAAGTCTAAGTCACTGTTAGCGACTGCTTCAGGTGTCACAAAGTAGGTCCGCTCATCGTTAGTTACCCCTAGTTCTTTCACTAACTGCGTTACTAAATTATGCGCCGCAGTGACACTGACCTGCTGACCAAGTACTGCTCGGATCCCCGCTTCAAAGGTTGACCAAATGCCTGGTAAACGTAAACCTTTAGTCAATGTGAACGCACCGCTAATATGGCCGTTTAAGTGCTGCTCTATCATCGAGGTATCTGCGTCTAAATCAAGTACCCGACGTATATTAGCTAAAATTGGCTGTAACAAACGTGGTTCATTTATGTCGATTGCCACTGAAAAGTAATGCTTATCTTCAACAAACGTGGCTGTAAATTGCCCTTGGCAATGATCAGTATTAAAACTACGGCCATAGCTAGTATCTGTTAACCACTCAATTGGTGGGATCAGTCTCTTTGCTAAAAACTGTCGCAGTGCATGCCAATTGTAAGGCGGTCGAAATGGCATTTTTAAAGTGAGTGTTGAGTTTACAGGCTTTACACTGGTTCGCATTTTACTTGGACAAATATGTAATTGATTCAAAAACGCATCATTGAAGCGTCGAATACTATTAAACCCTGCTACAAAAGCAATCTCAGATATAGGTAGACTGGTTTCTTGTAGCAGCTTTTTAGCAAAATGACATTGATTAAATAAACGATATTGCGTCACTGAAATACCGAAATGTTGGCTAAACAAACGGCGTAAATAACGACTTGTTACCCCTAAACGTTCAGCTAACTGTTCGCAACTTTGTTCTTGGGTAAAATTATTATCAATTAATTGTTTTGCGCGCAGTGCAGTGGTTTTTGTACCTTGCCAAGCGCTACTGCCTGGTGCACTGTCTGGCCGACAACGAATGCACGGTCTAAACCCTGCTTGCGCTGCGCTGTGAGCATACTGAAAATACTCTACGTTATGTTCTTTTGCGGTTGGAGCGGGGCAAATTGGTCGACAATATATACCAGTGCTTTTCACTGCAATAAAAAACAGCCCGTCAAAACGATGATCGCGGCTTTGACGAGCACGTTGCCAATGGCTGGTATCCATAAATTAATGCTCAAACTAACTGCTACTTACAACTAGGTTACGCGAAAAAATACAGTTTACTAGCCATTTTCGGCACTTAACCTATTGCAGTAAGGTAGCGGCGCTGCACTTCATCCCAATTAATTACATTATAAAAAGCGGCAATGTATTCAGGGCGACGATTTTGATACTTCAAGTAATATGCATGCTCCCACACATCTAAACCTAAAATAGGTGTATTACCATGCATCAATGGGCTGTCTTGGTTTAAGCTGCTCTCAACTACCAACTCTTTATTAGCTGTAACACTTAACCATGCCCAACCACTACCAAAACGACTGACAGCAGCATTAGTAAATTGCGTTTTAAAACTTTCAAAATCTGAAAATGCAGTATTAATGGCTTGCGCTAATTCGCCTTGTGGTTCTCCACCTCCATTCGGACTCATCACTGTCCAAAATAGCGAGTGGTTATTATGTCCACCAGCATGCTCTTGTACGGCTTTTTGTAGTGACTCTGGCAGAGTATTTATTTTACGCAATAGGGTCTGTGTATCTTGCTGCGCATAATGCGTATCTTCAAGCGCTGCATTGGCTTTATTAATGTAAGTTTGATGATGCAGAGTATGGTGTATTTCCATGGTTTTTGCGTCTATATGTGGCTCGAGTGCATCGTATTCGTACGGTAACGGGGGTAGTGTATATGCCATGATTGCTCCTTTAAGGCTTAAGCTTTATTGATTAATGCAAGGTTGCTGTTTGATCTGATGAATAACTTAAAGTGTGATTTATTTTTTCAATCAAGTGCGGGTGCTGGCTATGCAACTTAGCAAATTGGACAAGCTCTAAATAAGTTTTATGGTGATGATGAACAACAACAGTACGCACTGTATTGCACGGATGCTGAATTAAATCACTCAAGGTAATATGAACATCACACAGCCATTTACATGCTTGTTCACATTGATTCATTGCTCGATACGTGTCTGCTAGGTTATGTGCAGCAACGACTAATGCCGGGCAACAATGTTCTATAGCATCAATCACCGACTGGCATATTTTTGCTCGACTAAATTGGCTTAAAAGGTGGGCAGCAAGAGTATGCGCTGTGGTGTACTTATCACGAGCTTCGAGTAACGCACCGCGTTCAAATGCATAGTTACCTGCCATGATATTTGATTGCCAAGGACTAAGCGCTTGAGCGACTTGCGGTAAATCTACGCTATCATTTAGTTGAGGACGTGCCATGAGATCACCTGCACAAAATTATATTGATGCGTTTAATCTACACAGCAACACAACTTAATGCAAATGATTTTTATTTATATTGCTATTTTAATTACCTGCAAAATCGATTAACTCTTGCCCTGTTAATCTGTATATAATCCATTCATCTTGTGGCTTTGCATTAATGCTATTGTAAAAATCAATCGCTGGTTTATTCCAATCCAGCACTACCCATTCGAAGCGGCCACAATCTTTACTAATTGCCTGGCGTGCTAAGTGCTTCATAATTAATTTACCAGCCCCTTTACCTCTGCTATCGGGACTGACGTATAAGTCTTCTAAATACAAACCATTTTTACCGAGCCATGTAGAGTAGTTATAAAAATAAACAGCAAAGCCAATCGCCTCTTCGCCATCAAAGCAAATAATACTGTGTGCGGTTGCTCCTTCACTAAACAGGGTTTTTAAAATTGCTTGCTCATCAGTTTTTACTGCATCAGGCTCTTTTTCATAAATTGCTAACTCAGTAATAAAGTGCAAAATGGTTGCTGCATCAGATGGCTGTGCATCTCTTAAAGTAATTTTTTTATTATCGCTCATAAGCTCCCTTACTTAATATCACTATTTTAATGGGTTTTAATACTGGTTTTGGATTCGATTTAATATTGCTCAAGCTTATCTTTTAATATATCCAATTGAATTGGTTTAGCTAAGTAATCATTCATTCCGGTAGCTAAACAATATTCTCGGTCTGTACCCATTGCATTAGCTGTTAATGCAATGATAGTAATATCTTGGTGTTTGTAGCCTGCAACACCGGCACGAATAGCACGGGTGGTATCAAAACCATCCATTACCGGCATTTGGCAATCCATTAACACTAAGGCAAAGTGACCACCAGCAACCTTAGACAACGTGGCTAATGCTTGTTGACCATTTTCAGCTAATGTAACTTGGTAATTTAGCTTGCTTAGCATTAACTTAGCGACTTGTTGATTAATCGGGTTATCTTCAACAAGTAATATGTGATTGCTGAGTTTTTTACTGCGTAAAGATGAAATATAGCTCGATGTTACAAGGGGCAAATCTACTACCCCGTTCTTATTAGCAATTACAGCCATTGCAGAGATCAAGTCAGCGGTGGTGATTGGTTTTGGAAAATAAGCCTGAAAACCGGCATCGCTATATCTCTGTGCTCCTTCCATACCTGCAATACTGGTCATCATCACTAATGGCATCGCCTTAAACGCATCATCGGCTTTTAATATACGACATAATTCAATCCCGTCAATGTCAGGCATTTGCATATCGAGCACACCTATATCATAAAGCGGCAAATTGTTACTTACGCGGTTTTTACATAGGCTAATTGCTTGATCTGCGTCGCAGGCAAGCTCTACTTTGGCTCCCCAATGTTCCAGTTGCTGGCTAATAACTATGCGATTAGTTTCATTGTCATCAACTACTAAGATAGTCAGTTGATTCATATCAATAGTTGGCATGCTCTGCTGAGTTTCACTACCCGCAAGCAGCATTACGCTGGCAGTAAATTCACTGCCTTTACCCACCTCACTAGTAAGACTAACTGAACCATCCATCAGCTCACAAAGTTGTTTACATATGGCAAGGCCTAATCCTGTTCCGCCGTATTGCCGTGTCGTAGACGCATCCACTTGTGAGAACGGACTAAACAAATCTTTTTGTTTTGCGCTATCAATCCCTATCCCTGAATCTTTCACTGAAATTGTTAACTTATAGCGCTCATCTAATGGCACTAAATGAGCGGTAATAACTACCTCACCTTGTTGTGTGAATTTTACTGCGTTACTTATTAGATTGGTAAGTATTTGCCGGATCCGCCCTGGATCTCCTTTGAGTTCGGCTGGGACAACCCCTACTACATCGAGAATAATCTCAATGTTTTTTTCTTGAGCGCGCAATGCTTGTGATTCAGCAACTTGTCCTAGCAAATCACACGCATTAAAGTTAATGCTTTCAAGTTCAATTTTCCCCGCTTCTACCTTAGAAAAATCAAGAATGTCGTTAATCACAGAGAGTAATGAGTGGGCGCTATTTTTAGCAATTGAAACTTTTGTTTGTATCGGTTTATTAAGAGGCTCTAGCTCTATGAGTTCTAGCATACCTAATACACCGTTCATTGGTGTGCGTATTTCATGGCTCATAGTGGCTAAAAATTGACTCTTAGCCAATGCCGCGTCATTGGCTTTTGCTAGCGCAATTTTTAGTTCTTCGGCTGTTTCTTTTTGATTTTGCGACATAACAACACTGCCAACCAGTGTGGCCAGTGATCGTAGGTAAGTTTCTTCATTTTGGCTCCATGCACGGTATTCACCAATACTTTCAGCACATAGCACTCCTAAAATCCCATCACCCGTAGAAATAACAGCATCAAGAATCGACTTAATATTTAAAGGCTTAGTGTAATCTTTTATAAATTCTAAAGTCGCGGGGTGAGTATTAACATTATTAATTGCTAATAAACCCTCTGCAAAAATAGCTTTATAATAGCTCGGGTACTCTGCAACTTTTAGTGTAAACGCTTGCTGCTGTACACCTTCCTGTGCAATATATAAACTCATGCAATGCATTTCTTGGCTATCAGCGTCAAACAGCCATACAGATGCACGTTGAACGTTGAGTACCTCAGACATAGATTGTACGACTAAATCTTTTACTCTATCAAAATTACCAGACAGTATTTGCGGCGAAACTGTTAAACTAGCTAGGTTTTTATTGTATTGATTTGCCTTTATGCTTTCTAATTCAAGCCGTTTATAAGTATCAATATTTTGAAAAGAGCCATAAACCCGTATACATTTACCGTCTTTAAACTCAACTTGTCCAATTGATTTTACCCACCGCTCTTTTGCGGTTTTAGTGATTATTATAAGCTCAACATCCCAGCTGCGCCCATGAGCTATTGCGTCTTCAAATAGTTCGCTTATTTTATCACGATGCATACCCTCTTTATAAAAATCAAGGGCTTGATCTATTTTGGGTTGATAGTCTTCGGCGACTTCATGAATCGCTTTTACCTCTTCAGACCAAAACATTTTCGAGTGCTCTAAATCAACCTCCCAAGCGCCAATTTGTCCTTGCTTACTCATAGTTTCAAGCAGGCTCTGCTGACGATACAATTGGGCTTGGGTATTATATTGCTCAGTAATATCTAAAATAAAACCATCTAAATAGAGTAATTCCCCCTCATGATTAACAACAGCTTGCCCTTTGTCATGAACCCAGCGAATACTGCCATCACATGCTACTAACCTATATTCAATTGACCATGGTTTGCGCTTTTGGACCTCAGCGGTAATACTTTTCTCAACTAAGGCCACGTCATCTGGGTGAATTATATTTACAAAATCAAGATGGTAATTATTGATAAAATCTAATGGTTCATACCCAGTAATTAACCTTGCTTGATCACTCATGTAAAGCATGGTCCATTGTTTATCAAATTTACACCGATAAACAATACCCGGGATATTTTCAACTAACGACGCAAACCGATCACGCCCTTGTTGTAATTGGGTTTCGATTTCTTTACGTTCAGTAATGTCTAAGTGGGTACCGATCATGCGTTTTGGCGTACCATCAGTATTCCACTCAACAACACGGCCGGTGTCTAAAATCCAAATCCACTGCCCACTTTTATGCCTCATTCTAGACTCAGCAAAATAATAATCTGTTTGGCCACAAAAGTGCTCAGCGAGCTTTTGCTCTGAAACAATTAAATCATCAGGGTGTGCATTACCTTGCCAAGTATTAATACTCGTTGGCTCTAATTCGGCTAAGGTATACCCGATAATTTCAGCCCAACGATTATTAAAATAAACTTTATCGGTATCTATATACCAGTCCCAGATCCCAACCGCAGTACTATCAAGTACAAGCTGCAGTTGGGTTTTGTGCTGTTCCAGCTCAAGCTCTTGATGTTTTAGTTCTGTAATATCTGTACGAACAGCAATATAACTTTGGGTACGGCCTTGCTCATCGAAAAATGGTAAAATCGTTGTATCAACCCAGTAATAAGACCCATTTTTTGCTTTATTACAAATTTGCCCGTGCCACACTTTGCCTTGTTTTAATGTTTTATACATTCCTTTAAAAAAGCTTTTACTGTGTCTGCCTGAATTAAGTATACGGTGATTCTGCCCCAGCAGCTCAGCTTCACTGTAACCGCTAATTTCACAAAATTTGTTATTAGCAAATGTAATACTGCCTTTAATGTCAGTAATAGCCACAATTGCGTGCTCATCTAAAGCATTTTTTTGTTCGGTTAATTGTTTTAAAGCATGTTTTAGGGCATCACTTTGCTGTTGTAAACGCGTTTGCTGTTGCTCTTTACTGTTAACTAGCAACTCAAGATCGATAGATAACTGATGTAGCTCAGCACTATCTGTTAAAATTGGTACATGTTCTTGAGTTCCATTCGTTATGTTTTCTGTTGCTTTAGCTAGTTGCACTAATGGCCGTGATAATCGCCGTGCAAACCATAATGACAATATCAAAATGATCACCAGTGCTATGCTGCTGGTTATTACTGCAATTCGTTTATACTGCCTTGCACTTAACAACATAACATCACTTGGTTTTTCAACAAGTAACTGCCAGCCTTTCGCATCGGCAAAGTTAAGTTCAGTTAAAATTGCATAATATAATTCATTGGTATTTTTAGAATATGTAAATACCCCCTGGTGTATTTCATTGTTCACACTGTCAGCAATAAAGCTTAAAGATTGGTTTTCGCCTTGAATAACTCCGTTTTTAACAAGGTAAAAGTTTAAGCTTGGGTTTGCGTCATGAATACTTTGTAAGCTATCTAGTAATCCTTGAAAATTAACATCAACCAACACAATAGAGGTCAGTTCACGTGACTTATTACGTATTGGCATGGCAATAAAGTGATGAACATCTGGTAATGAGGTAGAAATAAATACGCTTTGCGCGCCTTGCTCTAATTTGGCAAGCATGGGAATAAGGGCATCTTGATCTAAATGAACAAAATTGTCATTGCTGAGCGGGTTTGGCGTATTTTGAGGGTCAAATACAATATGAATATTACGAACAAAATCATAGCGAGCTATAAACTTATCAATAAATAATTTTTTTTGTAGCGGGTTATAAATGAGCTGATCATTTAGTAAATAGATATCCTTAACATGATCAGTAAACCAAATTTCGGAAAATTGCTTACCTATGCGGCTTAATTCATTAAGTTCTACTTCGGCGCTTTTTTTTAATGACTGCGTAACATGATTAAAGCTAAACCAAGAGAGCACACAAAGAGGCAATAACGAAATAACAATAAATGTAACTATCAACTTACTGCGGATGGATTGGCCTTTATAGTTAAACTGTTCTTTTTGCATTATTATTTTTAACCAATACCTGTTCCATTTATATCTTATTAATAATGCACTAAATACCACAGGACGCAAGTTTATACCCAGTGATATTTAGTGCACAATAATGAAAGATTAAAGCTCCCTGCTATTTACCTGCTCGATTAAGTGTTTACTAAATTTTGGATAAAGTGTGGGCAGCACAAATAGCGTTAAAAATGTTGCTGTAAATAACCCGCCTACAATCACCGTGGCTAATGGTTTTTGAATTTCAGCGCCAATACCAGTTGACATCAACATCGGAATTAAACCTAAAGCAGAAGTAAGGGCCGTCATTAATACCGGGCGTAGCCGTGATAATGCCCCGTTAAATGCAGCAGTATCTAAGCTATCACCGCTTTTAACACGGTTATTAATACTCTCAACCATCACTACACCATTTAACACTGCAACACCAAACAAGGTTATAAAGCCTACGGAGCTCGGCACTGATAAATATTGCCCTGAGATATAAAGAGCAACCACTCCACCAATAACGGCTAGTGGTACATTAACCAAAATAAGTAAGGCTTGGCCTATAGAGCCAAACGCAAAATAAAGCAGTAAAGCTATTAACGCCAAAGAGAGAGGTACAACAATAGATAAGCGCTGCTGAGCGCGCTGCTGGTTTTCAAATTGCCCACCAATATTTACACCATAACCTGGTGGTAACTCAACCTGCTCGGTAATAGCAGTACGGATATCAGCCACCACGGAACCCATATCTCGTCCTTGCACATTCGCTTGGATCACAACACGTCTTTGTACGTCATCACGGCGTACTTGGGGTGGACCGGACTCGATATTTACGGTTGCCACATCGCCTATCCGTACTAAGGCGCCTGACGGTGATGCTAGGCGTAAATCAGCGATAGCCTCTGGCGTATTACGAAATTGCTTTGCCATCCTTACATAAATATCATAGCGTTCGTTAGCATTTATAATTTGCCCTGCAGCTGTGCCGCCAATTCCATCTTGCACCACCAACATTAAATCACCAACCGATAAACCATAACGCGATAGTACTAAGCGGTCAGGTTTAATAACCAATTGTGCCTCACCCGCAATTTGTTCCATTGCGACGTCTTTTGCTCCTGTAACACTTTTTACTGCCTGCTCAATGGCTTGCCCTTTACTGACTAATACATCTAAATCTGCCCCAAACAATTTAATTGCCAACTGTGCCTTAACGCCAGATAGCAACTCATCCACACGGGTCGCTATTGGCTGTGAAAAATTAAACAACAAGCCTGGGAACTGTTCTAGCTTTTGCTCCATCAATACTTGTAGTTGTGCTCGATTTGAGGCTGAACGCCACTCATTAACAGGTTTCAGTCCGAGGTAAATTTCTATATTATTAACCGGCTCAGGATCGCCTCCCACTTCGGGGCGGCCAATACGGCTCAACGCATATTCTACCTCAGGAAATTGCAATAAGATGGCTTCAAGTTTTGGCGCAACGGCTAATGCGGTCTCTAAACTCGCAGAAGGTGCTAACGTAACGCGCAAATTAATAGTACCCTCCTCAAGTTCAGGCACAAACTCTGTTCCAAGCTTTGGGATTAATAAAGCCGCAACGAGTACTAATGCACCGGCTAATGTAATAACAATTTTACGCGAAGACACAGCCCAGCTTAAACAAAACTTATATGCTTTATCTAAAGGCTCTAACACCACACTACGACGCAACGTAACACCATTAGCAAACAAGTACACCGCCAGTGCAGGCACAATTACAAGGGCCACAACGACCGCAGCGATAATCGCCAACATAATACTCACTGCCATCGGCTGAAATAGTTTTGCTTCAACACCTTCAAAACTAAACAACGGCATAAATACCACAAGTATAATCAGCGCGGCAAAAAAGACTGGGCGAGCTACTTCTTGCGCAGCTAATTTAATTCGTTCACTAAATTTAAGTGATTGACTGTTTGATTGCGTTAAATGGCGAAAGATATTCTCTACCATTACTACAGAGCCATCAACCAACATACCAATTGCAACAGCAATGCCACCTAATGACATTAAATTTGCAGATAGCCCTAACCATGCCATCACACATAACGCTAAACCTATTGAGATGGGTATTGATAAGAGAACCAATAAAGTTGCCCGTAAATTCATTAAAAACAGTGCTAACACCACCACAATAAACACAAACGCCAATAACAATGCATCCACGACTGTATCAACCGCTTTGCTGATCAAATCGGCTTGGTCGTAAAGTGGCTCGAACAATATGCCATCAGGTAGTGCCTGATTAATTAAGTCAACACGAGAATTAATACCATCAATGGTTTGCTTAGTATTTGCTCCTATGCGTTTTAACACCACGCCAGTAACGACTTCTCCAAGTGAAGTCACGTTACCTTGTGCATCTTTTTTGCTCATGGTTGCCGCACCTTGGCGGATCTCACTACCCAATGCTACTTGCGCTACATCACTGATAGTAACCACAGAACCATTAATTGATTTTAAAGGCGTTTGTGCAATTTCTTGCAAGCCTCGGTTGCCTGCATTGAACCAGCCCGTACCGCGGATCACCAATTGCTCTTGGCCGCGATTCATATACCAACCACCCACGTTCGTATTGTTTTGTTCAAGTGCCGTCACAACCTGTTGTTGAGTCAGCTTATAAGCAAGTAATTTATTTGGATTTAAATTAACTTGGTACTGACGTACATCGCCACCAAATGACAAAACTTCGGTAACACCATCAACAGGTAACAGTAATAGCTTTACAATCCAGTCATTGATACTGCGTAGTGCCATAGTATCAATACCGGACTGCGCAGAAGCTGATAACAGATATTGATACACTTGCCCTAAGCCTGAGGTATTTGGCCCCATTTCTGGTAGACCTACTCCTTCAGGGATTAGCTCCTTTGCTGCTTGCAAACGCTCGAACACTAACTGCCTAGCAAAGTAAATATCGACACCTTCCTTAAATACCACTGTCACACCAGATAAACCGGTTTTTGATATTGACCTTACTTGCTCAACATCGGGTAAGGCATACATCACAGCTTCAATGGGGTAGGTGATCAATTGCTCAACTTCAACAGCCGCTAAACCCGGTGCTTCAGTATTTATAGCCACTTGAACATTTGTAACATCAGGAAACGCATCAAGGTTTAATTTTGGGATCACCACAAGGCTCATCGCAACCACGATACACAATGCTAAAAGCACAATTAATCGATTCTTAACAGCGGCATTCACTATTTTATCAAACATAGTCGTCGATCCTAATGGTTATGCGGATCAAAGCCGCCTTTAGCTTGCTCTGATGCGACAAAAAATGCCCCTTGAGTCACCACTTTGGTTCCCTCTGTAAGCCCTTTAATTTGTTGTAACCCGATAAACTTAACACCAAGCTCTACTTCAGTTGCAACAAACTCACCTTCGCCGTTGACTACGAATACCGCCCAATCGCCATCCTCTGTTCTCACTAACGCTTGCTCTGGTACAGCCAACACTTGCTCTAAAGTTGGAAACGAAAAATACACATCGCTAAACATACCTGGGTGCAACTGGTGCAGACTATTTTCAACATTTAATCTGACGATTCTAGAGCGGGTAACTTGGTTAATTGTGTGTGCTTCTTGTGACACGGTAGCTGGGTAACGCTTGCCATTAACTTGAATTTGTACATGAGCGCCTTTGGCTATTTTTACTGTTTGATTTGCCGACAATTGTGCTTCAACCCAAAGATTACCCTCATCAGCAATCAACATTAATTGTGCACCGGAATCAACCCGTTGCCCTTGGGCAAAGTCATCACTTAAAATGACGCCGAAAGTCTGAGCATATAAGGTGTATTCACCCAGCTTTTCGGGAGGTATCTGTATTGATTGCTCAATATCTTTTTGGATCAAACCAAACGCTGCAAGCTGGCTATAAGCCACTTCGTATTCAGCCTTAGCGGTTAAAGCGTCTTTTTCACTCACAGTACCTGGGGCCATCTTTTTTAACCGTTGCCATTGTGCTTGCGCTAAGCGGTAATTCGTTTGTGCAGTGGCTACATCCGCGCTAAATAAAGTCACCAGTGGCGCACCTTTAGCTATATGTTGTCCTAACGTGGCATGGCGTTTTACCACAATAGAATCAACGCGCGGTGACAATAAATAACTGGTGTAGCCGTTCGCTTTGATTTCTCCTGGCGCATAAATTTGAGACTGATAAAACTGCTTTGCCAACGGCGCTATTTGTATATCAGCCATATTCAATTGTTCTTGCGTTAAGCTAAGCCCTTCGGTTTTCGCCTCAGAGCCATGCCCATCACATTCTTCATGCTGGTGCTGCTCGTTTTGCTCAGCTTTTATAGCAACAGCGCCTACCGCTTTGCTCATAGGGTAAATAGAAAAAATAATAAATAACGTAATAAAATAGATTTGCTTCATCTTGGGTTTCCCATAACAAAGAATCTTCAATAGCTTTAAAACAACCCGACAGAGCAGTGAGTTTATGCGCATTCGCAAGCATTTTATACCAAGCATTGCATCATAAACACGGTAACTACTTACAGGTTAATAAAGGTTTGATAAATTCTTAAACTAATAAATTAATGACCAATTAGGTCGAATTTTTTAACTTATTAGTGAAGAGATGGGAGGTCTTAAATCAGGTACAACAAGGCGCGAATTAAAGCGAATATCTGCCAAGCTAATGGATTCGTTTTCAATTGCAGAGACAGAGTAATGCCATATATGACTAAAAAGTGCAGACACATGGCAAACATGACAATGACTATCTTCTAGCGCATCAGCAAGTGCATTTGCAAGCTGAAGATGATCAGCCTGATGGGTATTATGATCATCACTTTTGATACAATGTGCATCTAATTCAGATTGTTGTATCAATAAAGTAGAAGCCTGTTTGATAGCGCCGTTATAATCAGCCACATCAAAGCTATCCAACATTGGTTGAATTAACAATAGAGCTAAAAGTAACACCACTAAATGCTTCAAAAACAAAATTACCTAACAGTCTGAACTGCCTAAACAATAACAGATCTTATTTGAGCGGCAAAGCCTTATTGTATGCATTTCAGAGATTTCCTAACTGTCTCTGGTGATCAATGTAACAGCCTAGGCAATACCATAACCGTAGCTATATATTGAATAACGCACTTATTATCATTTATACTCATCACCTGCTGTTAACTTTAATACCTGTCAGGTGAGCTGTTGAAACTGTGGTTACGTCGTACTCATTTACTACTTACGTTGATAAGTGGATTATTTCTAATATGTTTAAGCGTTACAGGTGCAATTTTAATTTACGCTAAAGATATACAACGCCTAATTAACCCCGCATTATGGACTGTAGAGCCAAAAGCCGCAGTATTGGCGTACCCTGAACTTATCAACACAATCAGATTACATACCCAACAAGATCTCAGATTGCTTATGCCAGAGCAAAACCGTGAATATGCCTGGCAAATACAACTAACTGATAAACAATATGCCAGTGTGAACCCTTATACAGGTGAAATACTCCTTACATACGATTTTTACAGTACACTTTATGGCTTTACCATGTCGTTGCATCGCTGGTTGCTTTACCAAGACAATGACGGTAAAAGACCCCTTAGAAACTGGGTATCAATATCTGCACTCATTTTCATTATCAATATGTTAATTGGCGTGTATTTGTGGATAAAACCAAAAAATCGTTTGAAGCGTTTAGTCATTAAACCCAAAGCTAAACTTCGTATTTTACTTTATCAACTGCATACAGTTTTGGGGATGTATTTCTTTTTAGTGTTAATTTTAATCGCTTTTACAGGAATGGCATTCAACTGGAAAGATCAAACTAAAGCCGTACTAGAATTCACTACACAAAACAGCGTTGAATCAAGGCCGAAACCACCGATTCTCACAGTGCCAGCACAGGCGAATTCTGATAATTTTGTGCTAGCTTTAAAAAATGCTTTAAGTGCGTTTCCACAAAGCGATCTGTTTCGTATTTATTTCCCTAAGCTAGCCTCAGAACCACTCGCTCTGAGGGTTAAAAACCCTGGCGAGAGTCATGCTTACAGCTGGGTTTGGGCAAATCAATACACAGGCCAAGTACTGCAAACATATGATGCATCAAAAGCCAACTTAACCACTCAAGCTTGGAACTTTAAATATAAATTTCATATTGGTGATTTTGCTGGCTCTTTAGTACAGCTACTTTGGCTATTAATAGCGTTATTGCCATTGTTTTTTACCTTGTCAGGTCTGTACTTTTGGTATAAAAGGCACTACCGCTAATACAGCATTTAACATCATTATGATTAAAATGTTGCCGTCACATTAGTGGCAAATGGCTTGATTAATTCCTTAGCCTTATCACCTTTTTTGTGTGAATCGGTGTGAACAACAAGCACCCACTTACCTGAGCGGGTTGCTTTTCTTACCTCATTGATCAAAGGATCGTGATCCGGACGAATTGACACAAACCCTGCGACCAGCAACGCAATAAAAATACATATAGTGCTTACACCTGCGTAAGTTTCTAGTACAAAACTTTGCATAAATTCAACATCAATGAATAAAAATACACTGCTTATTATTAGCCCAACACCAAGCCCTAGAACACCAAACAAAAGGTGAGTTTTGAGTAAGGTCTTCCCTATGTTTTTATCTTCAGGCTCTATTTTTTCATCAAAACGTTGATCATGTGCTGAAATAATTTCGATATTACTTTGTTCAAACTCTCTGTCTTCGCATAAGCTTGAAAAAGCATCATCTGCTTGCTCCTTAGTATCAAATATACCGGCGACTTTTGTTGCGAATTCTTCATTATTTAACGAAGTAGCCATAGCTTACACCTCCAAGTGAATAAAAAGTTTAATTACGTTGTTAGTTAAAGCTCGCTCTTCAAAAACTAACTGTTGTAATAAAATACGTGCAAAAAAAATACCGGCTATCACTAAATAAGTATACTGAGAACAAAGGTACATCCTATCTAACATTAATAAAAATAAAGCATTGATTTATAAGGTTATAAAATAAAAATCATACAATTAAAACGAACAAATAGAAATGTTCAATATTGTTTACTGCCGTATTCTTTATCTGCCTTCACTGTAAAAGCTACACAATGCAGTAAATGTTTCAGCTTTGTTATCGGAGTCTATAAATAGTAATAATACATGACAACAAACAGCCATTAATACATCCATCGAACAACCCAATAAAAACAATTATCATTAACCTTGCCTTTACAGTTCTTTACATTTACCATATCGCCCATTAGACACACCTCCTACTAAATTTAAGGATTTTCATGTTCAAAACGCCTTTAACCTTGCTAGCTCTAACGGTAAGTACCTCATTATTTGCTGACGAATCAATCAATAAAAATCAACTTACAGAAGAGCAAATGGAGCGAGTTGTAGTCTCTGGTAGCCGTATTTTCGAAAGCATAGATGAAGTACCTGCATCCATTACTATAATCAACCAAAAACAAATTGAAGAGCACTTAAAAGTAAACCCTGAGCTGCAAAGTTTGCTCGCGCAAATGGTACCAGGTCTTGCGCCTGATACGGGCAGCTCAAGTAATACAGGGCAATCTTTGCGCGGCCGCGCCCCGCTTGTAATGATTGACGGCGTGCCGCAATCTACCCCGCTGAGAAACGGATCATTAGGGGTAAAAACACTCGATCCAAGTGCTATTAGCAGAATAGAAGTCATCAAAGGTGCAACCTCTATTTACGGTAACGGTGCGTCAGGCGGTATCATTAACTACATCACCAAACAGGCTAGAACAGATGGCAAAGCCCAAGGTGAGATTAGCTTATCAAGCCGCTTTAGCGCAGTAAAATTAGAAGAAAGCGCAGGTGCAAGACTCTCAGCTGCGATAAATGGTCGCGCTGACAAATTTAGCTATTTAGTAACAGCGAGCTATGAAGAAAATGGCGTACAACGCGATGCTGACGGTGATATTCTTGGTTTGCAATATGGTTTATCAGATGCAGTAACGCAAAATTACTTCACCAAGCTTGGCTATGATTTTGATGACGAAAAACAACTACAGTTTAGCTACAACTATTTTAGTTCACAGCAAAAAACTGACTTAGGTGATGTACCGGGTGATATCAGCTTGGGTGAGAAAACATACGCAATTCACGTCCCACCTGAACTACAAAAGCAAGGGAAACCTCAAGGCCCAGAAGGGAACGAAAATTTAACCCTAAAGTACACTGATTACGCGTTATTTGAAAACACTCAAATGACCCTAGACTTGTACATGCAAGATATTGAAAACGTATTTTTCTTCTCCCCCAATCTTGCTAACCCGGATGAAAACTACGATGGCGGCCAATCTATAATTAGTTCAGATAAAAAAGGCGCACGTGCAACATTTAATACTCAAGCAGACTTTGACTCAATTGAAGCTTCATTCATTTATGGTATTGATGCATTAAATGATGTGACATCACAACCGCTGGTTGATGGCCGAGTTTGGGTGCCAAAAATGGATATGAAAAGCATTGCAGGCTTTTTTCAAACCAAATGGGTGATTGCAGATGACTTAATTATTAAAGCAGGCGTTCGTCAGGAATCTATCGATTTAACTGTAGATGATTACCGTACTCTCAAGCTATGCAAAACAGCAACACAATGCTCGGTGCCTATTAATGTAAAAGGTGACACCATTGAATATGACGCCACCACCTATAACGTGGGTATTAAATATAACCTAAACGAAAAATTCAGCCCATTCTTTAGTTATTCGCAAGGTTCTGATATCTCAGATGTAGGCCGTTTACTGCGTGCTGCAACAGTGAATGATATAGGCCTTATTCAAACCCAAGCGTCAATAATCGATAACTACGAAATTGGCTTTAACTCTCAATTTGAAAACCTGCGCATCGAAGTGGCTGCTTATCGGAGTACATCAGAGTTTGGCACTACAAACTCATTTAACGAAGTAACCGGTGTGTATGAACCAGTTCGTGCACCACAAGAAATTTGGGGCTATGAAACAGCTGTAAACTACACCGTAACGCCAAGCGTGAAATTACTTGCTACATACAGTTATGTTGAAGGCAAAGACACAGAAGCCGACACTTATTTAGGCTCAAGACAAATCAGTCCACCAAAAGCAACTGCAAACGTTAACTGGCAACCAAGTAATGACTTGTCAATTACATTAAGCTACCTCTATGTCGGTGATAGAAAACGCTTTGAGGCAGGTGATGATGGTAAATATGTTGGCGATCAAGGGCCAATAGAAAGTTACAACGTATTTAACTTAAGTGGCCAATACCAATTTGCTGCTAATTGGCAAGGGTTTATGGGAATTGAAAATTTATTTAATGAAGACTACTTCCCTGCCCGAGCACAATCGTATACTTATGGCGGCTACAACATTAAAGGCCTTGGTACAACTGCAACCCTGGGTGTTAAATACCAATTTTAAATACTATGCAACTCGTTCATTGCCCTGCGCAATGAACGAGACCTTTCTTAGCATTTCAACTTAAACCTTGTACCACAAATATAAATAACAATCTGTTCATAAAGCAACCAACAATGCAAACTTAAACGAGAATCACAATCAATAATAACCATCTGATTTATAAAGGAAAAACTTGCAATTACGGATTTATATACTACACTAGCGACATTGAGTTTTATAAAAGGCCACCGTTATGAAAGGTAATCAAAAAGTTATCGACAGCTTTAATAAGTTGTTAGCCAATGAACTTGCTGCAATTGATCAGTATTTCATCCACTCTCGCATGTATGATGATTGGGGTTTAGATAAACTTTATGTTCGCTTAAATCATGAAATGGAAGAAGAAAAAGATCACGCTGATTGGCTGATCAAACGCATTTTATTCCTCGAAGGTGTACCAAACATGACTAAACGCCGCGACCTAATTATTGGTCACGACGTAAAAAGCATGATGCAAAACGATTTAACACTTGAGCTAGAAGTTGTTGAGTGTGTTAAAGAAGTTATTGCAGTATGTGAACAAGAAAAAGATTATCAATCACGTGAAATTCTTGAAAAGCTGTTATTTGATACAGAAGAAGATCATGTTTATTGGTTAGAGCAACAACTTGGCCTAATCGATAAAATTGGTAGCCAAAACTATCATCAATCACAAATGGGTGAATAGGAGCTAAAGCATGAAAGGCGATAAAGACGTTATAGCAGCACTAAATAAAGTTTTAGCGAATGAATTAGTTGGTATCAACCAATACTTTTTACATGCACGTATGTTTAAAGATTTTGGTTTTAGTGTTTTAGATAAGGCCGACTACAAAGTATCAATCCAAAAAATGAAAAACGCCGACCGTTTAATTGAGCGTATTTTATTTTTAGAAGGCTTACCTAACCTTCAAGATCTTGGTCGTTTACGCATTGGTGAAAACAGCGAAGAAATGATTAATGCAAATATGAGTTTTGAGCTAGACACGCTTGATGATTTAAAAGATGCAATCAAACTTGCCGAAAGCAAAAAAGATTATATTAGCCGTGAAGCGCTAGACAACATTTTAAACGAGCAAGAAGAACAAATTGATTGGCTTGAAACACAGCAGTTGCTAATTAAGAGCACAGGTATTGAAAACTACCTTCAATCACAAATGTAACTTTTCGTTATTACTAAAAAAGCAGCCTAGGCTGCTTTTTTTTATGCGTTATTTTTTCAAAGAAAGCTCAAACAACAACTTTAAGCAACTTGATCTGTAATATCCGCAATTTCAATAAGTTTACGATTGAGGATCTTTTTAGTACAGCAGCAGCACTTGCCACACTGACTTCCGACTTTCAGCTCTTTACTCAGCTCACGCATCGTAGTTGCACCTTCGTCAATTGTTTGTTCAATTTTTTTATCTGTCACACCGTGACATAAACAGATATACATAAATGAAAAACACTCTCAATTAGATTTGAGCTTGTATATTAATCTAAACGTAAACAGTTCGCAATTGATTATTGCATAAAACTGAGAATTATTTTTATTTGTGGCCAAGACCACTTAAATTGAGAATTCGCGGCAGCTTTAGAATTGTCTAAATTTAAGTAAGATTAGTTTTAGGTAAATTACTTTGTGAATTGATAAATTGCTCCCATAAAGGCTTTAAAAGCCTTTATGATTAAATATGGGATTTATAAAAATGTTTCTATTTCGATTTGTGGCAATTGCGGACACTCATAACCTTAGTCACTTGTTAGGTGTGGACTTCCCAGCTTTCACTAGACAGCTTTTTACTCAATGTTCTTCTAAAACAACTAAAAGCAAAGTTGCAATTGGTCCTATAAATAAAGAGATTAAAAACCAAACTAACCCCCTCCTATTTTTACTTTGAGCTAAACCAGCATTTAATAAAGCTAAGGTACCAACCCCCGCAAAAAATTGACCACCTTCATTAATGTAATTCATTTAAAATATTCTCCTGAATAAAAGGCTTAATTAAAATAATTGAAACTGCTACCGAGCCTGTAGATTAACTCGTTTTAAATTTATTTTTGATGATGAATCAAACATAGCCGAGTAGCTATTTTGGTTCAATCGATAACTGACTTTAACCTAAAATTTAAAAAGGGCTTCACCATTTTAATGCTACCTGTGACCGTAATATTGCGCTTTTCATCTCAGAAAAGCGGCTCTATACAACCCAAATAAAAAAGACAGGCATATTTTCTTCATGTAAGTTAGAAGCTCAACTTTCTCTAGATGACCTACAACTCTTTCACGTACCAAGCCCAAATATATTGGGCTTGGTTGATTATTAAAAAATTAATCTAAAGGTTTTGTTTAATTTTTTGCAAATCCTCAATCCTTTCCTGAATAACTATAAGTGACTTATCAAAATTATCTATTTCACTTTGTGTTAAGCCAGGTTTCATTTTCATTACTCGTACTTTATTTAAATATATATTAGCTCTAGATATATCTGCAGTTATGAATTGAAAGGGTGTTATACGCCCCGATTGAGCGTATTTTTCTTCATCTATCTCGCTAGCTATATAATCTTTTATATTCATTTTTGACTTAGTAAATGAAGTAGGATCAAAAGTATAATTAATACCTCCTAGGTCATATTCTCTTATATAACTTACAAGCTCAGGAGAACCTTTAGTTAAAGCTAAATTCATCAATTGATCGTAATGTTCAGGCCCAACACCGGACTCATCAACCCACCTTTGTATGATACGTTCATCCTTTATTTTAGCCAGTTTTCTCAACCAAGTATTGCTGGTATCTATCGCTGCTCCTAAATCCATAAACTCTGAAAACTCATCGTAGCTAACTTGATCATAAGGTATTAAAGCAACATATAGAGGCGTATAATATGTCGCCTTATTGTTTCCGTTGTTGCCTTTTAGGGATTCATTAATACCTAAAGTGCCATTTTTTATTAGTTCCAGTAAAATTTTTGTGGTATGAGCATAATATCGCTCCTCAATTAAGAGTTTAATCACTATTTCATTGGCTGTGAGGTTCGATAGGCTTTCAACTAGGTCCTGGAGATCTTCTGAAGCACTTTCTGTAATTGAATTATTCTCTGTTAAATTATTGCCAACACTTTTTATATCTGTTGGCTCATCACTGTCAGGAATAGCATTATAAACATCAGACGAAGCAGGTTTTTGCTCAACGATATCTTTTGTTTTTGTGTTTTCTTTACCATCAAAAAAAACAAACCAGCTTGTAATAACTAACAAACAACACAAAAAAAATAATATTATAAACTTTTTTTCTTTCATAAATTAAACTCTCTGTTAGCACGCATCAAATAAGACATATTCGTATATACCTTGCACAGGGTATTCATCAATAAAATCACAAGCGTTATCATGATCCTCAATAATCCCATCATACACCCCTACGTAGTTACCTGTTGAGCTTACAAAATCTCTAAAAATGAAATCAACGCTGATCGTTCAGCCCTGCTCAATTCCAGCTTATGTAATAGCTCAGTGGTTTCAGGGAAGTGTGGATCATCTTTATATTCACCTCTGGGCTTCGGTCTCGCTCCACCAGCATTATAAAAATTAACAATGCCACCTAAACTACTAAATAACCCATTGTGCATCCACGGTTTCGATTGCTCTAGACCAAGTAATGAAGGAGTTCTAAATTTACCTTTATCTTGCGGATCTGCTGTGGCATCAAAACGCCCTAAATCTTGTAACCTACGACCGTAAAAATGTAACCCAGTAATATGAAACTCATTGTCACTTAGCAACGCACCTTCATGGCAGGTCATACATTTAGCTTTTGTTCTAAATATATGTAAACCTTCAATTTGCTGATCCGTTAGCAGTTTAATTGCCTTTTTTGGGTTATTTTGCATTTCGTTAATAAACTGAGTAAATAAGCTATTTGGCGCTTCAAATGTTCGCTCAAATGCCACAATAGCCTGAGCCATTTGCTGCTTATTTAGCGTCTCAGTTTGAAAAGCACCTTGAATAAAATAGCGATAGTCGTTGGCTAAGTTGACCCTCTCCACCGCTAAATCAGGGTTTAAATCCATCTCAAGAGGATTTTCAATAGGCATTAAAGCTTGTTGTTCTGCATTGACAGCACGCCCATCCCAAAAAAAGCTTTGCCAATGATCAATACCAAAAATAGCTTGCGTATTACGCGTTCCAGCTAGCCCATCAATACCAATTGCTACTTTTCGTCTGTCAGTAAAGCCAAGACGATTTTCGTGACACATAGCACAACTTACCGTTTTATCACGAGATAAACGTTTATCATTAAATAGCTTTTCGCCTAATTTAATCAGCGCTGATGATGCATCTGGCGCAATATTTTTAAGTGGTTGTAATGGAGCTGCTATTTGGTTATCTGCTGTTTTACGCAGTGGCCATTCACTTTGTGGTTGGCCATATTGCTCACGTAAATCACTCATTGCTGTGGTGTTAAAGCAAATAAGCAATAATAAAAAGGTATACTTATTCATAGTTGTAACTTAACCCCAACCAAAACATACGGCCAGGTTCAATACCTGTATCCCCTTCAATAATTGAATGAGTTCTAATGTTAAGTAAGTTACTTATATCTAAACTAACTTCAATGAACTGAGAGCAGCTTAATTTATATTCCCAACGAGCATTTAAAGCTAACATAATCCTAGATTCAAATTTATAATCTTTATAAACGGGTACATACACACCGACTACTTCACAGTTTTCGCATTCTTTCCCTACACTAATTTGTTTAAATGAATCAGAGAGTTGAGCTGTTTTGTAACTCCCACTATAAATCGCAGTTAAGCCCGTAGAGAAGTTATCTGTCCAATCAGTATTCCAACCCACATTTCCACTAACAGGCCGTGCAAAATTAGTTTTAATTGTATTGAGTTCAGAAAGGCTGAGTAATTGATCGTTATAATACACAAGCGATTCAACAGGTGTGTTATCCGCTGTTGCTGTATAGTCTGTATTTGATTCCTTGTTTTGACTATAGCTGGCATTTGCCCAAAATGAATGGTCACCAAATTTAGCATCCCATGCTATTGAATATCGCTCGCTACTGCCAACCCCTTCATTATTCACGGTGATATATTCATACCCATCATTCTCAAGGTCTGTTTCTTCATTTCTGGCTAACTGCTTACGCTTAAAACGTTTTACATATTTAAGCGATAAATTACCAAATTTTTGAGTTGCATGACGTATACCTAAAGCCATCTCATCATCAAAAGGGGTGTCTATATCATCATAACGATACCGATAATTACCTGTATACGAAGAAGGTAGCCAAGCTTGTAAAGCACCTGCATTAATTGGTCGATATTCTCGATAAGCAAATTTTTGTTGCTCTTTGATTTTATAAGCTAAAAGTCCAGCATCATAATAGCGATTTAAGCCAGCGGTAAGTAAAGTATTACTATCATTAAAAATATCATAGCCCATTGATACTCTAGGGGCTATATTGTGATTTTTAAAAAAGTCATCATAATCGTATCGAACTCCTAAATGAAATTCAAACTGTTGCCAATTTACAACATCAGTCGCATAAATTGATGCTTTATTTAAGCTCACATTGATACTTTCTTGTGGCGTAACTTGCCGAGAGTTGAAATATTGCGCCGTTGTTTCTACATTATTTGCATAAGCAATTAGGTGATCTGGGTTATTAAAATTAATCTCCCCTCCTAATTGCTGTGCAAGCGTATCGAGATCAACAAAGTAACTTTGTTCAACACAATCCAACGTATAACCACTGCAATTAAGCGTACTTGAGGTAGATGAATACTGTATTGGGGAGTCATACTTGTAATAATCCTGAGCCCGAACACGCTCAACATTTTGATGATTTAGCTCCGCTCCAATACGTATTTGATGGTCAGCATTAGCAAGCTTAATGTTATTAAAAGATAAACTATTACGCCAATTAACCGTTGTTTGTGTGTTATTTAAATTGCCGTAGCCACCAAACTCTGAAGTAGGAACGCCATCAACATTATTATTTGCAAGCTGCCCCCATTCCTTTCCTTTTGCTTGTTGCCAAATATAATAATGTGGTGGAGCAGTCCGGTTGTTATCACTTTGGCTGGCATTTAATTCACTTCGCCAATAGCCTAGCGTTGTCTCTTCTGCCAAATTCACTATAAAACCAAGATTCCCCCCTTCAACTTGGTACTCACTCGCTAAAACATCTTTTAAAAATGACTGAGATTCATAGGGTGCGTACAATACGCTTAAATCGAGTTTATCTACCCAACCATTACGATAACTGTATTTGAGTAAGCCGTTAATATTTTCTCTGTGCGTTGTTTTCATTTGAGACAGTGAAATATCAGATATATCACTGTTTAAATAGCTAATATTTAATAATAGTGCATGATTATCGTTAAAGCGTTTTTGTAGCATTAAATCGATATTGGTTTTTTCATAGACGGGAGCTTCTATAGGGTCGGCTTGAATTTCAGAGTTATCTTCGGCATCTTCATCAGTGATAATATGATATTGCCCCCAATCACTTTTATTTCCTCTAATGCCTAAGCTCACACGGCTGTCCGTTGCAAATGCAGAAATAGTTTCCGCATCAACTACACCACCCGAAAAGTCACCATAATCCGCAGGAATATTGTGATCATATACAGTGATAGACTCTACAATTTGACTATTAACGTTCATACTTTGCACACCGCCATACACATCATTCTCAGATGCGGTGATTCGGCTTGCGCTTGCTGGATCTAGGCGATTATTATAATTCATGCCATCAATCATAAACCCTGTTTGCCAAGGTTTTGCACCCGAAATGCTAATTTCAGGAGCTGTGATCTCAGTTAAACTTTCAATAGAGTAACTATCTTCACTGAGTAAAACACCCGGCAGTAACGCAATAAGTTCATTAATATCGCCATTGCCTTTAGGGGTAGAATCAATAAAGTTACGATCTAAATAAGCACGACCAATAACCTCAGGGACTTCAATACCTACATATTGCCCTTTTACGGTGATACGCTCTATCTCTTGGGTTATACATGGTTCTTTTTCGCATTGCTGCTTTGTTGTTTGCTCTTTTACTTCTTCATTAGCGATTGCTTTTTCGCAAAGTAAAAATAGCAAACACGCTATAAATAAGCGCGTTTGCATAGTTTTAACTCCTAATTACTTATTAAGTGGTGTGCTATCTACACTATCTTCAACGCCGTCATTATCAGCATCTGTGTCAGCAATTAAACCAGATTCAGCAATTGCTTCGTCTGTTGCACCTGTTAAGAAGAAGTTTGGCTTCCCATCATGATCTGTATCAACACTCGCAAGCGCTGAACCAGGGAAATCGTCTTTAGCAGCAGTTGCAGTCGCTTGTAATGTATACAGTGCTAGTTTATCTGCAGCACCGTTAACATCTAAATTAATCAGCTCATCCGCAGTATCTAATAAGTTTAGTCTTGTATATAGCTCAACATAAGTTTCTATGTTGTCTTGAATAACTTTATCAGACTGAGAAAGCAATAAGGTTTTTGAAGCATCCAACAAAGTTGTCAGCTTATTGTAAATATCTGCATATATAACCGCATAATTAGAGTTATATGCTTGATATTTAGCTAATGAAACAAAGAATGAATCTCGGGTAAAATAGTAACTCCCCAGCTCATCATCGCCAATAATATTACTCAATAATACTTCATATAACGCTGTAAATTCATCCATATCAATGCTATTGAGATTATCATTAACAATATTTATAGCCTCTGTTACCCACTCTTGAGCAAGCTCTGGTTGGTCATTCTCTATTAGATAACCCACGTACGTTGTTAAGGCTGTCACTTTGCTAGTTGTATTTTCTAACAGATAGATTTCAGCTTTAAGCTTAGTAATAAGCGCAGGAATATCATCGCTTAGCCCTGCAATGCTATAAATTTTAATAGCATCACTATAGAACTCAAGATTTAGAGCTGTTGTTAGCTTATCGCTATTATCTTCCATCCAATCAATACATTGAATCGCATGTGTTTGCGCTTGTGATTGGCTACCCATCTGCAAATCTAAGCTGACATGACGAGAGCAACCTTGCCAACCTGTTTTACGTTTAAGACTCGATGAAGCTTGTTGATCAAAATATTCAGCGGTATACATATATTTTGCGGCTTCATCAAGCAAAGATAAACCAAGCTCTGAATAACCCATATTAAATAAAATAGTAGATGCACCTGGGGAAGTGTAACCTTCAGCTAATGTTGTATATAAGCTTGCTATATTGTTGTCGTCTTCATCAATAAAGTATGTTTTAGCAGGAGCAATAGCATCTGCGACTGTGTAGCCTGCAACTAACTTATTAGCAATGTCGTATGCTAATGTATTTTCAATAGCATCTGTTTGATCCCTTTCTTTAGTAATAAGTGCGAATGCAGGATTAGCAGCCATTTCCAAATTATATAGATTACTTACATAAGCTGTCAGTGTTTCAAGTGGATATTGATACGTTGCTAATGTTGCCTCTGAATATGGCGATGCTTCAAATAAATAAGCACTATCTAGCCCTTTGCTCCCATATAGTGATAAAGCATAGTTGGTATAATATTTTGCAGTTTCAATATCATTTATTTGTAATGACAAATCAATAGGGGTTAATATATAAAACGATTTCAACCTGTTAACAGGTTGACCTTCATATTCACCACTACTTTGATATTGAAAGCCCGTTTTAACAACCAACTCAGCAAATAATTTTATAACTTGTTTTGCTTTTTGCTTGTTTTCTTCTGTTCTATCAGCTAAAAAACTTTCTACCGATGAGGCTGCTGCACGACTAAATGCAGTTAAAAAGCGCCCGTATGTAACATCATATTCTTCTTTTCGAACTGAATCGGCATAAAGTACAAGTGTGTTATACAGTTCTTGCGCTTGTTCATACTGCTGAGCATCATTGTACTCATTAGCAATAGTGATAAAAAAAGTTGGATCGCTTGAACTTATATTCTCAAGCCCTTTATTAGCAATATACTCATTATAAGCTGTCACTGCTTTTTCACGGTATTCACCTGCTTCATCAGTTTGGCCTAAGCTGTCTAATTTACTAGCGACGTTACGGTATGCTTGCGCTTGCTCATCCAACGTCGTTACTGCATTAAATAACTGCTCTGCTTTATCATCGAATCCAGCAATTAAATAACCACTAGCAAGCTCTGCGTTAACCTGATTCATGTAGGCATCATCATTAATATTGCTTGCAATAGCTTCAGCCTGCTTTAAATGTGAACTCTCAGAGCTGTAATAATAGTTACGCTTATCTTCATTAGTAATATACGAAGGCTTTAATAATATAGTGGCTGTAATTGCCTCACTGATATTACCGTCGGTATACGAAACAACAAAACTATCATTAATTTCAGATAACGATTCCGCTTCGTAATTAAACTCACCGGTTGAACTATCTAGTGTTAATACACCATTTTCTGGTGCAGTTATAATACTTACAGTGACGGCATCATCATCAGCATCATGAAAAGTAAGCGTGCCTTGAGTAGATGTTGACGTAGTAACAGTGATAGATTGATTTACTAATGTAGGTGCATCATTAATGTTATTAACTGTAATGGTGAGTGTTGCATTTGTATTTAAAGAACCATCAGTCGCAGTTACTGCAACTGTATCTTGGCCTGAAAAATTCTCATTTGGTGTATAAATAAATGAGCCATCTGCATTTAATTGAAATACACCATTACTTGCACTTGATGCTAATGAGAAGGTAACAGGGTCACTGTCTTGAGCTGTTAACTGCCCATTTAAAATTGTATCTTCATCAAGGCTAAAGCTAGTATTACTAGTGAATTCAGGTGTTTTATTACTATCTGAACTCCCACATCCAGCTAGCACCAAAGCTATAGCAACAGGTAAATACTTTATTTTATTATTCATTGAAACTCCCGCATTTATTATTTTTTGATAAATAAGTGCGTTGCATTCTACACAATAAATACAAACAATAACAGATCTCAATTGCATTTAGATTGATGATTGGTAGGTTTTATAAGTGTGGCTAGTGCCACTTAGAATGGGATTTCACGGCAATTTGAGAATTGTCTAAATTTAAGTAAGATTAGCTTTAGGTAAATAAGTAGGTGAGTTTATAAATTGATCATATAAAGGCTTTAAAAGCCTTTATGAATAAATATGGGATTTATAAAAATGTTTTTATCCGATTTGTGGCATAAGGGGAAGTTAGGAGCACCGCATTTAGATGTGAGCAGCACTATACAAAGCCATGACATACTTAAACACTTACCGCAACACATAGTGAAAATGCCAATCGCTGAGAACAACTCTTAAACTGTTTGCTAAACTCATTTTCATTAAATGAAGGCCAACACTCTATTTTAAAGTAGCTGCCATTATCATCTACACCTTTTTAAATTTACTACTTAAATCGAACAACAAGCTCTAATAATTGATCAGAGGTATTTTTTAAAAGTGTGATTGACTTGGATGTTTTCGTTGCATCTTCCGAGCAGGTATAAGCTAAATCAGAAATATTAACGACTTGCCTATTGATTTCATCAGCGACAGAAGCTTGCTCCTCGACAGCCGCAGACATCTGATTAGACATTTGAGCAATATTATCAATTGCATCAGAAATACCATTCAGCATTTCAGCACTTTCAACTACACGCGCCAGCCCCTCATCAGCGGCATCCGTGCCTAAGTCCGCTGTATTTACTGCATTTATAGCCTTAGCGGTTAGCGTATCAATAATGTCATAAATTTCACTGGTTGATTCTTGTGTTCTCTGTGCCAAGTTTCTTACCTCACCTGCCACCACCGCAAACCCTCGCCCTTGTTCACCTGCTCTTGCAGCTTCAATTGCAGCATTTAAAGCCAATAAGTTAGTCTGATCAGCAATTTGCTCAATAATCTGCGCGGCTTTTGCAATTAGCTTAGTTTGCTCGGAAACTTCTGATACTGAAGTACTAATATCAGACACTGTATCTCGCAATTTCTGAATGGATCCTCTCGTTACATCCGCTACATGGTTACCTTTTAATGCCAATTCATTTGCAACATCAGCATGACTCGCGGTCTCAGTTACATGTTTTGCCACTTCAGATATAGTGGTTGTCATTTCATTCATAGCTGTTGCAACTTGAAGAGTCTCGGCCTGCTGCTGCTCTATTTGCTCACATGTTTTCATGGTCATTAAGTAGCCTTTTTCAGACTCTATAGCCACATCCTTTGCTGCACTTTCAATCCGCGTAATAACCGTTGTCAAATGTGCCTGAGAGCTTAAGATAGCGACTTTTAGTTTGCCTAACTTTCCTGCTGATTTAGTGTAGGTATGTGCTGCAATATCATGCGTGAAGCTTTTATTGAGCATGTTATGCAATGTATGAATTGTGGTTTTGTGTTTGTATGACGTTAGGAGCGCATATGCTATAAAATTTATAAAAAGAATTGTATGAGAAGTCGCATGGTAGCCAATACTGTACAGAAACACCGTTAATAACACTGTGAATAGCAACAAAATATTCGGCAAAGTTGGAGTTACAGGTAGGTTAAGCTTTAGAGTTTCTCCTTTATTTAACTTAGCGTAATATGCTTCGGCTCTGGCCACATCATCTCTTTTTGGGCACACTCTAACAGACTCGTAACCAACGACCTTTCCGTGTTCGCTAATAGGAGTGACATAAGCATCTACCCAATAAAAATCACCATTTTTACAACGGTTTTTTACATGCCCCATCCAAGCTTTACCTTGTTTTAAGTGCTCCCACATAACTTTAAACGCGGCGGCAGGCATATCAGGGTGCCTAACAATATTATGTGGTTGACCAACCAATTCACTTTTTTCAAATCCACTGATATCAACAAAAGCGTCATTACAATCAATAATCGTTCCACTCTTATCGGTAATTGTAATTAGTTTCATATCTGCTGAGAGTTTTCTCTCATTATTTGTGATCGGTAAGTTTTTGCGCATACCAGCCTGATCTGATTAGGATGTAAATCATGTACATATAATACATTAGAAAGTCATAATATAAAAGAAGACCACACAAAAAATGAACGCTTTGTTATGCAGGTAGCGCTTATCAAACAATATTTAACATTATATTTATCAGTACCTTGCTTCCATAATTATTTTGCAACTCTACAGATGATTTATTACGGGAAATTTAAAAACAAGGATTCTTTATTCACCGTCTCTAACATAATGGTCAGTGATAATGTATTCCCAATCCCATCGATATTGGTTAGGTTTATAAATTCCGAGGAGAGCGATATTTGATGTACAATGGCACCCTCTATTGCATTGATTTGCTGTTGAGCACAGCGTATTAATGTGAGGTTAGAAATGACCGAAAATGCTGCATTCACTAAACTGAAACCTGTGTATACCTGCCCAACATCCACACTTTTCTGATAGCGGCCATTCGTTTAAGCATTAAGTCACGAACAGCCCTGAGCTCACGAGGATAAATGTAGCCCTCAGGCAAAATATTTAGACGTAGCATTTCAGCCAATAAGCCCTGTTAAGTTGTCTTTATTAAAACTTAGAAAAGATAAAATGGCAGACATGTTTATTTAAACGCTTAGTGGTAAGCGTTTCACCTTGTTCATTTTAGTTTCTAGCTTAGCCATTTTTTGTTGTGCACAGATCACAAAGCATTTTCACTCACAAAAGGAGCTGAGTGAGAACTTTCAGTGCCTTTACCCTCTTGCTGGAGTGAGTTTGTAGTGACTTCAAAAGATGCTAAGAAAAATGATAATGAGCTAGCCCATACGGCATAAGGTATTGTTAAGCATAACTAAACGCTATCTATAACAGCCATAAAACATACTATGTTTATCTAGGTATAATAATAGAATAAATTGTTAGTATAATGACTTTCTAAATAACCTGTTGATAATTAATTCAGTACCTTATGATTAATCCCCCCCCCCCCTCTTTTAGTAGCTTAAAAAAACACCAGCTCATCCAAGTTTCACTATATCTCATATGTTGACAATATAAACATATGATGTTTATATTCATTAAACCTACAAGCTTTAACTGATCGATTTCAGTGATTTAGGTTTTCTACACACAATAATTATATTAAGAGTCTTTGGAGACAATCATGAGTAGCAGAACGAAGATAGCGCTAGCAATTCTTGCCGCAATTTCTAGTCCATCTATGGCACAAGAATCCACCGAGATAAAAAAAGACAATGAGCCAGAAATTATTCTAGTCACAGGGGTTAGATCGAGCTTAGAAGCTGCCTCTTCTTTAAAGCGTTATAGTGATAGTGTTCAAGACAGTATAGTTGCTGAAGATATCGGAAAATTTCCAGATCAAAACGTAGCCGAATCACTACAGCGTATACCAGGTGTATCAATCGACCGCGTTAATGGCGAAGGCTCTAAAGTCACGGTGCGCGGCTTTGGCCCGGAGTTTAATGTGGTAACGTTAAATGGCCGCATTTTAGCTACCTCTGAAATTGGCCGCTCATTTGATTTCCAAGTATTAGCAGCAGAATTGATTTCGGGTGCAGATGTAATTAAATCACCCACTGCTAGCACCCCAGAGGGGAGCATAGGTGCCTATGTCAACGTTAAAACGGCACGACCTCTAGATAACCCAGGATTACACGTTTTAGGTTCGATAAATGCTAAGTATAGCGACTTATCAGGTGAGGTAAGTCCTGAATATTCAGGTTTATTCAGTAATACTTTTGCAGACGATACGTTTGGTTTTAACATTGCGATATCTCATCAAGAAAGTGATAACCGTTATGATTCAATGGGTACAACTCGTTGGTTATTACTAAATAACGAACCTGGTGTCATTGAGGGAGATATTCATAATGAATCAGGCAATGTAATAACGCCTTCGACTCTTCGCCACGCTGGTCGTATTGAATATGCACTCGGGCAAGAGCATCGCGAACGATTTGGAATTAATACAAGTTTGCAATGGTCTCCAGATTCTAGCTTCACTAATACATTTGACTACATGTATACAGATTTAAGTGTCGAAACCCAAACTCAAGGTTTACAAGCAGGCTTACAATACCCTAATTGGCGTAATGTTGTTGCATCAGAAAATGGTACAATTTTATCTGGGACTAAATTTTCTGGAGCAACCTTAGGGGGCGCTGGTGAAAATGTGGACTTTCGAATTGATGGACTTTTTCAAGTCCTTGAGTCTAAATCTAAAACTCAGGCTTTTGGATTTAACTCAGTAAAAGAGTTTGATGTTTTAACTTTAGAATTAGATGTCAGCCACTCAACATCAAAATCAACCCCACGTACTGATTTACTCGTACCAAATTACATTTCGCCTGACATGAACGATAGTCTCGATTTTGATTTTCGTAATACAGACACTGTGAATTTAGATACCACAATTGATTACGCCTCACCTTCAAGCGTTCGTGCTCATTGGAATCAAATTTCACATTACGAATTAGAAGACACCATCACAGAAGTACAAACAAAAGGTAAGTATTTACTAGATTTAGAGTTTTTTGAAAGCTTAGTCTTAGACTCAGTGGATTTTGGCATAGCTTACTCTGATCGTGAGAAGGTACGCGAGCGGTATGAAACTTTCCACGAAGACAACTGTGGTTTAGTTGTACCGGGTGCTGATATTTGCGGTGAATTACGCGATATGCCAGATGATATTTTTTCAGCTAGCCCATACAGTGATTTCTTAAGCAATGAATCAGGCAATTTCCCACGTGATTTCATTTTTGCAGACATTGATAAATACCATGCTGCTATTAGTGAGATGACAAAAAATCCAAATTGGCCGAATGAACAATATAATGAAACGGCTTCATCAAGCGTTACTGAAACTACGCTAAGTGCTTATACACAATTTAACTTAAGCGGTATTATCTCCGATTACGATTGGCGAGGTAATGTAGGTGTACGTTATGTCGAAACCGATTCTACTTCAAGTGGTTATGGTAAACGCAGATTATCTTATACTGGCGAGCTTGATAATGGTCAACCTTTACTAGTAGTTGAGTATACTGAGCCGGGACGCATCGAAACCGAAAATAGTTACGACAATTGGCTACCAAGTCTTAACTTTAGTATCAATTTAAGCGATAACTTTTTAATTAGAACAGCAGCGGCAAAGGTCATGTCTCGTCCAGGGATAGACGATATTGGTGTTCAAGTTAGCTACAACGATATGCAAGCCGGTAGCTTTTCACAAACAGGGGGTAACCCTTACCTAGAACCTTACCAAGCTAATCAATTAGACTTATCTTTTGAGTACTACAGCGATGGGGGTGATGCATACGCGATTAACTTCTTTAATAAAGATATTTCAAGATCTATCGCGCAAGTTACCTTTATAGATCCAACGCCTGATGTCTGGAATGGATCTGAATATGTTGATAACTCTGTTTCGATTGATGGTTACGGCAATGTCAGTGAAACGATTAATCAAAAACAAAATCAAGCGGGTGGCACGATCAGTGGTGTTGAATTAGCTATGCAACATAATATGGATTACCTACCAGGCTTTTTAAGTGGTCTAGGTCTACAAGCCAACTATACATGGGCTGATACAAAGAATAAAAATGCACCGGAAATTGATTTACCTGGGGTAAAAGACCCAGGCGATAAACTAGAAGGATTTGCAGAAAACTCATACAACGTCGTCGCTTATTATGACAAAAATGCATTTCAAGCTCGGTTGGCCTACAACTGGCGAGATGACTTTTTAAGTAGTCGTTCTGGTGTCAGAAGCGGTGGATTACCAGAACATACTGCGGCATATGGTCAACTCGACTTTAGTATGTCTTATGAAATAAATGAATACTTTACTGTCACCGGTGAAGCGATAAACATTACAGACGAACGAGTTTATCAATACGCAGATGTAGAAGAGCGTGTTATTAACGTCCAGTACACTGGACCACGTTATCGTATTGGTGTTAGAGCCAAATTCTAAAGTAACCAGGGCAGCAGTTTTGCTGCCCTTTTATAATCTGCATAATCTGGGAGTTCAATATGAACAACATTGCCCCTATAACGCACTATGCCATTATTGGCGGAGGCAGTGCAGGATGGATAAGTGCAGCCATTCTATGCCGCGTAACAGCCCATTTACCATGTAAAATTACGCTTATAGAGTCTCCTACTATCAGCAGCGTCGGTGTTGGCGAAGCAACAATTCCCTCCATCATTGATTTACTTCGCTTTTTAAATATCCCACAAACAGAGTTCATCCAAGCTACACAAGCCACCTTTAAATTAGGCATAAAATTCACTAATTGGCTAACGAAAGGACATAGTTATTGGCACCCTTTTGGAAATATCGGTAAAACCATTGATGGCTTGAGTTTCTACCAACATTGGTTAGCAGCAAAACAACGCGGTAATAAATACCAATACTGTGATTTTTCACCCAATGTGGTACTTGCAGAGCAAAACAAGTTTGCTCAAGCTCAACAACATCAAAAAAACATTCTTAGCCATTCAACATACGCGTTGCACTTAGATGCCACTCTAATGGCTGACTATTTAAAAAAGTATTGTTTAGTTCGAGGCGTGATCCATCGCACAGCTCATATTAATGAAGTTACAGTCTGTGAAAAACAGCAGATCACAAACGTTATCTTAGATAATAAGGAACAACTAGATGCGGACTTTTACATCGATTGCAGTGGCCAATCAGCGATATTGATAGACAAAACTTTAAAGGTTGGCTATCAAAACTGGCAACACTATTTACCCGTAGATTCAGCTGTTGTCGTGCAATCGAAAAATCCATCACAACGCCAGCCTTATACGCATGCTGTAGCTCATCAACATGGTTGGCAATGGCAAATCCCACTCAATCATCGAACAGGTAATGGTTATGTATATTGCAGCAAGTATTGCAGTGATGAGGAAGCACTCGCCACTTTAACCAATAATATTACTGAGCCACTTGAGAATACACCTAGAGCTATCAAATTTACTACTGGTAAACGTGATGTTTTCTGGTACAAAAACTGTCTTAGCATTGGTTTGTCTGCAGGTTTTTTAGAGCCATTAGAATCAACAGGTTTATATCTAATCATGAAAGGCATGCTGAATTTTGTTGCTATGTTACCTGATAGCCAATTTCAGCAAGCACGATGTGATGAATACAATCGGCAAATGGATATAGAGTTTGAAAACATTCGTGACTTTATTATTATTCATTACTCTTTAACGCAGCGCAGTGATTCAGCATTTTGGCGAGATTGGCATAACCGCGCTTTACCAAAAAGCTTAGAGCACAAGTTAGCCGTATTTAAAAGTAATGGCATATTAATGAAAAACCCCCAAGACTTATTTTCCAATGACAGTTGGTATGCCGTATTAGAGGGAATGAAAATGCGCCCAACTAATTTAAATCCTTTAATTTACAACTCCGATCATCAACAAGTCGATGCTATTTTACATAAGCACACCTATTTACTAGCGCAAATGATAAAACAAGCACCTAGTCATGAAGCGTTCGCAAACGCGCTTCATAATAATATGCTAAAAGCAAATAGTTGATTGCTAACAATTTGAATTGACCAAATAAACATATTATGTTTATATACAGAGTATGAGCGAACTAATATATTATGATTTAAAATCCACTCCAGGTATGTCGACTAGCCTTTCGGTTCAAGTAGCCAAAGAAGTGGGCCGACGTATTGTGGCTGGTTCATTTGAAGTTAATAGTTTAATGGATGATGAAGACACGCTTGCCAATCGCTATCAAGTTAGCCGAGTGGTTATGCGCGATGCAATTAAGATCCTTGTTAGTAAGGGGTTACTTGAAGTACGTAGAGGCATTGGCACTCGAGTACAATCTCGTGATAAATGGAATATGCTTGACGATGATGTACTTGCATGGCACTTATCTGCTCCGCCAAATCCTAAGTTTTTACGCCAACTTATGGATGTTCGCTTAGCATTTGAACCCAAAGCAGCTCGTTGGGCTGCGCAAAGGGCTACGCCAGATAACCTTGCTGAAATTTTAGCTGCGTGTGATAAAATGGCGATTGTGGGAAATACCGCCGAAGAATTTATCATCGCTGACTCATTATTTCATAAGGCTATTATTAAAGCCGCTCAAAACAGCTTTTTAACTTCGATGGAAGGGGTTATTTATTCCGCACTATTAGTGAGCATTAAGGTAACGAATAAAGATCCTAGAGATAACGGGGCGTCAATTCCGTTTCATCGTGAAGTATACGAAGCAATAGCCGCAGGTGATGCAGATAAAGCGGAAATACTCACAGAAAGATTACTTAATGATGCAACATCTAGATTAGCTACAAACACTGGGGAAGCTAAATAACCATTGTTTTTTTGCTTAAAATCATATAAATAAGAACTAGTTTTAACTATAAATGGATACCAGTATAGAATGAGTGAATTAACCTACTACGATTTAAGACGCGCCAATTCAATGTCACCAAGTTTGCCAATACAGGTAGCTAAAGAATTAGGCCGAAGAATTGTGGCTGGTACTTATACTGCGGGTACACTCATTGATGATGAAAACAAACTATCTGAGCGTTTCCAAGTGAGTCGTGTGGTGATCCGTGATGCAGTTAAAATACTGGTAGGTAAAGGCTTATTAGATGTTAGACGCGGTATTGGTACTCGTGTTAAAAGTCGTGATAATTGGTCGTTACTTGATGATGATGTACTTGCGTGGCATTTAAGTGCACCTTTAAATCCTGAGTTTTTAACGCAGTTAATGGAATTTAGATTAGCATTCGAACCAAAAGCCGCCAGTGTTGCCGCTGAACGTGCTAATGAAGAAGACATTATCAGAATTAAAGAAGCGCTGTGTGAAATGGAAAATAGCGTGAGCGATATTGATAAGTTTGTTATTGCTGATGCGCACTTTCATAGTGCGATTTTAAAGGCATCTCACAATGAACTATTCATCTCTATGGAATGCATTATTTTCTCTGCTTTACTGGTTAGTATCAAAGTAACAAACCAAACAGCAGAAAGTAATTTAGCCTCGATCCCGTTTCATGCTGAAGTGTTAGATGCAATTGCAAATAAAGACAGTAAAAAAGCCCAGTCATTAACAGAAAACCTACTTTATGATGCTAAGTCTAAACTTAAAGCATTAATGGCCAACAAATAACGTTGTCTTTGAATCATATGGAAAGGCGCTGCTAACTTTTTATTTAGTGTGAGAGGAATAAAAAGCTAACAGCGCACATGTAAAAGTGACAAAACCATCAATGAGTCAATTAGATCTCATCACCTAAACCCTCGTTATCTATAAAATTCCACGTAGCGTGTTGCATTATCAGTAAAGTCAGACAACGACATACCCGCTTTATACAAACCACTGCCTAGCCCAAAACCGCTGGCTCCTGCATCCATATAAGTGTGCATATTATCAGGTGAAACACCACCAACAGGCAGAATATCAATTTTAGGGAGTATCGTTGTCATTGCTTTTAAACCAGCCGGGCCTGCTGTTTCAGCAGGAAACAGCTTCAGCGCATCTGCCCCCGCGTGAATCGCTGCATAACCCTCTGTAGGCGTATAAAAACCTGGCACACTGTATAAACCTTGCTGTTTGCTATAACGGATCACCTCAACATCAGCATGTGGCGATATAATTATACGCCCCCCTGCTTGTTGGACTTCATCAACCTGCTGCTTGTTAACCACCGTTCCAGCACCAATCACTACTTGGTCACCATATTTTTCACTCAGTAACTTAATACTCTCATAAGGAGATGGGGAATTAAGTGGCACCTCGATAACACGGTAGCCTAAGTCAACCAGCACATGTGCATAATCAAGAACTTCGCTCGGAGTTATGCCGCGTAAAATTGCAACTAAAGGCAATTGTTGCATAGCCTGTTGTAAGTTGATCATAAGGTAACCTCTATAGATGAAATCAGCTCTGCTTGTTTTGCAATAGCAAACATGCCATTAATTGAAGCCTGAGAGCTGTTTAAAATTGTTGATGAATAACCGAGTGATAATAGAGCTGCCGAATACAAATTATTTAACCGGTTGTTGCCAATTAAATAGATATGTTCAAGTACAGGTTCATTTGCGATGACACTATGTAACTCAGCACCAACTATCAGGCCTGATATGTAACTGTATACAGCTGCCTCAGGTAGTTTATTCTCTAGCTGTAAAGTGCGTGCACTAAACAAATGGTGTAACAAACCACCTTTTGATTGACTACATGAAACACCGTGTAAAAACTGGCTTAAGTCGGTGTCTGCTTCTTTGTTTTGTTGTGTTAAGCCCGCACTTAAAATGCTGTGCTTAGTCACTAAATCAAACACTTCCCCTGTCATATGTGTGCTAAAACGAGTTATTACTGATTCGCCGTTACAATCTTTGCTGACACAGGCCCATTTAGAATGAGTGCCTGGCAAACAAAAAATGCTGCGGGCAAGTTCAGCTTCACTGATCACACCTTGCTCCTGTTCAATTATCGACAATGCACCAAACACTTGCACTTCTTCGCCGCGCATCACATCACTTGCGCCGTGCTGTGGCTGATATTTAAAACCAGGGACAATAAATTTTTGCTGTGAACTGGCAACATCTAAATGAACCAAATGTTGAGCACTTTTAGATAAACTCACCGGACAATGCAAATAGCCGGTATCTTGCCAGCCAACTTTGCTGCCAACCATTCCTGCCATAATGACAGGAATGTGCTTATCGCAGCACCAATCACTTATGTAGTTATTAAGCGCAGCTTCAAATTGCCCATTTGATACAGCAAGGACACCACTTGCGGCACTTACCTGCTTTATAATTTGAGCGTTTTTATCAAGTAAAAATGCTCTAAAATTAGTCGTTCCCCAGTCTACAACGATTAATTCGCCCGCGGCTGTTTGTTGATCACTCATCACAAAAGTCTCCATTGGATAGAATTCGCAGGTTTACTGAACTTCATAATGCTTAATAAAGTCAGGATCTGGCTCTATTCCTAATCCAGGCCCTTGTGGCAATGCAACTGAACCATTGTTTTCTTTTACTTGTTCATTGATACGCAGTGATTCTTTTAATAAGTTTTCACGGAATAAATTAGGAGTCGTATCGTATTCAAGCATTGGTTGTACTGGATGCGCAGCGCCTGGTAAGTCAGGTAATGCGGCCAATAAATGTAAGTTAGTGCCTACCGCTAAGGCCGACCCCCATACATGATTAATTACCGGAACAAAATGTGTATGCGCTAACGCTAATACCTTTTGGTATTCAGTAATTCCGCCTAAAGCGCACACCTCAGGTTGCAGCAAGTCAACACAACGATTCTCAATGAGATCTCTAAAGCCCCAACGCGTAAATTCAGCCTCACCACCAGCGATGGTCATATCGAGAGCTTCGCACAAATCGCGATAACCTTGTTTATCCTCTGGCGCAACAGGCTCTTCAAACCAATACACACCTAAGTCTTGCATTGCACGACCCAACGGAATTGCTTCACGTGCTGTATATGCATGATTTGCATCAACCATCAAGCGCATTTCATCGCCAACACCGCGGCGAACAGCTTCTACTAACTTAATGTCTTCTTCTGGACTTAGGCCGATTTTCATTTTCATTGCATTAAAGCCAGCATCTTTAATTCGTGCACTTTCATGCTCAAAGCTTTCAGCAAGATTGGCTTTGCGTTGTAACATCATTCCGTAACCATATACGGGGATCTGCTCTCTAAAGGCGCCGCCTAACAACTTGTAAACAGGTTGATTTAAGAATTTCCCTGCGATGTCCCACAATGCAATATCAACACCAGACATTGACTGGATTGGCATGCCTTTTTGCCCATGGTCTCGCATTAAGTTGTACACCTTATGCCAAATTACTTCTCGGTCTAAGGGATCCATACCAACTATCATTGGCTGTATTACACGTTCTACTATTGTTTTATTAGCAAATGCAATACCACCACCACCAAAGCATTCGCCCCAACCTGTAATACCAATATCCGTTCTCACTTCTACTAAATGAGCGGTGCGCTTTGCATAGTACTGTTGTGAGTAACCTAACTCTTCTTCCAAGTCATATTGCAGAACATGACTAATAATTTCTGTTATTTTCATTAGTGTTATCCTTAAACATTAAGTGCACGTGAAACACGTTTGTAGCTAAGGTAATCATCCAGTGCTAATACTGAGCAATCCACACCAACGCCTGATTGTTTAATACCTAAATGCGGCAAGTTAATCGCATACTTAATACCGTTCACTTGTACTTCACCAAAACGGAGTTCGCTTGCAAAGTGTTCTGCTTGTTCTAAATCTTGTGTGAAAATAAATGAGCTTAAGCCCGCATCGGTATCGTTAGCATCAATCAGCACCTGTTGCTGCGAATCGAACGTAATAATACTGATCACAGGACCAAAAATTTCTTCTTGATAAATTCTCATTTCAGGGGTTACACCAACAAGCACCGTTGGACTGTAAAAATAGCCTGTTTGACAATGCTCAGGCTTACCACCACCAACTAAAACTGTCGCCCCTTTAGCTTGTGCATCTTTAACTAGTTCATCAATACGGTTCCATGACGCTAGATCCATAACAGGCCCCATATCAATGTCTGCATCACGATCAAAACCAACTTTAACTGCTTTTGCTCGTGCAACTACTTTTGCTATGAACTGTTCAGCAACTTGTTCAGCAATAAATACGCGATTTGGCGTCACGCAAATTTGACCTGCGTTTTCATATTTAACACCGCATATCACATCAGCGGCATTTTCTAAATCCGCATCAGCTAGCACTATGGCTGGGGCATTACCTCCTAACTCCATTGAATAACGCTTAATCGATGTCGCACCAGTACCAATGACATGTTTACCAACATTGGTGGAACCGATTAAAGTGAGTAATGAGGGAATAGTCGATGCCGAAATTGCATCACCCACTTTGTGATCTGGCCCAGAAATAATATTAACCACGCCTGCGGGTAAACCGATTTTTTGGCACAATTCGCCAACAGCATAAGCAGATAATGGTGTCTTTACCGAAGGCTTAATCACAATAGGGCAGCCTGCTGCCATAGCTGGGCCGAGCTTATAAGCTAAGTTAAGTAACGGATAATTCCATGCTAAAAATGCAGCAGCTACGCCTAGCGGTTCACGGCGTAAAGAATGGCTATGTGTTCCTTCTTTATCAGTCAAAGACTCTTGCTCTAGGTTGAGCATGGTATCTGCATAAAAATTAAGGCTATCAACCAACATTTGATAATCATCTTTAGTTGATTGCCAAGGCTTTGCCATTTCTAGGTGTAAACATTCACGTAGATGTTGCTCATTTTCGATAACCGCATCACGCAGCTTATGCATCCAGCAAACGCGCTCTGTAACTGGTGTTTTTGACCAGACAGGAAAAGCGTCTTGCGCGGCTTCCAAGGCTAAGTTTGCTTCATCAATTCCTGCTGCAGCAATTTCACCAACGGGTTCCAAGGTTGCTGGGTTTAATACTTTTGTAGTTGAACCCGTAGTTATTAATTTTCCGCCAATATAAAGTTGTTTAGACAGCATTTATCCGCTCCAATTATTTTTGACACCAACCCAAATAAAGGCACTTTATTGGCTGGAGAATGAAAAGGTATCGATCACCTTATACATAGCAAGTATTTAAACATATGATGTTTGCACTGACAACATAAAATTCACATTTATTTACTTCACTCTTTATACGCCCCCTTCTTAGCAAGCGACCGATATACCTATAATACCAAACACATTTAATTGATGATCTAT
>NZ_MXQF01000040.1 GCF_002165575.1 Pseudoalteromonas sp. A601
TTAACTGCTCAGGCTAGTCACGACTGTGCGTAAGAAAAATATCCTTGCTTAACGGTTAAACATTCTGTTTAATGAATAGATAATAAACGCTGAGCAATGCAGGGAAAGCTTAAATTATAATAGGTAAGCTTATTAAATTAGCTGATTTAGCTAGAGCCTCTAAAAAGCAAATTCCCATAGCATAAACAACACCAACTCTATACACCGAGCAGGTAGCGCCTCAGTCCAACAAGCGATTATGCAACACAAACTGCGTGTCGCATAAATACTAAAATGTTATGCAAATCGAGGAAACAACTACGATGAAGATGATTTCATATTGGAAAAACATCGAAGAAATACACGAAGATGATGGCTTGGTATTGATTGTGGGGTGGTACGATCATAAACATGAATATAACGGTGGACAGAAAAGCTTAGGCGTCCATTGGGGTACATATCCTCAATCAAGGGGTATTTTAAGTCCTTGTGTTATTCCCAAAGAGACAAGTGATGCAATGTTATCTGGCTTATTGCATAAAGCTGTTACCGAGAATAACAAAGGTCTAATTCAAAATATTACTAAGGCTATTGAGTTTCTAAATAGTTAGTATTGGTTGGGTGCTTGTCTAAGCTCAGATATACATTGAAATAATTTGCCTAACAAACGCTTTAAGACGGATTCGCAACGCTCGGCGGTTTTGGTTTGAATCGGCTTTTGTGTTTACGGTGTACTTATTGAGTATAGTGGTAATGTTGCTCACCACTTAAGCGGGCGTTTTAGAAAGCCTATGAAGAATTTTATTTACCTTTTAGCTTTGTTGCTTTTATTTGGTTGTGGGAAAAAAGATCCTGATCCTGTTTGGGATTGGGGGTATTTACCTTCGTCAGAAATATCGAACTCTAAACGGGAACAATGTGCTCACGAGTATTACCAGTCTTTTCCAAAATCGACAGATAGTGGAGAAAGCCTTAGGATTGGACAAAGTTCTATTTCCGGCCGCTCTCATAAACACTATATTGGTTCTGGTTGTATGGTTGCTACTGTAAGCACAAGAGTCTATTTGGATGCTGACAAACAAGCTAATAATTTTTACTCGGTTTCTGTTTCAATGCCAACTTTAGATGATAGGTGCAGGAGTAACTCTGACATGCCAGCATGTAAGGTAAGCTCAGTTAGTCATACAGTCTTATTTTCTAGAGATATTTCAGCTAGTGAGATTGGTGACTATTTTAAAAGTAAGACTATGAATCAAATCGTAAGTTATGACGAACATAGCCGTGTTGTATCTTTCCAACTCAGAAATAAAAGCCTTGAGTATAGAATCTAGGCTTTCTAACAAAGCAAACCAGCCCCCACACTAACCATCATGCACTTTTTATTAGCAGAAAGTGCAATGGGCGGTTCATCTCCCGTAATGAATATTGATCCAAATATCTCTCAATGACACTAAACCTTGTGATGCTAAATAGTCATTGCCTAGCGCAATGTTAATTCCTTTTGTTTTTGAGCTTCTACAAGGGCCTTTACTGGTGATACCACAGGCTATGGCGAGTCGTTCGCTAACACCCAATTTCATTAAACTGCGTACTTTGGTGCGAGGTTTACGCCATTGCCGCCAGTAGCACATTCTTATCCTACGGCGGATCCAATGATCTAAATCCATTGTTAGCTAATTTAAATGAAGGTCAAAATAGACAGCCCAATGGGACGACGACAGCTTTTTACTTAAGGAATGGCAAACGACTAGGTTGTATTGAGCCTGCTTTTCTTTATATAAAAAGCGGAATATTACCGTCAACAAGAGCATGAATAAATTGACCTTACGGGCGCAAACGAATGTGAATGCATTCACTTCATCCTGCGACAACTGTATTGCTTAGTTCATAATATAGAAAAGCTGCAAAACACGATACATTAATAAAGGTAGCCCTTATTACCTTAAATAAGCCACTTAAACACCTGTCATACCTTTCAAAACACCAACTAAAGCAACAGTAAATTCTCTTTTTATATTTTACGTATAATCGAAGTAACCGATTGAATCAAAATAGGAACTCGGCTATGGTTAATACATTGATAAAAATAAATTAAAAAACGAGTAATTCTACAGGCTCGTTAGCACTAAAATCACCCGCAAGGTGTAAATTGAATGAACGAGATACTACCGATAATAATCAGTACAGGTGTAATAACAGCAATTATTACAGCTCTATTTGGAAAATTATCTTCTGATAAAGCACTTAAAATTGAAAATATTACCAAAGAGCGCAAAGAGTGGAGAGATCAACTTAGATTATTAATTGCGAGAGCGGTTAAAGCTCAACAGGATAAAAGCATTAATGATATACAGTTAATAGAAGCAGAATTAGTTGTCCGGTTGAACCCCGAAGACAAAGATGACCTTTCAATTTTAGAGTCTGTAAAAGCGATCAAAGATGAATGGAGTGATGATGCATTACAAGAGTTTTGTGATAGAGTTTCCTATTTATTAAAGCATGACTGGGAGAGAGTCAAACAAGAATCCACTACAAAAATATCACCTCAAACATTAGCCATTACAACTTTATTCGTAATGTTTGCAGGAATGGCTGTTGAACCGTTAATGGGCATTTCATCTGCATTTATTACATCTGCAGTAATTGTATTAATATTATTTTCTCTCTTAGCTTTAAAAGAATACATCGTGAAAGAATATCCTCAAACAAAATGGCTAATGTATTTAACAAATACAAAATACCGCAAAAAATATAAGAATCGAGTTGATCGAAAATAGTGCTAATCGGGTAGCCGGAGGTCTCCTCCAGCCCCCACACCACCCATCATGCACTTTTTATTAGCAGAAAGTGCAATGGGCGGTTCATCTCCCGTAATGAATATTGATCCAAATATCTCTCAATGACATTAAACCTTGTGACGCTAAATAGTCATTGCCTAGCGCAATGTTAATTCCTTTTGTTTTTGAGCTTCTACAGGGGCCTTCGCTTCCAAGCGCCTACTTTTGGTACTGGTGATACCACAGGCTATGGCGAGTCGTTCGCTAACACCCAATTTCATTAAACTGCGTACTTTGGTGCGGGCTATTCCTTTATAGAGAGCGCCATTGCCGCCAGTAGCTCATTCTTATCCTACGGCGGAAGCAATGCTCTAAATCCACAGCTAGCTGATTCACATGAAGGCCAAAATAGACAGCCCAATGGGGCGGCGGCAGATTTTATTGAAGGAATGGCAAACGACTAGGCTGTATAGAGCCTGCTTTCCTTTAAATTAACAGCGGAATATTACCGTCAATAAAGGCATGAACAAATTGACCTTACGGGGTCAAACGAAAGTGAATGCATTCACTTCATTCCGCGGCAACTGTATTGCTTAGTTCATAATATAGAAAAGCTGCAAAACACGATACATTAATAAAGGTAAGCCCTTATTACCTTAAATAAGCCACTTAAACACCTGTCATACCTTTCAAAACACCAACTAAAGCAACAGTAAATTCTCTTTTTATATTTTACGTATAATCGAAGTAACCGATTGAATCAAAATAGGAACTCGGCTATGGTTAATGCATCAATAAAAATAAATTAAAGACGAGTTATTCTACAGGCTCATTATGCCGCAATTTAAGGAGGTTCGAGATACCATGCGTTATTTATCTATTGTTTTCATTCTTTTCCTGTCCGCGTGCGTGCAATCATTGACCGGTGATACCCAACCCACTGAGCAATCCAGAAATTCAGGCTCTTCTTTTACATACCAGTGCAAAAGCGGGAAAACGATTATGGCTTCATATCTCACGGACAGTACAGTCGTCGTAGACTACGACAATCGTGTCTTAGAAATGAAAATCACGGTATCGGGAAGCGGTGCGCGCTATGTTGGTGAGAAGTTGGAATGGTGGACAAAAGGCAGCGGACAACGCGCATCGGGCACATTGTTTCGTCACTTGGAAGATGGCACCCCGGGAGAAGCAGTCGAACACTGTGAGCAGATCGCTGATGCAGCATAACACATATGAGCCTTAACTCTGTCAATAGTCAATAGTATTTTATTTGATCGTTTTATACAGTGAAGTAGATACAAAGAACTCCGTAGCAACGGAGTTTGCTATTTGAATACTTTAAAACATCAGTCTAGTAAATCGAGGATCTTAAGTCGTTCTTTTGCTAGTGCATACCGTGTGTGCACGTCATCAATTTGCTGTTGAGTTAATTTTTTACCGAAGGTAAGTAGCCCGCCAGGTACATCATTATGATGAATGCCAAAAGCAAACTTAAGGTATTCTAAAAGTAACGCCTTGTAATGGTCTAGTAAACTATGGGAAGTCCACATCCACAACAATAAGAGATTTCACTTATGAAGGCTGACTATCAATCTTATATTAAAGATGAATTAGTTGATGTTATGCGCAGTATTGCTAAAGAAGCATGGCCTGAGCGGTATAGTGAAATAAAAAACAGTTTCAAAAATTTGATCATCAAGCTGAAGATAGTAACTATAAGCAGATGAACCACGAATCGTTTACTCTAAAAGCCATATTTAAGCACGCAATTTAAGGATTAGTGATTTTCTCAGTGCAAAAGCATTCGTAATACGCTCAGATTTGGGTATAGTCAGATAAAAATAAATTATAGAGATCGTAATGTTTAAACGAATAACACTGCTCTTATCACTTTGTTTACTCTCTTTTATGGCGTTAGCGGCTGATAATAAGCCATTTACCGGTCATATTAGCGGAGTTGATTTACTCAATGAATATCCAAAATTTGCTAGTGAATATGAAAGCTTCAGCCCAACAACGGCAGATGAAAAAGCGATGCAAACTCTTGCTGGAAAAGATATTTTAGTATTGTTTGGAACGTGGTGTCACGATAGTCAGCGTGAAGTACCACGTTTACTTAAGTTACTGGATCAATCTAACGTAAAAGTTAACAGCTTAAAACTTGTCGCTGTAGGGTACGATAAACGAGATCCACAAGGCATTGCCGAGCAGTATAATTTGCAATATACGTCAACTATCATAGTGTTGGATAAAGGAGAAGAAGTGGCTCGGATGGTCGAAAAGCCTAAACAATCACTTGTTAAAGATCTAATTAACCCAAATATTGTTAAAAATTAATAACAGCACTTGTGTTTGTAATGGCCTAGATTTAGAAAAGTGTGCTTAGCTTTTCATAAATGGTTCAATTTTAGGTTTAAGCGTCATTGTCATAATCAACATCATTGTTATTCAGCTGGCTATCTGTTTTCAGGCTGATTAAAATAATGCTATTAATAAAAAACAAGAGTCCGTCATGTTTGAGCAAGTTATTACATCAATAGATAAAGCAAATAAGCAAGATCCAAATCACGAGCTATTAGACGAGCAAAAGCAAGCTAAAGAGCATGTTTATGCTCTGCGCATGACTCAGATGCTAAATCGCTTTGCGCCAGAGGCCGATGAGCTAATGCACATTGCGGTTCGTGGTCAACATATTGAACGGTGGAGATCACCACGTAGTGACTTTCCTATGAATAAACAAGGGTATCATCAGTGGCGCAGTGCGCTGTATGAGTTCCATGCAGGTCGAGTTGTTGAGCTAATGCAGCAAGCTGGCTATGAAAAGCAAGCATGTGAGCGTGTATACAATGCGGTTGCAAAAAAACAGATAAAACGTAACCCTGATAGCCAATTAGTTGAAGATATCGCAAGTTTAGTGTTTATTGAGCATTACATGCTGGCGTTTGCGCAATCAAAACCTGATTACGACGAGCAAAAATGGATAGGTATTTTACAGCGCACATGGCAAAAAATGTCGCCTCAGGCGCACGATTTTGTATTGGCCGGTCATATAACTCTACCAGCGCCTTTAGTGCCTTTAATTGAAAAAGCCTTGTCTGGTGAGTAATTTAAGATAAGTATAAATAAAGCTACGAAGCTTAGTCTTGGCTAAGTTGCGTAGCAGGCGATACATTTTTTGCCAGTGTTTGCTCATCAATCACAACTGGTAATTTTAGTTCCATTGATTCATGCGTATTGGCGATCTGCTTTTTAATTTGCGCTTTATTTTCTAGCTGGATAACAGAGACAACTTGGGCTGTTTGTTGTTTTATTTCGTTTTCGATTGCGGTGTGATTTGGGCTTAATAGCATCATTGTAAGTAGTAAAGTATTCATCATTATCTCCTTATTTAAATTACTGCTAAGATAATGAAGTTTGATGACAAATCTGTGTTTCTAATATGTCTACTCAGTTAAAGTTTCGTGTTATTTCAATGAATATCGTAAGCTTAGTCCTGATACAGGCAAATCAAAGTGCCTTCAATGGCGCGCACATAGGCATAGGTTTGTGAGCCTTTTTGGTTCGGTGGGCAAAGTGGTTCAGCTCCTGCGAGTACGGCTTTATCATAGCTTTCACTTAGATTAGTACAGTTAAAACGTAACTCAAAACCAAGCGCCGGTTGTTTTGGATGGGCGCGAATATACCCTTGTTTGAAATGGGCTTGCGCATAGGGGTGATTAGCAAACGCTATTTTTACATTACCTGTAGATAACTCACCGTATTCCGCATTATCACTTAACGAAAAAGTAATAAAACCAAATGCTTGATAATAAAAGTCTAATGTTTCTTCCACGTTATCGACATAGATAACCTGACCAACAAATTCCATATATAGCTCTCTGTGCTATTTCATTCTATAAATAAAGCACATGAGTGGAGATATAGCCAATTAGGCCCTAGAACCTAGGTTCTAGGGCCTAATATTATTTATTACGGTTTTCTTTACTAAACGCGCGGATCTTACGTTTTTGTGAAAGCGTTACTTTGTTAGTACGTCCTGCAAATGGGTTGTCGCCTTCTCTAAATTCAATTTTGATTGGTGTGCCCATGATTTTTAATGCTTTACGGTAGTAATTCATTAAGTAGCGTTTATAGCTATCTGGTAAGTCGTGAACTTGGTTACCGTGAATGACGATACGCGGTGGGTTATAACCACCGGCATGGGCATATTTAAGCTTAACACGACGGCCACGTACAAGAGGCGGCTGGTGATCGGCTTGTGCCATGTCCATGATACGGCGTAGCATAGCGGTGCTAATACGCTTAGTTGCAGACTCGTATGCTTCGTCAATTGATTCAAATAAGTGACCCACACCGGTGCCATGCAAAGCAGAGATAAAGTGCAGACGAGCAAAGTCGATAAACCCTAAGCGGCGATCAAGCTCTGATTTAATGCGATCTTTCACATAATCATCAAGACCATCCCATTTGTTTACGGCAATCACTAATGAACGACCTGAGTTAAGTGCAAAGCCGAGTAAGCTTAAATCTTGATCTGAAATACCTTCGCGAGCATCAACCACAATCAATACTACATTAGAGTCTTCAATTGCTTGCAAGGTTTTGATCACTGAGAATTTTTCAACGACATCACTGACTTTTTTACGCTTACGCACACCTGCGGTGTCGATTAACACGTATTCTTTATCGTTACGTGTCATAGGTATGTAAATGGAGTCGCGGGTTGTGCCCGGCATATCATAAACAATAACACGTTCTTCACCCAGTATGCGGTTAGTCAGTGTTGACTTACCGACGTTAGGGCGACCAATAATGGCTAGCTTTACAGGCTTATCAGCGAATGCTTGCTGATCTGTTTCACCGTCTTCTTCTGAATATAAATCAACGAGCTCGTCGTCACTGTCAGTGCCGTCATCATTCTCGGCACTAAGCTGAGCAATAACAGGCTGCAACGTTTGTTCAAGTAGCAAAGTGATACCACGACCATGTGCCGCAGCAATATGATGTACTTCGCCTAATGATAGTTGATAAAACTCAGCACAGTTTGAGTCGGCATCAATACCGTCAGTTTTATTGGCAACAACAAAGCTTTTCTTTTCTTGCTTACGTAAGTGATTAGCGATTGCTTGATCAGCAACCGTCATACCAACACGCGCATCAACTAAGAATAAAACGATATCAGCTTCTTCAATCGCGAGTAACGATTGATCGGCCATTTCGGTTTCAATGCCTTCTTCAGAGCCATCAATACCACCCGTGTCTACCACGATAAATTCATAGCCATCGTAATTAGCTTGGCCATATTTTCTATCTCGTGTTAAGCCTGGAAAATCGGCAACGAGTGCATCACGAGTACGTGTTAAACGGTTAAATAATGTGGATTTGCCCACATTGGGTCGCCCAACTAGAGCGATCACGGGAAGCATAAACTACCTCTTTAAAAAACAACAAAAGGCTTCGCAGTGCGAAGCCTTATAAAAATACATTTAGTATTAGCAAGTTAGTTAGGTATATTTACCGCACTAACTTCACCATCTCGGGTGTATAAAATCAGTTTGTCGTCTGCAACAATTGGCTCAATAAAAAAGCCTGAACTGTCGAAGTCTTCACGCGATACAAGTTCGCCTGATTCTTTATTTAACCAGTGTAAGTTACCTTCTTGGTCACCTAAGGCTAAATAATTCCCTGCTACCGCAGGCCCTGTTAAATACCAACCACGAAGGGCTGGTTGGCTCCAGCGTTCAATGCCAGAGGTTTTATCTAATGCGTAAACAACACCGTCACTATCAACGACATAAATGGTTTGCGCATCCATCGAAATTTCACGGTAGCTGCTGTACTCACGTTTCCAGACAACATTACCTGAACGAATATCAACGGCTGCTAAGTTACCATTATAGGCAATAGCGTAAGCATATGGGCCGCTAACTACTGGGCGTGTGTCTACATCAACCAAGCGCTCAAATTCTGATGAACCTTTTGGTGTTGCGATTTCAGCGCTCCACGCAGAGTAACCGCTATCAGAAATTAATACGCTTAATTTGCCTGTTTCAAGGCCAACCAATACCCCACCGTTAGCAACGGTTGGTGAGCTTTGCCCACGTAAAGTTAAAGGCGGTACTTCTTGTTCATGGCTCCAGCGCTCTTCGCCTGTATCAGGGTGAAGTGCTAATAGTTTGCCTGAGCCTAGGTTTACAAAAATTAAACCATCACCGGCTGCTGGCGATGCAAGTACCTCACCGGGCACTTTTTTACGCCAAGCAATCTCACCTGTATCACGGTCAAGGGCAACTAGGTAGCCGTGCTCTGAACCAATGAATAGTTTACCATAGGCTTGTAAAATACCACCGGATAATTTAGCGCTGATATCAGCTTCCCATGGCCAAAACGTTGAGTTTTCACGAATGTCGGTTTCCCAGATCGTGTCACCATTTTCAAGAGATAGCGCTTCAATATCGCCATCACGACTGGCTACAAAAACACGATCTTTATAAATAGCAGGTGTTAAGCGCGAGAAGTAATGCTCAACGCCGTCACCAATGCTTTCTTGCCAAACTACGTCAGTCTCAAATTGATTAACGATTTCAGGCAATACTAATTCTTCTTCATCATCACTAGATGAACAACCCATTAGGGTTGCCATACAAAGTGCGATACTTGCCGCTGTTAACTTTTTCATTGTAACCCCTTATGCCGCTGGGCTAGTTACTGCTAGGTCATCAAGTTTGATTTGCAATAATGGGTTATTTTCAAGACCGCCAGCATCCGCTGCTGCTTGATAGGCAGTACGTGCTTGGTCTGTGTTACCTTGTGCAAAGTGAATATCACCTTTGATCTCAGACACTGTTGCTGTAAATGTGTCTTCAAGAGGCGCACTTAAAGTATTGAGTGCTTCATCATATTGCTGTTGTGCAATTTGTACGCGCGCTAACCGTGTTGTTGCTGTGGCTTTTAGGTCACCATTGTTTACGTTAGCTACAATCCAGCTTAGTTTTTCGCTGGCAACATCAAGTTGGTCTTTTTCGACGGCTTCTTTAGCTGCAACAAATGCAGCTAATACACTGTAATTTGTGTCTTTATTTTCGTCGATAAAGGTATCTGCCGCACCTAACACTTCGCCACTTTCAACTAGTGTAGTGTAGGCATCAGAGGCACTTTCAGCGGTCGTGATTTGATTTTGGTTATACGCTTTCCAACCATAAAGGCCACCTAAACCGATCACTACGCCTAATGCTAGAGATACGCCATTTTCACGGAAAAATCGTTTAATTGCTTCTGCTTGTTGTTCTTCTGTTGAATAAATATCCATTCTTACCTCGAGTGTTTTAGCTTTGTACTAACTCAGCTAAAAGCGTTTTAACTTGTTCTAATTCTAAGGTGACTTGCTCTTTACGTTCACGTAAATACTTAACAGTCACTACGCCTTGTTCTAATTCGTCTTCACCGATAATCAGTGCAACAACGGCATCGCTTTTATCTGCACGCTTTAGTTGTTTTTTAAAGTTACCACCGCCAGCGTGTACCATAACTCTTAGCCCTGGTACGTCAGCGCGTAGTTTAGCCGCTATAATCGGTGCTTGAATACTGGCTTTATCGCCCATTGCAGCCAAATATACATCAGCACTACGGCGAATGTCACCTACACATTCTAAGGCTTGTAAAAGTAACACTAAACGTTCAAGGCCCATAGCAAAGCCAACAGCGGGAGATGATTTACCACCCAGTTGTTCAACTAAACCATCATAACGGCCACCGGCACACACTGTACCTTGCGCGCCTAAGCTATCAGTAACCCACTCAAATACAGTGCGGTTATAGTAGTCAAGGCCACGTACGAGTCGTTCATTAACCGTGTATATGACGCCAGCTGCGTCTAAACGTTCACATAAATTTGCAAAATGTTCTTTTGATTCAGCATCTAAATGTTCAGATAACTTTGGCGCATCCACTAAAATAGCTTGCACGTCTGGGTTTTTACTGTCTAAAACGCGCAGTGGGTTTGAATGCATGCGGCGTTTTGAATCTTCATCTAGCACATCAACATGCTGCTCTAAATAGCTGATTAGTGCTTCGCGATATTCTGCGCGAGCTTCGTTTGAGCCAAGTGAATTAAGTTCTAAGCGCACATGTTCACTGATACCAAATTGCTGCCATAGTTGCGCAGTCAGTAAAATAACTTCTGCGTCGATGTCGGCTGTTGCAATGCCAAATGTTTCTAAACCAAACTGGTGAAATTGACGGTAACGGCCTTTTTGTGGGCGTTCGTGGCGAAACATTGGGCCCATATACCAAAGGCGTTGCTCTTGGTTGTACAGTAAACCGTTCTGGTTGCCAGCACGCACACAAACAGCCGTACCTTCAGGGCGAAGGGTTAAGCTGTCGCCATTATGATCAGCAAAGGTGTACATTTCTTTTTCTACGATATCAGTGACTTCACCAATAGAGCGCTTGAAAAGGTCGGTTGATTCTACAATTGGAAAACGAATTTCTTGATAACCGAACGATGATACTGTCTCGCGTAAGATGTTTTCTACTTTCTGCCAAACTTGGGTATCGCCCGGCAGACAATCGTTCATTCCACGTATTGCCTGAATTTGTTTTGCCACTGATAAATCCTAAAACTGTATTGTGCACAGAACTGCCACAACAAAAATACTAAAAATTGACCCGCTATTATAGCTGGCATGCGTGCGGCAAACCACCCAGTTTGCCGACTATATTAACTTTATTCGACGATTTTAATGTCGATAGGTGTTTGTTGCTCTTTTTGTGCAATAAAATCACGCACGTAACCTTCAAGTTGATCAACAATATTATTATTGTCGATACGTGCCTTTTGACGTTCGCCATTAATATAAAGCCCAGAGCGGCGGTTTGCACCCGCTAAGCCAATGTCACTAACTAACGCTTCGCCTGGCCCATTAACGACACAGCCGATGACTGAAACTGAAACCGGCTCAATAATATCTTCAAGACGCTCTTCTAGCTGATTCATGGTGCTAACTACATCAAACTCTTGGCGAGAACAGCTAGGACATGCAATAAAGTTAATACCGCGAGAGCGTATACGTAATGACTTTAGAATGTCAAAGCCCACTTTTATTTCTTGTACTGGATCAGCTGCCAGTGACACGCGTAATGTATCACCAATACCTTCTGCGAGTAACATACCAAGACCCACCGCCGATTTTACTGAGCCTGAACGCATGCCCCCAGCTTCGGTGATACCTAAATGTAGCGGTTGGTCGATTTCTTTAGCAAGCAGGCGGTATGCGCCAACAGCTAAAAATACATCAGACGCTTTTACCGATATTTTGAATTGGTCAAAGTCCAAACGTTGTAAAATTTCAACGTGGCGCATGGCTGATTCAAGCAACGCTTCAGGTGTTGGCTCGCCGTATTTTTCTTGCAAATCACGCTCAAGTGAGCCGCCATTTACGCCAATACGAATTGGAATGTTGTGCTCACGTGCAGAGTCGACCACGGCGCGAATACGTTCTTCGCTGCCGATATTTCCCGGGTTGATACGCAAGCAATCTGCGCCATATTGCGCCACTTTAAGGGCGATCCGATAATCAAAATGAATATCTGTTACCAATGGGATAGTGACTTGCTCTTTAATACTTTTAAATGCTTCGGCGGCGTCCATAGTTGGCACTGATACGCGAACAATATCAGCCCCTGCATCTTGAATAGCTTGGATTTGCGCCACGGTTGCATCAACGTCCATGGTATCGGTGTTAGTCATTGATTGCACGGCTATTGGTGCACCGTCACCAATTGGAACATTACCGACATTAATTCGGGTTGATTTTCTGCGTTTAATTGGAGATTCTGAAAACATAGCGACTACTCTGCTAACGGTAAATTAAATTTGGCTAAACGGTTTTTTGGAAAGTGCGAAATATCAACGCTTTCGCCATTGAGTGTTACTTCAACAGCTTGGTGTTTTCCTAATACCACTGCAAAAGGTGCTTTACCTATTACAGTCATTTCATATCCAGCTTTTTTGACACCAAAGGCTACTTTTTCACCTTCACCATCATGAATTTCTACCCAGCTGTCTTCGTTGAAGTGCATAACTATTGTACTTAACCCAGTATTCTCAGGTTGGGTTTGCGTTCTGTTAGCTTGCTTAGGTACATTTTTAGCTTGAGTTGTTGTTTGCTCTAATACTTGCGGCGGCGAAAGTGAATCTTGCTGCTGGGTATCAAGATCTGTTTCAGCAGCTAGTTCATCAGGACCAGCTAATTCAGCTTGGTTTTGAACTGCAATATTAACGGGCTCAGACGTTGTGTTTTCTGAGCTAGTGTTGTTAGTAAATCCTGATAAAGATTGAGTGACCACTTGCTCATTTAATGGTGTAGAGTTTTGCCACCACCACAAAGCAGATGAGCCAATAACAATCGCTAAAATCACATAACTTACGAGCATTAATCGGCTATCGTGTGCTTCTTTTTCTGTGCGTTTAGAAAAACTCTGCATCTGGGTTTTTTTAAATGTTTCTTGTTGCTTAGGAAACGCAGCCATTATTGCCGTTGTGTCTAAATTAAATTCACGACAATAGCTTTTAGCATACCCTTTAACAAAGGTGGCTGGGCCTAACAAATGGTGTTCGTCATTTTCTAGACGTTGTAATTGCAACACCGATAACTTTAACTTTTTTGTTAGCTGTTCAAGACTAACGTTCGCAGCTTCTCGCCCTTGTTTTAAGGTTTCACCGAGGCTTTGCGTTGTTGATTCTGTATTTTCATCATTCATAATGCGTATGATTCAGGGTCCACTAGTAATAGTCTATGCCCAGGTTTGAGTGCGACATCTGGGCTTAATTTATTCCATCGCATTAACTGATCAATTAACAAGCGACGCTCAGTGGCAATACTATATAAAGTATCACCCGCGTTTATTTTATAATAAATATTGGGGTCATTAAGGTAAATCTTAGTCCCATTGACCACCCGATCAGATTCTCTCAAGCCATTCCATTGGAGTAATTTTTGTAGTTTAACATTGTATCGCACCGAAATGCTAAAGAGGTTTTCACCATCTTGTAAAACATGGTACGGCGTAGTCAGTTGTGGGATTTGTGGATTAAGCATAGGTGCCTGGTTGAGCGAGCTATTATCGCTAAACTTTATATCTGGTACTGTGGCATAGCGACTATTTTGATTCGCAAAAACAGCAGTATTTTTGGTCGGCTGATAGAACACTACTTTTTCGCCTTCATTTAACTGCGTGCTGCTAGCTGTAAATGTGGTCGCGGATGTATTACCCGATACTGGTTTTGACTCTGCGTTCGGTGAGCTAAACGACACTATCTTAACACCGTCTTTAGGTTCTAGTTGTGTCGCCGTTAGCGTGTTTTGAGTCTCTTTTTTTTGCGTTGCTAAATGTACCGTAGGCACGGGGGTTGCCGACACGTTCAGAGTTTTAACTTCTGAAGTATAAAACCCTGTAGCAGGCTTTGTTTTAGCGCTGGTATTTTGCGTTGGTGCAGGCTTGATTGCTAACGCAGACATCACCGCTTTGGTATCGTTTACTTCATTATTGTTTTTAGCTGAGGGCTGTACTGTCGTTTTCGACACACTCGCTAGTGTTAATGCGCTTAGTACTGCACTGGTGTCGACCTTGGCAGCAGTTATATCGATAGCGGCGGGGATATTAGCCGCTGTTTCGCTCGTGAGCGGTTGCTGTGCGACCTCTGAATTAGTAGCAATGTTATTTTGGTGTAGAGCTGAAGTACTCCCGACTAAGCTCGCAGCTACATTAGCGCTGCTGGAGGTTATTTGCTCGTTTACTACAGGTGTTTTAGTGCTCATAGCCGCAGTTTGATTATTGGTTGTTTGCGCCCTGGCTACTGGCGCTTTTTTCTTTTTTATAATACGAATTTTAGGTTCTGAGCTTACAACCCCCTGTGGGCTGTCAGCTTTTAACTCATCTAACTTTGCTTGACGGTATTGCAAACGCAGTATTTCAAACTCACTTCGCTTAAATTGTTGTTCGCGAATTAATACTGCTTCGTTAGACGTTGGGTATGTTTGTAAAATTGTTGCTGCGGTGGTTTCGGCTTTTTCAATATGGCCCATGCGCTGCTCAATTAAATAGCTTAAAAATAAAGAGCGAGACGATACTTGTCCTGATTTTTCAAAGCGTTTGAGTACTTCTTGGGCTCGGTGCAAATCACTTTTAGCGTAGTACAAAGCAGATAAGCCTATTAAAGATGGAGCACGCATTGAGCTATGATTTATTGCAGATCTAAAATAGCTTTCTGCATTATCAAAGTCATCAAATTCGATGGCACATAATGCGAGATTCTCGTAACTTTCGGCAACACGAATATAGCTTGGTATTTCGATTGCTTTTAATAATTGCTCAGTGGCGCGATCGTATTCATTTATGCCGCATAAGAATACTCCGTAATTATTACGGGTATTAGGATCATTTGGGTTTATTTTTATCGCTTTTTGGTAAGCATTGTCGGCAAGCGTATTTTCGCCTACTTGTTGATAATAATATGCAAAAGAGTAGTGGACTTCAGGGAGGTCGGGAGCAAACGTAGCAGCTCGTTCAAGGTTGTACTTTGCTTGCGAGCTGTTACCTGTATTTAAATATTCTAATGCCAGTGCAATGCGAGTGCGAGCTGCCCCGGTATTATTAATTTTATTTTCAACAACAGGCTTGTCATTGCCTTCGTAACTGTTTTCAGTCACACAGCCACTAAGCGCTATGACACTGGCCGTTACAGCAAGTAAAGATCGCATTACCTTATCTCTTATTATTATCCATATTCGCCTATCTTACCGAAAAGCACTTGTGTTGCATCAATTTTTTATAATTAAATGCATTAAACACAAGCGCTTTTGGCGTTTAAGCTTGCTGGATATTTACCGATATTGCGTTTTCATCACGCATTTTCTTCTTTGCCATACGTTTGGTACGGTCTACAACATCGCCAGCTAACTGGCCGCATGCTGCGTCGATATCGTCCCCTCGAGTACGGCGCACAATACACGTAATGCCGCCAGCTTGCAGTACCTTAGAGAAACGGTCGATACGGCTGTTACTTGAACGAGTGTATTCATTACCTGGGAACGGGTTAAACGGAATAAGGTTTACTTTAGACGGTGTGCCTTTTAGTGTTTTAACAAGTTCGTGGGCTTGATCAGTGCTGTCGTTCACACCATTGAGCATTACATATTCAATAGTGACGTCTTTATTCGCTTTTGAGCCATCAATATAACGACGACACGCTGCTAAAAATTCTTCAATAGGGTACTTTTTATTGATTGGAACTAAAATGTCACGCAGTGCGTTATCAGGCGCATGCAGAGAAATTGCCAGCGCAACGTCGATTTTTTCTTTTAATAAATCAAGTGCAGGTACCACACCCGAGGTACTCAAGGTTACGCGGCGTTTCGATAAACCAAAACCCCAGTCATCCATCATTAGTTCCATCGCCGGGACCACGTTTTTAACGTTGAGTAATGGCTCACCCATACCCATCATCACAACGTTGGTGACTGGGCGTTTTTCGCTATTACCATCAAGGCCGATATCTTTTGCTACGCGCCAAACTTGGCCGATAATCTCAGATACTTTGAGGTTACGATTAAAGCCTTGTTGTGCTGTTGAGCAGAAAGTACATTCTAATGCGCAGCCAACTTGTGATGATACACACAAAGTTGCACGTTCTTTTTCTGGGATCCACACAGCTTCTACTTCTTGGCCGCCTTCAAGCACTAATGCGTATTTGATTGTGCCGTCGCTCGCTTGTTGGCGTACAGATATTTCTGGTGCAACAATTTCGCATTCGTTTTTAAGCTTTTCTTTAAGCTTTTTATTTACGTTGCTCATGTCGTCGAAGTTATCAACGCCAAAATGATAAATCCATTTCATCACCTGATCGCCACGAAATGGCTTTTCACCGAATGATACAAAAAGCTCACGCATTGCATCTCGGTTTAAATCTAATAAGTTAATCTTTTTTTGCTCGGTCATGAAACAACCTCAATCAGTGACGGTGGTGATAAAATTTACGGGGATGAATTGTACACAATTCGACCAGTTTAGTCATTAGCTAAACATTGTTAATTGCTTAGCTAATCACTAAAAAAGGGCCCGAAAGCCCTTTTTATTTTGCTTAACGCGTTCGAATTAACGAGTACGTGGGCAAAGCTCTTCGTCAGCAAAGAAGTACGCGATTTCGCGAGCAGCAGATTCAACAGCGTCAGAACCGTGAACAGCGTTTTCGTCGATGCTATCAGCGTAGTCTGCACGTAAAGTACCAGCTAGTGCTTCAGCAGGGTTAGTAGCACCCATGATTTCGCGGTTTTTAAGAACAGCGTTTTCGCCTTCAAGAACAGTAACCATTACTGGGCCAGATGTCATGAAAGAAACTAAAGCACCAAAGAAAGGACGCTCGCTGTGCTCAGCGTAGAAACCTTCAGCTTTCTCTTGTGAAAGGTGAACCATTTTAGCTGCAACGATTTTAAGGCCAGCAGTTTCGAAACGGTTGTAGATAGCGCCAATGTGGTTTTTAGCTACTGCATCAGGTTTTACGATTGAGAAAGTACGCTCTAAAGCCATCTTTATGCTCCAATAATTTTTAAGTAAAAGTGTGAATATTAACGGGCGCGAATTATACGCGCTTTATGGAAAAATTCCTAATTTTATTAAATAAGGCTTCAATGACAATTTTATGATGTAAAAAATAAGTTTTTAAAAAGTGGTAATTATAATAACAATAGATAAACTATTATTGTTTTTTGTCGTCAGTAAATATAATTTATATCTTTGTTTTTGCTAAGTTTACCTCTTTATAAGGCTGTGTTTGGTTTTAATGATGTGATACTGGATTGAAAACAAAGCCATCTACCTCAGTCACATTTAATTTTAACCTACAAAGCTTATTTGAGTCTGAAAGACATTTAGATAAGTATAAACTATAGTTTTTATATTCTTTGGGCTAGTAAACTTTCTTTATTAGGATGAAAGTATGTTTTTTAATCGTGCACTGCAACGCCAAATTGATGACATGAAAAGTCAGCTATTTAGGCAACAACAAGTTAAAAAAAGCTTAGATGAGGAGATGCTAGTACTGGAGATTGACGGCACAGGTAGAATAAGCCATCAAAATACAAACTTTGAACTTGCATTGGGGTATTCTCACGGGCAACTGATTAATAAAGAATTATTTAACTTTGTACCTGATAACGCTAAAACCACAGCTCACTTTAAGGGATTAAAAAATGCAATTGAAAAACAAGAGCACTGGGTAGGCGCCTTACAACTTGTAAATGCTAGTGGTGAACAGGTGTGGTTGAGAAGTATATTACAACCGATATTTGATGAAAATAAAGTTTTAATTGAGTTTACACTTCACTCTACAGTGCTTACTCGTACTATTGAATCTTCTCGTGAGCATCAAGACTTAATAAATGCGTTACATCGCTCTATGGCCGTTATTGAGTTTAATACCGATGGCATTGTGCTCAAAGCAAATGAACATTTTTTAGCTGGAATGGGTTACTCAGAAAATGAAATTCTGGGGCAGCATCATCGCATGTTTTGTGAGCCTGAAGAAGCAACTTCAGCTGAATATGCTGCATTTTGGCAGCAGTTAAAAGCAGGGAAATACGTCGCCGACCGTTTTAAAAGAGTTGATCGACATGGCTGTACTGTTTGGTTAGAGGCGTCTTATAACCCTATTTTTAATGAACATAATGAATTATATAAGGTAGTTAAGTTTGCAACAGTGATTACTGAACAGGTTGAGCGAGAGCTTGCTATTGTACAAGCAGCCGATATTGCTTATAGCACTTCAACAGAAACAGAAAGCTTGGCCAAACAAGGTGAAGCGGTTATTGAGCAAACGGTTAAAGTTATGAATGAACTTGCGGTGCAAATGGCGCAAGCCGGCGATGAAATATCAGCCTTAGATAAGCAATCACAATTAATAGCTAGTATAGTGCAAAGTATCAGTAGTATCGCAGATCAAACCAATTTACTCGCCTTAAATGCTGCAATAGAAGCGGCAAGAGCAGGTGAGCAAGGTCGTGGCTTTGCTGTTGTAGCTGATGAAGTTCGTCATTTAGCATCAAGAACCAGTAAAGCCACTGAAGAAATTGTAGAGGTTGTTCAACAAAACCAAAACTTAACTCAATCGACAGTCGCGGCCATTGAACAAGGTAAAAGCAAGGCGCAAGAGGGGCTCGATTTATCGACTGAGTCAGGTAGTGTAATGAATGACATTAAAAAAGGCGCACAACTAGTGGTTGATGCAGTAAGCCAATTTGCCAATCAGCTAAAATAGAAAACCGCGTTTTATGATCTTGATCAACATAGGTAAATATAACTAACCTTATACTGCCGCGCTTTATTACTCATGCAACTGATTTGTACTCAGTTCGATGTATGGAGCGCACATGTCGTCAATTACCCCTTCAAATACTTTTACACCAGAGTTGCTCTCTCCTGCTGGCAGTTTAAAAAATATGCGTTACGCGTTTGCTTACGGAGCTGATGCAGTGTATGCCGGCCAGCCACGCTATAGTTTGCGCGTGCGCAACAATGAGTTTGATCTTGAAACATTAAAAATAGGTATTGATGAAGCCCATGCATTGAATAAAAAGTTTTATGTGGTTTCAAACATTGCACCGCACAATGCCAAAGTAAAATCGTACTTACGTGATATAGAGCCCGTGATTGCGATGAAGCCAGATGCTTTGATCATGTCGGATCCTGGTTTAATCATGCTAGTTCGTGAAAAATGGCCCGATATGCCTATTCATCTATCGGTACAAGCGAATGCAGTAAACTTTGCAAGCGTTAAGTTTTGGGCCAAACAGGGCATTGAGCGAGTCATTTTATCGCGCGAGTTATCGCTTGAAGAAATCGCTGAAATTCGTCAGTTATGCCCAGAAACAGAGCTCGAAGTCTTTGTGCATGGTGCATTATGTATGGCGTATTCAGGGCGTTGCTTACTTTCAGGTTATATAAATAAGCGCGATCCAAACCAAGGCACGTGTACTAATGCCTGTCGCTGGGAATACGATGTAAAACCAGGTACCGAAAACGAAACTGGCGAAATGGTTCATAAAATAGATCCTAAAGCAGTAATACCTACTTTAGGAGAGGGCAGCCCAAGTAACAATGTGTTTATGCTTGAAGAGCACGGCCGCCCAGGTGAGTATATGCCTGCGTTTGAAGACGAACATGGCACTTATATCATGAACTCAAAAGACCTGCGAGCAGTACAGTATGTTGAGCAATTAACAAAAATGGGCGTACACAGCTTTAAAATAGAAGGCCGTACTAAGTCTTTTTATTATGTTGCCCGCACAGCGCAGGTTTATCGTAAAGCGATAGACGATGCCGTAGCTGGTCGTCCATTTGATGCTGATTTATTTAAAACACTCGAAAGCCTAGCTCATCGCGGTTACACCGAAGGTTTTTTAAAGCGCCATGCTCATCAAGATTATCAAAACTATGAATACGGCCATTCTGTATCAGACAAACAACAATTTGTTGGTGAAGTAATAGGGCGACATGCTGATGGTTTGGTTGAAATAGAGGTAAAAAATAAATTCTGTGTTGGGCACTCATTAGAGCTAATGACGCCAAAAGGCAATATCACCTTTACTCTTGAAATGATGCAGAACAAAAAAGGCGATTGTATCACTGATGCTAAAGGCTCAGGCCACGTTGTAAAAATTCGGCTGCCTGAAAGCATTGATTTAGAGCACGCTATCTTAATGCGTAATCTAGACGAAAACCAAGATACGCGTAACCCATTTAGAGTATAACTATTTTCATTTTTTTTGACTTTATTATAATAGTTAATGATAAAATTGAACGTATTTTACAGTGCTAAAAGACTCGGAATTTTACAATTCCGAGTTTGCGACTTTATTAAGGTTGAGTTTTATTTTTCAGGGGTTTTTAGTTTTTCTTTGCGTAGCTTTCGCTTTTCTTTTAAGCTGTGTTTAGCTTGTTTTTTAGGTTTTTCTTTACTCATTATAAATAACTCCAATCAAATATATAAAAATTTAAAATAAAAAACTGAAATGATTTATTCTATATTTTCTCCTTAACATTAATTGCTATTATTTCCCAGCAGTGAGTAACCCCACCTTCAACACACTCAAATATATGACCTACTTTATGGCCTAAAAGAGCGATCCCAATAAGAGAATGAAATGAAACAGCATTTGGAGTTACACCATGTTGTTCTGGCGCTACTAATGTAATTCGGTATTTATAACCTGTGACAGTGTGCCTAATAACCACAGTACTATTAACCTGTACGTGTGGACTGAACTTAGACCAAGGTCTTTCAGAGTACTCAACTTTTTGTAATAAATGCGCTAGCTTTAACGGGTGCAATAATATTGCTGTGCTCCCTAAATTAATTTTATATTTTAATTTAGGATTGATAAATTTTTTATACTCGAACAGCGAAGGAAACACGGAGTAATCCCCACAAAAAATAAACTAAATTTTAGATTTTAATAGATACAGTGAAACTGCCGAGTGTATTAATACACTCGGCTTAAATGTCGAAGGTGAGATTTGTTTTTTGCAGTTTTGAAATTAAAGTAAACATTATTTCCTCTTTGTTTTAAACAATCATATTGCTTAAAAATATAATGTCAAGGGGTGTGTTCTATTTAATGTTGTAATGTAAGTTAAACCTAAAAATTAATATGCTATTTAATGTTGGATTAGTTTGATTAAGAGTCACCGTATTGAGATATTTTATCAGTTCTAAAGTTAATTATTAGTTATGTAGGTTTTATTTATGGAATCTAGCATTTCATTTGCGCTTATTTATAAAATTTAAAATTTCCCTATACTGGCGGTCTTAATTTGTACGTGCGCTTATGTGATATAGCGAAACGCTTTTCAGCGCGCATTTTCATCAATCAGAACGTTAGGAAATGACTATGTGGATAATTTTTGCATTGCTCGCCACCGTATTTTTTGGTCTGCGGGGGGTAATGTATCAATGGACATCACAACAAAAGATTAACCGCAATTTACTGCTGTTTGGCGTGTTTTTTGTTGGCTTTGTTATCAGTATCATAGGCACTTTTGTTCTTGAACAAACATGGTATGGCTGGGCTGATTTAGCTGTGGGTTTGGCTCTTGGGGTTGGATCTTTTGCTGCAAATGGGTTTTTACATAAAGGGTTTTCAGTGGGTAAAGCGTCATTGATCAGTATTTTATCAGGGCTGACTCCTTTATTTGTTCTTCTATTTGCCTTTCTACTGTGGCAAGAAACACTCACGGGCTTTCAGCTGTTCGGCTTTTTTATCATTTTTGCTGGCTTATATATTATTCGATACTCGAATGATATTTCTTGGAGTAATTTACAAGGTGCGCAGTGGGGGTTACTGGCTGCATTAGCTTTTGCGTTTAATGACTTAATGGGCAAGCAGTCGACCTTATTAGAAGCTGATACATTTGCGACCTTAACCTCAATGTTTGGTTGTGGAAGCGTTTTGTTTGCTTTGAGTTGGTTTTTAAAGCGTACACAACAACATCATGATGAAGACGAAAGCTTACATAACGGATGGTCTGCAGCAAAAACGTTTGCGTGTGGATTACTCATAGGTTTGACAAATGTCGCTGGAATGGTGGCTATCATTTCGGCCTTTGCAATTGGAAGTACGGGGTTAGTTTCAGCGATTTCAGGAATGAATATTCTGATTATTTTGCTTTATTCTCGCATTGTTTTAAAAGAGTCATTTAGCCGTCAAGAGATCATTGGATTGACGGCTGCACTGCTTGGTGTTGTGGTGCTTAGGCTTAGCTTTTAATTTGTATTTTAACCACTGTCGTTCTGAGTTTTGCCTTTGTGGTGGTGAAGGTAATCACTGCAACATAAATTAAAAGTGTTGCAGTATATATTCTATTAATAATCGTACGCGGTAGGGGATGTGCTCTCTATCGCGATAGAGCATTGAAAACGGCTGCTGCTCACTTTGCCAATCAGGCAAAATACGCTTTAGTTTACCTGACTCAATTAAGGGGAGCGCGATATAATCTGGCATGTAGCTAATGCCTATTCCAGATTTTACAGCTTCTTCCATCATCTGAATTTCGTCAACATGTAGTTTTATATTATCAGTAGGTGCAAAGCTAAACTGTTCACCTGTTAATTGATTTTTTAATTGCCATGGCGTTAAACCTACGCAGGTTACTTTTGGCTCATTAACTAATTGCGAAGGATGGGTAATGTGACTGTGTGGCTGATTTATATGGCAGCATAGTACATTTCGTGTCAGCTTTAATTGCCTGACTACCCAGTTATCGATGGCAGGGTTTCTAACTCTAAAAGCAATATCAATTCCGTACTTTTCGATATCAATAAGCTCATTTGAAAAACGTAGGTCTAGTTGGATATCTGGGTATTTTAATAAAAAATCACAAAATAACGCGCTTAAAAATTGTTTACCGCTATAGATAGGGGCTGTGATCCTAATTTTACCTTTTGCTTGATGTTTGTCGTCACGCAATGTTTGCTCGATGTCATCAAGTTCACTAAATACTTTACTGTATCGTTCGAAATAGGTTTCACCGCTATGAGTTAAAGTCACACGATGAGCATCGCGATTAAGTAACCGAAGTTGTAAGGATTGCTCGAGTAAGTTTACTCTACGGCTCAAGGTTGATAGTGAAATACCTAAGCTTGCTGCTGCTTGTTTAAAGCTTCCAAGTTTAACGATGGTACAAAAAGAACGTAAATCGTCGAGGGAGTAATTAGATGCCATTAGAGTCACTTATCAAATAAAACTTTATGTTATTAACGCGTCTTTAATAGTATCAGTGAGGATTAATGATTGCATTAGATACTCACTGTTACATGAAGTAACAGTGAGCTTTTATTAAGGTTATTGCTGCGGGGTAATTAAGTATTTTTCACCCGTTGCTTGTTTTGAATAAGCTTCTAATGATTGTAACTGCAGTGCTTGCGTTAATGACACCTCGTGAGTGTAATTGCTTGCAAATGTGGTGGTAATTTCATCAGCGATACGTTTACGCATTGCAACCACGGTATTGGTGCCAAGCTTTCCTAATGCATTAAATAGTAAGAAACCATTTACGCCCCACGCAAAACCAAAATTACGATTAAGGGTAATTGGACCGCGATCTAATGCGCCATAAATATACACTTGTTTAAAAGTATCAGAGCCATACACACTATGCTCTTTCATGTCTTTTGCTGCAGCGACTTCCATACAATTAAGAATGTCACTTGTTAATTGGCCGCCGCCAATAGGGTCAAAGGCAATGGTGGCACCTGTTTCGGTAATTGCAGCTGTTAAATCGGCAATGAAGCTTTCACTACTTGAGTTCACCACGTATTTGGCACCCATATTACGCAATAGCGTTTCTTGCTCTGGTTTACGTACGATATTAATTAAATCGATACCATCTGCAATACAAATACGATTCAGCATTTGACCAAGGTTTGATGCCGCAGCTGCATGTATAATTGCTTTATGCCCTTCTGCGCGCATTGTTTCAACCATTGCCAGTGCTGTAAGTGGGTTTACAAAAGACGACGCGCCTTCTTTCGCGGTTGTTCCTTCTTTAAGCTCTAAGCAGCTTTGTACGTTGGCAGATAAATATTGACGATATGTACCACCACCAATAACAGCCACTGTTTTACCCATAAGTGCTTGAGCTGCCTCTGATGAACCTGCTGCGATGACCGTTCCGGCTCCTTCATTACCTACAGGAATGGCTTTACCTACTCGCTTAGCTAATGAAGGCATGGCTTGCGCGGGTACATCAGCAACAATGGCCGGCGATTGTTCAGTGCCTGACTGAGTTGCTGTAGACATATCGGCAGCGCCAAACATAACCCCTAAATCGGATGGATTTAATGGTGCTGCTTCAATACGAATAACCACTTCATCGGCACCCGGTGTTGGTATTTCAATATTGTGTAATGCCAGTGTAAGTTTATTGTCTTCGCTAATGGTTGATGTAAGTTGAATATTGTTATTTGACATAGTTTTGCTCCTGCAAAAAATTAAATGTGTTAAACCTTTTAGGGAATTTAAAGGCTTGTTGCTATGTTATTTACTGGCATGTGCTGCTTGAATCTGTGCGGTTACTTTTTGCATAAACTCGGGCAAATTGGCTTGGCGAGCGTCTTCAACCGCTTGGGTAATATCTGATTGGCGCATAGCCTCTTCCCACTGTTTCATTCCAGGTATATCAGCAAGTACATCCCAATCAAGTTGTTTGGTTGCAAAGCTATTCACAATAGTATTTACGTAATACACATAGATGTCGGCCATAGTGAACTGCTCACCCCTAAGCCAAGGTGAAAATTTACATAAGTGGCGTAGCGCCATTACGCCACGGTTTAAAACTTGGCGAACTTCGTTTTTAACTGAATCGGGAATATCTGTGCCAGAAAGCGCGTAAGGTATAAATCGTCTACTTGGTAGCTCTAAATACAACTCTGCTACTTTCATTATTTGTTTAACAACGGCACGTTCAGTCGCATCCTCTGGGTAGAGCGCAATGCTAGGGTAAGTCTGCTCAATAAAATCACAGATAACACTCGATTCTGAAATATTATGCCCTTCAGGTGTTGTAATAACAGGCACTTTACCTGCAGGGTTAAGTGCCATCAGCTCTTCACTGCCTCCATAAACAAGGTGTTCTTCAAATGGAACCTGTTTGTATAACAAGACATGTTTAACTAAGTTGTAATAGTTACTGGCAGCAAAACCGTGCAAAGTGATCATAAGTTACATTCCATTATTAAAATGATGAGCGCAAATAGCTAAATAAAACCGCTACAAATTTAAGTTACAACTATTATTACTTGTTTTTATCTATGTATATATAGGGGTAAAAGCGAATCACTTTTGCTTTTTAAACAATAATAGGTAAAGTGTTATAGCTTAATTTTTGGAGAGTAATGTGGATCAACTGCGCGCAATTCGTTATTTCAGTAAAGTGGTCGAAACTGGCAGCTTTACTAAAGCCGCTCATTTTTTTAAGGTGCCGCCGTCTTCGTTATCACGCCGAGTTGCCGATTTAGAAAAAAGCTTAGGTGCAACATTATTAAAACGCTCAACCCGGTTAGTAAAGTTAACTGAAGTAGGGCAAATATATTATAATGACATGCAGCAAATTTTAGCTCAGTTAGCGCAAAGTAACGAAACCGTACGTAGCTATCAAACAACCCCAATGGGTCGCTTATCCATCAGTTCGATGGTCAGTTTTGGCGACAAAATACTGCTTCCATTACTTGATGAATTCAGTGCGCTATACCCTGAAATTATATTAGATGTCAGTTTAAGTGATGAGTTATCAACACTGGGCCGTGATGATGTAGACATTGCTATTCGTGGCGGGTATGCACCCAATGAGCGAGTGCTCGCAATAAAGCTCATGGACAATGGCTTTATTCCTGTGGCTGCACCTGCCTACTTGAACAAATACGGCACGCCTACAGATGTCATGGAATTAAAACAACATAAAGGACTTTATTTTAAAGCACCGTTTGGGCCCACTCCTTGGTTATGTAATATAAATGATCAATGGCATGATGTTTCAGGGCCTGCGGTTGTAATTTCAAATAATGGTTCGTGGTTGGCAAAAAAGGCTTGCAACGGGGAAGGTATTTTAATGTCAACTCGCTGGGCACTGGCCTCATACCTTGAATCTGGCCAGTTGCAAGAGCTTAACTTTGAACACCCACTCACCATTAGTCAAGATGCTGAAATGGCCGTGTATTTGCTCTATCAAAAGCAACGCTATTTAGTGCCAAAAGTAAAAGCCGCAGTCGATTTTTTAGTACAAAAACTGCAAGTAAAAAATGAGTCTAACTTGCTCTAGCTAAAACATTTAATGTGATATTGATTCAGATCAATAACCAAAAACTGCAATAAAAGCATAATTCGCGGCTGTAATTTTGTGCTATGATTTTACGTAACTCGTCGGCACTTGGTTAGTATTTTAAAAGCAGCCTTAAACGGCAAATTGTATTAACAAATAAATTAAAGCACATAACTATTAGAGTCTATAACCTCAGCAATTAAAAATTGCTTATTTAAAGCTAAGATTAAAAGTTTCAGTTTTAGACTCATATAAATAAAATTGTCACCTTAATTTAGCCTAATGGTTGCTGTTCTTATGAGATTCGTCTTACTACTGTGATTGGTTTTTAACCTAGTAGAGTCGTGGTGTAGGTATTCTTGAATCTGTATTGCAACAGTATAAAAGCTAAACACACTTAGCATGAATAGCTTCTAAAAGAATAGAGCTTGAGGGATCAACACGCTCTAGATTTATGTTGATTCAGGACAATACGAACCGTAATGCCAGAACCAATTACTCACAGTAATTAAAATGATATGACTTTTGTGTCAGTATCAAGCATCTTTTTAGCTATGTGGGGAGGTAAAGCAGGGGGAATATCTTCAATTAAGTCAGTGTTTTTAACACCTTTATTAGGTAGATAAAGAGCACAAACTTGAACTGTCCCCCCCATTTTTATAATGTTTCTCATTAATCTTTGTGGACTCATATTTTTCGGCTTTAGTTATGTTAGAACTGATTGAGGAGCATCGATTAATGCAATATCGCTGGCTTGCCCACATAAAAGGATATTGACCTCTGGACCTTGTTTTAAAGCTTGTAATGATAAAACCATACCCATTAACTGAGTCTGTGTGTTGTCAGATGTTATAAATGATAAAAGGTTAGGTTTAGGATCTGCTTTATTATCGTTTGCAAAGGCACTGAAACTGATCGTAGAAGCCAATAATAAGATGACGGTTAATATTCGCATAGAATTTACCTTTTTTTAATTCAGTAATTGAGGACATTTGTTTTTAATCACACTCTCTGGTTCCACGGCATCAATGCTATAATTCTTGCTAGGCTACAAAAGCCGGTTGCGCCAGCGATAAACAAGCCTGCTGCAACAAATATTATTGGCCAAATGAAAGTGGTTGAAATTGTTAAAGAAAGAGCACAGAAAGCCAGTAATAAAGTACTTATAGATAATTGAACTTGACGATCTAGTGGCAAACTTGATTTTTCACCTTTACGAACATTATATCCTTCATTGACCCACTCATTTATGCCTCCGGTGATATTGTATATATTCAACTCTGGGTTATGAGCAAGTAACTTTTCACATACACTTTTACCACGACCGCCTTTTTGACAATATATTATATAAGCGCTTTTCTCATGTTTAATATCTTCTCCTTTTAGTTTGCTCAAAGGGAATGATTGATGTGCGAAGCCGTGTGTTCTGCAGGCTCACGAACATCAATTATCCCCATATCCTCTCTTTCAATTAGTGTGAAAGCTTCTTTGGCAGATATTTCTTTTGGTTGCATTTTTTAATTTCCTCATGAAATAAAATTATCTATAAAGAGCTTTATTTTATATTAGGATCTTCTAATATAAAAGATAAATACTTTATAAAATTTAGTTCCATTTTCGATGTTGTTAATTTTATTGAGCTCTTAAAGCTTACTCTTTCATCGAAAATATTGATTAAGTTAATCGATTTTTGTATATTTCTTTTAGTTATATGCTTATGCATTATTAATCTTGTCAAAACGATAAACACCAATTAGGAGAATGTTATGACTGAACAAAATGAAAGACAATTACAGTTCCCACAACTAAACAAGCCAGCACCTGCATTTAGTGCGAAGACAACACACGGTAATCGCACACTTGAAGATTACAAAGGTAAGTGGTTAGTGCTTTTCTCACATCCAGCAGACTTTACTCCGGTATGTACTACTGAGTTCATGGGTTTTGCAAACGCAGCAGAAGAATTTTCAGCGATGAATACTGAATTATTAGGTTTATCGATTGATAGCATTCATGCGCATATTGCTTGGGTACGTAACATTGAAGAAAACTTCGGTGTGAATATACCTTTCCCAATTATAGCTGACCTTTCAATGGAAGTGGCTCATGCTTACGGCATGGTTCAACCTGGCGCAAGTGATACTGCAGCTGTACGAGCTACCTTTATCATTGACCCTGAAGGTGTAATGCGCGCGATGGTTTATTACCCAATGAGTAATGGTCGCTCAGTAAATGAATTTTTACGTTTAGTTAAAGCACTACAAACAAGTGATGAGAATTCAGTAGCTACACCAGAGAATTGGGTAGAAGGCGAGCCTGTTATAGTACCACCACCACATACAGTAGAAGATGCTGCAGGTCGTAAAGATAAAGGCTATGACTACGTAGATTGGTATTTTAGTAAAAAGTCTCTTTAGTATTTATTTAAGTAACCTTAGCCCAAGTATTCCTCCTTGGGCTATTTAGGAGAAAAACTATGAATATGAATTACCACATACAAGAATTTTTAGATAATGATAGTGAAACATTTAGCTATGTAGTTTTTGATAAAAAAACAAAAAAAGCCATAGTTATAGATCCCGTTTTAGACTTTGATTACAAGTCTGGTCGCACTTCAGAGGAGGGTGTTGAGAAAATAGCGAATTATATTAAGAAAAATGAGCTAAACCTTGAGTGGGTGCTAGAAACCCACGCACATGCTGATCATATTTCAGGCGCACCATTTTTCAAAAGGGTATTTGATGCAAAAATTGGGATTGGTGAACATATTAAAACGGTTCAAAAAACATTTAAAACGTTATTTAACCTAGAAAAAGAATTTCTACCAAATGGAACTCAGTTCGATAAATTATTTAAAGATGGTGAAATATTTCATATAGGTGAACTTACTATCCGAGTAATGCATACACCTGGACATACGCCTGCCGACTTGGCGTATTTAATTGATGAAAGTGTTGTATTTGTTGGAGATACAATTTTTATGCCGGACGTTGGAACTGCGCGTTGTGACTTTCCGGGTGGGAGCAGTTCACAGCTTTTTGACTCGATAAAAAAAGTATTGGCTTTGCCGGATGGAACAACGATTCAAGTATGCCATGACTACCCAAACGAAGGTCGAGATTATCGCCATAGCGTAACGGTTAAAGAGCAAAAGGAGTCTAATATCCATGTCAATAACAACGTAATAAAAGAGCAATTTATAGAAATGCGTGAAACACGTGATAAAACGTTATCTATGCCACGCCTTATTTTGCCTGCAATCCAACTTAATGTGAGGGCTGGTAATTTTCCAACTGCAGATAATAACGGCGTAAGCTATTTAAAAGTACCACTAAATCAGCTTTAAAATTATAGCTATTTTTATAGTTAATCCATTTTACAAGAGCTCAGAGGGAAGAGAAATGCTAAAAAACTACTTACTTTTAATTTTAATCATGGGTTTTATTCCTTTAACTGTAAACTCAGCATCACTTGGTGAAAATGATAAAAGTGTATTAGAGCAAGAAGCACAAAAGCGAATAAAAGAATTCTCGAGCAGTTTAAAGTCGCAGTTAAAGTCAGCTATAAATAAAGGAGGGCTCAGCGCTGGTGTAAAAGTGTGTAGCGAGCAGGCACCAAAAATCGCTGAGCAGTTGTCAACTGACGGTTGGACTGTTGGCCGTACTAGCTTACGCACCAGAAACACTAGCAATACAGCTGATGAATGGGAGTTACAAACGCTGGCTGATTTTGAAGAACTCAAACAGCAAGGTATTGAGGTTAATACATTGGCTAAGTCGAGTTACGATGAACAAAGCTTTCGTTACATGAAAGCTATACCAACCGGCGGTTTGTGCTTGGCTTGTCATGGTTCCTCAGTTACACCTGAAGTTAAAAAAGTTATTCAGCATTACTACCCTGAAGATAAAGCAATTGGATTTAATGTGGGTGATATTCGTGGCGCGTTTACACTAATAAAACAACTAAAAGCAGCTAATTAGTGTAAATAATATTGCGTTTAGTATTAGCACAATGAATTTTTATATATAGTCAGTTCAAAAAACAGTAGAGCTATACTAGTGAGCGATTAATTTACCTGATGGTTTAAATTATTGGTTGGGTGAAACCGGAGGTGTTGTATCTGGCGGACAGACAGGACGTATTTGTTTGGCAAGATTACTACTTCGTTTGGCCCTTTCATTTAAGAACAATCTAGCGCTATCTGGACTATTAAGAATATCAGTCGCTTTATTCAATTATGTAGAGGTAACCTCCTTTGGTGAAAAGCTCATTCGTGTATTGCTATCGTCTACTATCTCCTTGGTTATAAGGTATGCATCGTGAACTTGTTCTTGTGATTTTAATAGTTCATTCGATGGCATTCGGATAACAAGGCACACTCATGAATAATACAGTGGCGTAAGAACTGATTTTGCCATTGGGTTCTAAAATATCCATATTGGTTAACGCAATCTCTACAAACCTGTGGCGTTAGTAACCTCGCATGTGTCCAGCACTTTATCCTTAACAAATGATAAAGAGCGAGTGGTAGGAATAAGGTGATCTAGGAGTACGTCCTTTGTTGACCTACCTTTGATAATACTGGTTAGCGGGCACTTTAAACTCTGCAACAAATAACATATCGTAATTTTTAAGTGTGAGTGAACCTTGATATTTTTTGGCTATACTGGCGACAATAGATAAGCCTAAGCCAGTTCCACTTTCCGTGTTTTGGCGCCAAAAACGGGTGGTCATATTGGCTAAGTTATCAGAGTTTATATGACCGTGATTACAGATAGTTATTGTTAGTACATCAGCGGTTAAGTCGGCGTTTAAAGTAACTTGTGTATTAGCTGGACTATATTTTAGTGCGTTATCAAGTAAATTACGAAATGCTATAGTGAACATAACTGATGGAATGCAGAAGACATCTTGGCCTGCTGTTATATTGTAGTCTAAGCGTGCGGTATTGTAATTGGATTCAGTTACCACTGCAGTGATTAATGATTCAAGCGACCAAGGCTCTGTAAGCTGCATGGGCGTGTCGGCATCTATCTGAGCGAGTACTAACAAGTTGGTTAAAATAGTATTTAACCTTTGTGCACTTTTTTTAGCCTGCGCTAATGCTTTTTGTTGGGTGGTTTCATGGGTTAGTTCTGCCAATTGTATTTGCGCTAAAATACCTGTAAGTGGAGTTTTTAGTTCATGCGCAGCGTTACTGGTAAAATGCTTTTCACGGCTGATCCCTTCTGCTAAGCGTTCCATTAATGCATTTTGACTATTTATTAGAGGTTGTAACTCTTTTGACGGCTGCTTTAACCGTATAGGCTCTAAGTCGTGACTGCCGCGTTTTTCCAGTGCGTGAATCAATGAGTTTATTGGCCGTAAACCTCTACCTATGGCAAACCACAGCAAGACCAGCGCAACGAAAATAGCTAACGCCGGAGGAATGAGTATGCTAATGAGTAAGTTGTGATAAAGCTCGTCTCGGTTGGATACTTTATCGGCAATAGTAATTTTATATTGCGGGGTAATTAAGGTAAACGTACGCCACTGTGATTGTTTAGAACTTAAATAGTTAAAGCCTTGGTTTGAGTTTGTTTTATTTGGGAGTGAGTGGCTGTTACTGCTGGCAATTATTTTGCCTTGTAATGAGCTAATTTGGCAGCTCAGGCCATTTTCTGTGTTTACGCTGTTAGCGTTTATGAGCCCCGGGAGGTTTTTATTGAGCGTGTCTTTGGGGACATGGGGTAATATATTACTTAACATCATGGCGGTGGATCGCAAACGTTGATCAAAGTTAACTTCTAACTTATTGTTTAAACCCGATATCATCCAAACACTGGCTACTACCCAAAACCCTAAAAAAACCGCAGCAACTAAAATCGTTAATCTTAAACGCAAGCTCATGATGGCTTTGTCTCTATTTTTCCGAGCCTAAAACCAAGCCCGCGGATTGTTTCAATTGCCTGTGTGCCTAACTTTTTACGTAAATTAAAAATATGTACATTAAGTGCGTTACTCGCCACGTCATCACAGACACCATAAAGCACGTTTTTTAATTGGTTTTGTGTTAATACGCGCTGTGGGTTATTTAAAAATGTTTGCAGTAATAGGTCTTCGTTACGTGATAATGAAATTAATACGCCATTTAGTAATGCTTTGTGTTGCTCTAAATCGTATTGCAGCATGCCGTGATGAATTGTATTACTGAGCCTGTCGCTGGAGCGGCGTTTTAGACTTAATAACCGAGCCTGTAACTCTCTGAGATCGAAAGGTTTTACTAAATAATCGTCAGCACCTTTTTTTAACCCTGTGATTTTATCATCAATTGTATCGCTGGCTGTAAGAATAAGCACCGGTAGAGAAAAACGCTTACTGCGTAAGCTACAAAGCCAATCAATGCCATTACCGTCGGGTAGGTTTAAGTCTAAAATACATAAATCAAAGTGACTTGATTCAATATAAGTAGTGGCGGCTTCAAGTGACATAACATGCTCTACAGCTAAACCTTGATGTGCCAAGTAAGTACAAATAGCATCGGCTATCACCTCATCATCTTCTACCAATAATATAAACATGCTATCTGCTCTGCAAAATAAACGCCTGAAACAAAGTTAACTTTGTCTTATTAAAGCCACTAGCATACCTGTTGAAGCCAATTAAAAACAAGCGCTAAGTAAGTACTATGTGTTTATTTATTATTAATATTTCATCTTAATATTGGCTTAATTAAGTCTTTATATACTATAGCGGTTAATCATATTTAAAGAAGACTTATAGCTATGTTAAGTATTTCTCTCGGACCACTTGTTATTGCGATTTCACAGCTTATTACTTTATTAGGTTTAGGAGTGTTTTTGGGGGTTATTTATTTACAAACTCGTAAGCAGACGCAACAAAAAATAATATTAGATAATACATTTAAAGCATTTGTAGTGGGGGTTACCACTGCGCGCTTAATATTTGTTTTGACTATGTGGGATGCCTATCAAGAAAATTGGTGGCAACTTATTAATATAAGCGATGGCGGCTTTATGCCTGCTTATGGTTGGGTGGCTGGTGCGCTAGTCTTGGCGTTATATACCAGGGGTAAAAAAGCGGTCATAAAAACCTACTGTATAGCCTCAGTTGTGTCGTTATTTGTCATTATGGTGCCTAGCTTTGCCGTGTTTATTTATAAAGCGGGAGTCGAACTGCCGCAATCACCAGTACATAATATTCAAGGCCAACAAGTTAACTTACAGACATTTAAAGGTAAGCCTGTAGTAATTAACTTTTGGGCGTCTTGGTGCCCTCCATGTCGTAAAGAAATGCCAGTATTACAGGCCGCACAAAAAAATAACCCAGATGTGACGTTTGTCTTTGTTAACCAAGGTGAAGATTTATTTACAGTGCAAAAGTTTATTGCTGCTGAACAGCTCGATTTACAAAATATGTTTTTTGATCAAAGCAGTACTGTTAGTCGTGAGTCGGGTGCAGCAGGGCTGCCAACAACGCTGTTTTATAGCCGTGATGGCAAACTAGTGACCAGTCATATGGGGGAGCTTTCGCAAGCGAGCTTACGTCATTACATTCAAGATATAGATCAACAATCTGCGCAATAAGGAATATCCATGAAGTTATTTTTTTTACTCGTGTTTTTATCATTTACTTCGCCTTTAATAGCTGAGCAAAAAACACTCCCCACGCCGCTCAAGCTATTAACAGCGCAGGGGGCTGAAATAGTTAGTGAGTTTGCGGCACCGGCCAATATGACCGGCTACGTTGCTGACTTTAAAGGGCAAGTCATTACTGTATATTTGACCGATGATGACCAGTATTTGTTTACCGGTTCCATGCTGGATGCCAAAGGTAATAATATAGGTGAGCAAGCTGTAAACGACTATACTACAGGCCCTAAAGCACAAAAAGATTGGAAAGTATTAGAAAATAGTCATTGGATCCTTGATGGGTCTCCCTCGGCAAAACGAATTGTTTATACGTTTACTGATCCAAATTGCCCTTATTGCAGAAAGTTTTGGCAAAATGCTCGACCTTGGGTTGACGCTGGTGATGTACAAATACGTCATATTTTAGTGGGGATTTTAAAGGCCGATAGTTTAGGGAAAGCTGGAGCTATTATGAATGCAAGCAATCCTGAAGATGTATTAAGAAAGTTTGAAAATAATAGTTTAGCACGAACTCTACAGCCACTTAAAAATATGCCTGAGCATATAAACACGCAATTAATGAAAAACCATCAAATAATGATGTCGGTTGGTGCAAGGGCAACACCAGCTACTTTTTATCATGATTCGAAAGGTGCTGTAAAAATGCAAATGGGTTTACCGCCAGAGTCATTAATGTCAGAAATTCTCGGACCACTTTTAGTCAAATAAACAACCCCACCAACCAAATAGTGTAAGTCTATAAGCAGGTAAAAGTAATTTTATCTGCTTTTTTGTTGTTGTTCTTATAAGTAGTTTGCGAGCTTGAATTAAGAGATCATTAAGTTAGTGGTAAGTAAACTCAGCAATAATTTTTGACCAACTATTAATATTATCAATAGCATAGACGCTAAGAATAAAGACGCATAAAACGGAACCATAGATAATTATCATGAGTACTTGCAATAATTACCCCTTATCGCGTCTTGCATCAATATTTATAATATCAACGCTTTGTTTATCTGTTGTAAGTGATGTCTTTGCCGAGCAGCAAGCTCCTGTGAAGAAAGATGATGCAGATATAGAAGTGCGTAGCATTCGCTCCGGTATGGCTGAAAACTTAGGAGTTAAGCACTTATTAACCGTGATGGCGGTGGGGGCTCGACAGTGAGTATTCGAGGTTTATCGTCAGATCTAACGTATACGCAATTTAACGGTAACTTTATTGCTTCATCTCCGGGTGAGCCCTCACACCCCATCCCTTTAGGGTGTTTACAGGATAAGCATCAGTAACAAGAATCTAATTAATTCTTATACTACTTTTTTGTATTCATTTAGACCACCTGAAATGTATTTCGCATTTACATAACCCATAGACTTGAGGGTGGCCGCCGATAATGCCCCTCGGTTATTAGCATTGCAGTAGCATAATATTTCAGTATTTAAATCTGGAACCTTAGATTCTATGAGCATTTCCAATTTCCCCCGACTTATATTTAACGAGCCTGTAATATGGCCATTTGCATGTTCATCAGGGTCTCTTATATCAACTGCTATTGCCCCCGATGCAATCAACTTGTTGACCGTATTGGCTTCTACTTTTTCGACTTGAGTTTGGGCTATATTTGCCAAGTTTTGGAATTTTTCAGTGTATTTCATAGGTCACCTTTTGGTTATAAAGTAGTAAATTCAGAATATTAGATATGATATTTTTCATAAAGCCTCTCGCTTTTAGTTTTCAGCTGACAGCAATACGGTTGATGTGAAACTTATTACATTGGTTTTACCTGTTAGTTTTAACGCTTTTGATTAATATTCCACCGAGGTAAAGTGCAACTCCAAAAGCAACATGAGATACAATTACCTTTGCAATAACAGACATGGGGTTGGGAGTTAAGTAACCGGCAATACCCATTCCCATACCCGGTTGCATGATTAAATAAGGTATTCCAACGGTAACCATACCTATAATTATTGCAGGTTTGAATGTTGGCTTTTCAAGCCATTTTAATCCAAATACAAGTAGTAAAAGGGCAGCAAATACAATACCTATAAAATAATGACCTAACCAGCCAGCTAATAGCTCATAGGGCAGTGCTGGAGATGCTTTTATAGAAGCATGGTAAAACTGTCCATCAAGCATATAAAGCATCCACCGGCCTATAAACTCATATTTGGTCAGCGGGGTATCAAATAGGTAATGTCGGCTCCAATTCCAAATATCTAACATCACTGTTGCGAGTGTACCTAATATAATTGAATAAAAGCTGAGCTTGACGAGGTATTTCATTTTAATCTCCACAGGGTTATATCAAAGGAATGGATACAGATAGACGAACATTTCGCCCCATTCCTAATGTGTAACCTTTATAAGTATCTAAAAAATTTCGATATGATTTATCAAAAAGGTTATCTATTTTAAGTTCTTGAATTCAAGTATTAAGTGCAATCATT
>NZ_MXQF01000041.1 GCF_002165575.1 Pseudoalteromonas sp. A601
CCAGTCAGCTTAACTGACTGGCATTACGCTCTAAAGCGGCTTTTTTGATCTAATATAGCGGTGAGTTAACGGCGTTTAGTTTGCTTCACACGGTTGTTGTGCTTTTTAACCGCTTTACGTATTTGGTTAATTTTGGCACGTTTATCTTTGCGCTTTTCAGGCATAACTGACAATTTTGTTTGTGTTTCACGACCCAGTTTTACAGTTTTACGTAGGTAGTTAACAGTTTCTAAATCAAGTTCGCTCCAGCCACCTTGTGGTAAACGCTTATCAAGCTCTAACTTTCCGTAACGAATACGAATTAGACGAGAGACTTCCACCTCTTGAGATTGCCATAAACGACGCACTTCACGATTACGCCCCTCAGTTAGTGTAACATTATACCAGCGGTTAATTCCCTCACCGCCTAGTGGCTTAATGTTTAGAAATTTAGCCATACCATCTTCAAGCTCAACACCTTTGGTTAAGTTCTTAATAGTCTCATTAGTCACTTCACCAAATACCCGTGCAGAATACTCACGTTCAACTTCATAACTTGGGTGCATTAAGCGATTAGCCAACTCTCCATCATTGGTAAATAGCATCAAACCAGCTGTATTGATATCTAGACGACCTACAGCAATCCAGCGTTCGCCATCAATACGTGGTAAGCGATCAAACACGGTACGACGCCCTTCTGGGTCTTTGCGTGTACACAATTCACCTTCAGGTTTGTTGTACATTATTACGCGGCAAATACGCTCTGCTTTTTCTTCAATTTTAACGGTGTGGCCGTCTACACGGATTTGGTCGGTCTCTTCGACCCGATCACCTAACTTGGCAACTTTACCATTTACACTCACACGATTTGCATCAATGTATTTTTCCATCTCACGGCGTGAACCTACGCCAGCACGGGCTAGGACTTTTTGTAACTTTTCACCTTGTATACTCATTCGGATAGTTCTCTCACAGAAGGATCACTCAATAACTGGTCTATTTTACTTTGTTGCTGCTTTGGCAAATCAGGTAAATTATCAAGACCCGTTAACGAAAAATAATCTAAAAATTGTTTTGTTGTCGCATATAAAGCAGGCCTTCCTGGCACCTCTTTATGCCCGACCACTTGTACCCACTCTCTTTCAAGTAGGGATTTCATAATTCCAGAACCCACAGCCACGCCACGGACTTGCTCGATTTCACCACGAGTTATAGGCTGACGATATGCAATTAGTGACAGTGTTTCTAATAACGCACGAGAATATTTAGGCGCTCGCTCTTGAAATAAATTACTCAGCCATGGAGCTAAACTTGCACAGGCTTGAAACCGATACCCACTGCCGACTTCAACTAATCGAATACCCCGCGTTTGATAATGAATTTGAATATGATCAATAGCATTATTAACTCGCGACATCGATACACTTAATTCACTTAAAACGGTTTCTTTAAGGTGTCGCTTACTTAACGGCTTACCTGCAACAAAAATTGCCGCTTCAATGATTTCAATCAGTTGCTCATCACTAATTCGTTTTGTTGCCATTTAAATAACCATTTAAGAATAGACGCGCTAAAGGTTGGATATTATGAGCGTTATATTATGACAGAACATTAGCTAGGTTGGAAAATTTATTATCTAAAAAAGCAAAAATGCCAGCATAAAGCTGGCATTAATATCACTAAAAATAAAATTAGCTATTTTTTATCATTTCAAGAGCTTCATCTTCAGCAACGTCACTACCATGAGTTTTGATATAAGTGACAAATTCGTTTTTGCTGATACGCTTATCTTTATTGCTATCCATGTAACCAAAGTGATTTGAAATATCGTCATCGTTTGCTTCGACGACTGAGATATAACCATTACGATCGTTATCTAATGACTTAAAATCACTTTCAATCGGATCAAACTTTGCAATTTCTGCCTTAAATGCTGACTCAGTTACTTCGCTGTCTGTTGCAACTTTACCTGTATTTAGGTGAGTGTAATTTGCAAATTCTTTGCGGCTAATCTGCTCGTCCATATTGGTATCGATGTTTGAAAAATGCTCCCAAATATCGTCATCATCAGCTTCGACTTTAGAAATATAGCCATCATCATCGTTGTCTAAGCTACCAAAATCACTATCGATTTTTGCAAGAGAAGAATTTGCTGAACATGCGCTTAGAGTTAGAGCGGCCAAAATAGTTGATGCAAGTGTTAACTTTTTCATAAGACGTTTCCTTGTAATAAATAAAAATCAAATTCATACGAAATAATACAAGGACTGCGCCAACTCTATAAATAACTTATTATCAATCAGTTAACTAAAAATAATTTCACTAATAGAATAAGGCTGTAAAATCATTGCACGACTTTTGTAAAAATTGCAGGCATAAAAAAAGCGCTAATCAGCGCTTCTTTACAATAATTAACCGTTATATTGCTGCATTTTGATAACGCTTAACAAAATCAGTTACTGGCTCACCATTACAGCGTAATGAGTTTAAGTTGCCAATTTTTTCACGCACAGGTGTAAGACCTTGCTTTACAGCAGTAACACAAAGTTGAGTTTCAGTTTGATCATTGGTGGCGAATACTTCTACAACTTTTACATTACGCTTTTTGTCACTCTCTTTTTTAGCAATATCACGAATGTCTTGACCGTTACATAAAATACTTTGTGAGTGACGAGAGATAAAAATACCATGTTGGTGAGCTACTTTACGTGCGGCAGAAAAACCTTCGTTTGCACTAATTGAGCAAAGTTGAGATTCAATTTTTTTATCAGCACTGAAGTACTGAGCTGCTTGAGCAACGTGAGAGAGTGAAGCTATTGCAACGAATAAAGTTAAAAGCTGTTTTTTCATGACTTACCTGTATGAATATAGAGTGAATGGGTGAATTTCGCGCATTATATATACAAACAAAATCAGATCAACTGAATAATCAATTTAATTTTTTAATTAATTCAAGTTTAACAATGCTTAATCTTTAATCATCATTTGTTCAACATTAGTCCAACTATATTTCCAAATAATCGCATGTACCATCGACATTTTAATGATAGAATTTGTCGCAAATAAATATGCACTTTAGGCCAATAATATGAAAGTTATTTCATTTAACATCAATGGGCTTCGCGCCCGACTTCACCAACTTCAAGCAATTATTGATAAACATCAACCTGATGTTATAGGTTTGCAAGAAATCAAAGTACATGATGAAGCTTTCCCTTTAGATGATGTACAAAAAATGGGTTACCACGTTTACTTTCATGGCCAAAAAGCTCATTACGGTGTAGCTATGCTCTGTAAGAGTGAGCCTAAGTCAGTATTTAAAGGTTTTGCTACTGATACTGATGAATCACAAAAACGTATGATCAGTGTAACCGTTTCACAAGAAAATGGCCGAGACTTAACGGTTATGAATGGCTACTTCCCACAAGGTGATAACATTAATCACGAAACAAAATTCCCTTATAAACGGCAGTTTTACAAAGATCTTATGACTCATCTTGAGACTAACCATACTCCGGATGAAGATGTCATTGTTATGGGTGATATAAATATTTCTCCGACCGATTTAGACATTGGGATTGGTGAACCCAACCGTAAGCGTTGGTTAAAAACTGGTAAATGCTCTTTTCAACCGGTTGAACGTGAGTGGCTCGCCACTTTATTAAACTGGGGTTTTAAAGATACCTATCGTGAGCTTCACCCTGATACAGGTGAACAATACTCTTGGTTTGATTATCGCTCAAAAGGTTTTGTTGACAACCGAGGCTTGCGTATCGATGTGGTCCTTGCAACGCCAGCATTAGCAGGGCGTTGTACTGATGCCGGTATTGACTACGAATTAAGGGGCATAGAGAAACCGTCTGATCACGCTCCAATTTGGTCAACTTTTAGTTAATTTACAATGTCTCATAACCTTGAACTTACAGCTCTTATCAGCACAAACACTCAATTAGTTTTATGGCTTGTGGTTGGGGTTATTGCTTGGGGCAGTTTTGATAAGGGACTCTATAAAAGCCTTATTACTACACCAGCACGCCAAACCGGTATATTTTCCTGCGCAATGGTATTTTGTGTTTTATGGCAGATTAAAGCGGGTATCTTACCAGGCCTTGAACTACACATATTAGGTGTCACCGCTATCACTTTAGTGCTTGGTTGGCGCTTTGCTATTTTAAGTGCAACCTGCGCAAGTGCTCTGCTTGTAGCTTTTGGCCAAATTAGCTTGGTACAATTGCCCTTACATTTATTATTAACAGCATTTATTCCTATACTGTTTTCTTACGCTGTTTTTATTATTTGTTACAACCTATTACCTCGCCATTTTTTTATTTATATATTTATCTGCAGTTTTTTATGCGCAGCGTTAGTCAGTTGCGTTAAAATAGTGACAGTAAGTGCCTTTTATTATTTTTCAGGAAACTATAACTGGTATGAATTAAGTGAAAATTACTTATACCTATGCGCCATTATTTGGTTTCCTGAAGCAATGCTCAATGGCATGGCTATTTCAATACTTATTACTTATCGCCCACACTGGGTGAAAACATTCTATGACAAGGACTATCTAGACTCATGAGTCTCGCGTATCAATGCCCTTTATGCCAAACAACTTTGCAGCTAAGTGAAAAATCACTGCGTTGTGTTAATAATCATACTTTCGATTATGCTAAAGAAGGCTATGTTAACCTCTTACCCGTGCAAAATAAAAACTCAAAACAGCCTGGGGATAACCTTGACATGGTGCAAGCTCGACGAGCCTTTTTAAGCACCGGGCACTATCAATTTTTGCAACAAGCAATCGCAAAGCTTGTCGCAGAGCTTGCTCCAAAGAGTGTGATAGATTTAGGTTGTGGAGAAGGCTTTTACACGCACGCAATTGCAAACCAGTGCCAAAGTAAGGTGTATGGTGTTGATATATCTAAGTCAGCCATTAAGTATGCCGCCAAACGCTATGAAAACTGCCAATTTAGTGTTGCCTCAATAAGCCAAGCTCCATTTTCTGCTAACCAAGCTGATGTTCTTGTGAGTATTTTTGCACCATTATTTGAACAAGAACTCGCTCGTTTAGCTAACCAGAATAGTTCACTGATTGTCGCAAGCCCAGGCCCTTGGCACTTAAAAGAGTTAAAACAAAAAATTTATAGAGAAGTAAACGCACATACGCCTATTGATGTGCCTAGAGGTTTTACATTAACCCAACAAGACTTAATTGAACAACAGGTTAAACTTGGGTTTGAAGACCTTAAAAACCTGATTACTATGACACCTTTTGCATGGAAGTTTAGACCAGAACATTGGCAAGAATTAGAACAACAAGGTGAACAAACTGTCACCCTGTCATTTTATGTAAGTCATTTTAAGAAAGTCGATTAGAGATTCTCTTTAGTAAAAGCACGGTCCATTTTATCAAACATATCGTTAAGTAAATGGGCCAAATCCGCGTAGCGTGGTTTGTTTTTACCCAAAGCACCTTGGTAACCATTAGCCACCATTTTAGTATGAAGCTCTTTAAACCAATGTTCCATTGCTGGTTCAAGTGTAGTCTCTGCACGTTTACCTAACCACAACAGCCCTTGTAGCGGCAACGATAAAAAGAACAGCGCTACGGCAATCGCTTGCGGTAAAAAATCACTCCCTAGATAATTAATTTGCATAAATAACGTTAACATTGCCAATATCGGCATAACTGTAATTGCATGCTCGGTGGCTTTAATAACCTTAAACTCGGCAAATAACGGTGCTAGCTCTTTTCGCATTGGCCACTTTTTTGCGTACTCTCGACCAGTTTGGACTTGTGACATCACACTTTTTTGCATCATGACTCCTAGGTGTCGCTAGTTTAACGATTAGACTCTTTAAGTGTACCATACCCAAAACAACATTCCTTTGTAAAATCTAATTACTATCCTTGTATTTGATCAAGGCTATGGCTAACGTTAATTCAATAAATGAGTTAAAATATTTAAGCATTAAGTCAACTAGACTTTAGTTTAATCTTAGTTGTTAATCGGCAAAATACTATTTATCTTTAGCCTGTATAGCACTATCACAATAGATATGCATCAGCTTAACTTAATGCGCACTTACAGACATACACAATAATGAGACTTTATATGCCTTTGCAACCTAGTTCCCCTCACCATGTGCTTGTACTTAATTGTGGAAGTTCAAGTTTAAAATTTGCGATTTTAGATGCGCAAACATCGAATGAAGTTATTTCAGGTCTTGCTGAACGCTTAGGCTCTGATACACCATCTATTAAATATAAATTTCAAGGTAAAAAAACACTGGTCGAACTGACAAAGGGCCAAGCTCACGCACATGCCATTAATACGCTTGTTAATCTTATTAAAGATCATCACTTAGCAGATAACCTGATTGCTGTTGGTCACCGTGTTGTTCACGGTGGAGAACACTTTACTAGATCAGTACTTATTGATGAGTCTGTTATTGAAGGTATAACAAAAGCTGCGGCACTTGCTCCATTGCATGGCCATGCGAATTTATTGGGTATCGCTGCTGCGCAAGCCTCATTTGAAGGACTCCCACAAATAGCCGTATTTGATACTGCATTTCATCAAACAATGGAACAAGTTGCTTATTTATATGCCCTACCTTACAAGCTTTACACAGATTATGGAGTGAGGCGCTATGGCTTTCATGGTACCAGTCATTATTATGTTGCAAGTCAAACTGCTAAATTATTGGAAAAACCACTAGAGCATAGCAATTTTATTAGTGCGCATTTAGGTAATGGCTGCTCAGTATGCGCCATTAAAAATGGCATAAGCGTTGATACAAGCATGGGACTCACCCCTCTTGAGGGCTTAATGATGGGCACCCGTAGTGGCGATATAGACCCAGGTTTATTTAATTTTTTAACAACCCAGTTAGATTACAGCGCGGCACAAATTGATGACTTGTTAAATAAAGAAAGTGGTTTATTAGGTGTCAGTGAGTTGTCAAATGACTGCAGAACTATTGAAGACGCAGCATTAGCTGGAAACAAAAGAGCAATGCTTGCTCTTGATATGTTTTGTTACCGCCTTGCAAAACAAATTGCCGCATTTATGGTGCCAGTACAACGCTTAGACGCACTTATTTTTACAGGCGGCATTGGCGAGAATTCAGATATAATTCGTCAAAAAGTAATCAAGCAACTTGCCTTTTTAGGGCTCGACTGTGATGAACAAGCAAATCTGAATGCTCGTTTTGGTAGTGAAGGCATAATTAGTTCAGCACATGCAAATACAACCGCTGTTGTAATGCCGACAAATGAAGAGTGGGTAATCGCCCGTGATGCAGCAAATATTGCACAGGAGCAATAATATGGCCCGTCGAATTATGTTAGTGCCTATCTCTACCGGTGTTGGTTTAACGTCGGTGTCAGTAGGTTTAGTACGTGCACTTGAACAAAAAGCAGTAAAAGTAAATTTTTTTAAACCCATCGCACAACCTCGATCTGGTGAAACCGGGCCTGAAAAATCAACCTTAATTGTGACACAAGGCTCACCTATCAACCCGCCTACCCCATTTGCATTAGATTATGCTGAACAGATGATTGGCGATGGCAAAGGTGATGACCTACTAGAAGAAATTGTCGAACGCTTTGAAAGCACAATCAGTAATGATGAAGTTGCCATTATCGAAGGTATGGTCCCAACACGTCGCCAACCGTACGCAGGTCGGGTAAATCGTGAAATAGCCCAAACTTTAGGCGCTGAGATTATTTTTGTGCTTACCCCAGGTAATGACAGTAACGATCAAATTGAAGATAGATTAGAAATAGCCGCCGGTTATTATGGAGGCGTAGGTCATGCACGGGTACTTGGTTGTATATTTAACAAAGTAAATGCCCCGCTTGATGATGAAGGCCGTGCCCGTGCCGACTTAGTTGATTCGCATAACCCTGAAGCACTTGAAAATGAGCTTAACCGCCTAGCATCTTTGCCTATTTTCACAAAGCACCCTTTTATGCTGTTAGGCTCTATCCCGTGGGACTTTGAATTAGTTGCACCACGTGTAAAAGATTTAAGCGCTTATTTAAAAGCTCAGGTATTAAATGAAGGCGACATGGCACACAGACGTCTACGCCGCGTGACATTTTGTGCACGAACTGTTTCAAACATTCTTAACCACTTTACCCCTGGCGCATTACTTGTAACACCAGGAGATCGTTCTGATGTTTTAGTCGCTGCATGCTTGTCTGCAATGAATGGAACTAAAATTGGTGCCATTTTACTAACGGGCGGTTTTATGCCAGAACCTCGCATAATGACGTTATGTGAACAAGCAATGGCAACAGGCTTACCTATCTTGTGTACAGACGCAGATACTTGGCGCACCTCTTTGTTATTACATAACTTTAATATGGAAGTACCCTGTGATGATGAACAACGGATTGACAAAGTCAAACATCATAATGCAAGCCATATTGATTCTGACTGGTTAGACACACTTGCGCAAAGCGTAGGTAAAACCCGTAAAATGTCACCTCCTGCATTTCGTTATTTACTGACAGATAAAGCACGTAACGCCAATAAAACGGTTGTTTTACCTGAAGGCAACGAACCACGTACTATTAAAGCTGCCGCTATTTGTGGGCAACGCGGGATCGCAAAAACAATTTTACTTGGTAGTCGAGAAGAAATTCACCGCATTGCAAGCCAGCAAGGCGTAGAACTCAATGAAAATGTTACCATCATTGAACCTCAATCAGTACTCAATGATTATGTTGCACCTATGGTTGAAATTCGAAAAGGCAAAGGTTTGACTGAAGTTGTCGCCCAAGAACAGCTGCAAGATAATGTTGTATTAGGCACCATGATGTTAGAGCGCGGTATTGTTGATGGCTTGGTTTCAGGTGCTGTCAATACCACTGCAAATACGATTAGACCACCACTGCAATTAATCAAAACGGCCCCAGGTTCTTCGTTAGTATCATCGGTGTTTTTTATGTTGTTACCTGATCAAGTACTGGTATACGGTGATTGTGCAATTAACCCAGATCCAACCGCCGAGCAACTGGCTGATATTGCAATTCAATCTGCCGATTCTGCTCAAGCATTTGGTATTGAGCCACGCGTCGCGATGATAAGTTACAGTACAGGTACCTCAGGCACAGGTGCTGATGTTGAGAAAGTGCGTGAAGCAACCAAGCTTGCCCAACAAAAGCGTCCTGATTTAATTATTGATGGCCCATTGCAATACGATGCGGCAATTATGGAAAATGTGGCACTGAAAAAAGCGCCGAATAGCCCTGTCGCTGGTAAAGCTACTGTATTTATTTTCCCAGATTTAAATACTGGTAACACAACCTATAAAGCCGTACAAAGAAGCGCCGACTTGATCAGTATTGGTCCAATGCTGCAAGGTATGCGTAAGCCCGTAAACGATTTAAGTCGTGGTGCTTTAGTTGATGACATTGTTTACACGATTGCTTTAACTGCAATTCAAGCAGCTCAAGTGAGTGATAAGTAGTATTTTATGATGGTGTAAAGCAATGCCCTTTTGCTTTACACCATCGCTGTCGTTTATCTACCCAAATTAAAAATGAACGCTATATTAATACCTTAAGTCGGTTATACCTTTTTAATCCCATTGTTATCCACAGAAATTGTGGACAAGATTACTCTTTTATTCGAATCTTTTTAACTATACTATTAATAAACCAAGGTGGTTACATAAAAAGGCTTTTAATGTCTAAACAAACGTTACAACTTCACAGTACTGAATTTACTATTCATAGCCTTGATGCTGTACACAATTGGTTAGCTCTTGAAGTTGTTGGGCCACTCGGGTTTTCACTAACAGGGATCATGGCCAATATTTCTGGCGTATTAGCCAAAGCTAATATCTCTATTTTTGCCATATCAACCTATGATACCGACTACGTGCTAGTGAAAAAACAAGCCATTAATGATGCTATAAAATCACTTAAAAAAGACGGTTACAATGTAATAGGTGACTCACTCTAAGAATGCAAAATAACGATATAACTTATTTGCCACAGCAGCAAATTCAAACTAATACCTTGTCTATTTGCAGTCCGTTTAGCGGCAAAGTTCTCCCATTGAGTGAGCACCCAGAGCCCTTCTTCAGCTATGGCACTGTTGGCCCTGGTATTATGGTTGAATTAACTAGCCACAAAATATTATCTCCATTTGATGGCATTTTATTACAGGTAAAAAATGCGGGATGTGAGTTCATTTTGCAAGCAAAAAATGGTCTCAAAGTGTTGATCAATTTACATCTTGATAAGCAACTTGATATTCACCACACCCATATTGCTCAGCTCAATGGCAGTAAAATAGCAAAAGGTCAACGGCTTGCTTACTTTGATTTGCGTGATTTAAACACCCCGTTACTTGCCAGTTTAATTTTATTAAACGGCCATCAATTAAAGCCTATGTATTTTTCTTTATCCCATGTAACTGCTGGGACTGACACTCTTTTAACATTAACTAAGAAGTAAATAATATGACCACTCTTTACGGTATCAGTAATTGCGATACGATAAAAAAAGCAAAAAAATACTTAACAGATAAAAACATCGATTTCACTTTTCATGACTATCGCAAAGATGGTGTAAGCCTTGAGATGATCACAGAGTTTGCTGCCCATATTGATTGGCAGGACTTGGTTAATAAACGTGGCACAACTTATCGCCAATTACCTGATGAGCAAAAGCAAAATCTAGACAAAGACTCCGCTCTTAGTTTATTAGTTGAGCAACCTGCAATGATAAAACGCCCTGTTATGATCCATGACCAAAGCTATCATTTAGGTTTTAAACCCGCTCAATTTGATGAGATTTTTGGCCTATGAAAAACCCTGTTATTGAACTTGCCCAAGCACTTATTCAACGCCGCTCTGTGACACCTGAAGATGCAGGTTGCCAAGCGATGATTAACGAACGTTTAGCAGCACTTGGTTTTAATATCGAATCACTGTTTTTTACAGATACTCTAAATACCTGGGCTAGAAAAGGACAGCAATCTCCTCACTTTTGTTTTGCTGGCCACACTGATGTTGTACCCACCGGACCTGAACAGAACTGGCAACACCTACCTTTTTCAGGGCTAGTAGAAAATGGCATGTTGCATGGTCGCGGCGCTGCTGACATGAAAGGATCTTTGGCAGCCATGATTGTAGCTACTGAACGGTTTGTAGCTAAGCACCCTGATCACAAAGGGTCTATTTCATTTTTGATCACCTCCGATGAAGAAGGCCCATTTATCAATGGCACCACTAAAGTAATTGATACCCTTGAACAGCGTGGCGAAAAAATAGATATGTGTTTAGTCGGTGAGCCTTCTTCTCGCGATATGTTAGGCGATGTGGTTAAAAACGGCCGCCGTGGTTCTTTGACCGGCTTTTTGAAGGTTAAAGGTGTACAAGGGCATGTCGCATACCCGCATCTTGCTAAGAACCCGATCCATCTGGCAGCGCCTGCGCTTAGCGAACTTAGTCAAACTCAATGGGATAATGGGAACGCATTCTTTCCGGCAACCAGTTTTCAAGTGTCTAATATCAATGGCGGTACTGGGGCAGGCAACGTGATACCTGGCGAACTTGAGATTCAGTTTAATTTTAGGTTTAGTACTGAGGTCACGCATCAGCAATTGCAGCAACGTGTGAATACCATATTACAAGACTATGATTTTGATTATGAGCTAAATTGGATCGTGAATGGCCAGCCATTTATTACTGAAGGCGGCCCATTAATAGAGGCCACTGTTGCAGCTATAAAATCAGTAACAGGCCTTGATACTGCACTTGAAACCTCGGGAGGCACATCAGATGGCCGTTTTATAGCGCAGACAGGCGCCAAAGTAATAGAACTTGGTCCTCGTAATGAAACAATTCATAAAGTAGATGAATGTGTAAGCACCGATGACTTAATCGAATTGAGTGATATTTATGAACAAATATTGGAGAAACTATTAGTATGACCGCCTTATCACTAAACCCGTTACAGTTATCTGCATGCGCAACGGGTTGCAGTGACGCACATTTGGTTGATTTCGCTAACCACCGTATTCATGTCGGTATAGTGGATGACTTTATAGCATTGCAAAATGCCGCAAAACAAGCTGGCTTTGAGCTTACAATAGCCTCTAGCTTTAGAGATTTTGAGCGACAAAGTACCATTTGGAATGCTAAATTCTCTGGTGCTCGCCCTGTGCTTAATAAAGATCAGCAGCCAGTTGATTTATCAACCTTATCAGAACTCGATATTTGCAATGCAATATTACTCTATAGTGCATTGCCCGGAGCGAGCCGCCACCATTTTGGTACTGATGTTGATATATTTGACCAAGCCGCCATTAAGCAAGGCTACAAATTACAGCTTGAGCCGCATGAGTATGAAGATGAAGGCCCCTTTGCAGCGATGACAACTTGGCTTAACGATAACCTAGTTAAATTTGGTTTTTACCGCCCTTATGAGAAAGATTTAGGCGGGGTTGCACCTGAACCTTGGCATATTAGCCATATTGAGCAATCACATATTATGTGTGAAGCAATCAATATCGAGGTGCTTAGTAAGCTAATTCAGCAAAGTGATCTACTGGGTAAGCAAACCATTTTAACCCACCTACCCGAATTATTTGAACGCTATGTTACTAATGTGTCGGCGCCGATTTAGCCATCAGAAAAACCAATACAGCGCCAAGGATCACGGCGCTGGCTATAACAAATTGCACCGTTAAGGCTTCGCCTAAAAATATCACACCTGCAATAGCCGCCAAGACAGGCACGCATAATTGCACCACTGCTGCCTGACTGCTTTTTAATAATGGAAGAGCAAGATACCAAACACTATAACCAAGCCCTGAAGCTACAGAGCCTGAAAAAAACGCAAGTAAAACTCCTTGCCAACTTATTTGAGATACCGCCATAAAGCCTATAATCATCAATATTGGTAAGGCTACAATGCTTCTAGCAAAATTATAACTTGTCGCTTTTAAAGGAGCTCCACAGTTTTTACCACGAATACTATAAACTCCCCAAGCAACACCACTCAAGGTCATTAATAACGCCGGTAATAATGATGGCACCGCGGCGGATGGCAGCATTAAATAAACAAAACCAGCAAGCGCCACAAAAAATGCTAACCATTGCACCATTGAAAAGCGCTCTTTGTTGAAGATCCCCCACCCTATCATGGTCAACTGCACCGCTGAGAATAATATGAGCGCACCTGTTCCGGTATCCAGCTCAACATAGGCAATAGAAAAGCAAAGCGCATAAATAAGTAAACTTATACCACTTCGCCAACTCCCCCGCTCTTGGGTAATAACAGTGTGGTTAGTTGCAAAACGTTTTTGTTGAATTAATAAAATAACTCCTAAACATATCGCACCACTGAATAAACGTATCGACGTAAAGTTCCATGGATCAATAGACCCTTCAGCTAAAGCCATCCGAGCAAGTAACGAATTCCCCGCAAAGGCAACTAGCGCAAGTACTGTATATATTATTGCTTTCAAATCTATTCCTTATTAGCTGGCTTTTTGCCTTTGAGCTTTGAACAAGCTGTAGCAGGGTATCAGTTTTCATAATACCCATATAGGGCAATATAAATTAGATACTACGAATTTTTACATTGTTTATCATCAACCATTAATAAGACTATGCTAATCTATATTAAAAGCATAAAGGAGTGACGTGTGAAGCGCCGTTTTATTGTTGGGTTTGGTTTTATATTAGCGAGTGTCAGTGGCTGTAGTACAGTAGGCTTTGGTGATCTTTTCACTGATTATGCAACGCAAATAAACCCTGTACGCCAAGCGATACGTGTGAATGATGTTACTAAAGCTCAGCAGCTTTTACCCAGTAATTCGCAATCGCATAGCAACTATTTGCTCAATCAATTAGAGCATGGGCGGTTAAACGATTTAAGTAATCAAAATAGCAAAGCACAAACAGATTACGAAACTGTGTATCAACAAATGGAAAACATTCGCCAAGCAGCCAAAGTGCAAGTATCGAGCGGTCTTGAACAAAGTAATGCATTACTAACCAATGACTCTGTGATTGCCTATGAGCCAGCACCTTACGAAATGAGTATGCTGCACAGCTATAAAGCGCTTAATTATGTGTTTAATAATGATATAGAAGGTGCATTGGTTGAAGTACGCCGAGCTAACAAAGTACAAGTTGATGCTTTAACACTAAACCAAGGTAAAATTGATGCCTCTGTTAAGGAAGCACAAAAACATTACCCGAGTATGGATGAGGTAATTAAGAACGTAAAAAATGGCTACCAAAATGCCTTTACGTTTTATCTTTCTGCGCTACTTTATCAAAGTAACAAACAATTCGACGATGCTTACATTGATTATAAAAAAGCATTAGAAATAAACCCTGACAACCGCTACTTACAACAAGATGTCATGCGTTTAGCAAAACAACAAGGCTTTGAGCAAGATTTAGAACAATTCATCAAGCGCTTTGGTCAACTTGAGCAAGCAACTAACAATGGCGAGGTAGTTGTAATTATTGAGCAAGGATTAGTGCCTCAAAAAGATGAATTTGTATTACGTTTACCCATTTACACCTCTCGAGGTGACGCACGCTTTTACAGTTTAGCGATGCCAGTTTATAAAGACAGTGCATTTGTGCCTGCGATTGAGCAAATAAAGATTGCCAGTCAAAATGTATCACTCAGCCCTTTGGTGCGTATAGAGGCGTTAGCAGCTAAAACATTACAAGAACAAACACCAGCACGTGTTACTCGCCAAGTATTGCGCTTAGTTGCAAAAGAAAAAGTACGAGCTGAACTTGCCAGAAGTGGCGGTGATGTTGGGAATATCTTAGCAAATATCTATAACTTAGCATCAGAGCAAGCTGATACACGAAGCTGGTTAACTTTGCCAAATCAAATAAGTGTTGCACGTACGGATATTACAGCAGGAACACATACATTAAACATCGGTAACAATCACCCGAATATAAACTTTGAAGTTAGTAAGCAAGGGTTAACGTTGATTTACCTAACCTCTATTAATAATTACTTTAACTCTCATGTAGTGCAACTTTAGGAGCGACCATGAAAATTTTAATACCAATACTCGCTGTATGTATACTGGCAGGATGTTCCAGCAGACCAACAACATCAGGTGTTGCAGTGGAGCAATCAAGTGCACAATATCAGCAACAGTTAAAAGTAAACAACCCTGAGCTTGGAAAAAAATTAGCAATTACAGACGTTAAGACGCGACAGACAAATCAACTAACTGATGTTGTTGTTACATTGTCGAGTCAATATAAAAAATCACAGTATTTACAATATCAATTTACGTGGTACGACAGTGATGGCTTTGTAATAAAAGGGAATCATTCTCCTTGGCAGGCACTCACATTGTTTGGTTTTGCCAATATACAATTGCCGGGGCTTGCACCTACTTCTGACGCCGTTACTTTTTCGCTCGCGGTACGTGAAGTTTCCACCGAAGCACAAGAATTTGAAGATTAAGGAAATAAACATGAATACAATTAATCAAAAAACGACTTTTAATAAGCTGTCAGGGTTTGCTTTAGTAGGTTTAAGTGTGCTCACTTTAGCCGGTTGTGCTAATAAAGCCGTCGTCAGTTATGGCGATGCACAAGCAGTTGAAACCACGGATATCAATTTTGGTTCTACTGATCTACAAAAAGTAGCAACACAAATGACAGATTCACTACTTTCATCCCCTGTAGTGGGAACTATGACAGCTAACAGTCGCCCTATCGTATTTGTCGAACGTATAAAAAACAAAACCAGTGAGCATATAGATACTGAATCAATTACTGACTCTATCTCGACTCAGCTGTTACGCAGCGGTAAGTTCCGCTTTGTTGATATGGGTCGTGTCGAAGCTGTACGCGAGCAATTAAACTTTCAAAACGTAGACGCACTAATCGATCCATCTACTGCGGTTGCATTTGGACAACAAGTGGGTGCGCAGTACATGCTTTATGGCAACTTATCGAGCATTGTTAAATCTAACGAAGATAAAGCTGATGTTTATTATAAGTTCACAATGCGTTTAATGGATCTAAAAAGTGGTTTAGTTGAATGGGCCGATGAAACTGAAATACGTAAAACGCGTGAAAAATCAACCTTTGGCTGGTAATAGCTAAGGAGAAAACCATGAAAAAATCAGGGTTAGTTCTGTGTACAACACTGTTATTTACTGCACCTAGTTTTGCAGCATATGAACGAAACAAAGCAGTACCAGTGCAACAAGTTCTATTTGGCGAGGTAAGATCAGTACGTAACATCACCGAACAAGAATTGGTACAAGATAAAGCAAATGGCCGGAAAACCTTTGGCGGTGCTTTACTTGGCGGTGTTATTGGTAATCAATTTGGTGGTGGTAGCGGACGTACCGCAGCCACTATCTTAGGTTCAGTGATTGGTGGAAGCGTTGCCCACAATAAACAACAAACCAGTCATTATAATGAATACCATTTAGTTGAGTTGATGATAAAAGTCGAAAACGGTGAGCAGTTTATGGTAGTACAAGACGTAGACAGCCAAATGCGCTTTAATACTGGCGATGATGTTCGTTTAGTCTACTTATCTGATAACACAGTCAGAGTTGATAAATCCTATTAGAGTCCTAGTAAAAGCGAGCACTGGTTGCTCGCTTTTATTTTTTAAATCAAGCTTGTCGATAATGAGTAAAAAACCGCTGCATCTTACCCATCGCCGATTTTAAGTCATCTTTGTTGGGTAAAAAAACCAATCTAAAGTGATCTGGGTTAGGCCAGTTAAATGCCCGACCATGAACCAGTAATATTTTTTCTGCTTTAAGTAAATCTAAAATCATCTTTTCATCATTTTTGATATTAAAGCGTTCAGTATCTACTTTTGCAAACGCATAAAGCGCACCTTGTGGTTTCGTACACGTTATACCCTCAATTGCATTTAAGCCATGCCATGCAATGTCGCGTTGCTCGTATAAACGCCCACCAGGGTTTATTAAGCTATCTATTGATTGCACCCCACCCAATGCCTGTTGAATAGCATATTGGGCCGGCACGTTTGCGCATAACCGCATAGAAGCCAAAATATTTAGACCTTTACTAAGATCATCCATCAAATCAATACGACCACTTAGCACCATCCATCCCATGCGTAAGCCCGCTGCACGATATGTTTTGGCTAAGCCGTTAAATGTAATTATTGGCACATCATCACACAAAGCACCTATAGAGCTATGAGTTACTCCATCGTACAAAATCTTTTCGTAGATTTCGTCACTCAGCAGCAGTAACTTATGCTCTCTGGCAACATCAATAAGCTGCTGTAACAGATCGTCACTATAAACCGCCCCAGTTGGGTTGTTTGGATTTATAAGTACAAGCGCCTTTGTTTTTGACGTGATTTTACTGCGTATATCTGCAATATCAGGGAACCAATCTTGTTCTTCATCACACAAATAATGCACTGGGTTTCCACCAGCCAACTTTACTGATGCTGTCCAAAGTGGGTAATCTGGAGCAGGTATGAGCACTTCATCATCATTATTTAACAAAGCTTGTGTGGTCATTTGAATAAGTTCGCTGACGCCATTACCGATATAAATATTATCTACGTCTAAGTTATTTAAGCCGCGTTGTTGGTAGTGCTGATAAATAGCCACACGGGCTGAGTAGAGGCCTTTAGAATCACAATAGCCTTGGGCTGAGTATAAATTACGAATAATATCGCGATGCATATCTTCTGGCATATCAAAACCAAATGCCGCCGGATTACCAATATTTAACTTTAATACTTTTTGGCCTTCATCTTCCATTTTACGTGCTTGTACTAAAACAGGCCCGCGAATGTCATAACAAACACCTTCTAATTTGTGACTCTTTTTAATTTGTGACATTTCTACCTCTACTAGTGAATACCTAGATTAACCTAATAGAGGATCAAAATGCTAGCGTGTGTTGCTCTTTGTGAATTGAAATTTGTTCAACCTAAGTAGTTTTTATACAACGAATAATTTAGCGTGTAGATAACCAATCAGTTAAAGCTTGTTTAGAGCCTTCAACTTGCTCATCCAGCAACTTTGAAGCCGTAATTGCTTGCTCCTGTTGACCATTCGTAAGGCTTTGCTCTATCTCTCTTGCCACATCAGACAAACTTGTTGCCCCAAACTGAGATGCATTCGATTTTAAGCTGTGCGCATGACGAATAGATGCTTCTAAATCTTTCCCTATAGTGGCTAACACTTCACCGGCTAAACGTTCAAACTCAGCACAACAAAAAGTCAATGTATCGCTAAATTGCTCTCCAAGTAATGACTCCATACTCTTTAGGGCATTTTCATCAATAACTACTGTATTCATTTTATTTCCTTTGTATTCTGTTTACTATCACGCACTTTTTAACTACTTTAACTGTCTTTAGAAAAAAATCCACTTAATCGATATATTAAGCGTATAATTACAGTGTTTTCAAACTAATTGTTATAAGAATAGATTATTTTTATGTCTCGCACCGTATGTGATAAATGCCAATATAGTGCCGTAACTTGTCTTTGTGATGATCTGGTTACAGTGCAAAACCAACTTAACATTATTATCTTGCAGCATCCAAGTGAATTAAAAATAACTAAAAATACAGCTAAGCTACTTAATTTATGTCTGAAATGCTGTACCCTTGTACAAGGTGAAAGTGATAAAGATTTTAAAATTTTAGACACACTACCAGCAGCTACAACAGCCCTACTTTACCCCGATCACGATGCAATCTTGCTCGATAAAATAAACTCACACACCAAACTTTTTTGTGAACAACTCACTCATTTAGTGGTCTTGGATGGAACATGGAAAAAAGCATTTAAAATAATGCAATTAACACCTAAGCTAAAGATGTTTAAAAAAGTGAGCTTTGCCACTGTTCCTACTAATAGGTATCGGATCCGTAAAGCACCAAGAGCTGATAGTTTATCGAGCCTCGAAGCCGTTGCACATAGCCTGATGTTGATAGAGCAATGTGATCCTGCACCCTTATATCAAGTTTTAGATGCACTCAATGATAAACAGACACAATTTATGCCAGAGCATGTAAAAACACGTTATTTAAACCCATGATCTACACCAATCGATTAAAACGCGGCTTTTACCGACAAGGGCCTGATTACCGTTTTGATGACCAAGTTGACTTCAGCGATATTAAAAACACTTTTGGTTTTCGCACTATGGTTGTTGGAAAATGGGTCACTAAAGAAGAGCGTTATATCAGCGCAAATTTAATTTATGATGCATTAGCGGATTTAGCACAAATATTACAGCTACCACCGAGTGCCATTGGACTTAGAGGTAAATTAAACTTTGCTTTTGGCCATGGTGGGCAACAGCATGTTCAGGCTCATTATAATAGTACAACACAAACGTTAGCCCTAGCTAAAAACGCTGGCGGAGGTGCTCTTGCCCACGAGTGGTTTCATGCCTTTGATCATCATATAACACGCCACCTATACCCTGATTTCAGCTCTCATTTCTTTGCTTCCAAGTTATGGCTTGAAGAGCCTATTAACAATAGCCACCCGCTCAACAGTGCTCTCAATGAATTTTACAAGCACGTATTTTTAAGCCGTGACACATTGCAAGAAAATGACTACGTTAGGCGTTCAAGGTTAATCGATGAACAACAAAAATTATTTTATATGAGCATGCCTGAGGAACTAGCAGCGCGTTGTTTTGAAGCATGTATTGCGAGTAATAAGCAAATAACTAATCTTTTTTTGGTTGATAACTTAGCAAATTCAGAGCTAGTTTATCCAGATGCTGAACACATCCTAAAAAGTAAACAAGCACTCGACGATTATTTTCATGGTTTAGGCGCGTTATTAATTCGCTAAATCAATTTAGCTGGTATATATCAGCCTTAGTGTGTGTTTGTAAGTTATTTTCAAGCCATGCAAGGTAGTCTGTAAATGCTAATGGCCGGGAAAAATAATAACCTTGGCCAATTTCGCAACCAAAGCTTTTGAGTCGTTTTAAACTTTGTATGTCCTCTATGCCTTCTGCGACCACATAAGAACCTAAGCTTTTAGCAATATCACACGTTGCACGACAGATTGTTTGGTCATTTTTAGAGTACTCAATATTCATCACGAATTGCTTATCTATTTTTATTTCGTCAAAACCCATCTTACTCAAATAAGCTAAAGAAGAATAACCAGTGCCAAAATCATCAATCGCAATTTTTAGCCCTATCAACCTGTAATCATTTAACGCTGTTTTAATGTTTACACCATCATTTAATGTTGCTGACTCAGTCAGCTCAAGCATCACATTTGCGGCATTTATTTGATACTCATTTAAAAGCGTTAAAAATAATACCGGTAACTCTTTACGCAATAAATCTTTGGCCGATATGTTGATGGAAATAATATGGTCCGGGTAAATAGCCTGTACTTCTTTTTGATACGCTAAAGCTTGCTCAACCACCCACTCTGTCAGTTCAAAAATCATTCCTGAAGATTCAGCAATGGGAATGAATTGATCTGGTGGCACATGCCCTAATGTAGGGTGATACCAACGTAATAAAGCTTCTGCGCCGTGAAGGTTACCTGTAGTTAAACAAATTTGTGGTTGAAAAAATAACCTTAGTTGATTTTCTTCAATGGCTTCTTTTAACGAGGATGCAACTTCTAGGCGGTATTGCGACAAACTTGAGTTTTGCGCATCATACATATGCCAACGCTCACCATGAAGTGGTTTTACGCTCAATGCTTGCAAGCCGCGTTGAATTAACTGCTCCGCATTTACAGCATGTAGCGGGTAATTTGCCACCCCTATATCAACTTTATTCACAAAATGATTGCTGTTATGGCTAATTCCTTCGGCAAATACCGCCATCGTAACGCATACAAACTGCTCTATTTGGCTCAACTCCAATTTACCGTTAGCCACAAATGCATATGTACTATCATCAAGTCGCGCTATATAGTGACTTTTAAGTTGTGTCGCTTCTATTTTTTCTGCATTCATTACACTCAACTGATGGGCTAATTTAGCCATCGTTATTTTTATCTGCTCATTCGCATGTTCATAACCAAAGTTAGCTCGTGCATCTAACAATATAGCAGGCTGAAATAAAATAATTGAATGCGGCTGGGATAACTTTACCTTGCTTTGAAGACAATTTAGTAGCAGCTTCTTATTGGGCAATGCAGTTTCATCATCATGTAACAGGTTATAATTGTATTGCAAAATACGTAATCTATCTTGAATTAATACTGTACCGATAAACACGCAGGTATTTATTACTATAAGGATATCGTTTAGTAAGTGTGACGATAGCTGCAGCATCAGAGTTAACTGCCAGACAACCGCTTGAACGATAATCACATACCAAGCTAAAAAATAGATACTACTACAAGAAGGTTTAGTTTCTTTCCATTGCATGTATAAATATATCAGAATGGCTGATTCAGCAATAAAGCTTGTCATCAATAGATAAATAGCAAAGTCATACGTTAAGGTATTCGCGATAACACTCAACCCAAAAACAGTCAGCAATATCAGTGGCAGTCTTACTCTTGCGATGATAATTTCTCTTCGCCCATAGCTCGAGCGCATAAAAAACATACATGCAAAACCAAGTGCAGCAATGAAGCTTGCAGCACTAGCCTTCACAGCAAAGCTGACGGGGATCGTTGTATCAATAAATATGAATACACCTTTACTTGCTAGCATACCGACCAGTAAACACAATAAGTATGCGAATAAATAAACAAACTTAATACGTCGTGATAAAAAATAAAATGCACAACTGATAGCCATCGCAACCAAGAGTAAAACTGTAAGGGCTGAAACAGTAAATAATCGCTGCTCCACGAGGTTATAAAAAGCCTGCTCAGGGACTATATTAATGGCCAATTGGCTGCTGCGGCTATGTTTGAGGTAAAGCGCTGCCCAACTTTGATTTGAACCTGATTTTAACACGCTATGGGGAATTATCTTATCAAGATAAGCGCCATGACGGTGAGAAGCTGAGCTCAATAACGCAAAATCACTATCTAATAAGTAATATTTAACGGTGTCAATTTGTGCACCGTCAAGGTATAAAATATGGTCTTGCTTGGGGCTCAACTCATGAAGATTAAACAGTAACCAATAACCTTGCTGGGCTGGTAGATTAAATGATGAGGCATCTTTGTATTCGGCAGTGCGAATTAACTGTTCAAATGGAGGAAGTGTATCTGACAAAGTATCACTGCGAAGCACAGCTGCATTTTCCACAACAGATGCAAGCACACGTGGGCTAACAACACTGCCGAATAACAGTACAGCCAGAATAAAAGCCTTATACAACGTGTTTATATACCTCACTCTCACTCCATGTGTCGATTGAGCTATACTAAAGTATGGAAGGAATATTTATAAATGCCAGTAAAAAACTCTAATCTGTGTCCCAAAAACAAAAAAGCCTGATTTCAGGCCTTTTAATTTCTTTTTGTGAATATTGCTTTTATTCGTTTTTATCGTCACTAATCCGACTTGCTATCGCACTATTTTGATCTTTATACTTTGCATCTTTACGAATGTTATACGGGTTAGCTGCAGGGCCTGACATCGTCTCAAAGCTCATTGCACCAATTTTCATCATAGGTCTTAGCGCCAACGGTAGTTTCCCTGAATTGTAAAACTCCAAGACAATATTACCAGACCAACCGGGATCAATTCGGTGTGCCGTCACATGCACCATTAATCCTAAACGCGCCAGTGATGAACGCCCATCGAGCCACCCAACTACATCAGCGGGTAAAGTAACTTTCTCGTGAGTAATAGCTAAAGCAAGTTCACCTGGGTGTAAAAAGAATGCTTGCTCTTGATCAAGCACAATTTCATCACTCATTATCGATTCCATTGCTTTATTAAGCTGATCTTTGGGTCCGCTTAAATCAACATACGCGGCTGTGTGATCTTGAAAAACACGAAACTTATTTCCCAAACGTAAATCAACTGTCACGCCTGAAATCATCTCATCGCTTGGACTTGGCTCTATAACAATGCGTTGTTGTGCAATGTATTCTTTAATATGGGTATCTGATAATCTCATTATTTTAATCGTCCGTAATCACAATCTCTAACGGATTATGATGGGGTTGTTGATAATAAAGCTGGCTTGCTATTAAACGTGCTGCACTGGCATAAGTACTACTGATAGCCGCCTCGTTGTCATTGGCAATTAACTTGCCTCGCTCTGAATATTCTCGAATATCTATCGCTAGCGGAATGTGGGAAAGGACCGGCACACCGTGACGCTGCGCGAGTTTAACCGCACCGTCTTTACCAAACACATGATTTGGCTCGCCACAATGAGTGCAAATAAAGTGGCTCATATTCTCAATTAGACCTAGCACAGGCACATTGACCTTGTTAAACATAGCAATGCCCTTTTGTGCATCGGCAAGTGCTAAATCTTGTGGGGTAGTGACAATAACGGTACCGCTTGAGGGCACTTTTTGGCTCATAGTAAGTTGGATATCGCCAGTGCCTGGTGGCATGTCCACGATTAAGTAATCAAGTTCACCCCAGAGAGTTTCGTTTAATAACTGTGTTAATGCGCCGGATGCCATAGGTCCACGCCATACAGTTGCATCGTCACTGGGCACTAAAAAACCGATAGACTGCGCCTTAATACCGTTGGCATCAAATGGGTATAGCTGCTTGTCATCTTTTGCTGTAGGTGTTGCGCCTTCAAGACCAAGTAACATGGGGATCGACGGACCATAAATATCCGCATCTAGAATCCCCACCTTGGCGCCTTCTTGCTGTAGAGCACCGGCTAAATTAACCGCAGTTGTAGATTTACCAACGCCACCTTTGCCAGATGCTACTAATACAATGTGTTTTATTTTTTTGAATTTATACTGCGCAGGTAATGCCACCGTTGCACTGATTTCCACGAGTTGTTTTAGTTGTTCACTAACAAACGCCGCTAAAGCATTCATTTCTGAACGAGCAGCGAACGGTAAAATTAGTTCAATAACGAAAGATTTATCATCTTTATTGTGGATAGATTTAATAAACTGCTCATCAACACCCACTGCAAATGCAGCACTGCGATAAGCGGCTAAGGCGGCAATTATCGGTTGTTTTTGCACCGATTTAGAAGAGAATAGTTTTGACAGTCCAAACATAGCAATAAAATAGCGTTTCTTTGATGAAAATTGCCTCGGAATTATGTAACATTCAGGGCATTAACACCAGTCAATTAATAAATATCGGCTAGCCTTGTACGCTTGCGTTACAGTTTAGTGATAAAAATTATGATTTTCATCCGTTCCTTTACCGGAACCGTCAATTCGGAATGATTATGGCACAGCGAAAGATCCTTATAACCAGCGCATTACCTTATGCCAATGGCCCAACTCATTTAGGCCATTTATTGGAATACATTCAAACTGATATTTGGTCACGTTTTCAAAAACTACAAGGCCACGAAACATATTATGTTTGCGCCGACGATGCCCACGGCACGCCAATTATGCTCAATGCGCAAAAACAAGGGATCACGCCGGAAGAAATGGTAAAAAACGTTAGCATAGAGCGTCAACGTGATTTTGCTGATTTCAATATCAAGTTTGATAACTACCACAGCACTCACAGCCAAGAAAACAAAGAGTTTAGCGAATTAATTTATAATCGTTTAAATGCAGCTGGTCACATCAAAAAGCACACTATCTCTCAGTTGTTCGACCCTGAAAAAGGCATTTTCTTACCAGACCGTTTTGTCACAGGCACGTGCCCTACGTGTAAGTCTGAAGATCAAAATGGCGACAGCTGTGATGCATGCGGTGCAACATATAGTCCGACTGAACTAATTAACCCTCGCTCAGTTATGTCAGGTGCTGAGCCTGTATTAAAAGATTCAGAACATTACTTCTTCGACTTACCCGCCTTTGAAGGCATGTTAAAAGAGTGGCTACACTCAGGCACAATTCAGCAAGAAATGGCAAACAAACTTGATGAATGGTTTGCTGATGGCCTACAACAATGGGATATTAGTCGCGATGCCCCTTACTTTGGTTTTGAAATACCCGGTGCGCCAGGTAAATACTTTTATGTATGGCTAGATGCACCAATCGGTTATATGGCCAGCTTTAAAAACTTATGTGATACCAAAGGCATTGATTTTGATGCATTTTGGGCTGAAGACTCAGATGCAGAGCTTTATCATTTCATTGGTAAAGATATCATCTACTTCCATAGCCTATTTTGGCCTGCAATGCTGGAAGGCGCAAACTTTAGAAAGCCTACAAACGTATTCGCCCACGGTTTTGTTACCGTAAATGGCGCCAAAATGTCTAAATCAAAAGGCACCTTTATCAAGGCGCGTACTTATTTAGACAACTTAGATCCTGAGTTTTTACGTTATTACTACGCGGCTAAACTTAACAGCGGTATTACCGATCTTGATTTAAATCTAGAAGATTTTGCTCAACGTGTTAACTCTGACCTAGTTGGTAAAGTGGTTAATATTGCAAGCCGTTGCGCAGGTTTCATTACTAAAAAGTTTGACGGCAAGCTAAGCGACACTATTATGCAGCCTGAACTACTTACCGAGTTCCAAGCTGCCGCTGACGGTATTGCACAGCATTATGAAAACCGCGAATACAGCCGCGCAATTCGTGAAATAATGGCTCTCGCCGACAAAGCTAACCAGTTCATCGATACTGCAGCACCATGGGTATTAATTAAAGACGAAGCAAAGCAGGAAGAAGCACATCAAGTCTGTTCATTGGGCCTGAACTTATTCCGTGTACTGATGACTTACTTAAAACCTGTACTTCCGGGCATGGCAGCTAACGTTGAAGCTTTCTTAAATGATAAGCTTGCATGGCAAGGTACGCAAACCGCGTTAGTGAATCATGCAATCAATAAATTTAAACCGTTAATGCAACGTGTAGAAATGGATAAAGTAAACAAAATGGTTGAAGAATCAAAAGAAAGCTTACTCGCTGAAAAAGATAAAATAGATCCAAATAGCCCACTTGCAAAAGAGCCTATTGCAGATGAAATCGAATTCGATGATTTTGCCAAAGTAGACTTACGTGTAGCTAAAATTGCTAAAGCAGAACATGTTGAAGGTGCCGATAAACTTCTTAAACTAACACTCGATTTAGGTGGCGAAACCCGCCAAGTATTTGCCGGGATTAAATCAGCTTATGCGCCAGAAGATATTGAAGGCAAATTGACAGTGATGGTGGCAAACCTTAAACCTCGCAAGATGCGTTTCGGCATGTCAGAAGGCATGGTTTTAGCAGCTGGTCCTGGTGGAAAAGAAATTTATATTCTTAACCCGGATGACGGTTCAGAGCCAGGTATGCGCGTAATGTAATTCAACGATATGTATACAAAAAGCCGCTTTTTATAGCGGCTTTTTATTACTGTTTTTGTTGTGGAAAAATTAATTTAATCTAAATTCCTTAATAGCGCGTATAAGCCTACTAACTATTACAAAGCCGCTTATTCTACCAAGGAAAAATCATGTTTTCATTCTTCAAATCTGATCCGTTAAAAAAATTGAATAAAGACTACAGCATAAAACTAGAGCAAGCGATGCATGCCCAAAGAAACGGTGATATTCGACGCTACGCTGAGCTTACACACCAAGCTGAAAAAATATTGGAACAAATCCAAGCATTAGAAACAGCTTAAAGGTTAGTTCATTTTTGGATCTGAACGTTTAACCGCTTTTCCGTCAGCAAAGTTAGCAACCTCAGTAATTATTGCGCCTTCTTTACCTGCCATTTGCCAGTGTTTAGATAACACTTGCTGTAAATTAGTAAATGAGCCCGGCACGCCCTCAACAATGTTTTTGGCTTCTACTTTACCACCCCAATGTATGTGTGGAATTTTAACCTGAGGAAAATCAGCCATATTATTCTCGCCAACACCGGCAATATAACTCTTGCCCCAGCGCACCAACCAACCTTCACGCTTAGCTGCTGTTTCTTCGCCATCTACATGCCAATGCTCGGCAAGCATTTGATTAGGTAATAAGAAGATATCTAGCAGCATGTACAAGTTTTTCTGGTTATTCTCATAAGTGATCCCAGAAAGTCCAACTTCTGCAAAACGCCCCGCGTTATAATCCATTACCCATAAATCGTCACGGATACCTTCATATATAGGGTATTGATGGTATTTCATTAGAGCAATAATTGCATCTTTCGCTTTTTCTTTGGCAAACTCACCTTCGCTATTGTAAAAATAAGCATTTTCAAATTTTATCGAGTTTAATTGTTTATCTGATGTTGGTTCATGTGCCAAAACTTGAGAGACGAATAGTAATCCAGTGACTATACATGCAGTCATTATCTTCATTTAATCTTCCTTATATAGCATTGTCAGAATGATGTATCGCCCAACATTCAACCAATAGTTAATGTAACATACCACACTAATTGTAAGACAAAGAACAAGTAAAGAAAAGACGTCACATGAAAAACCCAGTTAAAAATCAGACTAAATTGGTTAACAAAATACGTTATGAAAGTTATCTATTCAATATTATTCTTTATTAAGGAGTCCGCCTTTAAAATAGATTCAATAGGCCTGCCACTCTTTTTATTAATAAAAACATTGATATTTTTATCAATAAAAACAATATAAAGTATCTTTACTCAGTTTCCTACCCATCAGTTTTACAGACAACAAAACCAATTAAACCAAATTGTATTACCAATACACAAAAACAGACTTTAAAGTTAAGTTTATTTGTATTACAATGAAATGGTATTTATAGCTTGATTACAAATCAAGCTACTGGAAGCCTCAATATGAGTGCCTTCTTTACGAGCCTTTACTTAAGTAAATAGCATTAAGCTCATACCCTTAAGTATCACTAATTAGTTAACTAAATACTGAGAACTTAAATATGTCTAAAAAAATTGCACTAATCACCGGGGCTACCGGTGGTATTGGTTTCCAAGTAGCTAAACGTCTTGGCGAAGATGGTTATACAGTGGTACTTAATGGTATCGAAGATGAAGTAGGCGCTAAACGTGTTGAAGAGCTAACCGCTGCTGGCATTGAAGCAGAATATTACGGTTTTGATGTAACCAATGATGAAGCTGTTACAGAAAACGTCACAGCAATTGGTAACAAATATGGCCAAATTGATGTCGTGATCAACAACGCGGGTGGCTTAGGTGGACGTAGTCCAATCGAAGGTATGACAACTGAGTTTTTCCGCTTCGTAATGGCGCTTAACCTCGACAGCGCGTTTTTTGTTTCTCGTACAGCTATCCCATTCATGAAGAAAACAGAAGGTGGTTCAATCATTAACTACACTTCAAATGCGGCATGGAATGCAGGCGGCCCTGGTGCTGGTATCTATGGGACTTCAAAAGCTGCTGTGCATACATTAACACGCGCATTAGCAAAAGAGCTTGCACCTGCAGGGATCCGTGTAAATGCAGTGTCACCAGGCACTATTGACACTCCTTTCCACGCTCAAATTAAAGAAACCAAGCCAGAAGTTTTTGCTTCATGGAAAGACAGCATCATGCTGGGTCGACTTGGTCAGCCTGAAGATGTGGCTGGCGTAATTTCGTTTTTAGTAAGTAAAGACGCTGCTTTCATTACTGCTGAAACTATCCAAATCGGTGGCGGACAAGCGTTAGGTATTTAATTCATTCCTTTATCAATGAATAAACAACACTGATTTAGCCCGTCAATTAGTTGTTTTTATACATTGCTATTGGTTGAAAATTAAAAGTCGCTGTAAGCTGAGCTTACAGCGACTTTTCCTTATGAGCGTACTCTATCTAATCTAATTCTTTTAAAAAGCGATTTTTACGGGGAAAATAGTAATTATCATAATCTAACGACGCGATAACGCGCTTTGCTTTACCAAGTAGTTCAGCTCTGGGGACAAGACCAATCACGCGAGAGTCTGCACTGTGATCCCTGTTATCACCCGTTGCTAAGTAAAACCCTTTAGTAATGATGATAGTATCGAATGGTTGCATTTTTGAAGCATACTTCGACACGCGTATTTTATGTTTTATACCCAGCAAGTTTTATATAAATATTTCATAGTCTTCGTCCGTTTATTAAGTAACATATTAATGGACTCGACCCTATTTAAATCAGTTCACTGGAATTTGTAACAAAGAATGAATGTTAAAGATGTAAACTGAGCTCAATACCAGCCATTTGTACTAGTGATTTTTGTTCGGATTTAAATAATACTTATTGGAAACAACATAATAAAAAACAACAATATGGAAATTGCTCAAGATCTTCCTACACCATCAAACAACGCTAAATTTTTCTTAGATTTATTACCGGGTAAAATTATTGACATTCAATTTACCAACCCTTTGTCATTTAGATTTAAGTTACCATTAATTGGTTATGAAACCGGTAAATACCTCATTTTAAAGTACCCAAAGCAAGCTAAACTCAATGAATATTCAGATATACTCAAAGAAGGCAATGGTGCGATTGTTCGCTATATCGTCGAAGGAGAACGAGGAGAGTGTGTTGCTTTTGCGACCACAATTTTAGCGATATCAGTGCGACCTGAAAAGTTACTCTACCTCACTTACCCTAAGCAAATTGAGAGTCGGCAGCTCAGAGAAGTTAACCGATTACAAACACATATCCCAGCAAAAATAAGCATCAAAAAAGATCAAGATTTCAATAGCGAAAATTTATTACAAGGCGTTATTATTGATATCTCAGCCACAGGTTGTCGCTTTACAGTACATGTTAATTCAGGTTTTTTAGCACTAAAAAAACGCCAGGTTTTTGTTCATTTACTCTCGCCAATAGACAGCACTGCAGTGATGATTAGTGCACATGTACGTAATAATCAAATGCAAGGTAACCGGCTCAATGTTGGAATTGAGTTCGCAGACCAAGAACGAGAAAAAATGCAATCGCTGCTGGAAGCTTACGCAATAGATATTAATTGACTAGTCACTGGTTAATAGTAAACAGTTCATATAACAAGTTATATCTTCTGGAGTAAAATTATTGTGCAGTTAATTCCCCCGCAGGAAAGTCACCTTGTACAAATGCTAAACTGGTTTGAAAGTGAGAAAGCGCTTCGTGAGTGGGCTGGGCCAGATTTTAGATTCCCGTTTGATTTAGCGTCATTTACCGACGACTTGCAACTGAATACTTTGAACTCATTAGTTTTGATCTCAACTGAGGGAGAATTTTTAGGGTTTGGGCAATTTTACCTGCGTGTAAGAAGGTGCCATCTGGCTCGTCTAGTAGTTAACCCTAGGCTTCGAGGTAAAGGATATGCCTCGATTCTTATTGAGCAATTATGTGAAATACCATTAACCAATTGTTTATACATGGTGAGAACATAACTCAGAAACACATACCCAGACAAAAAATTAATTACTCTATTTCACTATAAATCAGTTCAATATTAATAATTTTGCTGCGGTTAAGCGTTATTTTGTAGCGCTGATGCCTAACCTGATCCCTGTTTTGATACACCACAACAACATTCAATTGATACCTGCGTTCAACACTCTGCTTAGAGATTTTACTATTATCAAGATGGTAAAGCTTACCCTCACCTTTTTTCAGATAACGGGTAAAGGGTGCAAGGCTAAACCTTAGAGTTTGTTGCAGTGTGTCATAGCCGGGTAAGAACTCTTTAGCCCCAACTCGCGTTTCACTAGCAAAATGAAACCATTGTGCAGCGAGCTTATTTTGCTGGCGGCGCTTAGAAAATATATTACGTACACTTTCAGGGATTTTTTTAAACCGAGTATATTCAAGCCAAATGAATTGCGTTGCAACTTTATCTTTCGTCACACTGTTACGAAATTGAAAGCGCCATTTCGGCCGCCCTTTTACAATAGTCCGCCAAATAACTCGCGTTATATCTTCTTTAAAAATCTCACGCATGCCATAAATAGCCCCTAAAATAACAATCAATGTGGCTGTTACTTCGGTAAAACTGCTTCGTGCATTTAGTACAACCAGCATTACCAATGCCATTATAACTGCTGTCACACTTCCTTTTACCAATCGCTTTAAGTAGCTATTCAAATAACGCGTATGGCGATTTAGTACCACGCCGTGTTCAATAAGGCGCTGTAGTAAACGCATTTTATTGGTGATGCGGTTTGCATCTTTTAACGTTGAGTCAGAATTATATTGCTGCTCTTGCCGATATGCTTGCTCAGCTTTACAAAAGTTCAATAAGTCCCCACGTTCTTTTGCGTGGTCACTGCTTCTTGGCCCTTCATCAAGTAACCTTAAAAACGACTGCTCAATTTGCCAACTTAAATAATTGTCTGCATTGGTATAAAAAGAAATTAACTTTTCGTTATCGGGTGTATAGCGGCGAAGTTTTTTTAGCAGCCCTTGACTTAGCTCTGATAATTCAATTGCACGTTGATAAAACTCATCCGTATCCTCAATTTTCAGTGCATCTTTAACATCTGTATCAATGGCTAAGCGAACTTGATAACAGTAAAGGTTTAAGTTTTGTCGATAATCTTGCTGTTCACCCTTATTCTTACTCACAAAACGGCTTCTTACTAAAGGTAAGTGAATATTGTTCGCGTTGTAAGCTAAGTGAGATTTAAAGTGATTATTAAAGTATGCTTCTTCACTGAGCGTTTGTGGATTAATGCCCATTTCATTGGGGATGGAAAAATACAAGTCAATACGTTGTTCTGAGCGCGGGCTTAGTTCTGGTTCAATAATAAAGGATAAGTTCTCATCCTGTTTTAACAATCAATTCTCCTAAAAGTTTATTTGATAATTAGTTTACTGCCACAGTTAAAATTGTTCAACAAAAAAGGCCTAGTAAACTAGTAATGCCGATCAGTTAAGCAAGAAAAAGC
>NZ_MXQF01000042.1 GCF_002165575.1 Pseudoalteromonas sp. A601
CCGTCTCAGTGGGGTCGCATTATAGGGAGATACGATTTTTACGCAAGCGTTTTTTAAATTTATTTGTAATTAATTAGCATTTGGTATGATTTTCAAACGAACAGTGTAAAAACACAGCTAAACTATCCATAAAGTAACTTCTATAACCTAGTTAACTGTATCTTTGGCTAAGATTCATACTATGGAAACTTAAATTATTACTTTGAAACGCACACCTGCACTTGAATATGCACAAAAACAAATATACACTTTATTGCATATTCTATATAAGGCGTTATTTATGAGTAATCAAACTTCTACTAATAAGCGTTCGGTTTTATTCCTTTGTACTGGTAACTCTGCTCGCTCACAAATGGCTGAGGCGTTACTTCGCCACAAAGCGGGCGATCTATTTGATACTTACAGTGCTGGTACGTCACCAGAAATGATTGACCCTCGTACCTTAGATGCGCTTGAAAAGTTTGGTTTGACTATAGATGACCTTAAATCTAAAAGTGTCGATGAGTTCTCAGGCCAAGAGTTTGATTTTGTAATTACCCTTTGTGACAAGGCAAACCAAGAATGCCGTAACTTCCCTGGCGCTAAAACACAATTAGCTTGGGACTTTCCAGACCCTAAAGAGCGATGCTGTAATAACCCTTTCGCTACCACATTAAGTGAATTAAATAATCGCTTGTCGATGTTCTTACTTTTAGAAGGCAAAGATCAACCAAATGGTAAGGCAGCATCAAGCCTACGTATTGATAAACAAATCTCTGAACTTGATAAACTTACTATTGATCCTATTTCCTTTTACAAGTGCTTAACTGATGATATACGCCTAAAAACACTGATGCTTACTAATTATCACGGTGAACTATGTGTATGTGAATTGATGGAAGCGCTACAAGAAGATAGCCAACCAAAAGTGTCGCGTAACTTAGCTGTATTAAAACGAGCGGGAATTATCACAGATAGAAAGCATGGCCAATGGGTGTTCTATAAAATCAATCCCGACCTACCTATATGGATAAAAAAAGTGATCAGTGAAACAACTGAAAACAATCTCACACTAATTGCAAATAATCTAAATAACCTCGCTAATATGCATAACCGCCCAAGCAAAACTGACTTTTGCCGCTAAGTATAGGAGATTAAAATGGGAATTTTTGAACGTTACTTATCACTTTGGGTTGGTTTGGCCATTATTACAGGCGTGCTACTTGGTCAATGGCATCCTGATGTATTTCAAATAATTGCTGATTTTGAAATAGCTCACGTAAATATTGCCGTTGCTGTTTTTATTTGGGTGATGATCTTTCCGATGATGGCACAAATTGATTTCTCATCAATTAAAGATGTCGGTAAAAACCCTAAAGGGCTAATACTGACACTAATAATAAACTGGTTAATCAAACCTTTTACTATGGCCGCTTTAGGCTGGTTATTCTTTAACTTTATATTTGCTGACTTAGTTGATGCGCAATCCGCACAAGAGTATATAGCTGGCATGATTTTACTCGGAGTGGCTCCTTGTACAGCAATGGTATTTGTATGGTCACAATTAACCAAAGGTGATGCCAACTACACGTTAATTCAAGTTTCTGTGAATGATGTAATTATGATTTTTGCATTTGCACCTATATCTGCTTTGTTGTTAGGTGTCAGTGATATTCAAGTGCCATGGGAGACACTACTTATATCTGTGATGTTATATGTATTACTGCCATTAACTGCGGGTGTGCTTGCCCGTAAGACTTTAAATAAAGGTAAAGATGAGCAAGCACTTGAACAATTTTTAGCCAAGTTAAAACCTTGGTCTATGGTTGGGTTAATAGCAACGGTGGTTTTACTATTTGGTTTTCAAGCGAATACAATTCTGGCAGAGCCGCAAACAATAGTATTAATTGCTATTCCACTGATCATTCAAACCTACGGCATTTTTGTTATTGCGTATGCTGCGGCTATTTGGATGAAGCTGCCGCAAAAAATAGCAGCGCCTTCATGCTTAATTGGCACCTCAAACTTTTTTGAACTCGCTGTCGCTGTGGCTATTTCATTATTTGGCTTACATTCTGGTGCAGCATTAGCAACGGTTGTTGGTGTATTAGTAGAAGTACCCGTGATGTTATCGCTAGTTGTCATTATAAATCGCACCCAACATTGGTTTAAATAAAAGGAATAACAGATGCAACGTCACCCATATGACACATTAATTTTAGACAATGGCGCAAAGCTTATTTTTACACCTTGCCCTGGCAGTAAAGAAGCATCGCTTGAAGAGTCAGTTATCACATTGCAACAAGCTGGTACGAATATAATACTCACCTTGATGCACGATGAAGAGCTTGCAAAAAACAATGCCGATCAACTGCCAATATTGTGCAAGCTGCACAATATAACTTGGTTGCAGCTGCCAATTTTAGATGATGCAGCGCCAGCACAGGAATTTGCAACACAATGGCAAGAACATAAAAGCACCATTGTTAACGCAGTAAAAAACCAAGCCACTATCGCCGTACACTGTAAAGGTGGTTCAGGTAGAACGGGCTTAGTAATAGCCCTTATTTTATTAGCGCATGGCATGCCTACTGACGAGATAATTAAACAAGTCCAAAACATTAGGCCAAATGCGTTAAAAAATACACACCAACTAAATTATTTTAACTCGCAGTTATAATCAGTATTAAGGAATAAACAATGACTATTAAAGTAGGTATAAATGGTTTTGGCCGGATGGGTCGATTATCAATGCGCGCAGCATTTGATTGGGATGATATAGAAATCGTACATATTAACGATCCTGCTGGTAACGCTGAAACATTTGCACATTTAATGACGTTTGATTCAGTGCACGGTAAATGGCACCACGAAGCAAGCCATACTGACGATACTATTATCATAAATGGTAAAACCATAGCTTTTACGCAAAACACAAAAACCCAAGACACGGATTGGTCAGACTGTGATGTAGTAATTGAAGCTTCGGGTAAAATTAAAACCAAAGCCTTATTACAAGCCTACCTTGATCAAGGTGTAAAGCGCGTTGTTGTAACAGCCCCAGTAAAAGAAGACGGTATTTTAAATATTGTAATGGGTGTGAACGACTACCTTTATAACAAAGAAACTTACCCAATAGTTACCGCGGCATCGTGTACAACTAATTGTTTAGCGCCTGTGGTTAAAGTTATTCATGAAAAAATTGGTATCAAACATGGTTCAATAACCACAATTCACGACATTACCAATACCCAAACAATTATTGATGCGCCGCATAAAGATTTACGCCGTGCGCGCTCATGTGGCACGAGTTTAATTCCAACAACAACAGGTTCAGCAACGGCCATTACACATATATTCCCTGAATTAAAAGGTAAATTAAACGGCCATGCTATTCGTGTCCCACTAACGAATGCATCAATCACAGATTGTGTATTTGAGCTTGAACGTGGCACTTCTATTGATGAAGTAAACGCTTTACTTAAAGATGCCGCAGCTGGTGAGCTAAAAGACATCATGGGTTATGAAGAACGCCCGCTTGTCTCTATCGATTATAAAACCGACCCTCGCTCAAGCATTATAGATGCACTATCAACTATGGTGATCAACGACACACAAGTGAAACTCTACGTGTGGTACGACAATGAGTGGGGTTATGCAAATCGTACAGCAGAGCTGGTACGTAAAGTTGGCCTAGCCGATAAGGAATAATTGACCGTGGATCGATTAAAAGCACTTCCGCCACAAATAAAACAATACCTAGTAATTACCGGTAATTATTGGGCGTTTACCCTTACTGATGGCGCACTACGCATGCTTGTAGTGTTGTATTTCCACCAGCTTGGTTACAGTCCACTCAGCATAGCGATGCTGTTTTTGTTTTATGAAATTTTTGGGGTAATCACTAATTTAGTAGGCGGATGGCTTGGCGCTCGATTCGGTCTTAATAAAACCATGAACATTGGCTTGGGCTTACAAATAGTTTCTTTAGCCATGCTCATGGTACCTGTTGACGCACTCACTGTTATTTATGTTATGGCAGCACAGGCGTTATCTGGAGTAGCAAAAGATCTCAATAAAATGAGTGCAAAGAGTGCAATTAAACTCCTTGTACCAAAAGGTGCGCAAGGCCAGCTATATAAATGGGTGGCTATTTTAACCGGCTCTAAAAATGCACTTAAAGGGGTTGGCTTCTTTTTAGGTGGTTTGTTGCTTACCTTATTAGAGTTCCACGGTGCAATTCTTAGTATGATTTGCATGCTCAGCTCCGTCTGGCTATTTAGTATCTTTGCTTTAAAAGAAGACTTAGGCAAAGCTAAAAGTAAAGCCAAATTTAGTGAGCTGTTCTCCAAAAGCAAAGCCATTAATGTGCTCTCCGCTGCACGGATGTTTTTATTTGGTGCTAGAGATGTCTGGTTTGTAGTTGCCTTACCTGTGTTTTTAGCCGCAACCTTTGGTTGGGATCACTGGTGGGTTGGTGGCTTTATGGCAAGCTGGGTGATTGGCTATGGCATAGTGCAATCTTTTGCCCCCTCTTTTACCGGTAGAAAGTCAGGGCAAGTCCCAAGTGGCCGCAGCGCATTTTTGTGGGCCAGCTATCTAACAGCAATACCTGCACTTATTGCCCTAGCTCTACATTTTGATTTTTATATACAGGCATCCATTATTATCGGCTTACTAATATTTGGTGCAGTCTTTGCCATTAATTCATCATTACATAGTTATTTAATTGTCAGCCTTGCCGACAGTAATGGCGTGTCTCTGGATGTAGGTTTTTATTACATGGCCAACGCCATGGGCCGATTAATAGGCACAGTACTTTCGGGCTGGGTGTATCAGCAATATGGACTTGAAGCCTGTTTATGGATCTCAAGCGTATTTATCGCCTTAGCTGCCCTGCTGTCACTGGCATTGCCACAACAAGCCGAAGTAACGGCACAATAATTCAATCCATTCCTGCATGGTGTTGACTATGCAGGGCTTTGCATTTTCTAAATAAAACAACTAACACCTTACTAAATTCCCCGAATATGGAACGATTAATGCATTATTTTTGACATTAAAAAACACGTCAATTTATAGTCGCACGGGACGCTCAATGAATCTAACCAATATACCTTCATCATTAATTACTGATCCAAACATGTTAAAGCAAAGCCAAGCAGGAACACAACCCGTGGACCAAGCTGAAGATAACTCATCAGTTGCGGCAAAAGATACCGATGAAAACACCGCGCAAAATGATACGAATACTGATGAAACGGCACAAACCACTCAGCAACAAATGATTACAAACATAAAAACACTACAAGAAAAAATACGTGCACTTGAAGCAGACACCAGCCTAACAAAAGCAGATCAACAAACACAAATTGGCGAATTACAGCAAGAGTTAGATGAGGAATTGGTTGCTATACAATTAAGCGTTAAAAAGAATGTATCAACGCTAATGGGGAGTTTATTTTCGTCATCAGGAAACACCAGTTCAGGCTTGTTGTTCAATCACAGTGCTTAATACACAAAAAAGGCGAAAGTTACCTTTCGCCTTGTCACCGTTGAGCTTAAAAATTAATAGTTGATATTAACTTTTTGTTGCTTCATCTGCTTTTTTATCGCCACGCTTACCTTTTTTATGGCCTTTATCTTTCATTTTTTTAGCAAAACGTTTTTTCATTTTACTATACTTTTCACGTTGTTCAGCATTCAAGATTTGCCAAACTGTATGTTCCATTTTAAGTTTTTGCATAGCAAATTTTTCGGCTTTGGCTTCGCGTGAGTCAATCAGCTCTTGCGCTGCATTTTCATCAAATGTTGACTTAGCTAATAACACGTCCATTTTTGCTTTAAATGCTTCACGCTCAGCTTTACGAGTTTCTTTATCAGCGCGCATCGCTTTCATTTGCTCTTTTTGAGCATCAAAGGCCGCTTTTAGCTCAGTTTGCTGTGCTTGCGTTAAATCTAGTTTGTCAGCACCACGCTCAGAAAGTAAGAAACGTGCTTCATGCATGCCTTTACCATGATGCATACCACCTTTTGCCATAGCAACACCTGTACCAAGTGTTGCTGTTGCTAATCCACAGATTAATACTAGTTTAGTTAGTTTACGTGTGATCATAATCATTACCTCTTGGTTGGGAATATTATTCACTTTGGCTGCTGCCTTAGCGAGTAAGTGAACTATAACAACTGCAATGCAAAGCAACGCAAATAAGTGTAAAGGTTATGTAAAGATTACCATTTATACACTTTACTGGGTAAAATGTAGTTATTGCAGCATAGCGAGGTTGGCTAAATGAAATTATTAATGATTGATGATGATACAGGGTTATGCGAACTCCTGAGCGAGTACCTAACAGCGCAAGGCTACACCGTTGAGTGTGTTCATGACGGAGATCAAGGACTAAAAAAAGCACTTGAGTACGACTACGCGCTTATTTTACTTGATGTCATGCTACCTAAACTTGATGGCTTTGAAGTTCTCAAACAGTTAAGACAAAAAAAGTTAACCCCAGTGATAATGCTTACTGCAAAAGGCGAAGATTTCGATCGCATTTTTGGTCTTGAGCTCGGTGCTGATGATTATATTCCTAAGCCTTTTAATCATCGGGAATTACTCGCTCGAGTAAAAGCGATTACCCGTCGCATTGAACATATCGCAAGCTTGAGCAACACAAGCTCTAATAAGCTAACCGTTAATAATATTATTATTAACCTTGCAGCACGCGAAGCTTATGTTGACAACAACGAGCTCAGCCTAACTGGCACAGAGTATGAAGTACTGGCTTTATTAGTAAAAAATGCTGGCGAAGTAGTAAGTAAAGAACAAATTAGTGAAGAAGTGCTGGGCAGACGCTTAGCCTCTTTTGATCGTTCAATCGATATGCATGTCAGCAATATTCGTAAAAAAATTGCAGAGTATAATAGCTCTGAACGCATTAAAACTATGCGAGGGACAGGCTATGTCTTCATCCGCGGAGAGTAAGAACACCCGCTTGGCTTGGTTAAAGCACCCTAAAGACTTTTTATTTTTTAAAATCTTTGTCTGGTTTTGGCTAACCGTTATCGGCACGATCACCGCTTTGATCTTTTTAAGTAACATTGCTACGAATCAAGTAAGCACCGAAGAGTTGCGTGGCCCAATGAAAAAAAATCTTGAGTACACAGCCAAAAGTATTGAACGCAGTGCCATAAAACACAAAAAAACGGCAGCTGAAATATTAAATCATCCTCGACTAGCCAAGCGCAAATTACTCTATTTAAACTCTGATCAAGCAGAAAACTCATTAACCAGTCGCCTACCTGCTGATGATGTGGATTTAAACATACTCAATTTTACTAAGACTATGTCGCCGCAAGTGATCTTCACAGAAAGCTATCAAGCGTTTGGTCCCGTTATGGTAAACCTACCGGAGGGGACGTTCTACCTTTACGAAATCGATGAAAGCCACCCAGCACCGTTTTTAATACGCTTAAAGCTAATGCCAATTTGGCTAAAGACCACAATTGCCTTGCTCGCTTCACTGACCCTGAGCTTTATTTTTAGCCGTAACTTAATCGCCCCCATAAACCACTTAAAGCAAGCAGCAATAAAGCTCTCAAAAGGAGACTTAACTGCTCGCGCAATTATAAATGAAAATAGACGGGATGAGCTAGGGATTTTAGGCAGAGACTTTAACAGTATGGCCAGCCAAATTGAACAATTAGTTACAGCGCAAAAGCGTCTGTTAGCTGATATTTCTCATGAATTACGCTCCCCTCTCACACGCTTAAAAATGGCAACGGGCCTTGCGCAAATGCAAGCATCTGATACAAACCAAACATATTTAGAGCGGATAGAAAAAGAGGCAAATCAACTTGATAAAATGATTGCCGACGTACTGCAAGTTTCGCGATTAGAAGCCAAAAGCCAAACTTTGTCATTACATAAACAATCAATGCAAGTTATTATTAATCATGTACTTAACGACGCCCAGTTTGAAGCTAAGCAATGCAATAAAACTTTACTGGTTGAAGGTGAGCTTAACCTAGATATTTATTGTGATGAAAGCCTTATCGCCAGCGCCCTGGAAAATGTATTACGTAATGCTATTAAATACGCTGAGCATACCATCACCATAAAGTTAGCATTAACACAGACCATTAACATTGAAATAAATGATGATGGCCCAGGTGTCGAACCTGCTAATTTAACCCGATTATGCGAGCCTTTCTTTAGGCAATCAGATGCCAGAGATAGAACAAGCGGTGGCACTGGCCTAGGCTTAGCAATTGCTAAAAACGCTATTACGGCGCACTCAGGTAGCTTAACCCTGCATAATCAGAAACAGAGCGGTCTTAGCGTTAAAATTGTTTTACCCATTAAGAAGCAACAATAACTATGTTTTATAGCTCAGAGCAAAGCCTGCTAGAACAGCAACAAGACATTGCAGATTTTTTTACCCAGCAGGTAACTAAACAGCACTTAGCAACAGCCAATGGTGATTTATATTATGGCTTTGCGATACCAGAGCACGCACATACCGCAGTGGTTATTAGCTCAGGTCGTATCGAAGGGCTCGATAAATACCAAGAGCTACTGTGGGAATTATATAAAAATAACTATGCCGTGTTTATTGTGGATCATCAAGGTCAGGGACGCTCCTACCGTGCTTTAGCAAATCCTCATAAAGGCTTTGTAAAGCAATTTTCTGACTATGCTCAAGATCTCGATTTATTTGATAGCCAAATAGTTAAACAATTTTGGCAGGGTAAAAAAATCATGCTTGCCCATTCGATGGGCGGGGCAATTGCATTTGATTATCTAGCTCGGTTTGAAAATAACTACAGTGGCGTATTTTTATCAGCGCCAATGTTTGATATTTACACCAAAGGCACACCAAAACCCCTTGCCAAATTAGCGGCTAAAATTGCCTGTTTATTAGGTCTAAATACGCTGTATGCGTTTGGCCAAGGGGATTATAAGCCTGAAGAGTTTGCGATAAATAGCCTAACAAGCAGCGAGATTCGCTATCAACTTTTTCGTAAAACATACCATAAAGAACCGAGTCTTCAGTTAGGTGGTGTCACCTATGGCTGGCTTAATGCCGCTTTTACGTTTATTACAAGCATAGAGCAGTTAACGCTCCCCGTGCCTATGTTTATTGCCAGTGCCCAATTGGATACCGTGGTGGATAACCAAGCTCAACATATCATTACCCATAAGCAAAAAACGGCTATTTTAGAAACGTTTAGTAATGCAAAACATGAATTACTGTTTGAACAAGACAAAATTCGCAAGGCCGTGCTAACACGCTTTTATGAGTTTTGCGACTCACTAACTTGAGTTTGGCTCAGTGATAGTGGATCTTGATGGATCAAAATATCCATCTCACAGTCAAATTGTGCTTTGATCATAGCCACTACCTCGTCTGCCACGTAGTGCGCTCTAATTAGCGGTAAAGTATCTTCAAGCTCCAAATGCATTTGAATAAACTTTACTTTACCCCCTTGGCGAGTTCGTACATCATGGACACCAAATACGTCACCATGACTGTTTGCAATCTCAACTATCTGGCTTTTTTCTTCGTCTGGTAATTCTTTATCCATTAAATGATCGGCACTTTGGCGGGCTATGTCCCAACTGTTATAGAGTAAGTAACCCGCTACACCAATTGCGAATAATGGATCGGCGTACTGCATCCCATTTTGCGCTAATAAAATAGCCACCAGCACAGCAGCATTTAAAATAATATCGCCCTTATAGTGTACGGAGTCGGCTTTAATCGCTATTGAATCGGTATGATTGACAACTTTTGTTTGAACAAACACCACTACGAGGGTACAAGCAATCGCAAAAATACTCACCCATACTCCTAACATTGAATGACTTAGCACTACAGGATTAAATAACCGCTCAACACCATGAAACGCCAACAAACAACCAGATCCGGCAATAAATGCTGCTTGACCAAGCCCTGCTAGCGCTTCTGCTTTGCCATGGCCAAAACGGTGATCATCATCAGCAGGCCTAAGGGCATAGCCTAATACCAAAAAGCTCATCGCAGATGCCGTTATATCCATTAATGAATCTGTCAGCGAGCCAAGCATAGATGCAGAGCCCGACGCCAACCATGCCCAGCATTTAGCTGCTATCATCAGGCTAACCATAACCATAGTGACCGCACTGGCGGTTTTCACCCAAAATTCATAACTGCGATGATGCACTTTTTTACCTATACGTAAGCAACTCTTATGAACAGAGTATATCATTTTTTTAAAATGTTTAGTGTATACTCATAAGAGTAAAAAATTAGCTTATAATAAGGCACCTTCATGCTAGACATCGTTTTATACCAACCTGAAATTCCGCCAAATACCGGGAATATTATCCGTTTGTGCGCAAATACCGGATACTCACTTCATCTTATAGAGCCCTTAGGCTTTGAGTGGGACGATAAACGAGTAAAAAGAGCTGGCCTTGATTATCACGAGTTTAGTAACGTACAGCGCCATGCTTCATTTGAAGCCTACCTTGAAAAATGCCAACCCAAAAAAGTATATGCATGCACCACTAAAGGCAGCCAATTTCATCATCAAGCCAGCTATGAAGCCGGCGATTGCCTAGTCTTTGGCCCTGAAACTCGCGGCTTACCAGATGAACTCATACAATCGTTACCCGGTGAACAGCGTGTGCGTATTCCGATGCAAGCCAACAGCCGTAGTATGAATTTATCTAATGCCGTTGCCGTATTTGTATATGAATCATGGCGTCAATTGGGCTTCCCTAACGCGCAATAAACTAACTTACGCTTAAAACTTAGCGTCTGTGCATGGCGCTAATGTATTATTTTAACTGCAACGGTAGCACTTTAATTAATTTCATATTCTCTTATTCGCTATAACGCATTTCCTAAACTAATATCAGGGTTGTTCTTTTTCATTTACTGATGGTATTTAATGCGCTCACTTTTGTTGATTAGTTGCTTATGTTCTGTACTTTTTAGTGCCTCTTTGATGGCCAGCACTGGCGTTTTTAAAAACAATACTATTTTTAGCGCTTCTGTAAATACCTCTGTATATCAAAAGGATTCCGTGCTCAATTTATTTAACAGGTCAATTGCAAGTTCAACTCAAGCGGTAACCAAAAATCAACTAACCTCTCCTTCAACTACAAATAACTTCAACTCAGGTTTCATGCTCTCACCTCTAATTAAATATTTACTAATTGCTCTGGCTTTCCTCGTTATCATTTTATTAATTGTTTATAGATTAAAAAGCAATGCTAAACAGGATTTAGTGACTGCATTAATGACCCAATCAAAAGACGCTATTTGGATAGCAGACGAAAACTTTAAGATCACCGTAGTAAACCTGGCATTTACAACGATCAGTGGCTATAAACTCGAAGATGTCATTGCAAAAAAACCTAAAGTATTCACCCAGCAAGGGCGAGACAAAAAACTAGAAAACCTGATTTACGATGAACTTGAAACAGATGGCTATTGGTCTGGTGAGATTTGGAACCTACGTAAGGATGGTCAGCCTTATGCACTTGATTTATCAATTACCAAGGTAACCACATCTCACTTACGTAAAAACAAAACGCATTACATAGGTTTATTTTCAGATGTGACTGCACGTAAAAATAATGAACGAGCCATGCTCAAACTGACTACTAAGGATTCTATTACGGGTCTATCTAATAGAGCTATATTTATAGAGTCGGTAAATAAAGCGATAGAAAGCTGCAATAATAAATACCCAAGCTTAATGATTCTGTTTATTGATCTAGATAACTTTAACAAGATAAATGATTCACTGGGACACTGTATTGGTGATGAACTACTCAAAGAAGTTGGCAGACGGCTAACAACCAATTTAGACTCTGGCTATACCATAGCCCGCCTAGGTGGCGATGAGTTTGCGGTGCTAATACCACCTTACCTTTACTCTGATAAAACAATATTTTATGCAAAAAAACAAGCTGACAAGATATTAAAGCAGTTTCAGCTTCCTTTTATGCTTAACGGTATTGAAAGTTATATTTCAGCATGTTGTGGTATTGCTGCTTACCCTGAAAATGGCTACACCAGCGAAGCAATTATGCGTAGCGCTAACAGTGCACTCAACCACGCAAAAAAAATGGGCCACAATAATTATCAATTTTTTGACGAAGCTAAACATACCATTGACCCAAATGAGTTAAGCAAAGAAAGTGCGCTTTTCCATGCTATTACTAACAACGACTTTGAATTATTTTATCAAGCTAAGTTTAATGCTGAAAAAAATCAGCTCCACGGTTTTGAGGCTTTAGTGCGTTGGCCACAAGCTGACGGTACTGTAATCAGCCCTGTCGAGTTTATCCCTTTGGCAGAACAAAACGGTGCAATCATTCCTCTCACTGCCTTATTGATGAAGCAACTATTTAAACAGTTAGAAGCTTGGCGCTCAGAGAGTATTGATTTTGGTAAAGTTGCGATAAATATATCAGCATTGCATTTTCAACAAACCAGTTTAGTTGAAACACTCACTGAATGTTTAGCGACATTTGATGTACCCGCTCGTTGTATAGAACTTGAGATAACCGAAAGCGCGATGATGGACAACCCTGAATTTGCACAACAGCAAATGAATCGCATTAAAGCGTTAGGCTTTACTATTGCGCTTGATGATTTTGGCACTGGACATTCTTCTTTGGGCTACCTTAAACGCTTTTCGATTGATACCTTAAAAATAGACCGATCCTTTATTCAAGACATCACCGAAAGTGAACAAGATAGAAACATCACCGCAACGATTATCCGTTTAGCAAAATACTTGCATATTGATGTAGTTGCAGAAGGGGTAGAGACTAAATCACAAGCTTATATGTTAAATGTCATGGGTTGCAGTATCATGCAAGGATATTACTATAGCCGCCCGCTTCGCGCTGAAAAAGTACCATCATTCATCACAAAACATAGCCTAATAAAAACCACGAACTCTATACATAACTAACAAAAAAGCGCAGTGCAAAACACTACGCTTTATTATAAATCATTAAAACGCGCTATTCTGACTTTTGCTCACGGCCTAACAATGCCATAGCAGCTTCTTTCACGTCTTTATTTTCATATAGAACTTGATATATTTGCTCTGTAATAGGCATCTCAATACCCGCACGTTGAGCAAGCAAATACACTTCTTTGGTATTGCGATAGCCTTCAACAACCTGACCTATCGACTCAATAGCAGCCTCAACGCCTTCACCTTGACCAAGAGCTAAACCAAAGCGACGGTTTCGTGACTGGTTATCAGTACAGGTTAGTATTAAATCACCAAGGCCAGCCATACCCATAAAGGTTTCTGACTTAGCTCCCAATGCGCAACCTAAACGACATAACTCAGCTAACCCGCGGGTGATCAATGCTGTGCGCGCATTAGCACCAAAACCAAAGCCATCTGACATGCCAGCGCCAATAGCGATAACATTTTTAACCGCACCACCGAGTTGAATACCAATAAAGTCATCATTGTTATACACCCTAAATGAACGGCCGCAATGTAATAAATCAGCTAACTGTTTAGCAAATGTAGTCGATGTAGACGACACTGAAATAGCTGTTGGTAAACCAATGGCCATTTCTTTTGCAAAAGTCGGCCCTGATACCACAGCTAACGGCACATCATCACCCAACTCTTGCTGTGCAACTTCTTGTAATAAACGCCCAGTATTTGGTTCAAGCCCTTTTGTTGCCCAAGCAACTTGTGCACCTTCACGTAGTGATGGCTTAATTTGACGTAACGTATCGCCAAATGCGTGACTGGGTACGACTACCAATATAATTTGGCTATCGTTAACTGCGGTATGTAAATCTGCTTCAAGAAGTAAAGTGTCAGGGAAAGTGACATCGGGTAAGTAACGTTGATTTTTCCGCTCAGCTGCAAGCGTGGCAACGTCATCGCTACTGCGGCCCCAAAGCGTCACATGGTGACCATTTCGGGCTAAACAAATAGCAAGGGCGGTGCCATAAGACCCCGCCCCTAATACAGTAACAGCTGAATTTGCTGTACTCATAAATTATGCGTCTGCTGTTGCCTGATCAGTTTGCGCTGCACGTTGCTGCATGTATTGAGCAAACAATGCATCAAAGTTTACTGGCGCAAGGTTAAGTTGTGGGAATGTACCACGATTAACTAGGTTAGAAACTGCTTCACGTGCGTATGGGAATAACACATTAGGGCAAAAAGCACCTAGCATGTGTGCAAGTTGAACTTCTTCAACTTCAGCGATAGTAAAGATACCCGCTTGTTGAATTTCACATAAAAACGCAGTTTCTTCGCCAATCGACGCAGTCACAGTTAGCGCTAAAACAACTTCAAATACACCTTCGTCTAATTTATTAGAACGAGTATCAAGATCAAGTTTAACTTCTGGCGTCCATTCTTTTTGGAAGATAGCCGGTGAATTTGGCGTTTCGAAAGATACATCTTTAGTGTAAATACGTTGAATAGTAAATTGTGCGCCAGCGTCTTGTGCTGCTACGTTTTGGTTTTCTTCGTTCATTGTAATTCCTAACTTTAATCGTTTTTATAATAAATTCGTTAACTGGCTTTTAAGCGTTTAGCTTAGCATCAAGTTTACCTTGTGCTTCAATTGCCATCATGTCGTCACAACCGCCGATATGCTCATCATTAATAAAGATTTGCGGTACTGTGCTCGCACCACCTGCTTTTGCAATCATTTCGTCACGCAGTTCAGGCTGTACACCAATATCAATATTTTTAAATTGCACACCTTTGCTTTCAAGCAGTGCCAAGGCACGCTGACAAAAAGGGCAATACGCTTTGGTGTATAGAACAACATTACTCATAAAAAATCCTCTATCGGCTGGCTTAATCTTGTTAGCGGCCGGTTGTCGTAGGTAGGCCAGCACTTTGCCAAGCGCCCATACCACCAGATAAAATATAAACTGACTCAAAACCCGCTTTATGCATTGCTGTTGCAATACCTGAAGCCGTCATGCCCGTTGTACATACTAATATAATGGGTTTGCTCTTAGACTTTTCAAGGCTAGAGAAGTCAGATTGTTTCGCTTTTTCTGGGTTAAGGTGTTCAGCCCCTGCGATACGGCCATTGTTAAATTCTTTTTGTGCACGTATATCAACAACTAAGCCATCTTCACGATTGATTAATAGCGTTAATTGTTGCGGGTTTATTTGGCGAATTGCTGAAAATTTACTTTTAAACCAACCACCGACAATTAGCGCAACTAACGCTACCCAAGCCAAACTTAAAATCGGATGATTACCGATAAATTCAATATATTGATCCATGCGTCTTCCACTATGAAAATTGTCCCGCGCGTTGAGCGCTGGGGTTAAAACATCGGGGCTAGCCCCTAGCCACGCAAGTATACGTGCTTGATGAAAAATTACCAGAGAGTGAAATATATTAATATCGCGCTTTTTGAATGCTGATCCACAAGCAAAAACACGGTATGCTAACAATCCAACAGGTGGTAATTTTCAGGAGCTAAAATGACACAGCATAAAAAACCTCTCGTATTAATGATTTTGGATGGGTGGGGATACCGCGAAGACGAGCAAAGTAATGCCGTCTTAGCAGCTAACACGCCCGTATTAGATGAGCTTTGGGCAACACGTCCTCACACATTAATTTCAGGCTCTGGTTTAGATGTTGGTCTTCCTGATGGTCAAATGGGTAACTCAGAAGTAGGCCATGTTAACTTAGGTGCAGGGCGTATTGTCTATCAAGACTTCACTCGCATTACTAAATCAATTGATGATGGCGAATTTGAGCACAACCCAACCCTGGTTGAAAATATAGATAAAGCCGTTAACGCAGATAAAGCCGTTCACCTAATGGGGCTATTAAGCCCAGGCGGTGTACACAGCCACGAAGATCACATTGTTGCCGCAATTGAAATGGCCGCTAAACGTGGTGCAAAAGAAGTGTACTTTCATGCCTTTTTAGATGGCCGTGATACACCACCACGCAGTGCCCAGGCATCAATTGAACGTATTGAAGCATTATTTAATGAGCTTAACTGCGGCCGCTTAGCCTCAATTGTTGGTCGCTATTATGCAATGGACCGTGACAACCGCTGGAACCGTGTAGAACAAGCATATGACTTAATGGTCAGCGGCATCGCGCAACATACCTATACTAATGGTGTTGACGCATTAACAGCAGCCTATGAACGCGACGAAAACGATGAATTCGTAGCCGCCACAGCAATTGCCGCTGATGGCCAACCTGCTGCTCAAATCAATGACGGCGATACCGTGATCTTTTTAAACTTTAGAGCTGACCGTGCCCGCGAGATGACTCGCGCATTTGTTGATGCTGACTTTGACGGCTTTGCCAAAAAGAAAGCCCCTCAATTAAGTGGCTTTGTCATGTTAACTGAATACGCCGCTGATATAGATGCCCCTGCAGCCTTTGCTCCTGAGCCATTAGTTAATGTACTTGGCGAATGGTTTGAAAAACACAACAAAACGCAGCTGCGCATTTCTGAAACAGAAAAATACGCACACGTGACTTTCTTCTTCAGTGGTGGCCGTGAAGATGAATTTGAAGGCGAAACCCGCGAGCTAATCCCATCGCCTCAAGTTGCAACCTACGATTTACAGCCTGAGATGAACTCTGAAATGCTCACCGACAAACTTGTGGCAGCAATTAAGAGTGGACAATACGACGCCATTATTTGTAACTATCCAAATGGTGATATGGTTGGTCACTCTGGTGTATTTGAAGCTGCGGTAAAAGCATGTGAAGCCGTTGATCATTGTATTGGTCGCGTTGTGGCTGCTTTAGAAGAGTTTGGCGGAGAAGCACTGATCACTGCCGATCATGGTAATGCAGAGCAAATGGCTAACCCTTCTACCGGACAAGCACATACAGCGCATACCAGCGAGCCTGTACCCTTTATTTACGTTGGCCGCGATGCGACTCCAACCGATGGCAAAGCGCTTAGTGATGTAGCACCCACCATGTTACACCTGATGGGCATGGAACAGCCTAGCGAAATGACTGGCACACCTATCATGACATTGAAATAAATCATGATAAAAAGTATTAACCAGTTAATTGGTAGTCTGTTAATGCTTACTTCATTCGTTATTGCTCCGGCAATAGCGAATGAAGACCGTACTAAAAAAGACCTATCACAGATACAAAGCGCATTAAAGCAAAGTGAAGCTGAGCTCGCAGCCCAACGTAAAGATATCGCCAAGCTGCAAAAAACCTTACAGCAGCATGAGCTAAGTATTGCTAAAAATGCAAAAGCGCTCAATATCGCCAAGCAATCAATTAAAGACACTGAAAAACAACAAGCGCAACAGCAGCAACAAGCAAACACATTACTGCAACAGCAAAAACAGCGACAACAAGCACTGGCGGCACAATTAAAAAGTGCCTATATGTCAGGTGGGCACGACTACTCGAAAATGCTACTTAACCAACAAGACACCGCCCAAGTTGAGCGCACATTAAGTTATTACAATTACTTAAATAAAGCCCGCATAGAACAAATTGAAGAACTAAAAACCCTGCTAGTAGAAATAGAAGCCGTACAGCTCGAACTTGAAAAAACCAAACAACATTTACTGGCTTTACATCAAGAACAAACAACCCGACACCAAGCATTAGTTGATGCACAAAAGCAGCGTAAAACCAATATTAAGCAACTAAAAGCAAAATTAAGCTCAACCGAAAACTCTATTAATTATTTAAAAGAAAACGAAAAAACACTGGTAACCACATTACAAGAGCTTGAAAAAGAAAAAACTCAAAAAGTAGAGTTACTGGGCCTTAATACCAGTAAAGGAAAATTAAACTGGCCAACAAAAGGTAAACTTGCCCACAAATTTGGCCAGCGTAAACACGGCGGAATCGATTGGAAAGGCGTGTTAATTAGCGCCAATGAAGGCAGCCAAGTTAGTAGCGTCCATAACGGTCAAGTTGTTTACGCTGACTGGCTAAAAGGGTATGGCTGGGTCATTGTTGTTGATCACGGTGAAGGGTTTATGAGCCTTTATGGGCATACACAAACCTTGCTTAAAGATGTTGGCGACATGGTTCGTCAAGGCGATATTATTGCATTAGTAGGTCAAAGCGGCGGACAAGCAAATTCTGGTCTATACTTTGAAATACGCCATAAAGGACGCGCAGTAAATCCTGTTAAATGGTGCAGACGACTTTAATTGAATAAACGTAGCTGCACCCCATGGGGAGCAGCTGATGCCAACAACAAAAATGACCTCTTTTAACCTGCAGCATAACGTTATTAGCTGCAAACTGATTACTTACCTACTTTTGGTTAGTATTTTAATATGCCTGAGCTTTAGCAGCTTAGCCGTCACCTCGATTAGCGATCTTAAAAGCCAGCAAAAGCACGAAATTCTTTATAATATACATGCCTATTACGTTGAAGATTTGCCACTGCAAAGCAGCTTTGATGATCAGCAACAATTCGAAACCTTACTAAAAAACCTCGACCCTTATTCAAAGTTTTTAGATGAAAGCGAACTCAATGCTCTTTTTAATAGCACCAATGGTCGTTACACCGGCTTAGGCATTGAAGTGCAAGAGCTAGATGAACATATCATTATTATCAATGCACTAAAAAACTCACCGGCATACCATGCTGGCATTCAAAAAAATGATATTTTATTGGCCATAAACAACCGCCCGGTTACCAATAAAAAAATCAGCCAAGTGGCAAATATGATCCAACAAAGTGAATCAACCACAATTCATTTGAGTATTCAAAGAGACAACTCAAAAGCGCCACTGGACTTTGCAGTAACCCGCAAAGAGATAAACCTCGAAAGTGTAACCAGTTCACTTTATGATTTTGGTATTGGCTATATGGCTATTGATAGCTTCACCAACCATACGTTACATGACGTTTCACGCCAATTAGCACAGTTAAAAAGTAATAATGGCGGAGTATTAACGGGGCTCGTTTTAGATTTACGCGACAACCCCGGCGGCACATTACAAAGCGCAGTTGCGGTGTCTGACTTATTTTTACAAAGCGGCACTATAGTCACTACTAAAGGTCGCTTTTATGATGCTAATCAGCATTTTGAAGCAAGCAAAGGAGACATACTAAACGGCTCTCCTATCGTTGTTTTGATTAATGAAAACTCAGCTTCTGCCGCCGAGATATTAGCCGCGGCCTTAAAAGATAATAACCGAGCAACATTAGTGGGTAACAAGTCGTTTGGTAAAGGTTCTGTGCAATCGCTCATTCCATTAGGTAATGGCGATACCGCATTAAAGCTCACCACTGCAAAGTATTTTTCGCCTTCAGGAAAATCCATAGATGGCGTAGGAGTTGCTCCTGATGTGGCGATTAATCAATCAGCTCTTTCACAAATAGATAAAGTCGCTATAATAAAAAATGAACAAGGAAAAGGTGATCAACCATGGCTTGGCAGCAGCCCAACTGATCAACAGTTACTTAAAGCAAAACAATTACTGTCTATGAAGTGACCTTTGCTAGGGTCAGTTGACCTTTGCTAATAACAGATAATAAAAATTATAAATGTGAAAAAACTAATTTGGCTATTAATAGCTATTTGCTCCTTGCCCGCATTGGTACAAGCAAAGCAAATAGCGATTGTGATTGATGATATTGGTAATCATCAGCGCGATTTAGAAACGTTAAACCTTCCTGGTAAAATTTCGTATTCGATTTTGCCCCATACCCCCTTTTCGCAAATTTTTGCCAAACTTGCCAGTCGTTCCAACAAAGAGTTACTACTTCATGTGCCAATGCAAGCCCTAGATAACAGCAAAGCCCTAGGGCCTGGTGCACTGACAAGTGATATGGATAAAGAGCAACTACAACATACTCTTTATAGTGCACTGGCGAGCCTCCCCGAAGTTAAAGGGGTCAATAACCATATGGGCTCAGCGTTAACACAAAAAAGCCAACCCATGAAATGGACCATGGAAGTACTCAAGCAACGTGGCCTATATTTTTTAGACAGCCGCACCACCAATTTGAGCCAAGCGCAAAACGTAGCAAATTTATATGGGGTAGAAAATGTAGGTCGCCATGTATTTTTAGACAACATCATCAACGAACAACAACTGCAATTTAGGTTTGATGAACTAAAACACAAAGCCCAGCGCTATAATTTCGCCATTGCCATCGCACACCCCTACCCTGAAACCATCGAGTTTTTATCGCGTAAACTCCCCGAGCTGGAACAACAAGGCTTTGAACTCGTGCCGCTATCGCAGCTAGTAGAGCGAAAATATATACAACTCGCACAGGCCGAGTCTAAAGGGCTGAGTGCGAGGTAAGCTTTAAAGTTACAAGGGGAAAGGAACTAGGTTCTAAATGTCTTGCTTTTTGTGGGAACAGGCCTTAACCGTGATTGTTTGGATTTGGATATGTGTTTAGCTAATCGGCGCTAAAGCGCTCTCCTACGATGGTAAAAGGTGCTAGGTGCTAGGTTCTAGGTTCTAGGGGGAGTGACTGGGTACTAGGTGTATTCATAGCCAGAAGCCCATTGCACGAAACCCGTGGCTTTTCTTTGTAGGAACAGGCTTTAGCCGTGATGGGGCTTGAGTTATGTGTTAAAGCCAATCGGCGCTAAAGCGCACTCCTACGATAATAAGCCCGCGCAGCTAGTAGCCCGAATCCCGCAGCTCGTAACCAAATCCCGTAACCCCCGCCCTGAGCATTTATTTGTTCTCATTCACTTTCAGTTTCAAACATAGTAAAATTTTACCAATTTCCTAATTATAATGAGCTTTTATAATGTCAATTCCGCACAGCCTTTTAAGCCAGCTAGTTAAACTTGCCCTTGATGAAGACCTTGATCACCAAAACGCAGAGCAAGGCGATATAACCGCAGCCTTAATTCCGCAAACACAACAAGCCAATGCAAAAGTAATTACCCGTGAAGACTGTGTATTTTGTGGCAAAGACATTATTTTAGAAGTATTCAACCAAGTAGATCCTAGCGTTTTAGTTAATGTGCTAGTAAATGATGGTGATAGCGTTAAAGCAAACGATACATTATTTACTGCAACGGGTTCTGCACGGGCTATTTTAACAGCAGAGCGTACAGCACTTAACTTTGTGCAAACTCTATCAGGCACAGCAACAACCACTGCGCATTATGTAAAAGAGCTAACAGGCACAACAACGCAATTACTCGATACCCGTAAAACAATTCCTGGTTTACGTGCATTACAAAAATACGCAGTAAAATGTGGTGGCGGGGCAAATCATCGTATTGGGTTGTTTGATGCGTTTTTAATAAAAGAAAACCACATAGCAGCCTGTGGTAGTATTGATAAAGCGGTTGCGCAAGCCAAGCTTAATCACCCAAGTAAACCGGTTGAAGTAGAAGTTGAATCACTTAATGAGCTAGATCAAGCCATCGTTGCCGGTGCGGATATTATAATGCTAGACAACTTTACTCCAGAGCAGATAAAACAGGCAGTCGAATTAACCGATAAGCGGGCAAAACTAGAGGTGTCGGGCAATATGACCATAGAAACACTTAAAACCTACTCACAAGCTGGGGTAGACTTTATTTCAAGCGGGGCGCTTACAAAAAATTTACAATCAATCGACTTATCAATGCGATTTGAGTAATTATTCTTAAAGTTCCAAATTTAATATTTACCTAATCCGTTGACAATTTGTACAAAAAAGCTTTAAATAAGCCAAAAGGCTTATTTTGTTACAAAGTGTTAATTTTAGAGCCCCATTTAATAAAAAATGATGTTAAGATAAGCCAAGAGAACTAAAAAAGCCTAAAAGCACTAATCCTAAATAATTATTTTTTGTTTTTTACATTTGTTTGCTTTCAATTAGGTTAAAAGTAGCGATAACTTAAATTGTGTTTTTAGGCTAGGAAAGTTCATAAAATGGCGCTAAATGCTGTTAAATTAGCTTTCAAAACGTAATTTTAGTGCTAAAGTAATTCTAATAGCCTACTTTTTCCTTCACAAAGGTTAGGTACACTTAGATTAGTTAGAACGATTTTAAAAAAACCGTAAGATAAGCAAGTTATATTAGCTAAGGCACAAACCATCACTAATAAACTGATTAGCTTACATACACACTATCCTTTAGGAGAGGAACATGGAAAAAATGACACAACAAAGTCAAAAGGGTTTTACCCTAATTGAATTAATGATTGTAGTTGCAATCATCGGTATTCTTGCAGCAGTAGCACTGCCTGCTTATCAAGATTATACAAAGCGCGCTCACGTAAGTGAAGGCATGAATCTTGCTGCCTCAGCCAAAGGAGCTGTTACTGAGTTTTACGTATCTGAAGGGGCTATGCCAACATCAAATGGAGATGCTGGTTTACCTACAAGCACAACAATGACTGGTAACGCTGTAAAATCAGTAGCAGTTAGCACTGGCGGTGATATCACAGTAACATTTAACAGTAAAGTTACCGATGATGCGACTTTAATCCTAGTGCCTTCAGTTCCTTCTGCTGGTGGCACTATCACATGGACATGTGATACAGGCTCAGTTGACGACAAATACTTGCCAGCTAACTGCCGTTAACTTTTTTAACGCAGTATTGATTCACAATACTGCGTTACCCTCTTCTTCCTTTTTGCTTTCGAGTTATGTTGAAAAATATTTTCATTTCTTTTACTGTATTTTTGCTATTTTTGTACCTTTGGTTTATTAATATCTCACCTTTTAATTTCAAAGGTACATCTATTAAAGATAAGCTAGAGGATGCATTTTCTAGTTCATCGTTTATCATAGAAACTACTCTATTTTCTATTGGCATTATATTATCCATCGCTTTTTTTGCATTATTAAACCATATTATTTCAACAAACATGAAGGTGATAAGTAAGCAAACCCTCTCTCTACCATTTTGCACATTTACATCTTGGGTTATTTCAGTCTGCTCATTATTAGGTGTAAGCAGCTACTTATACCCCGAGCTATTTTATAGCCACGAAGCATGGAAATCCCCTTTTTTTTTATATACTTGTATATTCATGGGATTTTTCTTTTTAACTATTTCATTTTGGTTAAAGAAAAACCGATTAAACTTTATAATAATTGTCACACCTTTTATCCTCTCATATTTGATACCAACCATAAGCATAAGCTATTCAAATCATTCTCAGCTCAACCATAAAAACGTATTCATAATAGGTATAGATTCATTAAACACCAACTTACTTAAAACAGAATATACCCCTTTTATTTCTGAATTTATAAAAAGTGCTACATATCTGCCTAATAGCTATACTCATGTGGCCAGAACATTTCCTTCGTGGATGAGTATTTTATCAGGCGACTACCCTCTTACGAATAAAGCAAGACTCAACCTTACTGACTTTGAGAGAATAAATGTGGAAAAGAGCCTTCCCTATTATTTGAAGCAGGCAGGCTACACTAATTACTTTTCGCTAGACGAAAGGCGCTTTAGCCATATAGATGATCGTTTATTTTTTGATTCGACCATCGGCCCACCTGCAACAGTAGGTGAATTTATTTTCTCTAAATTACTAGATATTCCTTTACTTGTTATCACATCAGACTTAGTTATCTTTAACTTTTTTATGCCTCAAATACATAATAATAGGGCAGCATGGCAAACTTACTCTCCAGAAAAATACAATGAAAAGTTAAAAAATAGTATCGATATTGATAATACCCCCATATTTCTATCTTCCCATTTTACTCTGCCTCACTGGCCTTATAAGAGCAGTCACAACGAAAGTAACAATAAAGATTTATATGATAAATACCTTGAAGCGGTAAAACACGTCGACACACAAGTTCAGGACCTTATTTCTTTTTTACAGGCTAATGGCCTTCTAGAAAACTCCATCCTATTCTTACTAACAGATCACGGAGAAAGCTTCGCTAGAGAGGAGGATATGCCAGCTAACAACTTCAACTTAGTTAACCTCGCAGGACATGGCACTTCTATAGTTTCGAAACCTCAGTTCAATGTTCTAATAAGCTTCAAGGAGTTTAAAGGGAGCTTCGAAGTATCACATACGGGTATAAATTCAAATTTAAACTACGCACTAACAGATGTAGCGCCTACTATTTTAGATATGCTAGGGTTAAATCCTACAACAACTTTTGATGGCGATAGTGTTTTTAAGGTGAAATCACAAAGGCTACTACCTGTTGAAAGCTCCTTAAAACCTATGTTTGACAAATCTGGAAACCTTAATGTATCTGGCACTGTAGCAAAGAATGCAAGTTTATTTGAGATGAACACCTTAGGGCAACTAGTTTTGAAAGAATCACTTTATCCAACCATAATGAAAGAAAAACAACGTGGTGTTATATATGGAAAATGGCAACTATCGATTTACCCAGAATTAGACAATGCCATTTTCATAACAAATCTAGAGTCTTATAAACTCTATAACTATGACTCATTTGATAATAATGAATTAAAAAAATTCTTACTGTCAAAATTATGTACGTTATATGCACCTGAAATCATACAGAGCAATATTATACCCTGTTTGAATACTAAAAACTTTTTGGAAGTTAGTTAATGACAAAACAACCAGATAAAAAAGGACTTGATACCTTCGAATGGATCGGCGTAAGTGCCCGAGGAAAACGCCTTGAAGGCGAAATGACTGGTGCTAGTATTGCGTTAGTAAAGGCCCAGCTCCGAAAGCAAGGTATCACTCCCTCCAAAGTAAAGCGTAAAGCCAAGCCGTTATTTGGCACGCGAATGCAAAAAATTACGCCAAAAGATATAGCTCTCGTTACACGTCAAATTGCCACTATGTTGATGGCAGGTGTGCCACTCATTCAAGCTATAGATATGATAGGTACAGGCTCTACTAATAAGAGCGTAGCTAAACTCATGGAAACCATTGGCGATGAAGTAAAAGCCGGTGGTACGTTATCAAACGCACTTCGTCAACACCCGCGTTATTTTGATGATTTATATTGTGATTTAGTTGCCTCTGGTGAGCAATCGGGGGCGTTGGATAAAATATTTGACCGTGTCGCGCTTTATAAAGAAAAATCCGAAGCGTTAAAATCAAAAATTAAAAAGGCCATGTTCTACCCCATCGCAGTTTTAGTAGTCGCCTTAATCGTTACCTCTATCCTACTGATTTTTGTAGTACCGCAATTCCAAGATATTTTCGCTGGTTTTGGTGCAGAATTGCCCGCATTTACCTTAATGGTCATTGGTATATCTGAATTTATGCAAGAATATTGGTGGATAATGCTAATTGCCATTGTAGGCTTTGGCTACGCCTATAAGGAAGCTCTGCTTAAAAGTAAAAAGCTACGGGATGCAAACGATAGAGCGATTTTAAAACTGCCGGTAATTGGTATGATTTTAAATAAAGCAGCTGTCGCACGTTATGCGCGTACTTTATCGACCACCTTTGCTGCCGGTGTACCACTAGTTGATGCGCTTGATTCTGCGGCTGGTGCCTCAGGTAATGCAGTTTATCGCTATGCGATATTAGATATCAAAGCAGAGGTTAGCTCTGGTAACCAAATGAACTGGGCAATGAGAAATTCAAAAATATTCCCCGATATGGTAGTGCAAATGGTCGCCATAGGTGAAGAGTCTGGCTCACTTGATGGCATGCTTGCAAAAGTAGCCACTATTTATGAGCAAGAAGTGGATGATGCAGTAGACGGTTTATCAAGCCTGTTAGAACCTTTAATTATGGCTGTACTTGGTGTACTGGTTGGTGGTTTGATCATCGCCATGTATTTACCCATATTCCAGCTTGGTTCGGTTATATAATAGCTGTAATATATTTATTCACAAAGAGTTGGAAGGTGCTAGGTGCCTTCGCTTTGTGGGAACAGGCTTTAGCCATGATTGTTTTTAGGTTTGGAATATATGTTTAGGCCAATCGGCGCTAAAGCGCTCTCCCACAAGTGCTAGGTGTTTTGGCTTTTCCTCATTTGCTCTCACTCACTTCTCTTTGTGAAAATGGTTTTTAACTTAATTTTTTAGGTATGTAATGCACGATTTTTTTCTTGATATAATTACAGTAATGCAAAACCAACTATGGTTTTACTTATTAACCATAGGCCTTGTTAGCTTATGTGTTGGTAGTTTTTTAAATGTGGTGATTTATCGCATACCTGAAATGATGAAACGTGAATGGCATAGTGAGTGTCGAATTTTACTTGCTGATGAGCTAAAACCAACTGAGCAAGCAAAGTCAAAAGCTGAGGTTTTTAATCTTATTAAACCCAACTCCACTTGCCCTAATTGTAAAACAGCCATCAAGCCTTGGCAGAATATCCCTGTTATTAGTTGGCTGTTATTAAAAGGCCGCTGCGCAAGTTGTAACACCCCGATATCAATTCGTTACCCCATTGTTGAAATGCTCACAGCTATATTGAGCCTAATTGTCGCCGCCACTTTTGGCGCAACAGATATCGCCTTGCTTTACGTATTCGTAACCTGGGCGTTGATTGCCCTGACTTTTATCGATATTGATCATATGTTGCTGCCAGATCAACTCACCCTACCTCTAGTTTGGCTTGCTTTAATAGCCTCTGTATTTGGGGTGACGGAGATCACACCAACTGATGCAATAATTGGTGCCGCATGTGGCTACTTAAGCTTATGGAGCGTATTTTGGTTGTTTAAACTGGTAACCGGTAAAGAAGGTATGGGTTATGGCGATTTTAAATTACTCGCCGTATTTGGTGCCCTACTTGGTTGGCAGGCGCTGTTAACTATTGTTTTGCTTTCAAGCGTAGTAGGTGCAGTGATTGGCATCGCGCTATTGAGCATTCAAGGCAAAGATAAAGCCACACCAATCCCTTTTGGCCCCTACTTAGCCATCGCCGGATGGGTTACCTTGCTTTGGGGTGAGCAAATTCAAAGCCTATATTTTAATTCTTTAGGTTACTAATATGGCCCAAAAACACAAAATTAATAACTGGGTGTTAGGGTTAACAGGCGGTATTGGTTCAGGCAAAAGCGCCGTAAGTGAAATGTTTGAAAAGCTAAATATAGCGGTTGTTGATGCCGATATAGTTGCTCGCCAAGTCGTAGCGCCACAAAGCGAAGGTTTAAATGCTATAACAGCACACTTTGGTACTAATGTTTTAAACCCCGATGGCTCTTTAAATCGCAGTCACCTACGCGAAATTATTTTTGCAGATAACGAACAAAAAACCTGGCTGAATAATTTACTCCACCCTTTGATTCGAGAAAAGCTACTCACCGATTTAGCTAATGCCACCAGCGAATACGTTATATTAGTTGCCCCATTATTGTTTGAAAACAATTTAGATCAATATTGCCAGCGTACACTTGTAGTAGATGTACCAGAAGAAGTGCAGCTTGCCCGCACTACAAAGCGCGACGGTGTAACAGAGCTGCAGACTAAAAGTATTATTGCAGCACAAATGTCGCGCCAAGATAAACTAGAAAAAGCAGATGATATTATTGATAACAATCGCTGCTTGGACCTAGTAGAAATTCAGTTGCAAAAATTGCACTATCGTTATTTAGCCTTAGCTAAACAAGCAAAAGTAAACGCTAAATGATGAGAAAATAAAAAACTTTTCACCTTTTTGTTTGCAAATTAAGCTAAATCAATAAGACTAATGTTATACCCTTCTTTTTTCTGATAAATTGTTAACATGAAAGGATCTTACCGGGTGCGCAATGAACATTAATTCACCATTATTACGAAAATTTATCACTCTTGGTCGTGTTGACGCCGAAACAGTTAAATTAAAACAACGTGAATTTAGCTCTACCGCTGAGCTTATCGCTAAGTGCAGTGGGATTAACGGTCACGAGCTAGCTGAGCAATGTATTGATTTATTTCGTGTGCCTTATTTTGACTTACGTGATTTTAATGTTGAGTTAATCCCTAAGGAACTAGTTAAAGAAAAACTCATCAGGCAACACCATATTCTACCTTTAGTTAAAAAAGGCCGAAAACTTTATATTGCCGCCTCTGATCCTACAGACTATGGTGCCTTTGAAAACTTTGAGTTTAGTACAGGGCTTTCGTGTGAAGTCGTTGTTGCTGATTATCAGCAACTAGATAATAAAATTGAACAATTACTCGATGCGTCTGGTAGTTTGAACTTAAGTGATGACGAGTTTAAAGAGTTTGCCGATTTAGATACTGACAGCTCTAAAGATCAACAAAACACAGGCGAAGACGAAAAAGACGACGCACCGATCATTGTCTACATTAATAAAATTTTAATGGACGCCATAAAAAAAGGCGCATCAGATTTACACTTTGAACCGTATGAGCATAAGTACCGTGTACGTTTTCGTATTGATGGTATTTTGCACGAAATGGCAAGCCCACCTAATAGCTTAGCTACGCGGTTATCTGCACGTATTAAAGTAATGGCGCGCTTAGATATTGCTGAAAAACGTAAGCCACAAGATGGCCGTATTAAGTTAAAAATTACCGAACGTAAAAGCATCGACTTTCGTGTAAGTACCCTGCCTACTTTATGGGGTGAAAAAATCGTAATGCGTATCCTAGATTCATCTAGTGCCATGCTCGGCATCGATGTGCTAGGTTATGAACCCGAGCAGAAAAAGCTCTATATGGACGCACTAGAGCAACCACAAGGGATGATTTTGGTTACCGGTCCTACAGGCTCAGGTAAAACAGTATCACTTTATACCGGCTTAAATATTCTTAATCAGCCGGAACGTAATATTAGTACCGCCGAGGATCCGGTTGAGATCAACCTTGAAGGTATTAACCAAGTACAAATAAACCCAAAAGCAGACATGACATTTGCCAATGCACTTAAAGCATTCTTACGTCAAGATCCCGATGTGGTTATGGTCGGTGAGATCCGTGACCTTGAAACCGCCGAGATATCAATAAAAGCGGCGCAAACAGGTCACTTGGTTATGTCTACACTGCATACCAACTCAGCACCAGAAACCTTAACCCGCTTATTAAATATGGGCGTACCTGCGTATAACGTGGCAAGCTCAATAACTTTAATTATCGCACAGCGCCTAGCACGTCGTTTATGCCCTAAATGTAAAACCCCCGAAACACTCCCAGCTGAAGAACTAAAGCGCCAAGGGTTTAACGAGCAGCAAATAAGTGAGTTAACTTTATTTGCACCTAAAGGCTGTGATAGCTGCACCGAAGGCTATAAAGGGCGCGTTGGTATATACGAAGTCATGCAAATCACGCCTGAAATCGCACAAATCATTATGCGTGGCGGTAACTCCCTAGAAATTGCAGAAGTGTCGTTAAGATCTGGGTTTAATAATTTACGTTTATCCGGCCTCAAAAAAGCAGCTGATGGAGTAACATCACTTGCTGAAATAAACCGAGTGACAAGTTTTTAAAATAAGATTCTAGGTGCCTTAGCTCTTGTAGGAACAGGCTTTAGCCGTGATTTTGGGTTTGAGGTTATATGTTAAAGCCAATCGGCGCTAAAGCGCTCTCCTACGATGGTAAAGATACTATGTATTGACAGCAACCTTTCTCATTTACCCTCATTCATTTCTCTTTGTGCAAATAAGTATTTTCTTTTATTTATGCCTTATCATTTACACTCATCCACTTCTCTTTGTAAAATAAGCCTCAATACTTTATTCATGAGAATATATTATGCCAACAGTTGTAAACTGCCCTACTTGTAAAACTAAAGTTGAATGGTCTGAGCAAAGCCCTCACCGCCCATTTTGTTCAAAACGCTGTCAATTAATTGATTTAGGTGAATGGTCATTTGAGAATAATAAGATCTCAGCACCAATTACATCTGCTGAAGACTTAAGCCAAGATATGATTGAAGATATTGAAGAAATGCTCGCCAAAAACGACGACGATTTCTTTAAATAAACACCCAATAATCACACTCCAAACCCCACACCCCGTAGGAGAGCGCTTTAGCGCCGGTTGGCTTTTGCACATACCCCAAACATTAAACACAATCACGGCTGAAGCCTGTTCCCACAAGACAAATCACACTCCATACCCTGTAGGAGCGCTTTAGCGCCGGTTGGCTTTAACCGTAATAAATTTATGAATCGAGGTTTAGCACTGTCTCTAATTTAATCTACACTTCATTAAATCGTTTTATATTTAATGGATTAAAATGAAACCTCATTCTTACAAATTACGCCAGCACCGCCAATCATGTATTAACAATTATTACTCTGTCACTACATGCACGCACCTACGAACTAAATTATTTGAAGATTTTTATAGTGCACGAACTTTAATAAGCTCATTAAAACATTCAGATTCAAATGGTTTAACACAAACAATCTGTTTCGTAATAATGCCAGATCATATGCACTGGTTATTTCAGCTTAAAACACAACAACCATTGTCTTCAGTGATAGCTAAAGTAAAAGGACGTACATCATTTCTTTTACACAAAGATAAGAAAGAAAAAATTTGGCAAACTGGTTTCTACGATTCATTAATTAGAGATGAAGAGCACTTATTGCATCAAGCAAGATATATCGCTGCTAACCCAATAAGAGCCGGCATTGTTAATAATTTAGGCAATTACCCTCATTGGGATTGTATCTATTTGAATTCATATGAATATGATTAACACATACCACAACCTTAAAAACAATCACGGCTGAAGCC
>NZ_MXQF01000043.1 GCF_002165575.1 Pseudoalteromonas sp. A601
TTGGTATTACCTTGGCTTGTATTTTAATCTTGAAAAGCTCGCACTCTTTATCAGTGAATGCAAACTCGAACTTTCATATTTAGAATATTGCACGAACGCTTAATGCGTAGCGGCGATCTGTGGTAAAGCTGAGTGCTTCAGTTCTGGTGCCATCTTGGTCTAATTGATACTGGGTTTTTGTTTCGGTATCAAGTAAGTTGCTCGCTTCAAAACCTATTTTCCAATGCTCATTGATTGTGTAATAGAGGCTGGCATCCATCATGCCTGAAGCTTCAGCATAAGCAGGTACATACTCTTCAGATTCACGTAGAGTCAACAGATATTCAGAGCGCCAAGTATAAGCTAGACGAAATGAAATGTTTTCGTACTCATACATACCAATAATATTTAAATTTTGATCCGAATAACCTTGTAGTGGTAAATCGCTAAAGACACGGAAGGTGTTGCGATTATCCGCAATAGGGTTACCGTTTTCATCAAAGCCAAGTGTACCAGCCGATACTTCGTTAGGATCCTCTAAACCGTCTTGGTCTATATAGGTGTAGTTAAACTGTAACCCTAACCCACTTAATGCACCTGGCAACATGTCATAGAATTGAGAATAAGAAAATTCAGCACCACGGATGGTACCTGACCCCGTATTCGCAGGTCCATAAGCTGATACATCGTAGATCTCATTATTATATGTAACGTCTAAATCGAATGCTTTGTTACGAATAATATTACTGAGTTTTTTATTAAATACTCCCACGGTGACATAGCCTGCTGGGGCAAAGTACCATTCAGTTGATAGGTCAAGGTTGATAGACTCCTCAGGCTTCAGGTTTGGATTTCCTGATAAAGCTGTTAGCTCAATATCATCAAGCCCAACTACAGGGTTGTTCGCTTCATCATAGTCGGCGCCTGGGGTTTCTAGTCGGCGAGTATAGTCTAATTTTAAAATACTGATATTTCTGGCATCTACTAGGCTTGGGTAATACAATGCTTTTGATGCACCAAAGCGTACTACCACATCTTCGCTTACGCCAAAGCTCAAATTTAAACTCGGTAGGATAGTGTTGTAGTCGGTACCGTCAACAGTACTTAATTGAGATTCACCATTGGCAATATCGTAGTAACGCTTATATTCAGCCTGTTGCATTACGTCATTTAATGATGTACCAAGTTCACCACGTTTAATTACTTGTGGCTGCACAAAAGCGCCTGTTGATTGCAATTGATAGTTCACATAACGTAAACCAATATTACCTGTAATTGGAATTGCTAAATCTATAAAATCAAAATCACTGCGAATGTAAAATTCACTACGCTTTTCATTTGTTGAACTGATATTATGGGCTGCAAAAGGGCCTTCGACACGATTATCTTTATCTGCATAGGGGACGTAAGTGCCTGAGCACGTACCATTGTTTGCGGCACTATTTGTGGCATTATGCCAACCATCCTTACAGCCTTGACGCAAAGAATCTGCGTAGTTTTTAACTAGATCCATGCTAGGGAAAAGAAAGTTGTTCACGCCTCCTTGTAGGACTTGGCCATGGTAGTAATCAGAAAAGTCCACGCGTTCAAATAGTTCAGGGCGGTTAATTGCTGCTGCGGCATTACGGTCTGCTTGTATCCAAGGGGTACCAATTGCCGACCATCCCTCATAGGCTGTATCGCGCACGGTTAGGTCTTTATCTGAGATATAGAAGCCAGCTTTAATGTTTGTAAAATTACCATCAAGCTCATAGTTCATATCAAATTTAAAGCTGTTTGCTGTTGCTGTATTATGCTCTTCTTGTTCCATACCACTGCCTAAAAATAAATTAGGCACTGGACCGTCCCAATCTTCATTTGGCGACCAACCCGCAGTCATTATGTTCTCACTGAGAAACTCAACTGTAGGTCTGTCACCACGCATATCCAGAAAATACGGTGATACGGCATGAACGTGGTTACCTCTAGTTTGGCCTGACATGCTGTAATTATTTACGACCTTTTCCGAGTCTACATGTTGGTAATCAAACTCTAAAGTGAGCCTATCGACTGGTTTTAAAACAAGATTAATTGAGGTATCTTCTACGGTGCTCTCATTGTAGTTCCAACGACTGCGGTAGAAGAAAGGTGTTTCGGGGCTAACGCCAAGTGCAATACCTGATGTGACAAAGCCATCTTCTGTAGTTAATGGGTGGCCATTTTCTGAGTCATCTTGCCAATTTTGAGATGATCCCATAAAGCCTCTAAAGCCCTGTGCGGCCTGTCCTATTTGACGCTCATTCCACTCTAAAGATGCTTTTGAGTTAATATGCTCAAGCGTCGCGACAATTTTTTCATCATCACTTGCCCATTGTAATGAACTTGTGAAGCCGGTTCTTTTACGGTCGTTAGTCGCAGTGCTCATGTGAATTGCTGCGGGAACATACCATACACTTGCAGGTTCTTGCCCTGGCAAAGCTGCGCCGTCTACAGGTGAACTTGGGTCAATGCCGGTGATGCCTCCCCATTGATCAAGCGTAGGTATAAAGGAGTCTCCACGAGAGTGAAAGTTACCTAATCCAACGCCATCACCACGGGTTTTATATTCGGATTGAGATGCTGCAATTAAAAAGCCAAACTTACCAGCACTGGTTTCCCAATTATCAGAAAAAAGCGCTGAGAGTGAAGGAGTGGTTTCATCGCGAAAATCACTATAGTTTGCTTTGGCGTTAAAAGAGATTATGCGTTCGGTAGAGTTAAATGGTTTACGAGTAATTAAGTTCACAGTCCCAGCAACACCACCAGAAATAAGATCGGCTGTTTGGTTTTTCACTACTTCTACGGCGTTGAGTAATTCGGCTGGAAAGTCTTCATAGCTTAAGCCACCATTTGGATTCGCACTGAATGCATCACGGCCATTGACCTCAGATCGCACTCGGTCTAATCCGCGTATTAAAACGCCAGTACCTTCATCAGCATAATGTTTTGGATCACTCGATGATGCAAAGCGTTCAATGGTAACGCCTGGCACACGCTGTAAGGCCTCAGTAACAGATTTATCAGGCAATGCACCAATATCTGATGCGGTTATCACATCTTTTACCGTATCTGCATAACGTTTAAGATTTTGCGCGCTATTGATACTACCTCTGATCCCTGTTACTTCGATGACTTCAATAGGATCATCTTCATTAATTGACATGACATCGCTGTCATTTACTTGCGAATTTTGAGCTGAAAGTAATAATGGGCACAAACCTAATATTGCATATGAAACCGCTAAGCTAAGCCGGGTTTTAGTTTGTTTTATATTTTTATTACTGCTACAGGTGACTCGTGTTGACATGGTTTAATTTTTCCGTTTCTTTTTATAATGACCATTAACTTCATAAGTAATTTGATTACCCGAGAAGTTATCCTTTATATCTGACAATAAGACTTAGTATGCCAAATTAGATTACACTCAAATTAACATTTAACTCTCATTTTGAGTAATAAAGTAACATTTAATTTTATATGTATCGTTACTTTTTAACATAAAGAAAAAGAAAGTAAATGTTTTCGCATAAAATATTTTAACTATTAAAAGCTATTGCTTGGATGAGTAAATATATTTTCTAGTAGCATTAGGGCTTAGTGACAAAAGAGCAGTAATAAGGGAAGAAGTTAAATAATTCTGTTTTGATAATGAATAAAAGTATGCTTTATCTGATCAAAAACGCCAGCACGAGGGCTGGCGTTTTAAATACAGATTAAAGCGTAGTATTAAGCTTTAGGACCGGCATTTTTGATTTCATCTGACACATCGTATTTTGCGAAGTTTTCAGTGAAGTCAGCTGCAAGTTTAGCTGCGTACTCAGCGTATTTAGCTTTGTCATCCCATGTATTAATAGGGTTAAGTAGTTCGCTATCAACACCTGGTACAGCAACTGGTACGTCTAGGTTTAGCACATCAATATGTTGTGTTTCAACACCAGCTAATTTACCTGATACGATAGCATCTACAACAGCGCGTGTTGTTGGAATATCAAAACGCTTGCCAGTGCCGTAAGGGCCACCAGTCCAACCTGTGTTTACTAGGTATACTTTAGCGCCAAACTCACGTACACGCTTCATAAGAAGCTCTGCATAAACGCCTGCTGGACGTGGGAAGAAAGGTGCGCCGAAACAGGTCGAGAAAGTAGATTCAATATCACTCGTTGAGCCAATCTCAGTTGAGCCCACTTTAGCGGTGTAGCCACTTAAGAAGTGAAATGCTGCTGCTTCTTCTGTTAACACAGATACAGGAGGTAATACACCACTAACGTCACATGTTAAAAATACAACTGCTTTTGGTTCACCTGCGCGGTTTTCAACTTTACGCTTTTCAACGTGTTCAAGTGGATACGCTGCGCGACTATTTTGAGTCAGGCTAGTATCGTTAAAGTCAGGTACGCGATTTTCATCAAGTACTACATTCTCTAAGATAGTGCCAAAGCGAATAGCATCCCAAATGACTGGTTCATTTTTTTGCGATAAGTCGATACATTTTGCATAACAGCCGCCTTCGATATTGAAAACACTGCCAGGTGCCCAACCGTGTTCGTCATCACCGATTAAAAAGCGAGTTGGATCTGCAGATAAGGTTGTTTTACCTGTACCTGATAAACCAAAGAATAACGCAGTGTCGCCAGCTTCGCCTACGTTAGCAGAGCAGTGCATTGGTAATACACCTTTTGCTGGAAGTAGGAAGTTTTGCACAGAGAACATTGATTTTTTCATTTCACCGGCATAACGCATACCTGCTAGCAGCACTTTACGTTGTGCAAAGTTGATAATAACTGTGCCATCACTGTTTGTGCCATCACGCTCTGGGTCACATACAAATGAAGGAACATTCATTACCTGCCACTGGGGTAAATCAGATGCATTATAAGATTTAGGTTCGATAAACATGTTTTTGGCAAAAATATGGTGCCATGCAGTTTCTGTAGTTACAACTACAGGTAAATAGTGCTCAGGATCAGCGCCAACTTCAAGGTGAGAGATGAAGTGGTCATTGCTTTGCACATGTGCTTCTACACGTGCCCATAAAGCGTCAAATTTATCTGCATCGAAAGGGCGGTTTACATTACCCCATTGAATATCATTTTCAGTACTTGGTTCTTGAACAATAAAACGATCTTTTGGAGAGCGACCAGTACGGTGACCAGTTTTTGCAACAAAAGCTCCATTGGCGGCTAAAGTCCCTTCGCCACGACGGATCGCGTGTTCGACAAGTTCAGCTGCAGTTAGATCGACAAAACGAGTAGCGCTTGAAGTCATGTTTATACCTAAATTGTGTGAGATTGAACGGGATAGCTCTGGGGTTCTTTTAACCTTTAAGCTGTTTTTATAGTAACAGATGGATTAGGGATATTCGAGCCTATGAAGGCCCTAAAAACGCATATATTTAGTAAAAAACATGAATAATTTCAATGATACCGGTGTCATAAAAGTCATGAAATTCATGACACCGGTATCAATTTAATGCACAAAAAAACCGCACAGGGTGCGGCTTAAATATTGAACAATTTAATATGGTGCTTTAGTTAAAAATACTCTTTATATCTTGTTCGGTAAAAATGTAATCTTTTAAACAATAATGGCAGCTAATTTTCACTTCACCATTTGCAGCGGCATCATCAAGTAAAACTTGTTGGCCGACATTAACAAGTGCTGTAATTGTTTTCTCTCTGGTGCAGCCACATTTAAACTTAATTGGCTGGGGCTCATACACACGAGGATTATCTTCATGATATAAGCGAGTAAGTACTGTTGTTGCATCAAGCGTTAATAATTCTTCATCTTTGATGGTATTACTGAGTGCTTCTAAGTGTGTAAAGTCATCAATCGACTTTTCTTTATTAACGGGTAGTACTTGCAGTAATAATCCAGATGCTTTCTCACTGCCCGCTGTCGTGTCTGTTGCAAACCATAGACGAGTTTGTAGCTGCTCTGATTGCGTAAAGTAAGCTTCCAAACATTCAGCTAGGGTTTCGTGTTCTAAAGGGACGATACCTTGATAACGCTCACCTTGGTTGGGTGTAATGGTTAATACCATGACGCCATTGCCAATAAGGTCTTTTATGGTATTGCCTGTTACTTCACTTTGTAAGCGAGCAATCCCCCGCATGTTTTGCTGATCATCACCATTAATAACAGCATATTTAACAGGACCATCGCCTTGTAGTTGCACGGCTATGTCACCTTCAAACTTCAGGGTTGCTGTTAAAAGGCATGTAGCCACTAAAAGCTCGCCTAATAGTTTTTGCACAGCAACAGGGTATTCATGACCTGAGATCATTTCTTGATAGGTTTGCTCTATTTGAACTAGTTCGCCTCTGACGTCTAGTTGATCAAATGTATAACGGTGAAGTAAATCTTGTTGCATGAGTGACATTACCTAACTTGATTTCATTTTTAAAAGTTCGCGTCTTTGTTTTTTATCCGGTTTGCGATCTGGATGCGGGGCAAAGAAGCTATTATTTTTGCGGGCAATACTATTTGCTTCGCGTTTTTCTATACTCGCTTGTGATTCTTCGTATAGGGTTTGTGCAATGGGGGCTCCAGCGCGTTTTTCAACTATTTTAAGCACTGTAATGATTTTTTCATCGACCCCTTGGGCTAATTTTATTTGCGCACCCAGCTCAACTATTTTACTAGGCTTAGTCCGCTGACCATTATAATGTACTTTACCGCCTTGCACCATGTCACGAGCAATAGCGCGGGTTTTATAAAAGCGAGCAGCCCATAGCCATTTATCTAAACGGACATTAATTGTTTCATCAGTTGACGTTAAATTACGGGTGTTACTTTTTGACACAATTGTACTCTTTTTAAAGCTATTGCTATAAGGCAAAATTTACCATGAAACTAACTGACAAAGAAACAGTCATAGTATTTCTCACTCGTAACCCTAGTTAATTTACCTTGTTTACAAAGTTTAATATTAGTGCGCTTGTTGAATGAAAAATGAAAAGGTACTATAGGCTCGCGATATAGCAGTAAATTAAAATAAGAAATGGCATTTATGGATCAGCAATTACAGCAGCTAAAACAATATATAGGTAAACTACCTCACGCTAAATTAAGTTGGGTGGTAACACTTTTAGCCGTTGTTTACATTGCCTTTTTAATGGCTAAACTATTTTGGCTTTTATGGCCTGAGCCAGTAAATCAACCTCTTCCTACCAGTTATAATACAGCAACTAATAACCAATTTGAGCGCGTTAATTCTAAGTCTATAATTGACCTACATTTATTTGGTAAAGCCGATGCGGTGGCGAAAAATAAACCAAGTAGGCAAGAGAAAGTTATTAACAATGCTCCAGAAACTCGTTTGAGTATCAATTTAACGGGCATTGTAGCAGTAAGTGATAATGATCAAACAGGCCTTGCTGTTATAGAGTCACAAGGGCAACAGGCTACTTATTTAGTTGAAGATGTTGTAAAAGGTACGCGAGCCAAACTTGCACAAGTACTTCCTGATCGTGTAATTCTGGATGTAAGTGGCCGCTTTGAAACATTAATGTTAGATGGCTTAGACTTTACTAAAACAGTCTCAATGCCTGTATTAGCTGAACGTGAAGCCGATGTTGAGCAAGGCCCTCGAGAGCTTGAAATTGATCAACAAATAGATGCTACAGCAGACGAAGACGTTAAAGAAGCCATTATTGAAACTCGCGATGAGCTATTGCAAGACCCAGGTAAGCTTTTTGATTATATTCGTGTTTCGCAAGCTATGAAAGATGGTGAGCTGATCGGTTATCGATTAAGCCCAGGTAAAGACCCAGCCTTATTTAAGCAAATGGGTTTACAGAATAATGATTTAGCTGTTTCTATCAACGGCTATCAACTATCAGATATGCAACAGGCCATGTCAGCTATTAATGAGCTGCGTAATAGTACCGATGCCAACATTACAATTGAACGTGATGGTGAGCAAATCGATGTGCAATTTAGCCTGCAATAACCTAGCTTTGGAGTTTTAATATAATGGTTAACGTGCTACACCTCAAAAAAATCAGAAAAGGGTTAGCTAAGTACGCAACACTTTTTTTTGCGGCTAGTTTATCTTTATCGGTGTCAGCCGTTGAATATGCTGCAAACTTTAAAGGCACAGATATTAATGAGTTTATTAATATCGTGGGTAAAAACCTAAATAAGACTGTGATCATTGACCCTAATGTGCGTGGCAAAGTAAATGTGCGTAGTTATGAGTTAATGGATGAAGCGCTTTATTATCAGTTTTTCTTAAATGTGTTAGAAGTGTATGGCTATTCAGCTGTAGAAATGGATAACGGCATCATAAAAATAGAAAAAAGCTCAGATGCCAAAAAATCAAACGTACCGTTAATTACTGAAGATAACCAAGCCAGCGGCGATATGATGGTGACTCGTGTAGTACGAGTAAAGAATGTAAGCGTACAAGAGCTAGGTCCATTAGTACGCCAATTTAGCGACCAAAAAGATGGCGGTCATGTTGCCAACTTTAATGCTGCCAACGTTATGATGTTGACCGGTCATGCTGCATCGGTTAACCGTTTAGTTGAAATTATTCGCTCTGTTGACCAAGCCGGTGACAAGCGTGTTGATATTGTAAAGTTGAACTTTGCAACGGCCGATGATGTGGTCTCTGTTGTTGAGAATATTTATAAAGATAGTGGCAAAGGCAGTGTTCCTGAGTTTTTAATCCCCAAAGTAGTTGCTGATGGTCGTACTAATAGCGTTATTGTGAGCGGTGAAGGGCAAGCTAGAAACCGCGCTATAGAATTAATTAAGCGTCTTGATGGCGAGTTACAAAACCAAGGTAACACTAAGGTTATTTACTTAAATTACGCCAACTCTGAGGATTTAGTAAAAGTACTCCAAGGTGTGAGTAAAACCCTTGCTGAGGAAGGTCAGGGGGCTACTAAAACCCGCAGCCGCACTCAAAACGAAACCAGCATTGAAGCACACCCAGATTCAAATTCATTGGTTATTACAGCTCAGCCAGATACTATGCGTTCACTTGAATCTGTTATTGAGCGATTAGATATTCGTCGTGCTCAAGTACTTGTTGAAGCTATTATTGTTGAAGTCATGGAAGCTGATGGTGTTAACTTTGGTTTGCAGTGGATTTCTGAGCAGGGTGGTATGATGCAATTTAATAACGGCACTACAGTTCCTGTTGGCTCATTAGCGGTTGCTGCTGAACAAGCTCGTGACACGACAGTAACTAAAACCATTACAGGTGATAATGCAGAACTTAATGAATTTGATGAAACAGTTGAAGGTGATTTAGGGCCACTCGCTACTTTACTTGGTGGTATTAATGGCCTTGCCATGGGTATTGTCAAAAACGACTGGGGCGCGATTATTCAAGCAGTATCAACAGATACTAACTCAAACATTCTTGCTACGCCTTCTGTTACCACTATGGATAACGAAGAAGCGTCGATGATTGTAGGTCAAGAAGTTCCTATTATTACAGGCTCGCAAACGGGTTCAAATAACTCAAACCCATTCCAAACAGTAGAACGTCAAGAAGTAGGTGTAAAACTTAAAGTTACTCCACAAATTAATGATGGTACAGCAGTACAGCTGACTATTGAGCAAGAAGTATCGGGCGTAAGCGGTACTACGTCAGTTGATATCTCTATCAATAAACGTGCGATTAAAACCACTGTTATGGCCGATGATGGCGGGATGGTGGTACTTGGTGGCTTGATTGACGAAGACGTGCAAGAAAGTGTTTCGAAGGTACCTTTATTAGGTGATATTCCAATTCTTGGTCACTTGTTCCGTTCAACTAATACCAGCAAGCGTAAGCGTAATCTTATTGTATTTATTCGTCCGACGATTATCCGAGATGGCGTTAAAATGAACCAACTTAGCCATTCTAAATATAACTTTATTCGTGGTGAGCAACATAAGCAAAAAGAGGACGGCATTGATTTAATGCCACTGACTGATGCACCTATTTTACCTGAGTGGAATGATGCATTAGTGTTGCCACCAACGTATGAAGAGTATTTAAAACAGCAAAATGCGGATGAGCGCAATAATGACTGAAGCTATTACATCAATAAATGAAGAGCTTGAAACAACACCACACGATAGTGAGCTGTTGACCAGTGATGATTTGGTTGAATTACCCCTTAAGCGTTTGCCATTTTCTTACGCCAGACGCACTGGCGTACTATTAAGCAAAAATGATGATGATTGGGTGGTGTATTATCGTGGTGAGCTTGATATTGATGTTTTACTCGAAGTTCGCCGAATTGCCGGGCATGGTTTTACTCTTGAACAGCTGGAAGACGATAAATTCGAGCTGTTATTAGAAGCTTCATATCAGCGCGATAGCTCAGAAACTCAGCAAATGATGGAAGATATCGGCAACGAGGTTGACTTATTTTCGCTTGCTGAAGAAATGCCACAAACGGAAGACTTACTCGCTGGAGATGATGACGCGCCAATCATAAAATTGATTAACGCGATGCTTAGCGAAGCTATCAAAGAAGGTGCTTCAGATATTCATATTGAGACCTTTGAGCAAGAACTTGTTATTCGCTTTAGGGTTGATGGCGTACTTAAAGAAGTGCTTAAACCTAACCGTAAACTGGCATCGCTGTTAGTCTCACGTATTAAAGTAATGGCCAAGCTTGATATTGCTGAAAAGCGTATCCCGCAAGATGGTCGTATAAGTTTACGTATTGCAGGACGAGCGGTAGATGTCCGGGTATCAACCATGCCATCAAGTTTTGGTGAGCGAGTGGTATTACGTCTACTGGATAAAAATAATGCGCGTTTAAATCTTGAAGATTTAGGTATGACGCTACGAAATCGTGAGCTGTTTTCTGACTTGATCAGTAAACCTCACGGTATCATATTGGTGACGGGTCCAACCGGTTCTGGTAAAAGTACCACGCTTTATGCAGGTATGAGTCAAATAAACTCTCGTGATCGCAATATTCTAACCGTAGAAGATCCAATCGAGTATGAAATCCCCGGGATTGGTCAAACCCAAGTTAACGCAAAAGTGAATATGACTTTTGCTCGTGGCCTACGCGCAATTTTACGCCAAGATCCCGATGTGGTAATGGTTGGTGAAATACGTGATTTAGAAACGGCGCAAATTGGTGTGCAAGCTTCACTGACCGGTCACTTAGTAATGTCTACGCTGCATACTAACACCGCAGCCGGTGCTATATCTCGTATGGAAGACATGGGCGTAGAGCCATTCTTATTATCATCGTCGTTACTGGGTGTGCTTTCGCAGCGCTTAGTCCGCACTTTATGTGATAGTTGTAAAGAAGCGCATGTTGCCGACGAACGTGAATGTGAGCTACTTGGTGTAGCAAACGATAATCCGCCAACAATTTATCGTGCGATGGGCTGTGAAGAGTGCAACTTTAATGGTTACCGTGGCCGTACAGGTATTCACGAGCTATTGGTGGTTGATGAAACCGTACGAGAGCTTGTTCACAGTGGTAAAGGCGAGCAGAGTGTTGAAAAGTATATTCGCAAACATACCCCGAGTATTCGTCAAGATGGCTGTAGTCGCGTATTAGCAGGTAAGACTACTCTGGAAGAAGTATTACGTGTTACCCGTGAGGAAGGCTAATGGCTGCGTTTGAGTACCGTGCTTTAGATGGCCGCGGAAAAGAGAAAAAAGGCATTTTAGAAGCTGATACAGCAAAACAAATACGTCAATCTTTACGTGAGCAAGGGCTTACTCCGCTGGAGGTTGTTCCGGCAGCTGAAGGTGATAAACAAGTCAAAGGGGCGAAAAAGTCTGCTTTTGGCGGTTTGTTTAAATCTAAAATTTCTACGTCGGATTTAGCACTTATTACCCGCCAGCTTGCAACGCTTATTCAATCTGCATTGCCAGTTGAAGGTGCCGTTATGGCGGTGGCGGAGCAATGTGAGAAGCCGCGCTTAAAACGCATGCTGATGTCTGTGCGTTCAAAAGTTGTTGAAGGTTACACTTTAGCTGACGGTATGTCAGAGTTTCCTCATGTATTTGATAACTTATATCGAGCCATGGTGGCGGCTGGAGAAAAATCGGGTCACTTAGATGCCGTACTAAACCGTTTAGCTGATTACACAGAGCAACGCCAACATATGCGCAGTCAAATTACGCAAGCCATGGTATATCCTGTGATCTTAGTGATTTTTGCCATTGGTATCGTTTCTGTTTTATTAGGTACTGTGGTGCCTAAAATTCTTAAAACATTTGAAAAATCAAAACAGGTATTACCTTGGACTACCGAGTGGGTAATGGCTGCCAGTAACTTTGTGCAGAATTATTGGCTGATCTCATTGGTAGTGATCACCATACTCGCAATCTCTATAAAGCATGCGTTGAAGCAGCCTAAGATTCGCTTTTGGTATGATTCCAAAATTTTAATAATGCCAGGCATAGGTAAAGTGGCGCGTAGCATAAACACAGCGCGTTTTGCTCGTACTCTAAGTATTTTATCTTCAAGCTCGGTACCTTTACTTGAGGGCATGCGAATTTCGGGTGGAGTGCTCGTTAATGAAAAAATCAAAAAGTCGGTGGGTGATGCTGCAACACGCGTGAGTGAAGGGGCAAGCTTACGCGCGTCTTTACAAGAAACGAAATTGTTTCCGCCTATGATGCTGCATATGATTGCCAGTGGCGAAAAATCCGGTGAGCTTGAGCAGATGCTAGAGCGTGCTGCAAACAATCAGGATCGTGAGTTTGAGACCATGGTAAATGTCTCGCTAAAACTCTTAGAGCCTGCGATGATAGCGTCGATGGCGGTGATAGTCCTGTTTATCGTAATGGCAATTTTACAACCAATTATGGCAATGAATAAAGCAATTGGGCTTTAACAGTTTCAAGGATTTGTAGCAGCAATATGTGTTGTTACAGTGATTAATTAATAAGAAAATAGAGGTACATACGTGAATAAACAATCAGGTTTCTCATTACTCGAAGTTATGGTGGTACTGGTTATTATTGGCATGATCATGTCAATCGTGGCACCGAATATTATGGGGCAACAAGAAGAGGCAGCTATCGATAAAGCGCATTTAGATATTCAACAGCTTGAAGATGCGATGAGCCTTTATAAACTAAAAAATAAAGCTTACTTAAGCACAGAGCAAGGTCTTGAAGGTTTAGTTAATCAAACTAGCATTGAGCCTGTTCCACGTCGCTTCCCTGAAGGTGGGTTTATTTCTAAATTACCAGAAGATCCATGGGGTAATCCGTATCAGTTAATTAGCCCAGGAGAAATTGGTAAAATTGATATTTTTTCAATGGGCCCAGATGGCGAAGCTGGTACTGATGATGACATCGGTAACTGGGATGAAGAAAAGCAATAATGAAGTATCCAAGCAAGGCGCAAACTAAAAAACAGCGCGGTTTATTATGATAATAAATCGGGCATCTTTGCGCCATGCTAAGCCACGCTCTGTTATAAAAGGGTTTAGCTTAATAGAGATTTTAGTGGTATTGGTGGTCATCGCCTTTGCCACCAAAATGGTGGTATACAGTCTTGATGGCGGGGCGGAAGACGCCTTAGAAAAACAAGCATTGAGACTGCATACCACCATTAACATGGCATCTGAATTTGCCATACTGAACCAGGTTGAATTAGGTTTTCACGTAGATGAAGACATCTTTGAATTTTTAGTATTTGATGGTGAAAAGTGGATCACCTTCGACCGCGAAAAGTTGTTTGAACCGCTTACCATCACGGAAGACTTTAAACTAACCCTAAATTTAGAAGATTTAGCTTGGGCACAAGAAAACCTATTAGAGCAATCTAATTGGCGCGAGCTTATGAGTTCAGGCGATGATGAAAGCCTATTAGAGTTAAAAAAGCTTAAAATACCACAAGTACTCATTTTATCATCAGGAGAGATCAGTGCTTTTCAGTTGACTCTTGAGCTAGAAGAGCAAAGAGAGCCTGTTTACTTCATTGAAGGTGAATTTTTAGCTCCTGTAAACCTACGTAGAGAGCCTGAATAATGCAAAGCGTTAAAGGGTTTACCTTACTCGAAGTGATGGTTGCATTGAGTATTTGTGCGCTCGCTGGTATTGCTGCTATGCAAGCGACAGGTGAGCACATTAATCATTTATCAAGCCTTGAAGAACAGACTTATGCCTCTTGGGTTGCTGAAAACGTCATGGTTGAACAGCGCGCAAAAGGGAAAAAGTGGCAAGGCAAAAATGGTCAAAAGGGCACTGAAAATATGGCTGGTATCGACTGGTATTGGCGTCAAGATGTGGTTGCAACCGCTGATAAAAGCTTTGTTAAAGTGACCATCAATGTATTTACCGATGAAAAGTTAGAGCACTCAGTGTATGAGTTATCGAGCTATTTAAATAAAGGCGGTAAATAGTGAAACAACGTGGTTTTACACTGCTAGAGGTAATGGTAGCACTAGGCATTTTAGCTTTTGTAGTATTAGCGACTCATCAAATTTTAGACTCGACAACTAAAGCTAAAGAAGCATCGGATGAAAAAATAGCTGAACTTAATGGTTTACAGACTACCTTTAGATTAATGGATCAAGACTTTAGTCAGATGACAAAACGTGAAGTGCGCAATCAATCTGGCGATATTCAAGAAAGTTATATTTTAGCGGGGCGTTACACGCTTGATAGTCAATATGATGGTATTGGCTTTGTTCGTGATGGTTGGATTAATCCTATTAACTTACTTCCTCGCTCTGAGTTACAAGCTGTGGGTTATCGAGTTATCGACGATAAGCTCGAACGTGTATATCGTGTTTATGTAGATCAGCTCGATAATACAGAGCCGCGTGCGCAAGTTATTTTAGACGATATTGAAGACCTTAAGTTTGAATTTTTAGATGACAAAAATGAATGGCAAGAGCAGTGGCAAATAAAAGCATTACCTAAAGCGGTTGCGGTGACAATTCAGCAAATTGAAGAAGAGCCGATTAAGCGGATTTTTTTAGTCCCAGGTGATGGGAAGGTTGCGACACCTTCTACGCAAACACCAGGAAACGGCCAAAATTTAGGTGATGACTCATGAACAGTAAGTCGTCACGCGGAGCTGCCTTAGTCATTGTTTTATTCATCGTTGCGCTGGCTTCTATTCTGGCTGTAGAAATGAGCGCAAATTTGATGGTGCAAGTACAGCGTAGTACTAACATTCAAGGCCATCAACAAGCTAAGTGGTATGCTTATGCTGCTGAAGAGCTAGCCATCAAAGCTTTGCAGCAAAGTAAGAAAGACGACCCAGATAAAACCACGCTGCAACAAATTTGGGCACAACAGGGTGATATTCCATACCCAGTTGATAATGGCACCCTACAAGGTAATATTACTGATTTACAGGCGTGTTTAAATTTAAATGCGCTAAGAGCGAAAGCGCCGGCAAATGGTAAAACAAAAACCAACCCTGCGCATAAAGCCTTATTAGCATTACTTGAAAATATTGAAGATCTCCCCTCGGATGAATCCGAAGAAACCATGGCAGATAGTGTCTATGATTGGCTGGATCAAGACAATATTACTTACCGTTCAGGGGCTGAAGAAGATGAATACTCATCACGAGATTTTCCGTACTTAACTGCTAATAATTACTTTGCTTCGACCTCAGAGCTACGTTTAATTCGAGGGTTTAATCCACTTGTCATGGAAAAGGTACTTCCTTATGTGTGTGTTATACCAGGCAGCGAGCTACTGGCTATTAATGTCAACACATTAGACCCAGAGCATGCGCTTTTATTAAGTGCGCTGATTGATGGTTTGGAAGAGTCTGGCGCGCAAAGTGTGCTCTCAGCTCGCCCTGAAGAAGGCTTTGGGGATATTGAAGAATTTTTTGAACAGATAAATCAACAAGGCGCACAAAATGTGAAGTCCGTTGAAGATCTGTTCACTATTAATAGCGAATATTTTAAACTACAGGCGCAGGCTGAATTTGTAGAACTGCGTTTTTCGATGACCACTTTACTGCAAGCCAAAAATGGCGAAGTAACTATACTGGCGCGAAAATTTGGAGGCGTACAGTGACAGAAACACTCTTGATCCGCACGGGTCAAACCCAACAAGATTGTATTCATTGGTTGGTTTACTCGCCATTAGAACAAGAAATAATTGCCAGTGGCGAACTGCCTAATGCTGAGCAATTAACAGAGTTAACTGATAAAGCACAAAGCCGTGAAGTTGTGGTTTTGTTACCAAGTGATCAAGTGCAGTTAAAAACAGTTGAACTTCCTACTAAATGGAACCGAAAACTGGAGCAAGCATTGCCTTACATGCTTGAAGAAGACATTGCATGTGATGTTGATGATTTGTTTATTGCTATTGCCGAACCAACAATAGTTGGTGAAAAGCACGCAATTAATGTAGCAATGACAGATCGAGAATGGTTTGAAAGCTGGCTTGGGGTTTTTGCTGAGCATGATATTGAAGTATTTACTCTCTTACCAGATGCATTATTACTTCCAACCGCAGAGCAAGGCATCAGTGCAATTGAGCTAAAAGGGCAATGGCTTTGTAAGTTTGGGCAATGGCACATTAGTGCGGTTGAGCAATCATGGCTGGCAGAGTATCTATCTGCACTGGGTAATCCTGATATTGCTCATTACAGCCCTGCTACTAATTTCCCTGATACAGTGAATCTTGATGCGCAAACTTCTGCTTACGATTTACCGCTAGCATTATTTGCTACGCAATTACCTAATACCAAGTTCAACCTACGCCAAGGCGAGTATCAGTTAAAGAAAAAAAGCGCACTTTGGTGGGGTTACTGGAAAGGCGCAGCTATTGCTGCCAGCATTGCATTAGTGAGTTCTATATTAATTAAAGGGTTTGAGCTGCATCAGCTTACTCGAGACCTTGAGGTGGCAAAATCACAAGTGGTAGAACGCTATCAAAATGCATTTCCGGGAAAAACTGTGCGACCTCATCTAATTAAAAGCCAAATCAACGGCGAGCTAGCTAAATTAGAGGGCGGCAGTAGCGCAGGCTTTTTAGACTTAACCAGTGAGCTGGTTACTGTGTTTAGTCAAGTGCAAGATTTCACTCCAGAAACACTACGCTATGACCAACGCCGTAATGAATTAAGAATTCGTGCTCGTGGTAAAGATTTTCAAACCTTTGGTAAAGTGAAGTCAATTTTAGAGCAACGAGGCTTAACGGTTGATCAAGGCTCGTTAAACAACGACGGTGATTTTGTGGTTGGTGAATTAAAACTAGGAGGTGCAGCATGAAGCAACAACTAGTGAAGTATTGGCGCTCATTGAAAGAGCAAGAGCAACAGTTGGTAATGATTGCTGGTGGTATTTTTGTTATTTTTGTTTTGGTTATGGGTATCTTTAGACCGCTTAATAATGCCATTGCCAAAGCGCAGCAGGACCAAGTAAAGCAACAAGAGCTTTTGACTTGGGTTGATAGCAGCATTGTTCGATTAAAAGCAGCGGGCAGTCGCTCTGTTGTAAACAATAAAAACTTAAGCCAAATAGTTAATGCTACACGTGGCCGCTTTGGTATCACTATTAGCAAAATGCAACCTAACGATAACTCATTACGTTTAACAATAGACTCAGTGCAATTTAATAAGTTAGTACAGTGGCTTGATGAGATTGTTTACAAAGAAGGTGTGCAGATTGAAAATTTAGATCTCAGCCGTGACGATAAGCAAGGTTATGTACGCGTAAGCCGACTGGTATTAGAGAAGTAATAATGAAAAAAACAGCGTTTCTTATAATTATATTTATTATTAGCTTTATTGTATTTGCAGTAATAAAAACACCTGCAGCAGTTGCTATCAACTTAGCGAGTGGTTATTTACCGAAAGATCTAAAACTAGGTCAAGCCTCTGGCAGTGTGTGGCAAGGTCGTATCATGCAGCTGCACTATCAAGGTGAGCAAATTAATAACCTAAGTTGGGATATTTCTGGATGGGCCCTTTTTACTGGGCAATTAACCGGAAACCTCAAATTTGGTAATGTTCGTGATACGGCTGATATTTCTGGTCGTGGAGATTTTAACTATGGCTTATTCGATCAAACTGTTTCACTTACCGACGCAACACTTAGGTTGAGTGTTGAACGAGCAATGGATCGCTTGCAGCTACCTTTGCCAGTAAAAGCGAAAGGTCGAGTAATTGTTGACCTAGATGAGTTTAAATCGGGTGTTCCTTATTGTGATGCACTAAACGGTGAAATCGCCAGCCCTAATATTGACGTTCAAGGTCTATCAGGTTGGTTTAGTATTGGCCCACTAAGCGGTCGATTGAGCTGTAAATCAGGTGATGTCGCAGTATTAGTTGATCCTGATAATCGTCTGGGGTTAGAAGCCGATGCCGTATTAAAGGCGAATTTAGACTTTAAAGTTGCAGGATTCATTAAACCGGATGCAACATTGCCAAAAGAAGTGCATGATGCAGCTAAATTTTTAGGCCGCGCCGATAGAGATGGACGCTATCCGCTTAATTTTTAATGTCATATTGAGTTTTTCATGCAAATACCCGCATTTACACCTGAGCACGCACAGCAATTAAGTACATTTTTGGCAAGCCATGGTCAAGCCATGACGCTTCCTCAAAGCCAAGGCTATTTGTTTGCAGTGATTTGTTCTCCTGAGCCACTAGACGTTCACCAATGGCTCGAAGTTATAGTGCCTAATACCGGAGGTCAGCTTGATGAAACAATCTTGTTTGCTTTTATGGGGCTATACCACCAAATAAGTGAACAAGTTTATGAAACTGGTTTTAAGCTACCAGTCACGTTAAAACATCATGCTGATAGTGACAGTTACCTAGATCTTGATGAATGCCAAATGTGGTGTCAGGGTTTTATTCAGGGCGCACAAGAATACTACATCAAACTGAGCCAAGCGCCGGCTTTAGATGCAAACTTGTTAGAGGCTTTACAAACTGCGTATGCAAGCTTAGGTTTTTTCGCTCTGGATGCACAAGTGATGACTACTATTGCTGAGCAAAATAGTATAACTGACGTACAGCTAGCGCAAAGCCAGTATGAACTTATGGGCGATTTTGCATTAGGATTTGCTGAGCTAATAGAAATAATCGCTGTGCAAAGCGGTTTATATAGTGAAGAAGATGAGAGTTGGAGCTAGGTTAACCTAGCTCTAATACTATTTCAGTGCAGCCTTTAGCGCACCTAGCAACCCCTTGGCCAGGCTTAGGGGTTTTTAAATCTAACGTTAGAACCCCCTGACACTGCTCGCATTTTACAGTTTGCCCTTTCGCCAGCTTTTTTAATAGATTCTTATGCTGATTAAATGACTCACTACTTTTTTTGGTTAGCGCTGAAAAGTCCACTATTTGCCTCTGCGTTCTGCGAGTGATTCAGCTGCAATTTTACATACTGTATTTAAACGGTCTTCGTAAAAATAAAGATTTAGATCTTTGCTGCGACAGTATCGCGTGTAAAACAGTTGTAATTGCTCATCTGTTTGCATGGTTTCTTCTAAGTACTCAAGCTCAGACTCTGATAATGATAGTGTTGATTTAATTCTGTTTTTAGCCATGCTTGCAGCTGGACCGCGATTAATATTGCTTGCACTGCTTAAAATACCGACACCTTCGCCGAGTAGTTTTTCTCTGGGTTCTTTTATCATTGGGTGGTCAATGGTAAAGAGCGCGAGTACGACAATAACAAGAAAAAGAAATTTTTTCATAGTTGACTTTGATCTGAACGGGTAAGAGTTGAGCAACAGTGTAATAAAATGCACCTTTATAAAGCAAGTGACTAAGATGAATAAATTATTAGCGATCAATGTCAGCTTTTTTGAGCAGACTTGATATAATGCTAAAGAACAATTAGATTTTTCAGAAATCTCTGAACGTTACTTGCGTACGTTTAGTTTTGCACTACCATAACAGTTAAGTTGAATATCTTAGCTGTTATGGCTTGCAATGATTGTTTGACTATTATTCTCCAAAGGCGTTGAGGGACTTCGATGGAAAAGCAAATTAAGGTAAAAAATATTCCGACAGAGGTGAAGATCGAAAAACCCGATCTTAATGCTCCAGAGGATAGGTTTAATCCCCGAAATCGTATTTATGTACGTGCAGTTAAAGGCTTGCATCAATTATTAAGGCAGCGTATTGGGTTTATCGGCATGCTCGCATTTATGTTGCTGCCATGGATAAACTTTAACGGTCAACAGGCTGTATTATTTGATTTAATGGGGCAAAAGTATAATATTTTTGGCCTTACTTTGTGGCCACAAGACTTCACTATTTTAGCATTTATTTTAATGCTGGCAGCATTTGCCCTATTTTTGGTAACTACTTTCTACGGGCGCGTCTGGTGTGGTTACACATGCCCGCAAACCGTCTGGACATTTATATTCATTTGGTTTGAAGAAAAGTTTGAAGGCACAGCTAACCAACGCAAAAAGCTAGATCAAAGGCCGATGGATTTTGATAAGTTTTGGCGAAAAGCTGCTAAACACACAAGCTGGATCGCGTTTTCACTTTATACCGCTATTTCATTTGTCGGCTATTTTACGCCTATTCGTGAGCTCCTGCCTGACTTTATCACCTTCAATGTGGGTGGTTACGCATTAGTGAGTATTGTCGTGTTTGCCGTATGCACCTACGGTAATGCTGGTTGGATGCGCGAAATCATGTGTCTACATATTTGCCCATACTCGCGTTTTCAATCAGCAATGTTTGACAAAGACACCTTTACCGTAAGCTATGATGAGCAACGTGGTGAAAATCGCGGACCCCGCTCTCGTAAACAAGACCCCAAAGAGCTTAACTTAGGCGATTGCATTGACTGTAACTTGTGCGTACAAGTTTGCCCTACAGGCATAGACATTCGTAATGGCCTGCAGGCTGAGTGTATTAACTGTGGCGCATGTATTGATGCGTGTGATGGCGTTATGGACAAAATGAATTATCCTCGAGGACTTATTTCTTATACCACGGAACGCAATTTAGAAACGCCAGAGAATAAAACCAATCCATTGCGCCCCAAAATTATTGGATACTTAGTTATTTTAATTGTGCTAAGTGGTGCATTAGTGGGTAATATCGTGATGCGTAAGCCGATGGATTTAGATATTATTCGCGATAGAAACCAACTTTATCGGGTCGACTTTAACGGCTTAGTTGAAAATACTTACACGCTTAAGGTGATCAACAAAGCACAATATGAGCAAAGTTTTAATATTAAGGTCGAGGGATTAGAAAACTTTAAATACATTGGTAAGCAAACATTCACGGTGCAAGCGGGTGAGTCACATAATGTACCATTGTCATTAGTGGTGGATCCGTATGATTTGAAAAAACCAATGACTGAGTTTAACTTTGTTTTATCGCCAGTAAATGACCCTAGCTCGAAAATTTCGCAGCCGAGTAACTTTTTTAAAGCGCGATAGTTAAGTACACTAACATAAATTAAAAAGCGGGGTTTTCCCGCTTTTTTATATTGATGAGAATTATGAGTAAATTTAGCTTTGAAGGCTTAACACCCGACTCTATTTTAGATGCCGTAGAAAGTATTGGCATTTATGCTGAATCGGGGTTGTTGGCGTTAAATAGTTACGAAAATCGGGTTTATCAATTTAAAGCTGAAGATGGTAATCGTTATGTGGTGAAGTTTTATCGTCCTGAGCGTTGGAGCAAAGCGCAAATATTAGAAGAACATAGCTTTGCATTTGAACTCGCAGACGCGGAGGTGCCAGTTGTAGCACCTATAATTCATAATGATGAAAGTTTATTTGAACACAATGGGTCTTTATTTACCTTGTTCCCAAGTGTTGGAGGACGAATTTTTGAAGTTGATAACCTTGACCAACTAGATGTCTTGGGCCGTTTGATTGGTCGTATGCATCAAGTTGCGAAAGCGAGCGAGTTTAAAGAGCGACCGTTGATCGGCTGTGATGAATATTTAGATACAGCTAAAATTCAGCTACAAAATAGTAATCTCGTTCCCGCAAGCCTTGGGACTGCGTTTTATACCATTTTAGATATGGTGATCACTGAAACAAAAGCTCAGTACAAAAACGTTGAAACGATTCGTCTACACGGTGATTGCCATGCTGGTAATATTCTGTGGTCCGGGGATGCGCTAATGTTTGTTGATTTAGACGATAGCCGCCAAGGTCCCGCAATACAAGATTTATGGATGATGCTCAGTGGCGATCGAAATAATCAACTGTTACAGTTAGACACCTTAGTGGCTGCTTATGAAGAGTTTTGTGATTTTGACCACGCTCAACTTAAATTGATTGAACCATTACGTGCTATGCGTATGATTCATTATATGGGGTGGTTAGCTAAACGCTGGGATGATCCTGCATTTCCAAGGAACTTTTCTTGGTTTGCGGATGACAAATACTGGGAGCAACAAATTTTAGCTTTAAAAGAGCAGTACTCTGCACTGCAAGAACCACCGCTAAAGTTACTGCCATAAATTATTTTCAAGAAAAATGAATAGAGAGTCAAATGCTTAAAAAATTAAAACTGAGTTTACTACTATTATGCTTGCCATTCGCCGCTATGGCCGCTGACTTTAAAGCGGGCGACCAATATACGGTATTAGATATTGAAAAAAGTAAAACCCCTCAAGTAACAGAGTTCTTTTCATTTTATTGTCCACATTGTTTTAAGTTTGAACCAGTGGCAAAGGCGATGGAAAAAAGCCTACCAGCAGGCACTGAATTTATTAAAAATCATGTAAACTTTTTAGGTGGTTTATCTCCACAAGTGCAAAGTAATTTAAGCTATGCCTACATTATTGCAAAGCTAAATGGTAAAGGTGAGCAAGTTGCTGATCAAATATTTAATAGTATTCATGTGCAACGTGCGCCGCTTGATAACATTAAAGATGTAAAGCAGCTGCTTGAGCTAAATGGAATTGATAAAGCTAAATTTGATCAAGAAATTGCTAGCATGCCTGTAATTTCAGCTGAACGTGCAATGCAAGATAAACAAAATAAGTTTTCAAAAGCGGGTGCTTTGACAGGCGTGCCAACATTTATCGTTAATGATAAGTATAAAATCAATATTAATACTATCAAAAGCCAACAGCAGCTTGATGAGTTAGTTGCCTTTTTATTACAACAATAATTTTTGGAGTTAATGAATAATGATCAAATTAGTTAAAGCTGGGTTACTGGCACTTTTATTACCTTTGGCCGTAACTGCCGCACCAACAGAATATGAAGAGGGCGTGCACTACGATGTAGTATCTGACCGCGCCAGTAAAAAGCCTGAAATAAAAGAGTTCTTTTCATTTTACTGCCCTGCATGTAATAACTATGAAGCTTTACTTGCCGATGTTAAACCTAAACTAGACAAAACCGTTACGTTCAAAAAAAGTCATGTGGATTTTGTGGGTGTACGCGATACTGAAAACCAGCAAATGATTTCTCAAGCTCTTGCTACAGCTGAAGTGCTACCACAAAAAGATGCATTGATTGCAGCAATGTTTAATCACATTCACACGAAGCGCGCCAAGTTTAATGAATTAGCTGACATTAAAGATGTATTTGTAGCGCAAGGTGTTGATGGTGATAAATTTGATAAAATTTATAAAAGCTTTTCAGTACGTACTATGGCCTCAAAAATGAAACGCGAGCAAGATTACTATAAAGAGAAGGGGGCGCTAAGAGGCGTACCAACCTTTATCGTAAATGGTAAATACAAGCTTAATCTTGGGCGTGAAACAGGTATTACAGCGCCTGAAGATATTAGTAAATTGATTAACTACTTAGCTGCTAAATAACGAAGCAGATTGGTCTTATAAAAGCTCCGTACGCGGAGCTTTTTTGTTACTAGGGTCTGTTTATCTTTACGGATTAAAATTTGTTCAAACTAGGGGCGGTTTAATCGCGGCGCGAGGATTGTAACCTAGTGGGCTAAGTCAAAACCGAGCAACAAAGAGTAAATCGCCCCTAGGCAGAACCCGAAGGGCAGCGCCTGTTTGGCATTGATGCTGCGTTATCGCCTATTTATGGGGAATAACCACACCACATAGGCGCTGCCTTGCCTAAATACCAAACAGACTGCTGCAAATTCAATCTTGAAAGGTCAACAGACCCTAGAGAAATAATGCAAAAAATACTCGTTTCAAGTTGTTTACTCGGTACGCCTGTCCGTTACGACGGTACTGGGCAAAAGCTAGTTCACCCACAAATTACTACATGGCAATCACAAGGTCTTATTATACCGTTGTGCCCTGAGGTTGCTGGTGGATTATCGACACCTAGAGCGCCAGCTGAAATCAGACACGATAAAGTGATTACAAATGCCGATGAAGATGTAACGGCTGCATTCAGGTTAGGCGCGAAGAAGGCCTTACAATTATGTATGTCTCATAATATCCGCTTTGCACTACTAAAGGAATCAAGCCCATCATGTGGTCGTAATACAATTTATGATGGCTCGCACCGTGGTATTAAAGTTGCGGGAATGGGATTAACGGCGGCATTACTAGAACGAAATGGTATTAAAGTATTTAGTGAGGTGCAAATGCCAGCACTTTTAAAAGCGCTGGCTTCATGCTGAGCAGTCTATTTCTTTTGTAAGAAAACACCCGACTCGATGTGATGGGTATAAGGGAACTGGTCAAAAATAGCAAAACGCTTAACTTCATGGGTTTGGCATAAATGATCTAAGTCTCGTTCCAAAGTGTCTGGGTTGCATGAGATATAAATAATGTTTTCATAGTTAGCGACTAAGTCACAGGTGAGTGTATCCATACCTGCACGTGGAGGGTCAACTAAAATGGTTTGGCAGTCGTAGCTTTTTAAGTCAATCCCCTGCAAACGTGAAAAAGTACGTTCGCCATTCATTGCTTGCGTAAACTCTTCGCTCGACATACGAATAATATCTAAATTAGTGACGTTATTTTTAGCTATGTTGTACTGTGCAGAATGCACTGAAGACTTAGATATTTCTGTTGCAAGCACTCGATTAAATGAACCTGCCAATGCGATAGAGAAGTTACCATTACCACAATAAAGCTCTAGTAAGTCGTTTTTAAGTGGAGCACATAGCTGTTGTGCCCACTCAAGCATTTTAATATTCACCTTGGCATTTGGTTGCGTAAAGCTATTTTCAACTTGTTGGAATATTAACTCTTGGTCATTTACAGTTAAGCGCTCAGTAACAAAGTCTTCACCGAGTACTTCTTTTTGCTTTCGAGCTCGGCCAATAAAATCAATTTTGTATGTGTTACTTAGTTTAGCCTTTAATGCTTTTATCTCTGTCATCCACTGCTCATCAAGTGGTTTGTGATAAAGTAGGCTAACTAAAATTTCACCGCTTAAAGTAGATAGGTAATCAATTTGAAATAACTTACGGCGTAGTATTTCACAGCCTTTCAAATTATCGATCATGGCAGCCATGACTTCACCAATTAAAGGTGCTGCAGGGTCAAAGGTATCAACACGTATTTTTTCTTTTGTGGCTTGATCAAACATAATATGGAACAAATCATCCCCATCATGCCATACTCTAAATTCAGCCCGTTGACGGTAGTGAATAGGCTCTGAGCCAAATACTTCTAATTGCTCAACCCCAAAACGTTGGAATTGCGCAATAATACGCTGCTCTTTCTCGCTTAGTTGTGCATCGTACGTTGATGTATCGATTTTAATAACTGCCATTATGCCCACTACCTTCTATCTTTAAGCTATTTGTCGGCGCTATTGTAGGGGGCCGGAAGTATTTGTCTAGTTTTGAGTAAAAGTAAGTGCTGTTTTTTTGTTCGTTTTACTTTAGGTTTTTGTAAACTTGCCGATAATAAAGAATGCAAATATAGGAGTCGGATTATGAAAATTGGCAATTTTGGTTATGTCCCAAACAATAACGTCAATCAAAACAGCAGTAAGGTCGCATTAACGCAGCCGACAATACAGTCCCCACAAGACAGTTATCAGCAACGTGGTAAAGAACTTGCGGCAAAAGTATTGGGCGACAAAATGGCAGAAGCGCTTGGATTACCTGTTGAGCACGAGAAAAAAGACAAGCCTTTGTTTGATTTTGAAGAAATCGTAAAGAATGTTTTAGACTTTGTGACAGGTGCTGTAAAAAAAGCGCAAGCGGATGGCGCTGATGATGACAAGCTCAAAGGCATGCTTAGTGATGCTCGCAAAGGAGTTCAAATAGGTATTGATGATGCGTATGCAGAACTCAAAGATACTGGTGTTTTAAATGACGATATTGAACAAGGTATCGAAAAATCAAAAGAGGGCATTTTTAATGGTCTTGATGAATTTGAAGACGACCTATTTAACCCTCAACCGGATTCTGTCAGTGTTAGTCAGGCGCAATATTTAAGTTTAAGCAATAATGCGCAGTATAATTTTACAACTGCTGAAGGTGATGAAGTAAGTATTAGCTTTGCCGATGCCTTTACTCAGCAATCAGCAAGTAGCTATCAGCGCTCTGGTGATAGCGAAGGTTTTGCTAGTGAGTCATCTCAATCTCGTGAGCTTTCATTTAGTATGTCAGTAAATGGCGATTTAAATGAAGATGAACAAGAGGCAATCAATGCCTTAATGGAAGACTTACAAAGTGTCAGTCAAACTTTCTTTGGTGGTGATTTAGATGAAGCCTTTGAGCAAGCGCAAGAACTTAGTTTAGGCAGCGAGCAGCTGGTCGCTTTTTCGATGGATCTAAAGCAAACTAAAACATTTGCATCAATTAAAGGTTATGAAGAAAACAAACCAGCTCCAGAAAAAGAAGTAGCAAATAAAGTGGCGCCGTTTAATGATGACTTGAGAGAGACATTTAATAAGGCAAATGAACTTGGTCTGCAAAATCAGTTGTCAGGTATTTTACAATGGCTAAACCAAGATCAAGAAGAGGTCGGTAAGCTGGTTGATTATACTAAATCGATGTTTGAGCAAATGAATAAACTGCGTGAGGCAGTCTCAGAAGCTTAAGCTTTATTTTATACTATGTGCGTGGCAAACTGTTCAGCTTAAATGAAGCTTGGAGTAGGCGGTTTGTCATCACACATTATGGTATTCGATTCAGGTATAGGCGGCACAACAGTACTTGAGCATATTAAAGACTTATTACCTCAAGCCGAACTAAGTTATTTTATGGATAATGCTTATCTGCCTTACGGTAAGTTAAGCCAAGAAACAATTGTTGCGCGCTTAACCTCTTTACTTCATTACATTACAGCTCACCAATTAAAAGTTGATGTTCTAGTAATTGCTTGTAATACAGCATCGACATTAGCATTAGCAAAAATAAGAGAGTTAACTAGTATACCCGTTGTGGGCGTTGTTCCAGCAATAAAGCCCGCTACTCTATTAACGCAAACTCAGCGTATCGGTTTATTAGCAACGCCTGCCACAATTAGCAACTGTTATACTCAGCAACTCATAGCACTTTATGGTGAAGGCTTAACTGTCGATTTATATAGCAGCGTCGAGCTGGTGGCTATCGCAGAGCAATTCTATTTTACAGGTGAGTTCAATCAAGCTAAGTTTGCAAAGGAAATGCAAAAGCTCGCGATTAAGCCAAGTACTGACGTGTTGGTGTTAGGGTGTACACATTTTCCAATCTTAGCTAAGCAAATAGATAACTATTATAATGGAACCATTAAGCTGATGGATTCTGGCGCTGCAATAGCCAAAAGAGTTGTTGCGGTATTAGCTGAGAAAAATGGTTCAGAGCAGCTAGTCTCTAATATTGAAGCTATACATACTAAACAAAAAAAACCGCTGCATTACTATGCAACGGCTTCTGTATTAACTAATAAGTTAATAGTGGAGCATGTTAAGCTGATTGATTTGTCTCTGAACGCATAGAGGTTGAATCATCATCTTGTTTTTGTTTCGCTTCACGAACTTTCAACGTACGTTGTTGGAACTCACTATCATTTAATTGCGAAATAGCATTGTCAGCATCCGACTCTGCCATTTCAACAAAACCAAAGCCACGACGCTTGCCAGTATTTTTATCCTTTAATAGGCGTACGTTGAAAACTTTACCTTGTTCTTCAAATAAGGCGCGAACAACACTTTCATTTGCACGATATGGAAGATTGCCAACATAAAGCGTTTTTGTTTTTACTTCGGCCTCTTCTACTACGTCAGATGATAGTGCACCAACTACAAGGCCACCAACTAAAACACCTACAGCAAATAGTAAGCCAGGGCTTAGTGCTAAGCTTGAAAGTGCGAAATTGACTATAACAAAACCAATAACAGCCAGAATAACTAAAGAGATAAGAGATTTTTGATCGGGTAATTTCATTTTGATCTACCAATAAACAGGAAATAAACATTAATTTAACATTGTGAACTTGCTATCTTAACGCGATAAATGAACATATCAATGTTATTTATGTGAAATTATTAAATTTACCGTAAAAAATGACGCGAAAACTCCTGTTAAGTGACTATTTCATGGGTTTTTGAGTGCTTTTTGAGCGAACAGTCAAAAGTTTTAAAAAAAGGGTTGATCTGTTTTCGGATCTCCCTATAATGCGACCCCACTGAGACGGCAGAGCAGGCAACGCTTAAGCTGCAAGCAAGTTACTTAGTAAGTCGAGTAAAACTTGAGTTTAAATTTTTAATAAAGTTTAAAATTAAGTGTTGACAAAAAAATAGGAAAGCGTAACATGCGCAGCCCTAGCGAGATAAAGCAACGCGTTTTAATCGCAACGTTCTTTAACAATATAAAGCAATCATCTGTGTGGGCACTCGTACAGATTGAGTTCTAACAGCCGAGCTTAGTTCGCTAGGTAAGGCAAAAAATTTAGAGTCTCAATTGAA
>NZ_MXQF01000044.1 GCF_002165575.1 Pseudoalteromonas sp. A601
AGAGCGGGTCATTAGCTCAGTTGGTAGAGCAGTGGACTTTTAATCCATTGGTCGATGGTTCAAGTCCATCATGACCCACCATTCTTTGCTTGGCTTTATGTTAAGAGTTGAATGGTTAAATCGGCGGATTCACGCAGCAGCTATTTCAATCAGTAGCACAAGAGCGGGTCATTAGCTCAGTTGGTAGAGCAGTGGACTTTTAATCCATTGGTCGATGGTTCAAGTCCATCATGACCCACCATTCTTGGTATCCCTTTATTTTTATATTTTATTCCCTTTGAGTTCGTAACCACTACTGTTATTTAGCTTTATATTCTCGTATAATTCGCCCCATAAATGCACTGTAGATTTAAGTGGTCGAGAAATGAGTTTAGCTCAAACTATTATGCCTGAAGGATACATCTTTCCTCCTAAGCCAGCTCCATTGAATGTTGATGAGCAAGCGCAGTATAAGGCACGTATAAAACAACTATTAATTGATAAAAATGCGGTACTGGTTGCCCATTATTATACTGATCCTGAAATTCAAGCACTTGCTGAAGAAACCGGCGGCTGTGTCGCCGATTCATTAGAAATGGCGCGTTTTGGCGCAAAACATGATGCAGATATGATCATTGTTGCTGGTGTTCGCTTTATGGGTGAAACAGCTAAAATTTTAACGCCAAATAAAACCGTCGTCATGCCAACGCTTGAAGCAACATGCTCGCTTGATATTGGTTGCCCAATTGATGAGTTTTCTGCGTTTTGTGACGAGCACCCTGATCGTAAAGTGGTGGTATACGCCAATACTTCAACAGCCGTTAAAGCACGTGCTGATTGGATTGTTACTTCATCATGCGCGCTTGAAATTGTTGAGCATCTAGATGAAATGGGCGAAAAGATCATCTGGGGCCCTGATAAACACCTTGGCGCTTATATTCAGAAGAACACTGGCGCTGATATGATTATGTGGGATGGCGCGTGTATTGTACATGATGAGTTTAAAACTAAAGCGCTTAAAGATATGAAAGCACTGTATCCTGATGCTGGCGTACTGGTTCACCCTGAGTCACCCGCTGAAATAGTCGCGTTAGCTGATGCTGTAGGCTCAACCAGTCAGTTGATCAAAGCGGCGCAAACAATGGATAACAAAAAGTTTATTGTGGCCACCGACCGCGGTATTTTTTATAAAATGCAGCAGCTATGCCCAGATAAAGAGTTTGTAGCAGCACCAACGGCAGGTGAAGGCGCAACATGTAAAAGTTGTGCGCATTGCCCGTGGATGGCAATGAATGGCCTCAAAGCCATTGAGGAAGCATTACTCGATGTAAATGGTAAAGAGGTCTTTGTGGATATGGGTCTTCGTGAAGGTGCACTCAAGTCGCTTAATCGTATGCTTGATTTCTCAGCATCATTACAGCGTTAATATCTCAAACGTTATTGCGAAAGGCCGTTAATTTAAAGATTAACGGCCTTTTTTGTGTATATACTAAGCAATTGAAATACAATGCTGAAAAACACCTTGCACCATTGTGCGCTATTTCATACTATTACGCCGCGTTATAAAATAACGCTTGCGGTGAGGTGGCTGAGTGGCTGAAGGCGCACGCCTGGAAAGTGTGTTTAGGTTAATCCCTAACGAGGGTTCGAATCCCTCCCTCACCGCCATTATTTAATATTAGGACTTTTTAGCACGTCTTTTTGTGCCATGTTTAATATCTCTCCCCCTCCTAAAAAATCAATGTGATCCATTGAACTCAAACAAGTTCCATTCAGTTTAAAATTTGGCTATGATGCTGAATATTCAACAAAAGGATCCTTGATGAAACATATATTGCTAATAGTCACAGGCGCAAGCCCACAAGTTTTAACTGAAACCCTTTTTGCTATCCATCAGCAGGGCAAGCAATTCCCCGACGAAATCTTTGTGATTACAACGAAAAGCACATTAGGTATACTTACCGATGGGTTATTTAAGCAAGCCCAATTAGCCAAACTCATCGAAGATTACCAACTCCCAGCTATTAATTTTACCGAAGAAAACATATGGCTAATAGAAGACGAAAATGGCCAACCTATTGATGATGCAAAATCAGAATTAGAACAAACATACATGGCTGATTTTATCACGCGTAAGGTATTTGAGCTTACCAGTAATAACAATATTAGTATTCATGCTTCTATTGCGGGTGGCCGTAAAACAATGGCGTTTTATTTAGGTTATGCAATGTCCCTTCTTGGTAGAGAGCAAGACACCCTTAGTCATGTTTTTGTTAATGATGAATTCGAGTTTGTACGCGACTTTTATTACCCCACTTCATACAACCACATGATTAAGAGTAAAGATGGAGCATTAATTAATTGCAAAAATGCTCTAGTCACACTTGCCGAAATCCCATTTGTTCGGATGCGTCAATCCATAGATGAAACACTTATAAGGAACATGCAAAGTGCTTCATTTAGCCAAACAGTAGCAAGCTTAAATTCAGCGCATAAAAAAGATTTAACACTCGAAATAAATGCAAAAGCTAAAACACTCACCTTTGCGGGTATAGAAATTAAACTCACCGCAAAAGAGTGTGCTTTTTATCTATGGCTTTTACAATACAGCCTAAGTGAAAATACAAAATTAATAGTTGATCGTGATTTTGAAGAGTCATTGCGCCATAGCAAGGCATATCTATATATTTTACAAGAAAATAGCAATGACCTACGCGTATTTAGAGATACGTTTGGTATAGAGCCAGAAGACTTCAGAGATAACTTACATACGCAATTAAAAGCAATGGAAAAAACATTTGTACAACAATCACGTAGTCGTATTAATACAAAAATAAATAAGTTACTACCGAACGAATTAGCAAATAAAATAGCCATTTCATCTCAAAAACAAACCCTTGCAACGCATTATTGGTTAAATGCAATTACGCATGATATAAAAATAGATGTAACACAGTAATATTCACAAGCTTGCAAACGTATAAAAATAATAATGCTTGGTAGATTAGTACATAAGGAAGTAACAAAGAATGAAGCAGTCAATGAATTTTGAACACATTCAATCTAAGTGGCCAGAGCTCCACCAACTTGCAGCTTTTGCTGAAGACTACGCTATTACTGATCCACAAAGCTCATTGGTTAAATTACGCTGCTTTGCTGAAAAAGTCGTTGGCTTTTTATATAAAGAGCTGCGTTTACCTGTTTTTCCTAATTCTAATATATTCGATAAGCTCACAGCCGACGATTTTACCAGTGCAGTGCCGCGTTTAATAACTGACAAGCTTCACGCCATACGTAAAAGTGGCAATCAAGCAGCGCACGAAGGCAAAGTAGATCAACAACAAGCAATTTGGATATTAAAAGAAAGCTACTTTATTGCGTCGTACTTATTTATGGCGTACGCAGGTGGCACTCAGCAAGAGTGCCCCGAGTTTAAAGCGCCTGAGCAAAAACAGCCAACTAATCAAAGTGATGCCGAGTTTGCAAAAAAGAACAAACAACTCACCAAACAGTTAGCCGAAAACCAAGCCCGTTTAAAGCGCGCACTTGACGAACTAGAAGCCGCAGAACTTGCACAAAAACAAGCCCAACTTCAGGCTGCAAAATTAAAACAAACTATCGATGCAGAAAAGCTTACACAAGTTAAAACGCGAAATGAGCAAATAATTAACTCAAGCTTTAACTTTAACGAAGATGAAACCCGTAAACGTATTATCGATTTAGACTTACGCGCAGCAGGTTGGCACGTAGCACTTGACGACGAATCAACAGAAGACGTGGGCAAAGAAGTAAAAGTAACAGATCAACCTACAACAACAGGCATAGGCTATGTTGATTACGTATTATGGGATGACGACGGTAAACCCCTTGCGGTAATAGAGGCAAAACGCTCACGCGAGAATATCGAAAAAGGCCGCCAGCAAGCAACGCTTTATGCCAACGCGCTCGAAAAACAATATGGCCAACGCCCCGTTATTTTTTACTCGAACGGCTGGGATATAAAAATTCTAGACGACGCGCAAGGCTATAATAGCCGAGGTTTATACGGTTACTATTCAAAAGACTCCCTGCAGTATTTAATAAAACAGCGTACGCTTAAAAAAGATTTAAATAAAACGCCGATAGATACAGCTGTGGCAGGGCGCTTGTATCAAATGGAAACCATAACCCGTGTATGTGAGCGCTTTAACGATAAACACCGTAAAGCGCTTATTGTGCAAGCCACAGGTACAGGTAAAACGCGGGTATCAATCGCGCTTGCAAAAAGACTACTTGATGCTGGTTGGGCTAAGCGCGTACTGTTTTTATGTGATCGTAAAGAACTGCGCAAACAAGCAGGAAACGCCTTCACTGAATTTACTAATGAGCCAGTACATATTGTGGGCAAAAGTGCTAAAAACACCGCAGCCAGTGCGCGCGTATTTATAGCAACGTATCCAGGTATGCTGCGCATAATGAACAAGTACGATGTAGGCCATTTTGACCTGATAGTCGCTGATGAATCGCACCGCTCAATTTACAATATTTATGGCGATATTTTTAAATACTTTGATGAAAACCCAGAGGAAGAAGATGTAAAACAAGCTAAATTCTTATTGCAAAAGCTATTTGAAGCGCGCGTAAACCTCGCTGAGTTTTCGCCCGAGTATTGAGAATTGTATGAAATTGAAACCATCGCACTAATCAGAAGGATACACCATGTTTGACCCAAAAAAATTCACAACTCCAACAGCCAAGCCTCTTCCCGTCGTTTTACTGCTGGATGTCAGCTCCAGTATGTCTGGAGATAAAATTGAGAACCTTAACAAGGCTGTCAAGGATATGCTGGACACGTTTGCGCAGGAAGAAAAGATGGAGACCGAGATTCTTGTCTCCGTCATCACTTTCGGCAATCAGGTTGAGCTGCAGGTGCCCTATACCAAGGCTTCTCAGGTGCAGTGGCAAGGTCTGCAGGCAAACGGTATGACCCCGATGGGAACCGCCCTCAATATGGCCAAGGCCATGATCGAAGACAAGGAGACTACGCCGTCACGCGCTTACCGTCCGACTGTTGTCCTTGTTTCTGACGGACAGCCTAATGACAGCTGGGAAAGGCCGATGGAGAACTTTATCTCCGAAGGACGCTCTTCCAAATGTGACCGCATGGCAATGGCTATCGGACGGGATGCTGATGAGACAGTTCTGAAGCGTTTTATCGAGGGCACGCCCCATGACCTTTTCTATGCGGAAAATGCCGGGCAGCTGCATGAGTTTTTCCAGCGAGTGACCATGTCGGTGACTATGCGTACCCAGTCCAGGAACCCGAACGTTGTTCCAGCGTCTATTGTGCTGGATGAGAGCACGAAATCAAATATTGCTGCGTCAGTCTCCATTGAGAATGATGAGCAAGGTTATTGGTAGGAGAGCAAGATGGATAGGAATCAGGATAATTTGGATTTACCAGCACTGATAGCTAATGGCGCATCTAATGGTGAAGCGCAGGCTGATGCATTAACGGAACAGATAGAGTTTACGCCAGAGGATGCAAAAAAAACGCGCGGAGTTATAAGTTCATTTATTCGCTCTTACAGGGATAAATCGCCTGACCTATCCAATAAGGCTTGGCTTTGTCTTGAATTCTCCAAATATCCAGATATTTGGAGCAATGAAGAAGAGCTCAAACACGCTGCTGATGAGATTGTTGAGGAGGTAGAGGTTTTCGAGTCTTCTCAGCAAGAGTTGACGCAACATCACCGCAAAGGATTAAGCACTAACAACTGGTTGGCGAGGAAAATTGAGCAAGGTGCAACCGCAGGTGGTGTCACTAACGTCGGAGCTTACGCGACGAAAATTGATAGCGTCATTGAGACGGCAAACAAAGCAAACATTGATTTGCTTTACCGAAATGATGGCCAGTTGAATCAGCAGCTTAATCTGGATGGTTTTATTGCTGAACAACACCATGTTGATACCTTCAACCTTGATGCGGTAGCTAAAGGCCGTGAATACCGTGCTGAAGTATTACAACCCAAGCCCGGCAAAGCATATGGCAAAAATTCGGTTGATGTTGTAATTCGCGACAACGATGGAAAAATTGTCCGTCGCTATCAGGCCAAATATGGGGCTGATGCGGATGCGACAGACATCTTACTTAAAAAAGGCGATTACCGAGGGCAACGCAAGTTAGTGCCAGAAGGGCAGTCTGAAGATATTCCTGGAAGTACTGAAACAATCGAAATTGATGGAGTTGAATCGAAGCCACTTTCTAAACAGGAGGCCAAAGAGAAGCAACGCAGGGCCCAAGAAGAAGCAGAAGCCAAACAATATGATTGGAACGAGACAAATAGGATCGATATTGCAAAAAATATCGGAAAAAAAGCTGGTACAGCGGCTCTTTTGTCTGTGGGATTTCAAGGTGCTCGTATTCTAGGGCGTCGGATCTGGAATGGAATAACAGGAAAAGAAAATAATAGTGCAGAAAAAGACCTTCAAGAGTTTGTGCAGAGCTCTCTAAAATCGGCAGTAACCTCGGGACTAACCGTCGCTGTAACTGGTGGCGTAACTGTGGCTGTTAAAAGTGGCTGGTTGGGTAATGTGTTAAAAAATACGCCGGCTGGCAGAATTGCAAATGCTGTTTGCATCGGTATTGAAAACGCCAAGGTTCTCTACAAATACGCAACGGGAGAAATTACCGGTGAAGAAGCACTTGATCAGGCTGGTAGTGTAACATGTAGCCTTGTTGGGGGGCTGGCTGGTGGAACTAAGGGCGCTAGCGTAGGTGCTGCGTTAGGGACTGCATTAGGGCCGATTGGTACTGCAATCGGAGGAATCGTTGGTGGTGTCGTAGGCGGTATCGCAGGGAGCACTGTGGGGGAAGCAATCTATGAAGGCGGCAAGAAAATCGTCACGACTATCGTTGATGCTGTTAATAGTATTGGTTCTGCTGTCTGCAAAGGATTTTCTCCCATTGGTCGCGGCATAGCATCGGTGTTTGGATTTTAATATGGATACTAAAGGGATTGTTGAAAACATTAAGGCTGGCGTCTCTGGAATACACATTCAGGGGCGTGATTTCGTCAGAGTGGATGAAGAAATCGAGGAGATTGCCAAGCAGTTGAAGTTTAAAGTTAAGGAGTGGAATCAGGGATATGGCTGGGTCGACTTTAAAACCAAGCGAGCGCTTAAGCCGGAACAGGATGTATCATTGTATGAGGATCTCAAGACAATCGCTGATGACAACCCAGAAAATAACATTTACGTGATTAGAAATGCCTTCTCTGCATTGAATAATGATTATAAAGCCGCCGCCCGTTTGCAGCAGGAATTGCAACGAATAAATAGAGATTTCAAGAGCCAGTCAGTAATTTTCTTGATTGCGAAAGAAGACATTGTCTTTCCTGAGATCGTCGATTTACTCGTCCAATATCATTGCCCTCCACTTGCGTCATCGCAGGTTGAAACTATCTTTGATTCGCTTCTTCAAGAGCACTCTATTAATGCCAGTACAAAAGTGAAAAGATCGCTCGTGTCTATATTCTCAGGGATGGAACGCGATACAATGCTTCGAATATTCGAAACTCTCCTAAATAAATATGCAAAGTCCTTCCCCTCACAGGCAGTGGAGCGAGCTTTAGCTTTGAAGAAAAAGTCATTGTCCCGATCAGGTTTACTGGAGCTTGTTGATAGTAGTGTTTGTATTGACCAAATCGGGGGGTTGCAGCAACTCAAAAGCTGGTTACGTAATAAAAAACACATTATTGATAATTTAGCACATGCACAACGCCTTGGCATTTCAGCTCCAAAAGGAGTTCTTTTGGCAGGAATGCCGGGGTGTGGTAAGTCTATGAGTGCAAAGGCGGCTGCTTCATTATTCAATGTACCTCTATTTCGCTTAGATATTGGCTCTTTGATGGGGAAGTTTGTTGGTGAAAGCGAAGCCAATATGAAAGCAGCACTTAAGATTGCAGAACAGGCGAGTCCCTGTGTCTTATGGGTCGATGAGTTGGAAAAAGCCTTTTCAGGCATTAACGGGTCAGGGGGAAGCGCAGAGATCACAACTCGATTATTTGGTTATTTTCTAACATGGATGCAGGAAAAACCAGGCGCTGTGTTTGTCATGGCAACGGCTAATGACATTACTAGCATCCCTCCGGAGCTGTTGAGACGTGGCCGTTTTGATGAGATATTTTATGTGGATCTGCCAAGCGATTCTGAGCGAAAGCAAATTTTTGAAGTGAAAATTAGAGCGTTAAAAATTGAATGGTCGAAAATCAACTTCGCCGAGCTAGCTAAAGCAACTAGTGGCTTCTCTGGAGCGGATATCGAGTGTGTAATAAACGATGCTTTGGAAGATTTATTCCGCAACGATAAACGAGACCTCACTCAAGATGTTCTCAAAAAACATATTTCCCTAGTTACACCTATCAGTCTTGTTCTTGAAGATAAAATCAAGATCTATCAGGAACTATTTAAAAATTTTAGACTCAAGGCGGCATCACTTAGAGAAGAAGACCTGGAGAGCATCAATACTACAAGCGATAGCCAAGATTCATCTGAAAGAGAAAACGCCGCATCTAACGAATTTATTTCACCTGAAAAGCTTAAGCAGTTAGTAAAAGATGTGAACTCCGGTGTTCGGATGGCCGCAATAAAAAATCCTCGCTGTCCGATTGAAGCCTTGAAGGAGATTGTTACTGACTATAAGCCGTTTGATTTCAAAAAATCCGGTTCATGGTCAGATACACAGGTGGCAAAAGAAGAGTTTGATAAAGCTGTACAGCACCCAAATATGACCGGAGATCTCATCCTTAATCTCTATGCTACAGGAATGATTAAGGATGAAGAATTATTGTCACTAGCCCACAAGTTATCTTCTGAAGAGAGGGAAAATACATTTGATGCGGCAAAAGTAAAATTATCACGAAGCATTGCATCAGCTACTGTTCAAAATATCTGCTTTCTTCCAGGCGATATTGTAAATCGTGATGATGTTCTGGTTGAGATAGACAATGAAGAGGGTCACACCCAGCGAGTAACAACTTCTGTTAATGGCCTTATTGATACGATATTCGTCAAAGTTGGTGAAACAATTATTGCAGGTAAACAGATCGCACTAATACTCGTACCTAAAAGTTAAGGGAGTTTAAATTGAAGAAATATTTAATGACATGGTACGGAATGACTGATTTCAGGGCCTCACTCGGACTGGAGCAGACAACCGGCCCCGTTCTGGGAGCTTTGCTGGCGGAAGATTACACCGATGTGATCATCCTCGGCTATACGCACCCGGATAAATCCGAAAATAAAGTTGATGAATTTCAGCAAAAAATTGCAGGTGTTGAAGGCTCTGATCCGGCTGCTGCGAGACAGTTTATCGACCTGTTTTCAAATACAGGGGCTGCGCACTATTATTTCAATGAGTGGCTAAAGAAACAGCTTCGGGATGCCGGTAAAAAGGTTGATGTGCGTTTCCACCCTGTGGATCTGAGGCATCTCAATGACACGGAGGGTATCTATGAGGCCGCGACTCAATCCCTGAATGCGGTTGCCGCATCTGAAGGTGGAAAGCTCGTTACGCTCTACCTGAGTCCGGGGACTCCGGTTATGGCTTTCGTCTGGGCTTTTGCAGCCCTGAAGCACCCGATGTTAAAAAAGCGTCTTATTGCATCTTCTCAGCCAGGAAGACCTCCGGAAAGAATCGTCTTGCCAAACGAGTGGCTGGAATGGCACGGAAGACAGGTTCGATCAACTAATACGGAATATGAACAGTATGATGCCATTTTTCACCTGTTCGGCGAACAGCGGATGCCGAACCTGCTTGGCGTGATCCAGTTTTCAAGCCGGAAGCATATCTTTGTGAATTCCGCGCAGTTCCCTGCGAATGTTATGAAACAGTTTCTTGGAGAAGCTGAATACGGTGAAATTGCGGTGGACCCATATGACCCTGAAAATGTTCGAACCACGGTTTTGGATCTGATCGCGAAAATGCCTGCCGATGCGAAGATCGGCTTCAACTTAACGGGCGGGACCAAGTTGATGTATGCAGGGGCGCTTGCCGCCTGTCGTAAGGTAAATGCAACGCCATTTTATTTCGATTTTTCAAAGAAACAGGTTATCAATCTTAATAGTTTCACAAAAAGTGAAATTGTTTCAGTAGACTCGGTTGAAACATTTCTGAAGTTGAACGGTGATGGATTAACAGTATCGAAGCCTGGTCTTACAGAACAAGAACTTTCTCGAGAAATTATTAATGCTTCTCAGATAATCTGGGAAAATCGTAACTTGATCGCGTCAAAGTATCGTGAGCTGAAAAGTTATATTTCTGATGAATCATTCAAGAGTTGGGGGGATGATTTCTACGCTGAACTGACAATTGATAAACAGGCAAAGCTAACAATTGGCGGTAAGTCATTTGTGTTTGATGAATTCCCTGATTTTCTTGAGTTTCTGATGGGTAAGTGGCTAGAGGTGTATGTTTTTAGTGTGTTACTTCCATTAAAGGAATCTGCTTTTCTAAAAGATTTACGCCTTGGGTTAGAGGTGTCTGTTGTGGACGTCGACTCCAACGATAACTTTAAGTATTACCATGATGGGTTTAAAGAAAATATAGGTTATCAAGAGTTTGATGTTATTTGTACCGATGGATATCGCTTATTCATTATTGAATGTAAAAGTGGAAAGGTCGAAGCGAACCATGTTTTGAAGCTGAGTGAAACTACCAAACATTTTGGTGGTGTGAAAGGGAACGGAATAATGATTTCGTCTTTTCGCCCCCCGCATCCTGTGATAAAGCAAAAATCAGATGATCTTATAAATGTGGAATGGTTTTTTGGTAGTAGTGCCTCTGAGCATTTGCTAAATTTTTTCGGGAAAATTTGAGATGGAACTTTTTATTTTTGTAGATGTTTCCGGCAGTATGAATGAAATGGGAAAAATCCATCTTCAGCGGAATCTGTGCCGTTATGCGGCTCAGTTAAGGCTCATAGATCAGGAAAAATACTCGGGCTTAGACATCCGCCTATATCAATGGGCGCAGAATATTGCTGAGGCCGTTTTGCAAAGCGACGGGGATATCCCTGCCTTAAGCGCTGAAGGCTCATCGAACCTATGTGTTATCTCTGATTTTCTTTCCCAGTATCAGAGTGATACCGGGAAATTAATGGTTCTCATTCTGTCTGACGGCAATTTCCCCAATCCAGACATCGTAAGCTTTCAGAAAAAACTGGGCACATTCAGCGACCTGATCATCCGGACAGTTGCCGTCGGCGCTGATGCTGACCTGTTGAAATTGAAGAAAATTTCCACAAATAACACGGTTTACCTTTCGGAGAACATTGCTTCAGCAATTGACAGCACAATCTTTGGTTCTGATGAGCTGTTGACCGCGCCAGTATCCACAGCCCGGTTTCTGGAATCCAAACAGACTGAAATAGAAGAATCAGAGGAGGATTGGGATGCTTGATCAACTCTGGAATAGTTGGGGTGCCTCAGTAATCGGCCCCCTACATGTTAAAGCAGGGATTCCCAATCAGGATTCTTGGATGGCACGCCGGTATAAATGGGGAAATGTCGTTGTAGTATCGGACGGACTGGGCAGCAAGGCACATTCAGATCATGGTTCAAAAGCCGCCTGTCTGGCTGTGTTTGAGGCAGCCAAGCGCTACCAGAAAAATCCCGATGCCAATATCGTTGATATTTTAAGGCTCATTCATGCCAACTGGCTTGTGGAAATAGCTCCGTACTCTTCAACAGATTGTTTGGCCACATGCCTTTTCGCCATCCAGAACGCAGGAATTATTACTCTTGGCCGTCTTGGTGACGGAATGATTGTCGCCCTTGGAAAAACAAGCGAAAACCACCTTATCCTCAGTGATAACAAACAGGATTCTTTCTCAAACTACACAAATAGCCTTCGGCAGGAGTTTAATCCTGAACAGTGGGAAACCACGACGATTGAGAGCGCGGCATGCAATGCAGTTGTGCTGTGCACAGATGGCATATCCGATGACCTGTTACCTGATTCTGAAATGGATTTCTGTATTGAATTAGCCTATGAGTATATTTTACTGACTCCAGAAAAAAGAACTAAGCAATTGATAAAAATGATGAATGAGTGGCCCGTTCCGCACCATTCCGATGACAAGACGATTGCCTGTCTGTTTAAGAAAGGAGGTTCCCAATGAGTCAAAGATTCAACGAGTATGTGGATGAATATCAGAATGTACATATCCTTGGCGATCAGCTTGCGCCTCCTGGTGGTCAAGGGATTGTTTACAGAACCAAAGATCCCGATTTAGCAATCAAACTTGTTATTGATTCTAAAGGTAATCCTGTTACCGATAAAAAATTTGTAGAGAAATACTCGAAACGCTTTAAGCGCGTTCGGCTTTTACCAATTCCAATGGACATGAATATAGCGCTACCAGCTGTCGTATTGGAAAACAAAGCCGGTTATGTGATGCAGCTTTTGAGTGAGATGGTTCCGTTCAGTCATTTTTGGCTCGATGGCAAGTCCGCAGAAAAAATTGGTCCCGACGATATCCCAACATGGCTTTCGGCAATGCCGGAGAACGAAGCTAAAAAGATTGTTCATTATTATAGAACTGGCGGGCTTAGACGCAGGCTTCATGCGCTCTACAAGTGCGCATCCTTACTGGCACGCCTTCACGGCAATGGTATGGTTTATGGTGACATTTCTCCCAACAATATCTTTATTTCAGAAGGGCTTGATGATTCAGCAGTCTGGCTGATTGATGCTGATAATATTCGATTTGAAATCACAGTAGGCGGAAGTGTTGTTTATACACCAAAGTACGGAGCCCCCGAGCTGGTGCAGGGCAAAGACGGTGGAAGACCTTCAAGCGATTGTCATGCGTTCGCGGTCGTGGCTTTCTACCTTCTTTCGCTGATTCACCCTTTTGTCGGAAAAAAGGTGGATGGAACGGATGAAGGCGACTGGGCTGATGAGGAAAATGATGGCGAGGATGTTGAAGATAAAGCCTATGCAGGGCTGTTCCCTTGGGTTGACGAACAAGATGATGATTCAAACTCTTCCGACAGCGGTCTGCCCAGATCCCTTCTCCTTACAGAAAAACTGATCTCTTTATTTGAGGGCACATTCGGCCCTGGTAGGACATCCCCATTGCTGCGGCCGACCATCTATCACTGGCCTGAGGCTCTCGCTCAGGCAGCGGATATGACTGTCACGTGCCCAGGCTGCTCGATGAACTATTACTATGATTTCATTCACCCGGAAACAGAGGCTCACAATTGCCCTTACTGTAAAAAGCAGAGGCCGCAGGTGCTCATTCTTGAGTCTTATCGATGGAGTGGACCGGACAAACCCATAAACTCACCATGCTGGCGGTATGTATGTGAGATCCCTCAGGGTACCGAACTCACGATACCAAGACGAATTTTTGATGAGTTTGCAATGCTTGATTCGGATACAGCAGAGGTGCTCATCTCTTCGAGCAATAATGGCATTTTGATTAAGAAGTCAGACCATGGCAAAGCCGATTTGTCCGTTGCTGCTGACAGTCCGCAAAGTGGTTTTCAGAAGCTGTATTCACAGATGAAAATTGACCGGGTAACGCCGGATGCTCAGTTCTGGATGTTCGCACATTTGAATAGTCCTCGGCTGGTTAAATGCATGATCAGCGGAGGTGGCAAATGAGACTGAAAGACATAAATGCTGAAATTAATTTTGAATTATGGTTGATACCTGAGCTGTCCGGAGAGACTCCAAATATTGGTATTGGATATATCGTACCCAACAATACCGGGCAGGCATACAGATTGAGAATCGATGGCCAGCAGTGGAGCGTGCAGCTTCGTGATCCTTCGGCCGGGAAGGATCTGAATTTTCATCTTAAAAGAGGTTGTGCGCATCTTGCCGAGGTAATGCAGGTTGCCAAGGACGGCAGTGCGCTTGTTAAAATCATCTTTTTCAATGGTGAAATCGTTGAAATTGGCGACGTGGAGATCGGCATTGATGAGCGCATAGAATCAACGGCTAAAAGAAATGGTATTCGCTTCAATGGAGCTGAAGAGCTGGGGAGCGTATTAAACGATAAATGCAAAATCAGCGTTGGCGGCGAAGATTTCTTTCTGCTCATGAGCGGCCCATCCGCTAAGGCTGATTTTGAAGCGGATATTCCTGAGGATGAAGACTCGCCCAACTCCAAAACCGTTGTGCAGGAGAAGTACCGGGAATTCTCTATCTATGGAGAGAGAGTTCGTATCCCAGTTGAAAGGCGCAATGTCGATAAGTCAAAGGACATCTATTTTGCGACTAAAGCGGTCTTTAAGGACAACCAGAAGAGTGAAGGAGCATTGCGTCTGGCAAGGGGTACGGTCCTGTTTTCTGACTACACCAAGACAGGTCGCATTCGGGCTTTAGCCGCTGGAGCGATGAGTCAACTTACCAAGCAGACTGGGAGTTACTTGCAACAGTGGGACGAGTACGGCGCAATTGAAGGTGAAATGCTGCTGGCCCGGGCCAAAGCAGTTGGCAGAATAGGCTATCATGGCACTGAACAGACAACAAAAGGTGTTAAGTTCTTTGTGTCGTCTATTCCGGATCAACTTACCGAAGGCGATGAGATAGAGATCACCTCCGAGGAGCCTTTATACCTCAAGAATCCGGATCTTACATGGGAATCCTACAGCAAGGCTCTGGAAGAAGAATTCGCAACCAAAATGGATCAGAAAAAGAACGATGCTGAAATGCCAGCTTCTGTTTATGCCCCGATCCTTAAAATTTCAAAAACCAGCATTGAATTGGATCTGCCGTCAATTCCGTCTGGTCAAATGTTTTTGATTCTGTCCATCAATGGCGACAAGATTCAGATTGAAAGACGAATGCGGGCACGTTCAGCCATTCTGGAAGGACGCTGTGCAAACCCGCTTCTCGGCCTGCTGATTGAAGAAGGTGGAACGCTACCAGACATACAGCGAGTCACCAAACTAAAGCCTTTGACGTCCTTTGTGAAAGAGAAGATTTTTAAGCATCCTCCCACAGACAGGCAGGTGGAGGCCATCGATGTCGCCTTGAACACCCCAGACATCGCTCTTATTCAGGGACCACCAGGTACAGGAAAAACAACTGTAGTTACAGCAATTCTTGAAAGGCTTAACGAGGAATATGACAAAACCAAGTCGATAAGAGGTCAGATACTTGTCTCCGGTTTTCAGCATGATGCCGTTGAGAATATCGTTGCAAGGTTGAGTGTTAATGCACTTCCGGCAGTTAAGTTCGGCAGAAGAACCGGTGATTCGGAATTTACGGAAGATGCCGTCACTGAAAAAATTAACAAATGGTGCTCCAATGTCGCCGAGAATATTCGTATCAAGAATCCTCAAATTGCTCAAACGGAAGATCAGGTAAGACTGGCTGAACTGTTTGTCGCATATTCATTGTGTCCCTCGAAGAACAACACAGTCAGTTTAATGAAACGTATTCTGGATTTGCCCAGAGACGTGATTTCTGAGGATATCACCAGTGAGGCAGAAGAAATCATCAATTCCCTGCAAACCGAACTGAAGTCGAATGATCCTTCCACCTTGCGGCTCGTTAGAGCTCTGCGTGTCAGTGAAGCAGCCTTTGTTGACGACGGTGCCGCAAGAGCAGTCGATTTGCTGGATAAGATCGAAGACGAACTGGCTAATCTAGATTTAAGCGTTCTTGAAAAAGCGGCCCGTTGGCGCAGCGGCAACCCACTGAGTTTTCTTCCAGAGCTAAGAGAACTGAAAGAAGCGCTGCTCTATAAATATCTGCCTTCTCCCGATTTTAGGACTGAAAAACCAAGAGAAGATGTTTTGAGATTGGTGGCAACGGTATCTCAGCTTCTGGAGAAAAAACTCAATTCAACCAATAAACGTGATGCAATACTGGCTGAGTTTTTACATGAGCTTGAAGGCAATCCTGATGGCGTTCGTGAGGCCATAGAGGACTACAACTTTGTGTATGCTGCAACCACTCAACAGGCGGTCGGGAAAGATATCATCCGCTCAAAGAATAAAAACGTCCGATATGATCAGCGAACGGAAATGGTTAAGTACGATACGGTGATCATCGATGAGGCGGCGAGAACCAGCCCGCGAGACCTGCTTATTCCGATGTCTCAGGCTGAAAAAAGAATAATCCTTGTCGGGGACCACAGGCAGCTGCCTCATTTGATTGATGAGGAGGTCGCGAGAGCCTTGGAAGGTGGAGATTCATCCGGTCCGTCGGTTGATGTCGATTTTGTCAAGAAAAGTATGTTTGAGTATCTGTTCAACCGCCTGAAGAAACTGGAGGAGAAAGATGGCATCAAACGAACAGTGACGCTGGATGCTCAGTATCGAACACATCCGATTTTGGGGGATTTTGCAAGCCGCAACTTTTATAACCAATACAATGAAGGTTATCGTTCTCCTTTAGCTGCTAAGTATTTTTCCCAGAAGTTAAAAGGCATCGAAGATAAAGCAGCAGTATGGTTTGATGTACCTAATAGTAGAGGACCAGAAGATTACAACAAAGATGGTGGGAAGAGATGGCGAAGTGTAGAGGCAGAAGTTATCGCTGAAAAAACTAATACTTGGATAAAATCGAAAGAATCCAGTGCAGAATTTATGCAGGAACTGACTGGTGATACAAAACATGCAGGCCTTAGTTTTGGAATTATTAGTTTTTATAAACCTCAAGTATTTGAAGTCTACAGAGAGTTAGAAAAATATGGTGTCACGGAGCGGGCACAGGATGGTACATGGCAGATATGTCAGGAATACCGCTTTCTTGAAAATGGGGAAGAGCGGCTCCGTATCGGTACTGTTGATGCCTTTCAGGGCATGGAGTTCGATATTGTGTTTCTTTCCATGGTGAGGTCTCAGGACATGAACGCCTTGCCGCCTAATATACGCAACGAGCTGGATTACAAAAAGAAGCAACGAAAACTATTCGGCCATCTCATGTCGGAAAACCGCCTATGTGTGAGCATGAGTCGCCAGAAGAGAGTCTTAGCCATTGTGGGAGACGGCGTCCTCGCAAACACCCAGATTGCTGTGGATGCAGTTCCGGCTCTGAAAAACTTCTATGATTTGTGCCACAAAAAGGGGGTGATCCTATGAGTGTGCTCTCTACAAAAAAAACAGCAAAAGACCATCGTCCTACAGTAATCAGTTTTCGCACAGCATTGGATGGATTGAACATCGCCGCCAGACAAAGTGTTCTATGGCCATGTCACGCTTTCAACATCTCTATTCCCCAAAAGAAAAAGAGTGGACTCAATGTGTTTGAAGAAACTGTCTTGAAGATAACAGAGATTGAATCCGGCGACACAGAAAAGATTGCGCTGCTCACTTGTCTGGAAAAGGAGCTGGTGGCCTTCATTCAGAATCGCCTCAACCAGCTCGGCCTTTTGAATGATCGTTATGAGTTGACTCAGCAAGGACAGGAGCTTCTGAACGAGTGGCAGAATAAATCAGACGGAAATCTGGAATACATCGTGGCCACAGTGTTTTTAGACTTGCTTTCCGGGAAGCTTCTTCCCTATGTCAGCACGGAGCAATTGAACTATAAAAAAATTGAGAACCTTTACTCAAAAGAGAATCCTCAGAAAAAAGGTGAGTTTGAACACTATGTAAATTTCCTCATTAACCCTACTGATGAAAAATGGATTCGTTCAATTCAGATACGCCCAGCAAAAGACTCTTGCTGGAAAGCAGTTCCTGACTCCAACGATATCATCAGAGCCATTAGGGAGTTTAAGAAAAAATATAAACGGCACGCCTTGTTGAACCAAGGTATCGATCAGTACCCGCCTCCGGTGCCAATGGCTGAAGCCATATCCTTACATGATAATCCGGAACTGGTTTACTTGCATTGCAATGTCCTTATCCAGATAGGCAATTCTGACCTTTTGGTGACAGATGGATGCGGCTTTGGATTCTCTGAAAGCTTTGCCAATTACCTTACTTCTAAGGACTGGCAGTGGGTTAAAGACATCAAGAAGAAAGGAGTTGTTGATAGAATTACTTCAGAGAAAAAAAAAGCGACTTATCTTAAGGGTGACCAATGGAGATATCCCAGTATTACTAAACTATTCAGACATGCTGAATACGGTATCAATTCTGCTCTGGCTAAATTAAATGAATTACCAAAAACCGATCATGAAGAAAGAGAATATGTTTCTAACAAACAGCAGATTGGCTCGAAACTCTACTCTTCAGTCGAATACGCATTAGCTCTCGTCGTTGCTGAATATCCTGTTCCTGAATGGGAGCAAACATTTTCCAGTCAGAATTATGAACACAACGAAAGATTACTTTATGGGTTCGCTAAAAAGGTCGGTTTCTCTCTATCCCCAAAAAGCAAACTGCTACTTCAAGTTAAGGCGGGTGCGATACGGCAAATCCAAAATGGGAAAGTCAAGCTTCAGCCTTTATTAGCGATGGCTATTGCTGGAGCTGCAACGAAATATCCTACTCACCCAGTTCATGGTTTGGTGCGGAATCATAGTGGTTTTTTGAATTTTGCACTGTCTCTTAAAAAACTGCGGGATTCCGTTTCACATGGCGACATTTCTGACTACAAGAAGGATAAAGAACAACTCAAGGAAGATGTTAACCGCACTGTAACGGTTATTAAAGCGCTGTTGCCCGCCATTTCTTCGGAGCTGTCAGAAAATAATCACCGCTATGATATTGAGATAGATATAAACCAGGAGCGTCTCAATGCAGAAACTCAACTGGATGATTTCTTTGGGCTCTCTTTTATCTACGAAATGGCATATGAACTGAAGGAACAGCTCATTCGCATAGAACTTATGTTTGCGCAGCGTTTGGATGAGCTAATGTCTGTTGAAATCCTCAAGGCTTTAGCTTCAGCAATGCAAATCAGTCTTCACCCCAAAATAAAGGACCGAAGGGCTGTTGGAATCAGTAGTAGCGAAGACATAAAAAAAAGTGCGCTTCATAAACTAATTGAGGCTGGTTTCTACAAGAGTTGCGATAAAATTCCGCTATCAATTACAACGGTAAAAAGTGGCTTTATCAAAAAATCTATTGATGGATTTGGAGCTTCACTTGGAGCAGATCTACTGGGCCTTATGTTTGTTGCGTCAAATAATGAGATCCAATGTCTTTATCAAGCAGATGCACGTGTCATTCAATTCATAGCAGATTTATTGAACAAACGAGGTGATGGAAACACGCTTTCCTCAGCTCTTTCACGGGACGATATGGAGTCGTTGAAAAACAATGTATTCAAAGCAATCAAGATCATAACGGAGGTCTTCTAATGGACAGCAATAACAAGCAGAACGCCCAGTTTTCTGAGGATAATATACAGGCAGTTCAGGCTGATAAAACAATGAACGTCCCAGAGGTTGGTTTCTTGATTAAACAGCAAGAACTGAAAGAATTAGAAGATTCTCTGACCCAAAAAGAGAACTCTATTGCTCAAAAGGAACAGGCGCTAAAGGTCGCTAAAGACGCGATAGCTAAAAAAGAAGCGGAGCTGAATGACAAAAGTGTTCAGCTTGAAGAGATGGAGCTTCAGGCCAAAAACGGTTTTCCTCAACTCTTTGAGGAAAAGTTCGCAGCATTCAAAAAACAATTGGAGCAGCGGGAATCTCAATGCGTAAGTGAGCTGGAGTCTCTTGAATCCGAAAAGGAAAAATTGCGGCAGAGAGAGGTGGCGATACAAAAGTCTGAAATCCAAAGGGACAATGGGTATGCAGATGCCCGGGCAAAGCTTGATGACGAGCTCTTCAATCTTCGGAAAGAACATGAAAAGGAGCAAGAGTCAAAACGGGCAAACGCTCTGACTGCCATTGAAAAAGAACTTTCGGAGGAGAGGACATCCAGAATAGCAAGCTTGGAGAAAGAGATAGCTGATAGACTGAAAGTTCATGAGGCTGCGATTCAACAGGAAAAGGATGAGCTCGAACAAAAAAGAAAGGCTCTCCTGAAGGATCAGTCTGCGCTTGATGAACTCAAGGATGAGCTTGAGTATCAAAAGCAGCGCCTTCAATCCAGCAAAGACCGCCTTGAGGAACGAGAAGCTAATTTGAACGTTGAGGTGGATGCCAAGGTTGTTGAACGGAAGCAATCTTTCGAGAATGAGAAGTCTGCGCTTAATGATGAAATTGCACGTTTGAGAGAATCTATCAATACGAGCAGTGCTCTAATTTCAAACTTTGAAGAATTGAAGCATAAGCTCGGTGATGAAGACCCAGCCGCTGTTTTACTGAAACTGAAAACCTATGAAGAGGAAATTAAAAAGCTGCGCGATGACCTTGCCACACGCCCAACACAGGAGATGCGGGAAGCTTTTGATCGCTTGAAGTCCGAACAGAGCGAACTGCAGCTGGCCTGTGAGCGACTCTCTGAAGAAAATGAGGCTATCAGAAGTTCAGCACGCGCTCAGTCGGATCTTGAAATGCAGGTAGCGGAACTGACCGATAAAAACAAATCTCTGCTGAGACGGTTTGAATCAGTGGATGCCGACAATAATCGATTGATGGAAGAGCTGAAACGTTTACAGTCTTCTTACGAGCGTGAACAGGACCGAGAAGCAAGGGTTCGGGATATTGAAGTGCCTTATGTTCAGAAGAGTTTACTAAGGTCGCTTAAATTGATAAGAGAAGTTGAACAGTATCGCCCTTTAACTGCAGCTAAAGAAAATGGCAAACAGTTAACTCCAGAACAATCTGGATTATTAGTAAAACTTGAACAAGAACTTTCGGCAGGAGAACTGGAGTGGCTCGATAATATCAGGAAATCTTGCATTGATTACGGTTTAAGATTTCCTCGCAGAATTCTTCATGCTTTTCATACAGCATTAAAAACCTCAGAATGGTCTCCTGTAACTGTTCTGGCAGGTGTCAGTGGTACGGGGAAATCTGAACTACCTAGATTATATTCTCATTTTGGTGGCGTTAACTTCTTAAGCCTATCTGTCCAACCGAACTGGGATAGCCAAGAATCCATGCTTGGTTTCTTCAACTCGATTGACAATAAGTTTGATGCTCAACCTGTTCTCAAGCTGTTGACTCAAAGTCAAAAGAAAAAATCTGAAGATTATCCACTTGGTCTTGAAGATGCAATGAACCTTGTTTTGATGGATGAAATGAACCTTGCTTATGTTGAGCTCTACTTTGCCGAATTCTTAAGTAAGCTTGAATTAAGACGCGGCTGTAAAGGCAGTGATGTACCTAGTCTTGAAGTGAAACTTGGCGCCGGTATCCAACACTATGACTTACCGCTGGGAAGAAATGTACTTTGGGCCGGTACAATGAACCAAGATGAAACAACGAAATCTCTTTCAGATAAAGTCTTAGATCGTGGAACGGTAATTAATTTCCCTCGCCCCACAACACTTGAAAGACGCCGTAAATTAAAGTCGTTGGGTGAACAGGCTCCGCTACTATCTCGTAAAGTGTGGGAAAGTTGGTGGTGTAGAGAAAGTAAATTTACGGATGAACAGATCTTGCCATTCAAGGATTTTATTGAAGAGATGAATACATCACTATCTAAGGTTGGCCGGGCTTTGGGGCACAGGGTGTGGCAATCAATAGAATATTATATGGCAAACTATCCTGACGTATTAGAAGCTCAACGAAGCAATGATGATTCAAGACTTGCACAAGTAATGAAAACTGCTTTTGAGGATCAACTTGTGCAGAAAGTTATGCCAAAACTACGTGGTATCGAAACGAGGGGAACAGCTAAGACTGAGTGCCTTGATAAAATAAGAACTCAACTAGTTAATGGTGACTACTCAATTGTTGAGGATTTTGATTGGGCTTGTAGCGATATTAATTACGGCCAGTTTATCTGGGGCAGTGCCAATTATTTAAAGGATGATGAGTCTGTGAACGGTCTGGAAACGGCAGCTTCAAACGGTAGTATCGGAGTTTCACCAGAATCGAATAGCAGTAATGCAGATAATGCCAATTCATCAGTACGGCTTCCAGAAGCATTAGTTACGTTTGCAGAAGGCAAATCAAAAAAGATTTGGCAGTTAACCATGTCAGAAATTATGGAAACAATGAATTGTGATGCAAAAAAAGCCAAGGAGCTAAAGGCTGAATGTAATAAGACGAGGGAGTCATAGTTGATGGAAGACTCTTTAAACATTGATTCTATCGAGTCTATTTACAAGGCATTAAACAATCGGGATGAGATAAAGGTCAAGGCGCTTTTGATGCTGATGCTGCGCAGCTGGCTGACGGAAGTCTCAAACTTCGACCCTGTTTCCGGGCATGCCCTGCATACCGGCATTGTCGATTTTTTGAGTACCGTGGAGAGATCGGTGCAGGATGAGTCACCAGAGGGCGAGATAAAGGACCGTATCTATCGAATTGTGTCGCATTCAAAGGAATCAGTTCTGGCAATCATGGAGCATACTCGGGATAAGATATTTCGGGAACATGCCATGCTGCCAATACATGCGGCAAGAGAGGTTGACAGTAAAAGTGTGCAATGGCTCAGCCGTCAGCCGGGAAGAACACTCCGCGAGAAACTTTCCGGTAAACCTTATATGAAGGCTGTCAGGCGGAGGTCCAGTGTTGATACGGCAGAAAACCGACTATTAAAAGCTTTTCTACTGCGGCTGGAGCAGATTCTGATTGAAAGACAGTATGCTTTGTCTGCAGCGGCAGAAGATACCTGTGAGGAACTGCTTGTTTCCCTCCAGCGCTGGCTTAGAACTGAAGATGCCGCTGAAATTGGCAATTGGGGCAATCTTCCGCCCAACAACACGCTTCTTCAGGATAAGCGTTATCGAAAAGTCTGGGATGGTTGGCTCTGGCTCCAAACCATCGACGAGCAGATCACTGGGGACAGCAAAAGAGTCCATAGCGATATCCTCAGTGTTATTTATTGGAATACCCTTTCCTTACTCAACCATAGTGGTCGTTTTCGAACCGTTCAGCAGCCGGTCGGTCTCGACTATGATAATTTTTCTATCTCCCCAGAATTGCCGGTCAGGGGATATTTATTTCCTGCTGCTGACTCAAAGATCAAAGGAAAAATCAAAACAATAAACTATGAGAAGAAGTTTGGCTTTGTAACACAAGAAAGCGGTGTTGATTTATTTTTTCATCAAAACAATCTTTCAAGCAAGCTCAAGCTCGATTCATTATCTACTGGAGATGAAGTTTCTTTTGTTATCGGCATCAACCGACAGGGCGAATGTGCTGACGACATAACCCTTCCAGCAGGAATCATTCCTATCGATTTCAATTTCATGGGTGATAAATGGAAGATACAAGTCAGTGAGGATAAGTATTTATTACAGATCTTTTCCGAGAATCTGGTTATTGAGCAAGTTCAGGGCGCAAAAAAGAAATTAAAAATAGAGCCAACAACTCTCAAAGAGATACCGAAGACGATACTGTCATTAGTCGCGGATGCCCCGTTTGAATACTCTGTGCCGACAAATAACCAAAGTGGTCCAATACGGATCGATAGCTCTGTTGTTGACCTGTGTTCTATCCGTCCGACGTTCACGAATAATACAGGCTCTCAGGCGCACCTGCCGTTCAGGTTGCTTCAGCAGAACTGGTCGTTAAATATTAATGGAGGGGTGGTAATAGACTGCGGTTACGCAAAATCAATCGCCCTGCATTCCGATATTGAAACGGTCAGCATGAGGAGCCTCTTTTCACATATCTCAACACTGCCAGATGCCACCAAAAGCAGTGCAGCGATGTTTTTTATGAAAAAGTTGAGTGACTATATCAAGACGGAAAAGCTGACCTATCTTGTTCCTGATTGGGTCAATGACTTCGACCTTGAGGGAATACGAAAAAGCGTCAATTTTTATTTTGACGATTCGACACCGCTTCCCAAAAGCATAGCCGCTATCTTTGCATGGCAATCATCGAAGAAATTTGTACAGGGCAGAGTTAAAGAGAGGGATTTTGTGCTGTTGGTTGATTCATTTGACGGCGGCATTTCAATAACCCCAGTCCAGGCAATATACCAAAAAGAGCTGGACGAAATATTGCCTGAGACACAAGGCATTAGCTGGGAGCGACATCCTACGGTTACTATTCCAAACAGTGGCATTCATACTGCCATGGCCCGCAATCTTGACCGTAATGGCTGCCAGACATCTGAAGAACTCCTCCATTTGTTCGGCTTCGATGGTTTAGTCAGTGATTCAGGGGACGTGTCCTTTGTAAAAGATGATCACTGGTATCACTTACCAGATTCTATTCGGGAGACTCTGACTCAGGATTTAGATCTCAACATATTATCAAACGACGCGATCAGTAACTGCCTGAACTCTACAAACAGGGATTGTCGGGGAGTTGGCGTCTTTATCCTGCCTCTTGAAGATACAATCAGGAAACCTGATGTGCGAATGGATTACAAGTGGCTGGGATCTGCATGGTCACCAATTAAAGGTTGCCAGACTTTAAACAGATGGCAGGAAGAAGTTGATGATATTGCCCTTTGGCGCGATCATCTGCCAGAGCTGTCGATCAGAATTGTACGTGATGGGCTTTTTGAAAATTTCTATCTGGTAAAAGATGCAACAGTAACACCGCAACGAGGCAGAACTGTGAATATACCAGTAGAAGACTCATTTACTCTTCCTGCTGGACAAACGCATTACAGTTTCCCTCTACAGCAGGGAGAAGGTAATAAAGGGCTACATTTTGTTGCATACCTGAAATCGCCAGCCTTTCCTTTGAAGAAGGACACAGCCTGCAAGCTTATGATGACCTACACCTATGGAGCGGATGAACCATACGAACTTAGATTTATTCCGTTAAATTCAGCAGAGGCGGGTTTCAAATCTATTCGGGTTGAATGGCGTCCAGCATCAGAGTGTAAGGCTGCCGATCTTGAAAATTTGCCGGTTCCAGATTTTCCAGCCCGTAAAAGTTGGTCCGATTTTCAGAACTTTCCTAAAGAAGATGGCAAAAGCTTCTCTGACCTTCTGGAGTGGTTGGAACGAGATCTCAAAAAAATTAGTGATATCTCACACAATGGTCGTGTTTCCGGAGTTATCTCTAAATGGATTGACAAAGGAAACGATAATATTTTCTGCTTTATTGATGATGTGTTTGTGCACAAATCGTCGTTGTGGCTGAGAACGGATCAAGGATTGCCTCAACAAGGTGAAGTACTTTCATTTTATAAGGTGAAAGATAGCAACGGAAAATTATCAGCAGAAGACGTAACAATAGGAGCGGAACAGCCTAAGGGGTGCTTCTTATCTAAGAGCATCCGCTTCCCTGCATTAACCATCTGGAATCATGGACACTCTCTTTCAGAATCAGATGTGCCTGACCATTTTAGAAACATGATATTCGAAGGTACTCAAAAAATCATAACAATTATTGAGTCAGTAAATATGCCGGACACCCTTAAAGAGGAGCTTTTCTTCTTTCTGTGCTGTCTACATAAGGATGCTCCCGGGATTGTTGGTTCCCGGCTCCTTGATGCTGTGAAGGATAAAAAGCTTTTTCGGAGGTACTACAAGAATATTGCTTTCGCCATCGGTAATGCCGAACTGCCATACCAACAAAAGCTGTTGGAGAATGTCATCGACCCCATTGATAATGAGGGCCTGACCAGATCCATTACCATGGAGGTTTTGTCGATAGCTCTTTGGCGTTCCAAAACACTGATCAACAAATTGACTAAAGAGGATCTCGTAGCTTTATCTGGAAGCTTATATGGCTGCCTTGAGTTCGACATCCAGAAGGTTGTTAATGATGGGAAAGGATATCAGATCGCGACTCTCTGTAAGCACTTGGAACTTCTTCTTGCACTCCTGAGAAGCCGACGGATTGAAGACGAAGAGTTCAAAATGATTTTCGCCCCAGATAATGACCTGACTAAAAAATATGTGGCATTGGTAGATGATGTTTCCAAAATAGTTGTCGAAAGTGACATCGAGCTTAAGTCCCGAATCAGCCTTCAAATTGACAAGCCTGAAATGTTCCGCAACACTCCCGATCTGTTATACGCATTGCGGATGTTTCTAACGGGAGACGCTGGTGCAAGCTCGATAGGAATTACATCTGTATCTGAGGAAGAACCTTTTCCGTAAATGACTAATTTTCAATTAATTGATTTTTATTTTCAGCACCTAAACCACCTACTTCAGTAGGAGGTTATCATAAAATAGGCTTTGCCAGTAAAAAGTACTCATGTTAATTCCTAAGTTGATTTTTAGCGAAGTCACAAAAGGAAAAAACATGAGTAGATACGCGAAAGCATCACATGTGTATTGGTGATGTCAATATGGTAATCGATAATTCCAAAGGAAAATAAATTGCTAATCTAGGTCATTACATTGCTCAGACTTATTTAACCAGCTTAACGGTAAGCGTCTAGCAAAATGCACCTGCAAGTA
>NZ_MXQF01000045.1 GCF_002165575.1 Pseudoalteromonas sp. A601
CTCTACCAACTGAGCTAATGACCCGCTCTGACACTACAACTAAATGTAACTAGACAATACGTAAATCCGCCGATAAAAGACCATTAAATTGTTAACATAAAGCCAACTTTAAAATGGTGGGTCATGATGGACTTGAACCATCGACCAATGGATTAAAAGTCCACTGCTCTACCAACTGAGCTAATGACCCGCTCTTTTTGCCGCAATTTGAGTGGTTGAACCATTCGTTTGCTGCGGGCGCTTATAATACTTATTTAAAAAATGAGTGCAACAGAAAATGTCTCTTTTTTTAAGTTTTTATGTCTAGTTGACCAATTTTAGACCGCTTATGACAAAAAGCAGTCTAATCAAGCTCATTCTACATTTTTGCTAGGCGTTCTGTGGCCAATTTTGCAGCAGTGGTACTTGGGTATTGGTTGATCAGTTCGTTCAAGGTTTTTGTTGCTTGATCTGCTAATCCTTGTTCTTGTAACAAAGTACCTAATTTTAACATCGCATCAGGACGCTTGTTTGAATTAGGAAACTCGTTAACAACAACCCTAAAATGTTCAGAGGCTTTCACCGAATCATTTTTGATTGTCAGTAATTGCCCTAACCAATAATGCGCATTAGAGGCATACACTGATTCTGGGTACGTCGTTAAGAACGTTTGAAATTCAGGAATAGCTTGATCGTAACGCTTATCCTTCATTATTAATGCCACTGCACGCTCATAAGCTTCGTTCTCTGATAAGTCAGAGCTTATTGTTTGTGATGCCGCTTGCTCGGTATAATCGGGCTGAGCGCTTTGGCTAGGTTGTGAGTAAGCTTGGCTAACACGGTTTTCAATTTCTTGATAAAGCTCGCGTTGGCGCTGAAGTACTTTTTCAAGCTTATAGCTTTGTTCTTCGGTAATACCGCGCACTTGGCTAACTTCATCTTGAAGTACGTTCAGCTGTTGCTGTAATTCAACTTGTAATAAGTTTCGTGACTGCATCATATTTTCTAATGCGGCTAGGCGTTTCTCAATGCTTGATTGTGAACTTGCAGCTTCTGAAACAGGAGCGGGAGCAGCCCAAACTTGGGTGCTCCCGCTCAATATCATGGCTGCCAAAATAATTTTCGGCTTCATAATTTCTCTAATCTTAGTAAACTAGTACCGCACGGCGGTTTTTAGCGAAAGCTGATTCAGTACGTGACTTAACCATTGGCTTCTCTTCACCATAGCTCACAACTGACATTTGGCTAGCTGAAACACCTAAACTTTGTAAGTATTTTTCAACTGCTTGACCACGGTGCTCACCAAGTGCAATGTTATACTCTGGTGTACCGCGCTCATCTGCATGACCTTCAATAAGTACTTTAACCGATGGGTTTTGTACTAAGAATTCAGCGTGTGCACGTAAAAGCTCACCGTACTGACCTTGAATAGTCGCTTTATCAAAATCAAAGTAAATTACTTGTTCTTGACGAAGTGCTTCATATTTTTCACGAAGTTCTTCTTGTGCTTGCTGTTCAGGAGTTAATGTTGCTACTTCTACAGTATCGTTTTGCGTAGTTTGTTCAACAGTTCCTTGGTTTGATTGGTTTGCAGCACCTTCATCGATATCTGATGATGAGCTACAAGCCGCTAGAGTAATAACTGGCACAGCGATTAACAGGCCTTTAAGTATTTTATTAAGTTGCATGAGTAGATTCCTATATTGAGTAAACTAGCAATTATTACTGCAAGTATGGCGACCAAGCTGGTGCCTTTACTTGTCCGTTTAGCACAGGTAAGCGTGCCTTAAAGCGACCGTCCATTGATACCAGCGCCAGTACCTGTTTATTATTATGAAGCGTGCTATAGATAATCATTGAGCCATTTGGTGCTATGCTCGGTGATTCATCCAAACGCGTTCGTGTTAATACTTGAAACGCGCCACTAGCCAGCTCTTTCTTAGCAAGATGGTACTGTCCGTTAGTTCGGTTAACCATCACTAATTCTTTACCGTCTGGAGTAATTGAACCTGCAAGGTTCATGTCGCCATCGAATGTCATTCTTTGTGACCTACCAGTTTGTAAATTTAACTTATAAATCTGAGCATTACCACCCCTTTCAGAGGTAAAGAGGATTTCTTGACCATTAGGATGCCAAGATGGCTCGGTATCTATGCTACGGTGATTTGTAAGACGCGTTTCTTTACGCGTTTGCATATCTAACATATACACTTCAGTGGCACCGTTTCTATCTTTAGATAATACTAATAATAGCTTTGTACCATCAGGTGAAAATTGTGGTGCTCCATTGATGCCTTCATGGCTGGTTATCAGCTCACGTTTACCTGAGTATAAATCTTGGATAAAAATTTGGCTTTGGCGATTTTCAAACGTTACATAAGCAAGCTTAGTTCCATCAGGAGACCAAGCAGGTGACATAAGCGGTTCTTTTGAACGTAATAGCACTTGCTCGTTAAAACCATCGTAGTCAGCAACCACTAGTTGATATGGCTTAGGCTCATCATCACGCACGATTACATAGGCAATTTTAGTTAAAAATGCACCTCGTTCGCCAGTTAGCTTTTCATAAACAACATCACTTATACGATGAGCGTACCGTCTAAAACCCGTTTCAGAAATTACACTTTCACGTGCTTCTTGTACGTGATCTTGGCTTTTGATAAGTTTGCCGTTACTCATCATTTGAGTTTCGCCACCCGTGATTTGGCCACGAATAACATCAACAAGTTCATAACTCACTAAATAACGGCCATCAGTTTGTTGCTCGACATTACCAACTAATATGGCTTCAACACCCAAATTGACCCATGCTGAGTAATCTATATCACTGTCTTTACTCGGTAATTGTGGCATATCATTTATGCTAATAGGCTTAAATTTACCGCTGCGCATTAAGTCAGCGGCAATTACTTCACTGAGTTTTTGCGGTATTGGGCCCACACCATTGTATTGAAAAGGCACGATAGCAATGGGGCGTGCACCATCGATCCCTTCTGTAATGACAATTTCAAGTGCAGCATTAGCTACACTTGTAAAGCCAATAACTAAAATTAAACAAACTGCTTTTAACTGGTTGAACATACCATTCCTTTAAAATTGTGGCTTAATTGTTAAGTTAATATTTTTTAATTGCTCAAATACATCTTTATCTTTCGATACGGGCAACGTGTCTGCCATGCGAACGGCTCGAAGTGCAGCTTCGCACACTAATTTATCACCTCCTAACGATTTGACCTGAGTCACTAGGCCATTAAAACCTAAACGTATATTAACTCGACACTGTTGATTTTTCATTTTCTCATCAATCAATAGGTTTTGCTGAATACGGGCCATTATCAAGGCTTTATATTTATCAACTTCTGAAACGACCTGCTGCTGACGTACTTTATTACGTGCCGCCTGCTCTTTCGCTAATTGCTCTTGCAACATTTGCTCTTGCAAGGCTTTTTGCCTAGCTTGCTCAGCAGCTTCAGCACGTTTTTTAGCCTCTAACTCTTGACGCTTTCGCTCTTCTTCTGCTTTTTTAAGGGCATCTTCTTCAGCTTTGCGTTTATCGGCAGCTGCTTTTGCTGCTTGTTCAGCTTCTTGTTTTTGCTTTTCGGCTTGCTGCGCTTTAGCACGCTCTTTTTGCTCTATTTCACGCGCTTTTTTAGCCTGAGCTTGTGCTTGTGCGGTTTCTTTTTCTTTTGCTCTGCGTTCTTGCTCTAACTTTTTGATCCGTCTTGATTCTGCTTCACGCTGCTTACGAGCATCAGACGCTCGACGCTCTAAATCACGAATACGCTTATCTTCAGCGCGTTTTTTTTCATTTTCTTTACGCTTTAGCTCTGCTACTTTTTGCTCAACCATTTTTTGATCAACAGTTACCGCAGCCACAGCGTTTTCAACCTCAGGCATAGCTTTAGAGTTTAATGTCACTTCTAACACTTTTGGACTTGGCGTATGAAAATTTGCCGTACCAAACAACACACCTATAATTGCAAGATGTAATAATACTGACTTTATTACTGAAGCACCCATATTAACCTTTACTTCCTTCAAATGACTCAGTCATCAAACCAACTGAAGGTACACCCGCATTCTTTAAGAAATCCATTAATAGTAGAACTTCTTGATAAGATACTTTACCTGAACCTTTAATCATCACTGGTGTTTCTGGGTTTTTCATTAATTGTAGTTTAATAACCGCAGCAACATCGAGTGCTTCCATTGGCTCTTCTGGATCAGTGCCAATACTTACATAATACTTACCCGCTGAGTCAATTGACGCAATAATAGGGGGTGTATCTTTTGTATCAACTAAATCAGACTCTTCCATTTTAGGCAAATCAACTTTAACACCATGAGTAATTAAAGGTGCTGTTGCCATAAATATAATCAGTAGTACCAGCATTACGTCGATGTAAGGAACTACGTTTATCTCTGCAACAGGACGACGCTTCTTACGCTGATACATTCGCTTTTGCCTCTATTTGTGTAGCTGCTTGACGGTGTAGGATATTTGCAAACTCTTCGGTAAAGTTAATGTAATGAGATTCAAGTTTTTCAACACTATTTGCAAAGCGGTTGTAAGCTATAACGGCAGGAATAGCGGCAAATAAACCCATGGCCGTTGCAATCAAGGCTTCGGCAATCCCTGGGGCTACCATTTGTAGTGTTGCCTGCTTAACTTCACCAAGTGCGATAAAAGCATTCATAATACCCCACACTGTACCAAACAAACCTATATATGGGCTGATTGAACCTACGGTTGCCAAAAAAGATAAACTTGATTCTAATTTTTCAATTTCACGTGATAAAGCAACACGCATCGAACGATGGGTACCTTCCATAACAATGCTGGCACTTTGAAATGAGGTTTTCTTATGACGAGCAAATTCTTTGAAACCTGCTACAAATAACGCTTCAATACCTGTAGCACTGCTGCGTGACGAAATTTCATTGTAGAGCTTACTTAAATCGATACCAGACCAAAACTTTTGCTCAAATCGCTTTGCATTTAACAGCGCATCTGAAATAGCTTTTTTACGTTGAAAAATAATAGCCCATGACATAATAGACATGCCAACTAACGCTAACATCACTAATTGTACCAATACACTTGCTTCGAGGATTAAATCTACAAAATTAATTCCTGATCCCACAATAAACTCCCAATTCAATTTCTTGTTAAAGTCGTACTTTTTATAAAGTGCGACTATGACCAATAATATAGCCAATAGTTCAGGCTAGTGTATCCACTGCGCAGTGAACTGACAACGCTGTTGCTACGAATTAGCAGCAAAAAACGGTGAAAACCCAACTGAGTGCCTCTTTATTGTGCAACCGACATAAAATAATAGATTACAGTTAAAACAACAATATTATATAACAACAGACTATTCGATTATTTATATCAAAAAACCGATAAAAACCCCTGCTTTATTCATTATCCGTGCATAAACAATCAAAAACCAACAAAGAACTAAGACTAGCCAAAAATAAACTAATCTATAACGATAAAACACAAAGCATTAAAAACCTTAAATAACATAGCGATAAATAACCTTCATGAATTTATTGAGCAAAAATAAAACAAATTAAAAAATTTTGATATTACTTTTTTTAATCTGAAAATAAAATTTTTCTAGTTTGAACAAGACATCGCTTTTACGTATTATTCACTCATACCGAGCTAGCGCAGTAATAGCTAACACTATTAAGCCCAGTTCTTCGTAATATGATTCTGATTTTTCGTATTACACCGCTTAAAGCACTCATGATAAAACATGATTTAATTAAGCTGTATACTCTGGATTACTTCCTTCAACTTGTTGTTTGCCCGCATGCTTATGCGGGTTTTTTTTTGCCCACAGAAAACTCGCTCCTGCAAATTTTGGTTCATAAGATAGAGGTTTCTAGCTTAACAACATGTGAATTTTTAATGGTGAGTTTTAATTATCATCTTAGGTTTGTATAGATGACAATCAGTTGGTCAAGTACCAAACAAAAGTTACAGTAAATACAGCTCTACTGACGTAAAGCTGTATTATAAAATCAATCTTTTTTGGGGAGTAACCCAAAATGGTGATAAGCATTATCGGATACTATACGCCCTCGTGGGGTTCGTTGAATAAACCCTTGCTGGATTAAGAATGGCTCAATAACATCTTCAATCGTTTCTTTTTCTTCACCAATGGCAGCTGCAAGATTATCCAGACCAACCGGTCCGCCCATAAATTTTTCAATAATGGCGAGTAAGTATTTACGATCCATGTAATCAAAACCGCTTTTATCAACATCAATCATATTAAGGGCCAGCTCTGCAACTTCCGCGTTTACAGTACCGTCTGATTTAACTTGTGTGTAATCGCGTACACGTCGTAATAACCGATTAGCAATACGAGGAGTGCCACGGGAGCGTTTAGCAATTTCAGTTGCACCGTCATCACACATTTCTAAATTTAAATAATGTGCAGAGCGCCCAACAATCGTTGATAAGTCAGCAATTGAATAAAACTCTAACCGTTGCACAATGCCGAATCTATCGCGTAGTGGTGACGTTAAAGAGCCTGCACGCGTTGTTGCACCTATTAATGTAAATGCTGGTAAATCCAATTTTATTGAACGCGCTGCTGGTCCTTCACCAATCATTAAATCAAGTTGGTAATCTTCCATCGCGGGATAGAGAATTTCTTCAACTTGTGGGCTTAATCGGTGTATTTCATCAATAAACAACACATCGCCTTCTTCAAGGTTAGTTAATAACGCCGCTAAGTCCCCTGCTTTTTCAAGTACAGGGCCAGAGGTGGTTTTAATATTTACATTTAGCTCATTGGCTACAATATTAGCTAACGTTGTTTTACCCAGCCCAGGAGGACCAAATATTAATAAATGATCGAGTGCTTCACTACGACTACGTGCCGCCTCAATAAATATTTCCATTTGCTGTTTAACATGAGGCTGACCAGTGTAATCTGCCAGTAATTTTGGCCTTATGGCACGATCAACAACATCTTCGTTACTTTGCTCGCTTGCGTCTATGAGACGATCCGCTTCAATCATGGTTTACTCACAACATTGATTTTAGAGATTCTTTAATTAGATTCTCTGTAGACATACCCGGTTTACCAACAGCTTTAACTGTTTTTTGTGCTTGAGCTAGTTTATAGCCTAAAGAAACGAGTGCAGATACCGCATCGTCTGCTGCATTATTTGCGACCAGCGTATCGTTTGCAACCGGTTCAATAACTGCATTATCGCTAAATGGTGTGAATAAGTCATTACCCCAGTCTTTTAGCCTGTCTTTCATTTCAAGAACCAGGCGTTCTGCGGTTTTTTTACCAACCCCTGGTAGTTTTACTAGGCTGGTTGCATCTTCATTGTTTACACAACTGACAAACTGTTGCGCCGACATACCGGATAAAATTGCAAGCCCAAGTTTTGGTCCTACCCCATTTGCTTTTAATAGTTCACGAAATAACGCTCGCTCTATTTTATTATTAAAACCAAATAATAATTGTGCATCTTCTCGTACCACAAAATGGGTATAGACTATGGTGTTTTCGCCTATATTTGGTAAGTCATAAAAACAGGTCATGGGCATGTTTACTTCGTATCCAACACCGCTGACTTCAATGAGTATTTCTGGCGCTTGTTTTTCAACTAACACACCATTTAAGCGACCGATCATATTTATTTCCTTAATCTTCCTCTAACGGTTTTTGAAGCACTACCCGCTAGTTTTACTAAATTTTGTTCAGAGTGTGCATGGCAGATTGCGATGGCAAGCGCATCTGCAGCATCAGCTTGAGGAGTACCAGGCAACTTTAAAATATTTTTAACCATTTGCTGTACTTGGGATTTGTCAGCCCCGCCGTGCCCAACTACAGCTTGCTTTATCTGCCGAGCTGAATACTCAAACACAGGCAGTTCAGCCATTGATGCACCTACAATGGCAGCACCTCTGGCTTGACCAAGCTTTAATGCTGAGTCTGGGTTATGAGCCATAAAAACTTTTTCAATTGCAAACGTAGTTGGCGAAAACTGCTCGATAAGCTGGCTAACACCTTGGTAAATCATTTTTAATCGAATAGGAAACTCGTGTTCAGCTAATTTGATACAACCACTGCCTAAGTAGTTAAATTTAGCGCCTTGGTGTTCAATGACACCATACCCCGTTAAACGAGAGCCGGGATCGATCCCTAAAATAATAGCCAAACGCTACCCTACACCTATTAATCGTTAATATGGCAATAATGCCAGAGCACTGTATAAATTACCAGTGCTCTGTTAATTTTAAATAAATCAAAAAAATACCCGCTAATGCGGGCATTTAAAAAATCAACTCGAAAGCTTATTTATAGACTTAAGCCAATGAACGCAATAACCCTTGGGTATTTTTGCGCATAGTTCGGGCAATCATTAAATAACCTAACGCAGCTACAAATACACCGCCAGCGATAGGACCAATTAACCAAATATGCGGGTGTAATTTACCTGCTAGTTCAAACATTTCTCTTTGTACAATAAATAATGCTAAGTCACTGATAAGCGCTGCAACAAACCCAGCAGTAGCACCAAGCAGTAAAAACTCATACAAAGTGGCATTTTTTATTAAACGGCCTTTAGCGCCCAATGTCCGCAAAATCACAATTTCTTGCATCCGTTCACCAAGGCTTGCCTGCACTTGAGAAATAAGAACCAAAGCACCGCATAACACAACAATCGCTAATACAAAGCCTATTGCCAGCGATACTTGCGAAATGGTAGAACTAATTTGCTTAACAAAGCTATCAACATCAATCGCATTAATTGTTGGGTATGTACGTAAAAGCTCACTAAAATCTTGTTTTTGCTCTGCTTCAATACGTACTGACGATATATACGTTGCAGGAAAATCGGCTAAAACATCTGGGCTTAAAATAATAAAGAAATTAGGTTTTAATGTCGCCCAGTTTACTTTGCGTACACTGGTTACTTTCGCGTCAAACGACTGTGCGCCAATTAAAAACGTTAACGTGTCTCCGAGTTTAATATCAAGCCTATCAAGCATCGATTGTTCAACTGATGCCTCAGCAGTCGCACCATCAGCAAACCACTGCCCATCAATAATTTCATTATGGGCCGGCGGTGTTGCAAGCCAAGTTAAATTAAGCTCACGGCCAATACCAGAGCGAGCTTCTTCATCTTTTTTCTCGTTGTCTTCAAGTGAGACTTCGCGGGCAACAAGCTCGCCATTTACCGCATTAACACGGCCACGTATTGTGGGGTAAAACTCTGAAACAAGAATATCTTTTTGTGCCAAAAAGGTATTGACTTCAGGCAACTCAGTTTCAGTTATATTGACTAAAAAAGCATTTGGCGCATCACTGGGAAGTTGTGATTCCCAATCTGAGATCATGTCATTCTTAAGTACAATTAAAAACAAAAGCAATTTGATTGCCAATGAAAAACTAATCAACTGCACAGCATTGGCATTCGCCCGCTTTTGAATAGACGCTATCGCTAACGACCAACTATTACTTGGGCGCAAGCCAAGTTTACGACCGCCACCAAAAATTAATCGCGACAAGCCAAATAATAAACCAATCAGTACAAGAGTAGAGATAAATAAAATTGCGGTGATTTTTAAATTATTACTAAACAACCACATTAATAAAAACACTGTAACGCCAGACATCGCTAAATGTATTTTACTTACTAATAGCTTATCACCTAAGTTACGGCGCAGTACTCTCAGTGGTGGTATATCGAATAGGTCAAGTAGCGGTTTGATAGAAAACATTACCGCACAAATCACACCTGTACTAATAGCCACCAGCCATGGTTTAACACCTGCGGCGGGTAACGTGTTATTCATTGATTTTGCAAGGTAATCTGTGGCTATTTCTTGTAAGCCAAACCCAATTAGTAAACCTACAGCGACTGAGAAAAAACACACCATTGATAAATGCAGTAAATAGATTTTTCGAATCGTAGTGCGGCTACCACCAAGAGTTTTCATCATAGCTACTGGGTCATATTGACGTTCACAATAACGTTTCGCCGACACGGCAATCGCCACAGCTGCTAAAATGATTCCTAACAAACCCGCTAATAACAAAAAGCTCTCTGCACGGTTTAAGCTATTAGCAATAGGCGATTGTCTGTCTTTTACCCCATACCACTGTTGGTTTTCTTGCATTTGCGGCTTTAGCCAGGTATAAAAATCGCTAATATCTCCTTCGTCACCGGCATAAAGTTGGCGATAATACACCCGACTACCCGGCTGGATAACTTGCGTCTTTGCTATATCTGCTTCGTTGAGTAGTACGCGTCGGCTACTTGAAAATATATTAAAAGGCGCATCAGGCTCTTCTACCAATACTTTTTCGATAGTAAATTGCGCAGCGCCCAACTCGACTGTATCCCCCACTTTTACGTTTAAAGCATAAAAAACAGACTCGCTAAACCAAACGTTGCCAACACTTGGCCCCTTTGTTGCAATTTCTACGTCGCCTGTCAAAGATGATTTAATTTTTAACTCACCCTTTAAAGGGTAGTGCTCGGACACTGCTTTAACGGAACTTAATTGCATTTCATCATTAGCAAAAAGCATAGTGTCAAAGTAAGTTAGTTTGGCCGTTTTTAAATTATAGCTATCGGCCTCAGATAAATAATTATCAGGTAATGCATGACTACTTGCCAGTACACGGTCTGCAGCGATAAAGGCACTGCTCTTTTGTGCAATACTTTGGCCTATTCGATCAGTTACCATTGATAAAGTTAAAACGGTTAAAACAGCCAGTGAAATAGCTGCGCAGATCACCGTTAGCTCGCCGCGACGAAATTCACGGCTAAACAATTTTAATGCTAATTTAGCCCACATTCGCCACATCCTCACTTGTATCTTTTACGAGCTTACCCGCTTCGATCTGCAAAATGTGCTGACATTTTTGGGCGAGCGCTTCATCATGAGTCACTAAAATAAGCGTCGTACCGTGGGATTGGTTTAGATCAAACAATAAAGATTCAATCATTTTACCATTTTTACTGTCTAGATTTGCCGATGGCTCATCAGCAAATAAAATCTTAGGCGTGCCGATAAATGCACGGGCAATCGCAACACGTTGCTGCTCCCCTCCAGATAGTTGCGACGGATAGTGCTCTACACGATGACTCAAACCCACTTTTTCAAGTAGCTCAAGCGCCTGTTGCTTTGCATTTTGCTCCCCTGCAAGCTCAGCAGGTAGCATCACATTCTCAAGCGCAGTTAAGCTTTGCACTAACATAAAAGACTGAAATACAAAACCAACTTTAGAAGCTCTTAGTGCGGCACGGGCTTCTTCGTCTAATGAATGCAGTGGTTCGCCATCCAAAAAGATTTCACCTTCGCTAGATTGGTCAAGCCCTGCCAGTAAACTCAATAATGTTGATTTACCTGAGCCAGACGTACCAACAACCGCAACTGAATCGCCAGACTTGACATTAAAGCTGATGTCACTGAGGATGGGCAAATCCCCTTCAAGGGTTGATACCGTTTTAGAAAGACCATTAACCTGAATAATATTTAATTGAGATAGCGCTGACATATGATGCATTCAATCCTACGTTTTATATTCGTTTTACTGTTAGTAATCAAACCACTTACTGCAGCAGCTGACAACACAATTTTAATTTTAGGAGACAGTTTAAGTGCCGCCTACGGGTTAAAACAAGAGCAAGGCTGGGTTAAATTGTTACAAGATAAATACGACGCCGAGCAAGCAAATGTACAGCTTATAAATGCCAGCATTAGCGGGGAAACCACCGGCGGCGCTCTACGTCGTTTAGAAGGCCTACTAAATGAATTCAGCCCTAGCCATGTACTTATTGAACTTGGCGGCAATGACGGACTGCGTGGCTTCCCGATTAAAAAGCTACAAGACAATTTAACGTCTCTCGTGCAAACCAGTAAACAAGCCGATGCACAAGTGGCGATTATGGAGATACATATTCCTCCTAACTATGGACCACGTTACACAGGTATGTTCACTGAAAGCTTTACAAAAATCGCAGATGAAACAAACAGCTACTTGATGCCTTTTTTCGTACTTAAAGTAGCAACAGATAACAGTTTGATGCAGAACGATAATATACACCCTAACAAAACAGCCCAACCAATACTACGAGATGAGATGTATAAATCGATCAATGATTGGTTAGATGACTAATATTTTATTAGAGCTAAGTGATTTTTTCACTTAGTTCGCTCAATAAACGTTCAAACAAACAAAAGCTTATTGATTTTTCAAAATAATTACGTATATTGCTCGTGTAGTCGGTATGTGGCGCAGCTTGGTAGCGCACTGTCATGGGGTGGCAGGGGTCGAGAGTTCGAATCTCTCCATACCGACCATTTAAATCAATACCTTACCTCTATTTATAAATCTCAAGCTAAAGCTAAAAACGTTCCGTGTAGCCAATATGTAGCCACTCTAATCTTTTTTTATAGTCGGGAATTACAATTTACTGCCTTAACTATTCGCGCGTACTGGTTGCGGAACTCCCTTTTTACGATGTCTGAAAATACCCTAAATAAACTTAGCTAACTTAGTGTATTGCTCTAAGCTTTTTCTAAGTCCCCATACACCTGAAAAACCATTTCTTTGTAAATACCTAAATAAACTTTTTCGAGTCCATTCGTTACCCCAGCTAGTCTTTAAGTTCATGTTATTTAAATAGTTAACTAAAACCTGATAGCTAGGATTTTGATATCTACTTGATTCATTTAGTTTTAATGCCAATGCTTTAAACACTAATTTATCGTTATCAACTTTATTTGGTGTATTCATATATCCCCCTAGAAAAGCTATATTATACCCTTTTATTAGATTCATTTCGGGCTGCTCAACAAAGTATGAATCTTGATTCGTAAACCATAAATATAACAAAGCGAAAGGACTTGAGTTTATTGGTTACTTTTGTAACTCTAATATCACTACAACTACTAAGGAAAGTTATGTTTTTATCTGATACCGAAAAATCAACTTCTTCAAATACAAAAACAGAGTGGTCGTTAAACAACCAAGGTTTAACAAATAACTTAACTGAAACAACTTATGAAATTGATAACCTAAGCTATTCTTTGAAAAAAGATGGCTATAAGGGTGTAGCATCAATTTTTTATAATAATAATTTTCTATGTAATTTAACAACTCTTTACAGTCAGGTTAGTATTTATAAAAAGCATGGCATAAAAGAAAGTACTATTGTAAGCCAAAGTGAAGAAAAGCTATCTGATTTAGAAGGTGGTGATCTCTTTCTTTCTAATACTTCACTACGCTTTAAATCAAAAGAATATGGCATTGCAGGCTTAAGAGCTATTGAAAATAACATATCTTTCGAGGTTTTATTCTATGGTAAGCATTTGACCACCGTATCTAAAGAAATAGCTCATAAAATAGAAACGAATAAGAATATATATTTAAAGGAAAAGCTGTCGTCTTTTAATGAGAAATTAAAAAACAAACAAACAACTTCAGAGTCAGATAAAATAAGAAATAGCTTTGCTTCAAAAAATTACAAAATAATTCGCTCTCCAAAAGAGGTTATGCTTACAACTGAAACAAACATTAACCTAAAAGTATTAAAGCGTTTGGACGTTATTACTGCTGAATGCGCCTATGGAATGAATATATTCAAAGACCTATTCGCGAGTATTAGTGATATTTTTGGCGGCAGAAATAAGAGCATACAAAATACACTAAAAGATGCTCGTAAAAATGTTTTAGCCGAATTGCAAAAAGAAGCTTTTTCTTTGGGAGCTAACGCAGTAATAGGCATTGATTTAGATTACAGTGAAATATCTGGTGGTGGTAAATTTGGTATGTTATTTATAGTAGCCTCAGGTACGGCTGTGATAGTTGAAAGTTAAGTAATACGAAAAGCTGTTAACTTTCAGGTCTACACCTAACTTTTAATAAATTGCTGAATTTAAATCATTAATTTCCATTTAGGTTAAGTGTTAGGTAAAAACGCCAACTTTTTAATACTAGCCTTTTCTATACTCGGTAGTCGGTAGTCGGTAGTCGGTAGTCGGTAGTCGGTAGTCGGTATTACCTTAATAGACCACCCTATATTAAATCAGCTATTTTAATAATTTATAGAAAGTTACTTAACTACCTAACACAAATAAGTAAAGCCCTTATAAATAAAGGGCTTTAGAATAGGTAGGTAAATTTAAACTGCTTAACTTTGCTTAACTAACCTAACAGGTAATATAAAAGAAGCGGCTATAATCTACTTAATTTATATCGTGTTTGATTCCCCCCTGCTTTTTTGGCTTGTAAATGCCCCTCGCGGCTCAACTGCTTCAATGCTTTACCAATAACACCGCTTGTATATGAGTTTAACTTTTTATCTTCATAAATTAACTCGCCTGCAGAAAACCACCCATTAATACACTGTGGCCTGTCTATTTCGTTAATAAAGTCTATTTTGCTAGCTGGTGCTATGTAGTTATCGTATAGGTAGCTATATGCAAAGCCTTTATCTTGATAGCTGTCGTTAACCTTGGCTATTCGCTGTAAATCATTGTCTCTAAGCATCCACCCGTAGCCATCTAAGTAAAGCTGTTTAACCTCAAGCCAAAATTGAATTAATTGCGCCTCATCTTCACGTTTAAGCGAACCTGTACCGTCATAGTGCCACCCCAGCAACTTATTTAGCTTATCCATGTTAGCGGCTTGTTCCATTTCAATAACAGCAAAGCGGCTTGAGCCTGTTTCATCCTTTAAAAACTCGCTGCCGTTAACCGTGGCAATAAAATGTGTTTGCCTTGGCTTTTTAATATCAAGCCTTGCATAAGGTGGGCGAACCGTATCAACCTTATTAGTAATAAACGCTTTTAAACTACCCTGTGAGTTTTTACTGGTACGTTCAAGCTCGCCTAGCTCAACTATAAACGAGCGAATACACGATAGAACACTGTCCTTATCATCGGGGTTTAATGCCGCCCCTTCTAAAAAAGCATGTGGGATTATTTCAGCAAACCGAGAAACAAAGGCCGTTTTTCTAAAAGATTGATTGCCTTGTAAAACAGGCACAAGCTTACTATTAAAGTTATTCTCATAAAGAGAAGCCACACAACCCACCAGCCAGTGCTTTAATACAGTATCGGCTAGTGCTTCATGTTTAGCGTTTAAACAGCTAATAACGGCACTCACGCGCTCTTTACCATCCCATTTTTCACCATCAAGGTATAACTTTACAGGGTGGTATTTTGTTTCCTCACATAGCGCGACTAAATGTGTACTTACTGCCTTTTCAGGTAAACCATAGATATTTGCCGCAGATATAAGTTTACTGTTTATGCTGTCGTAAGAATCAGCTATTAAGTTGCCGAACATATCGCACACCTCGTTATTAAAGGTCATCATGTTGAGCCTAAAATCTAGGCTGCAAAAATTAGCTAAATCAGCAAGGTTTTGATTTGTGTTTATCACCCTTACATTACCTTTGCTGTCCTCCTTTAAATCGGTAAAACGGGGTTTATCTAATGCCGTGTTTTGGGGTAATTCAATTGCATATTCTTTTTGCGGCGCAGGTACATTTATACTCATAGTTTAGCCCCCATAAATAATGAGTGGGTTCGCTGGTTTTGCTTGTGTATTTTGTACTCTTTTAAATTGTGCTTATGTAAATCGGAAAAGTAAGTTTCAGCCACCTGTTTTAAGGCGCGTTTATAATCACCTTGATAAGAGCGTAAAACTATAAAATCAAACTTATCTATGCACACACCGGTGGCGCAGGGGTCGCTTTCGTGGTGTGAATAATACCGTTCCTTGCCGTCAGTATGACTTGTTAAAATATGAGCGCCCGCTTGCTTGCTGGTGGACTCTGGCGGTAAATACGCTTTTCCTTGCGCCTTATAGCCATAACTTAAAAGCAACTCATGCCAAGAATAAGCACTGTTAACAGCATCAATAATAGATACCTGTTTACCTAGTAGCTCTGTTTTATACGGTGGCTTTATAGGTTTGTGGTTAGCCTGTTCTATTTGCTGCTGTTGCTCTGCTGAAAATGCATGCGCGTCTTGTAACAGGTTTGAATTATCAACATTAAGCGCCTCACCTTCTCCTATTTTGTATTGGTAACTATCGCCCTTTAACCTAACAGGTAAATACATAATTTGCTGCGGACGTTTGGCGCAATCATCAGCCATAAATATATAGCTTAAATACCCTTCCACCAGCGCCCAAACCTCATAAGTAATAGAAGCGGCTAGTTGTATGTAAACTCTATAGCGGTTGCCTTTATCGCCCTGCTGATGGCTTGCTGTTGAATGAATTAAATAAGAATGTATTGCCATTCCTTCAAGTGTGTCAGCTATGGACTCTAAATCGAGTTTTGTATCGTCTAAATCTAGGCGTATTAGCGTAAAGTTATCATGCTTTAATACTGTGTCTTTGGTTTTATTCGGCGCATCGGTTGCCGCAATCACAGCGGACTTTGCCTTTGCATCTTTAGCCGTTAACGCACCCAAGTTTAAAGGGTTTTCAATTTTAAGTTTTAATTCATGCCAATTTATATACGTAAAATCAGCAGTTACATTGTGGCTTTTACCGTGTAAAAAGTTAAGCATGCATAAACCCTCTATTAAAAGTAATACTTGTAAATGGCGTGTTCATAATGGCGTTCTTACTCAGCAAAATTTTAAGTTTATTGATATAATAGAGAGCGAAACATAGCTTTCTAATCAGCCCTTTGCCGAGGGCTTTTTTATGTTTAATCATAAAGCCCCCGACTGAATAAAGTTGATAGTTAAGGTAATTAAAACCACTAATTGAAAAATTATGCATAATATTACGGATAAAATATCACTAAGCTTTACACTCACTTTCAAATTAAGTAGCTTAACAACAGCAAACTTTTTTCGTTTGTAATATTTAAAAGGGTTCATTATTTGACTCCTTTTTTGGCTGGTGGTCAGTCTGAACACTTTTCACACCAGTATTTGAGTTAGAAGCCTTTACAGTTGGCGCTGTATTGGCTTTTTCTTTATACAAACTAACTTGTTTAAAACTCATATAAGCCTTATCAACGGGATTACTGATCACCTCTTTAACGAGTGGGCAATACACTTTTACATGGTCTATCGTAAATGGCACTCCCCGCTTTTTGAGTTTGCTTAAAATACTATGTAAGTTATAAATGCCTATGTAACGTGCCATTCGCGTGTTAACCAAATACCCTGTAAGCAGTAGCCGTAAAACATAGTTAATTTGCTTTTCGTATTTTGTAGGGACTGGTAAACCAAGCTCTAAACAGTTTGCGCTATTTATACAGCAAGGCTTTAATTGAATAGCATGGTTAATTGAAAGGTTATCGTTTTTCATAATCAAACCTCCTTACTTGCTAACCAAGCATCAAGATCGGATTTTCTGTAAATGCAAACTCTGCTAGTTATGTGTATTTTTTTAGGGAAGTTTTTTGCGTTCTCACCGAGGCGGTAGAGTGTTACTTTGCTGATACCAAGGTACTTTGCAGCATCAGCCAAGCGTAAGTGTTCGTTATTGAAATCTTGTTTCATGATATTTAACCTTATGAACTTTGCGTTATTGCCTATTCATTAAATTAAATACTTTAAGCTAAGTCTTTCCTACGTAGCAGACTTCTTAATAGTTAATAACTCTTCTTTTACATACTTTCTCAAGGTGCTATCACCAATATTAAACTCTCTAACTAATTTCTGTCTTATCGCACTAGCACTCAACTTTTTATTCGCAGCCTGTAAAGTATCTATCCTTTTTTGAATATCAGGTAGGTCACCTAAAAACTGTTTTGTGTTTCCGCTTGAACCATCTGCTATTTTTTTAAAGCCTATTTTATATGGCCTTTCCATCTGCTGCGTTATTAATGATTTCATAGAAAAGGACGCTCTCATTAAATAAACACTCGCTAATTCATAAGAGTTATATTTAGTACAGTTGAGTGCGTTATACATTTCTTTATAACCTTCCATTGCGGAATAGGCCAAATAATCATCTGACTTCTTTTTTTCTAAGTAATATAAATAGTCATAGGTGTAATCAGACTTCGACATAGCTGCTTTTTTTTCTTCCAATGATAAGAAATCAAACATGACACCATCTGAAAATCTAATGACAGTATCAAAAACCTTTAACTCTGACGGTAAGCCCTTTTCAATTAGGACACTTTGAAAAATCACTGCCATTTGTAACCAGTTAAAATAAAAACTATCTTCTATACTCTTAATCTCAACAATATCGCTAGCGCCAGATATATCGACTTTATATTTGTTTCGCTCAATGTAGCCTTTTGTTAAATTACCTGTTTTGCTGCTTGAAGTATAAACAGAATACTTTGCGTATTCTTTTTTACTATGTTTATGAGTGCTACTCGGCAGCTTAGATTTTAATTGTTCAAGCCTAGGCATAAAGTCTTTTTCATAAAGTAAATCATCAAAATGAAACATTTTTTCCCTTAATATTTGTATTTAACGTCCAATCATCAGAAATAGAAATTAATAGACTTTCTGTTGATAATTCATCATGCCTTAAATAATTAGCTGCTATCATAGATCCATCTTTATGACCTACTAAACCTGCAATTGTCAGTACAGGCACACCACGCGCCACCAGCGCAGATATAAAGTTATGCCTAAAAGAATAAAAGTCTAGGCTTTCAGGTACACCACCAAGCGTTTTTACTTGCTTCCAGTGTCTCAGGTGCGCTTTACGCTCAATGGCCTTATTGGTGCGCTCTGATTTAAATATTAAGCCGCTTTTAGCCTGTTCTTGTTGTGCTGCCCAACTATCAAACACAAACTTTAACTCACCCGTTACAGGGAATTTTACCTTTCGGCTGTTCTCTGATTTTTTTGTTTTGCTCGGCGTAAATATAAGCGTGGTTTGATTATTGAATTGATTAAAGAGTAAGTTTTCCCACTTCAATGCATAAATATCTGACGGGCGCATCCCTGTTAAACGTGCAATGTGGCAAAAAGGAATAAACCAGTGAGGGTATGTATGATTATCTAAGTTTATTAAATGGCTTTTACCGTGGGCTATGCTTGAGCGCCTTTTCTTTTTTAAGCTATCTGCGTAAAGCACTAAGCCCTTACTTATTTGTTGCTTAACATCATCACTAAAAATATCTCGCTGGTGGCTTAGCTTTGCGTTATGTTCTTCTAAGTCGTCTTGCTCTTTAATAGTAAGCGCTGGCAGCGTAAAGTTTTTAATAGGATTAACTTTTAGAATAGGCTCACTCACTCCTCTTAACGGTTGAGCTGCATAATTGAGCATAGCTTTAAAAGCGCCAAAATCCCTTATTAGTGTTGAACGCATTATGCCCTTGCTTCTGCGCTTGTTGTACCACTGTAAAATATCAGCGCTATTAAGTTTATCCATATCGCGATCGAATAAATGCGAGAAGTTATGCTTAATGCCTTTTAAAGTACCCGCGCCATATCTGTAATTATCTATTTTATGCGGGGTATAAATTGATTCAAAAAAAGCGCCTACTTTTAAATACACATTGGCGGCTTTTAATTGTTCTTCTTCTCGTTGGGTCTGAGCAAGGCTTTCTTTGTAGGAAAGAGGATCAATTCCCTCTCTTAGTTTGGCCTTCCATGAAATAGCCTCTGCTGCTGCTTGGTTTGGTTTAATGTTGGTATCGGCAATAGTCGCGGTTCTGCGTTTACCTAATAGATCGGTATAACGCAAACGCCAAGCCCCACCTTGTGCAAGTTTTAAATAAAAGAAGCCTGATATTTTATCGCAGCCTAACTGCTGCCGTGGTGTCGCATCTTTTTTAAATGCTGTTAGTTTAGCTTGTGTAATAGAGGTTAAATCTGCCATGTTAAAACCGAGCGTGTAGCCAATGTGTAGCCAGTATAACCTAATTTTCGGAAATTAACAGATACCCTAAGAAACAACAAAAATTATAAAAACAATAACTTACTATAAAATCATTAATTAAAACAACCCTAAAAACTGTCATGGGGTGGCAGGGGTCGAGAGTTCGAATCTCTCCATACCGACCATTACTTCCCCCTTTAATATCATGCGCTTACATTAAACTTAAAGCTAACTTCTAAAAAACCATTTGTACTAAATTTGTATTATATTTGTATTATTAATTTTCAAAATGACTTTTAGTTTAAATTTTAGGTTTGAGAATTACTAATGCCCTCTATTACAACTAATCTAATTTATCTCAAATTATCAACACAACTTGCACATGACGAATCTTAAGAGCCCACTAGTTTTTTACGCTTTCGATATAAGCAAGAAACAATCTTCCAGCCTTAAATGCGAAATGGCGAGACCGAAGTCTGATGAACTATAGACTGCAACAGTAAAGGCGCTTTGATACTCCAACCAACCCCAAACCATCTTGTTGATCAATTAGAAGCTAAAAGCTCAAGCAACCAATCATTGTCACCGATAAAGAGATTAACTATTTGCAGCGTTACGGTACCAGTGGTGATAAAAAATAGTCTGATTCATTTTCTAAGGCCTCTAACCGCACCCGATTCTTTTCAACTGCGCACACGGCCTTAGACACAGCTATGCTCAAGAAAGAATGGTTGAGTTAGGCTATAGATATAAAACGGCCTTAGAGACCGTTTCACAATTGATGATTTAGTATTTTTTCAATCACTATTGGATCTGTTCCAATATCAGTATCACCTAAACGAGTTGAAACGGTTCTTCTTAAATCATGTGGCACAAACTTTGGCACTTCAAGTTGCTTTAACTTCCGACTTATAGATCGTGATAATGAATGCCTATCAATAGGCTGCTCACCTGGACCTAATTTATTAGTTGTTGTGCTCGGGAATACATATTTTGAATTGAGATATCCAAATGCTGCCCGTAATTCATCAAGCAAAAATACCATATTTTGAGTAATCGGTACTTTATGGGTTCTTTCGCCATTTTTATTTTGCTTCACGCGCTCGGCTGGGATTGTCCATATATTTTTATCAAAATCAAACTCTTGTCACTGTGCGCCTGTGACCTCTATTGGCCGACAACCTGTTAAAGTTATGCATTTCAATGCGTAAATAACTTGCTGGCTGATACCTAGCTTTGGCAAGCGTTCGAAAACTTGAATCACTTCTTCAAACTCAAGCGCTCTGGTTCGCGACTTTTCTAGGCCACCCACACTCTTCTTTTTAACAGTGCTTATTGGGTTACCTTGTATTAAATCTCGCTCAACACCAAAATTAAACATTTGTTTGAGAATGGATAACGTTTTATTAGCCTGCGTTTTAGCACCTCTATCTGTCCTAAATTCGGATAATCGAAGGTTTATTTATTAATACGTTGGCAAAAAGTTAACAAGCCGGAGTTAGAGCAGCCAATTGCTGCTCTACGTAATTAAGGGGAGTACTAAGGTTTTAATTTAGAGAAGTGTGAATATAAAGCAACACCCGCTCGGCTCAGTGATGAAGACAAGCCTATTGCAAACTTATCACTTAGATTCTTTTTAATTTTATAACTTACTTTAAAAATTTGCTTATTTTCGTATTGAGCCATAAGTACATCATCACTGGTATTAATTTCATCGACTAGGCCTTTACCTAGCGCTTGTGTGGCAAACCAATGTTCACCAGTAGCGACATCGTCAATATCTAAGCTTGGTCTTTGTTGCGTGACAAACGACTTAAATAAGCCATGGGTTTGTTCAATTTCTTCTTTAAACTTTTCTCGGCCTTTATCTGTATTTTCACCAAATAATGTTAACGTTCGCTTATAATCACCAGCGGTGATCTGCTCAAATTCTATGTCGTTCTTTTTTAATATTTTATTAAAATTAGGAATTTGTGCTATCACACCAATCGAGCCGACGATAGCAAATGGTGCTGCAACTATTTTGTTTGCAACACATGCCATCATATACCCACCACTTGCTGCGACTTTATCAATAGCCACAGTTAAGTTAATACCTGCTTTAGTTAATCGTTGTAGTTGAGACGCCGCTAAGCCATAGCCATGTACTACGCCACCACCACTTTCTAATCGTACAAGTACACTGTCTTTTTCTTTATCAGCAAACGTTAAAATAGCACTAATTTCTTCACGTAAGCTGTCAACTTCATGAGCGTCAACACTGCCATTAAAGTCAATTACATACAATCTAGGTAATGGTGCTGGTTCGGTTTTTTTTGCCTCAGCTTTTTGCTTTTTCTGATACGTTTTTAATTCTTTTTTCGATAAAGTGCTCGAAATAAAGCTATCTTTTAGTTCTGTTAATTGCTCAGATAAGTCATCTACAACAATCTCACCTTTTTTGCTTTTAGGCTTAACTGATGAAGCAACAACAATAGTCACAACTGCTATAGTAGCAACCACAAAAGTAATGGTTTTTGCGAAAAACAAACCATATTCATATAAAAATTCCAAAAATATCTCCAAGTACTTTTATTTAATTGGCAACAATTTACCATGGTTTACTATAAAAAAAAGCCACTCTAGGTGGCTTTTTGCATATTGGTTGAATTGAGTACTATAAATCTATTCAGTTACAACATCTGAGTTAGTAACTTGTAAAAACAGGCCGCGACTCTTTAAGAAGGTCGCAATTTGCATCTGCATTTCACTGGTTGCAGCAGCACTTCCCTCGGCTGTGGCTCCTGCTGAAGCATCAGCTCTTGGATCAAGCACAGTACCATGATGACCCTGAGTAAATTTCACTAAATAGCTCATTCCGTCCTCTGTTGGACCTTGAGATTCTGTCACTCCTTGGAGCCCCATTAAGTTAGCTAGTGGCAACGAACCTGCAATTGGGTTATTCACAGTTGTCGGTGGAATCACTTGATCTGGTTTATTACCGTCCTTTCCTCCTACTACAACATTCATATAAACAGGCGTACCAAGCGCTTTTATTGCAGCGGCATAATTTGTCGGATCACCGCTATCAAGAGCCGACTGAGCTGCAAACGAGAATTGCGACATTACACCTTGAATATTTGCTATTTTAGTTGTTTCACCCGCAACTGTTAAAGAAGTCATGTATTCAGCATAACCACAAGAAACACTTGCTTGCGTATCTGCACTCTCTCCACAATTAGCCACTGCTGGACCTTCTCTGTAAGCTTCAAATTCGGCTGATTCAGCCGCTCCTGCTGATTTTAAAACAGAGCCTTGTACAAATGGGCCAAAACTCGCTGACTCTAACAAGAAGCTAGCGATACCGCCGCCGCCACTTGCTAAAGCAACCGTATTAACACTAAATAAACCATCGACCTGGCTATCTAAAGGCGTATTCGCTTGAGCCACAAATGCTGGCGCAACAATAGAGCCTAATGAGTGCCCAATAAATGATACATCAGATGAATTTAACGAAGTGTCATCAGTAAAATTAAGACCAAAACGTAAGCCAAGTAAATCCGCAGCCGATTGTCTTAAGTTATCACGCGCAACTAATAAGGACTCTAAGTTCATATACGCAAGAACCGAGCCTTTGCCTTTGGTTGCGTTAAAATCATACTTACCATCATCATCCTTGCCATCAACATTAATACCGCGTTCACCATGAACAGGGTGGTCAATTGCAACAGTAGCAAAGCCTTGCATAGATAAAGCTGCAGTTAGCGCAAGCATATCTTCTTTTTGAGAAGTTATACCATGCTGTAAAATCACCACAGGCCAGCCACCTTCAGGCATTGTCAGCGCTGGCTTATTCTGCTGTTCGAGTATTGTATTTAACACTGGCAAATAAGGTTTAGTAACTTGTACTGGAACATCAGCAAGAGTTTGTTTCTTTGGAATAGGATTGTATTTAGTTAAGTGACGAGTGGTGTCGATTTTCGGGTAATCATGTAATCTGCCTTCGCTTAAACCTTGGCAGAGCGGCTCATATGGACCAACATCAAACATTGTCGGGTCTACTTCATTTTCTTTACCTGCATCAACAAGCGCTTGGTCTGCAGCTTGTTGATTAAGTACAGCAACAGGGCTTGAACACATACCTTGCCAATATGTGTCTGCTAAATCAGCATTATCTGTGCCTGTAGGCGTAGATAAATACATAGGAAGAAAAACATTGCCTTTTTGATATTGCACCCCCGCAAAAATAGCCGGGGCGGGCCTTTCTAATTCAACTAACTTGTCTTGAACAGTTGTAATGGTATCTGACTCAGGAATATTAACTACAGGACTATCCAGCGCAGGATTTTGTCTACTTACCGCAAGCATTGATTTAATCGTGTTAAGTACAGGACCCACAGATTGGATAGTCATTGCAGCAGAGTAAATTATTTCGTCTTTACTAATAGCGCCACCGGAGGTCACCACTTTTTCGTAACTTTTTACTGCACCTTGTAAACCCAATTGAGCTTCAGTGATTAACGGAGCTTCTTGTTTAACAAGTCCGTATGTTGAAGAGGGCTCTATTGAGCGGCCTAACGAATCTTTTAAATCTGTAGTTAATACATTAACGTATGAGCTGCCAGCTTTAAACGGCTTAAGAGGGATAACTGCCACGGCTTCGCCACTGGCTTGGGTTATAAAGTCAACACCAAAAGTTAGCTCGCCAATCAACTTACAAGCAGTACCTGCAGGTGCTTGTGAACATTCTGCATCCGTTAGACTTGCGCCCATAATGACTTCAAATATTCTTACAGCACCAGGGGCAGCCGCAGAAGCGGCATCTAAACTAACACCTTCAGGTACATCATCGCTAACAAATGAAGGCATAACGAGATCTATTTTGTACGGAACTTGGCTAGACCAACCATCTAGCGCTCCTAGCGCCATTGATGGATCAGCATAGGCTGCACGCGGTACTGATACGCCATCTTCATCTAATTCATTCGGAATATTAATCGTGCCATCTTTTGTGCCACTCATTAACAGGTCATTCGGTACGGAAATATCTCCGTTAGCAGGGTCAAAATAAACGGTTGCAGTTGGGATAACAGGTGGTGTGTCGTTCTTCACATCTTCTAACGTTTCACCGCCGCCGCAACCAGCAAGTGCAGCTGTAATTGCGAGTGAGAGTAGCATTTTTTTCATATGATTTGCTCCGCACATAATCTTATTTTTATTGTGTGTTCAGTTGAATAAGTATAGTTAATGGTTCTAATTTATTGTCAATAATAGTTAAAATAATGTAATTAGTTTATTAATGAGACATTAGACCAGTTAAAGTTAACGTAAAGTTTCAAATTTCGCCACCTTATTTTGCAATAAATTCGATAACTTGGGGATTTGCTATGTTAAAATCACAAAAATTGATACTTTTGGACCTCTATTATGCAGACCTATAAAGCGGCTAAAAATGCCCTGCAAGACAAAGTTATTCTGATCACGGGTGCTGGCGATGGTATTGGCCGCGTTGCGGCTTTAACTTACGCGCAACACGGAGCTACAGTAATCTTACTTGGCAAAACAACTAAAAAGCTAGAATGCGTGTATGACGAAATTATTTCTTTAGGTGGACCAAAGCCAGCGATAGTGCCAATGGATTTAAAAGGCGCAACTAAACAAAATTACCGTGATTTAGGTGCTACCATTGAACAGCAGTTTGGTAAATTGGATGGTTTATTAAATAACGCAGGCATCATTGGCTCATTAGGTCCTTTAGAGCATTTTTGCGCCTCAACGTTTGACAACATTATGAAAGTGAATGTAACTGCACAAGCGATGATCACTAAATATATGTTTCCAGTATTACGTAAATCACACAATGCTTCAGTTATCTTTACTTCGTCAGGAGTTGGACGACAAGGTCGTGAATTCTGGGGAGCTTATGCTATCTCTAAATTTGCGGTTGAAGGCATGATGCAAACGTGGGCTGCAGAAGTTGGCAAAACTAATATTCGTATAAATTGTATCAACCCTGGCGCAACACGTACTTCAATGCGTGCAACGGCATACCCTGGTGAAGACCGAGATAAACTAGCAACACCAGAAGACTTAATGCCTACTTACTTATATCTAATGAGTGATGACTCTAAAGATGTTAACGGGCAGTCATTAGATGCGCAGGGAAAAAAGCCTGCATAATCCGATGCTAAAATAAAAAAGCCGCTCTAAAGCGTAATGCCGATCAGTTAAGGAAGAAAAAGCT
>NZ_MXQF01000046.1 GCF_002165575.1 Pseudoalteromonas sp. A601
ATAGCTGATAGCTGATAGCTGATAGCTGATAGCTGATAGCTGATAGCCCATAAATTACGTTATGTTAAATTGCGTTAAGTAAATTAAAGTGGGCGTAATCATACAAACTAGCCCACTTTTAGAAGGGTTTTAAATGTTTAGTTTAGCTCAGAATCTACCCAAAACTTAGTGCCTTTTAATACAGCTTGTAATGCCAGGCCATTTTCGGTTAATGAATAAACAGTTACTTGATCTGCAATGGCTTCTGCCACTATAGCTCCACCTTGATCTTGGTATTTCGCTGCTGCATCGGCATTTCCACCAAAGGCCCAACCATGTTCAACAAAACGGTTTAGTGCAGCTTGATCATGAAAAACCATAACTACATTAAAATCTTTTACACCTAAACCAAGCCCTAAACCGGCTTCACCCATATTCATATAGGTTGATTTACCTGTTAAGTTATTTTTTACTACACCATAACCACCACCAAAGCTGGCAAGCACAACATTTACATTCGCGTTATCGAATACAGCATAACCTGCAGAACCAGCTATTTGCTGTTTTACATCGGGCTTTTCTGTATATAATTTAGCTAACGTATCAGCACGCATATTTTGTACTAAAGTGCGTTTTTCACTTGGTGAAGCGCTACCTGTTGTAGCACACCCAGATAATACTAAAGTTAGAGCAGCTAAACTTAAAACAATAAACTTTTTCATATGCTTTCCTTAAATACCGACAACAGCAAAGAGATAATTAATAATTTAGAACTGTTTAATGTCCAATACTAGACAGTATCGGACTTTAAGATTAAACTGTAACTAATTTATTTTAATAGAAATTAGCTCAATATGCTTGTTGCTTTGGTCGATACATTAAAACAATTACGGTATCAAATTGCTCATCTCGAAGATGATACTTTGCAATCTGAATACCCAGAACTTGCCACCTTTATACAGCAAGTTGGCTTGACTGTCGCTGAATCAAAAGTTGAGTTGGTATTTTTATACCAATTTTTATATGTATATGGCCGTAAATCCGAAGCAACCTATAACCGATTTAGAAATGAACTTGAACGGTTTTATTTATGGTCTTGGCTAATCGCTGAAAAATCAGTTTTCGAATTAAGACGTGAAGATATTGAAAGCTATGTAGATTTTATGGTTGAGCCAGATCCTGCTTGGTCAACTACTTCAGTGCAATGGCGCTATAAAGACGAGCAAGGAATACGCAGGTTAAACGAAAACTGGCGCCCTTTTATGCGTAAAGAATCCATTGCTAGCCAACAAACCTTAGCTGCAATGTTCACCGCCCTGAATGTATTTTATAAATTTGCAATTTTAGAAGAAAAGACATTTGCTAACTTTGTTCCTGTAGTTAAAAAAAATAGCCCTTACTTAGTTGTGCAATCGCAAATTAAAATACCAGATACGCTAAGTGACATTCAATGGGAGTATGTATTCGGTGTTACGCGCGACAAATGTGAACAGCAACCAGACTTTGAAAGAAACCTTTTTACTTTAGCCTGCTTAAAAGGATTATATCTTCGGATTTCAGAATTATCAGAGCGTCCACAATGGTCACCTGTAATGTCACACTTTTGGCAAGATAACGATGGCTTCTGGTTTTTACGAATAATGGGTAAAGGTAATAAATTAAGAGACGTTACACTTAGTGAAGATTTTATTGAATATTTAAAGCGCTATCGACTTTATCGTGGTTTAACTGCCCTTCCCCGCGTTGATGAGTCAGATCCATTGGTGCATAAAATTCGTGGTCAAGGTGGTATGACTGTTAGGCAAATACGTCGGTTAGTTCAACAAAGTTTTGATTTAGCAAAGCAATCTTTATTAGAAGATGGTTTTACTGATGATGCAGAACAATTAGAGTCGGCTACTGCTCACTGGCTACGCCATACTGGTGCTACTCATGATGCTCAAACTCGGCCTTTAAAACATTTATCTGAAGATTTAGGTCATGCAAAAATAGCGACGACTGATCAAATTTATATTCAAACAAATATAAAAGAACGTGCGAAATCTGGTATTAAAAGGAAAATTTGATGGAATACTTTGTATTGGCAAGTGTCGGCTTGGCTTTTTTAGCCTATTCGATTTCTATTAGACAGCTTGAAATTGTCGAAGTAACTGGCCCTATGTTTTTTGTTTTAGTTGGAATGCTGATTGCGTTTTTTATACCTGAAGCTCCAAACGAATCAAAATACTTGAGTGCTGATCTGGATAAGTTATTACCTTTAATAGAATTAACTTTGAGCATTTTTTTATTTACTGATGCAGCAAAAACTAAACTTTCTGTTTTAAAACATAGCTTTCAATACCCTAGCCTATTATTGTTTTTAGCCTTACCTCTGACTTTATTTTCAGGGATTACGGTTGCGAGCTTTATGTTTACAGAGTTAACTTTAGTGCAAGCTGCGTTAGTTGCGATTATTTTAACACCAACAGATGCAGCATTAAGTAAGGGTTTATTAAATAGTAAACAAGTGCCAGAAAAAATACGTGAAGGAATTAATACTGAAAGCGGTTTAAATGATGGTTTGTGTGTTCCTGTATTTTTACTTTTAATGCTATTAGCACAAGAACCTGAAAAATCATTTTCAATTTTATCAGTCGCAGAGATATTTGTTCGGGAACTTGGCCTTGCACTGTTTATTGCGATCACAGCCATGACTGTGTTTATTCCACTAATTAAGTTTGCAATGCAACGCCATTATTTTTCAAATAACACCAGTCCATTTTTAGTTATTGGTATGGCGGTGGCAATTTTTTCAATTGCTCAAAGTGTTCACAGTAGTGGCTTTATAGCTGTATTTGTTGCTGGTTTAATTTTTGACAGGTTCACAGAACAAACTTTGAGAGAAAAGCTTGTTGAAGACAGTGAACACATAGCAGATTTTACAGGTTTACTAATTTGGTGTTTATTTGGTTTTGTTTGTAGTTATTTAGTTTTCCCAAAACTGAATTGGCAGATAGCTTTGTTTGCAATATTAAGTGTTACTGCTTTGCGCATTATACCTGTGATGATTAGTTTGCAATTTACAAATTTAAAAATTAAAGAGCGTTTTACCTTCGCTTGGTTTGGCCCGAGAGGTTTAGCATCAATCGTATTTACTATGATGATAATAGACACGCAAATTGAAAATAAATTACAGATTGCGACTATCGCTATGACAACAATTTTATTTAGTGTATTTATTCATGGCATGAGTACCAAGCCAATTGCTGACAGTTATAAAAAATAAATTTTAATTAAAAAGCGGTAAGTAAAGTCTTACCGCTTTTAAAATTATTTATAGTATTTGAGCGAGTAACTCAATGGGATGTTTTGGTTTGAACTTTTCATAACGCTTAACCTGGCTCCGGCACGAAAAACCAGTTGCAAGTAATTGTTCAGGTTCGTTCTTTTTGATAACACTCTGCCAACTCATTTCATAAAGTGCCCGTGAGTTATTTTGGTTTTGTGCTTCGTGACCATAGGTACCTGCCATACCACAACATCCTGTTGCAGTTGTATTTAATGACAAACGTAAATCAGAAAATATATTTTGCCAAACATTAGCCGCTTTTGGCATGGAAGTTGTTTCTGTGCAATGATTTAATAACGTAAACTGTGTGTCGTTTGTGATTTTGTTTGCCAATGGTTTAAATGACTGAGTTGCTAACCATTCATGAGCAAGCAAAACTTCAAAGTCACCACGTAGTTCACCTAATATAGAATTATATTCATCGCGATAGCACATAACTAAAGATGCATCTAAACCAACAAGTGGAGCGTTAATTTCAGATAATGAATTTAAAAATTGTGCAGCATTTTTTGCAGTGCGTTTAAATTCATTTAAAAAACCTTTAACGTGCTGTGGTTTACCATTTGGTTTAAACGGTAATAAAATTGGTTTTTTGCCAAGCGCTATGATCACCTTAATAAAGCTCTCTACTAATTCTGCTTCATAAAAACTGGTAAATGGATCTTGAACAATTAATACATATTCATTTTGTTCTGCACTAGAAAGTGCTGATAGTTTTTCAAAATTAAAATTATGCGCTTTACCTATACGTTTTGTTAAACGTGGCGAGCTTAGTGTTGGAGTATCTACATAGCCAACCGTTTTTTTTATTAAAGACGAAACCAATTTTGTATTTACAATTGGGTTTATAACTTTTGAAAATGATGCCATCACCGGAGCACTGTTTTCAATGTTGGCTACAAGGTAATCTTTAAGTGGCCTTGCATAATAACTATGATAATAATTTAAAAACCGTGACCTAAATGTTGGCACATCAACTTTTATTGGGCACGCGGTAGTACATGCTTTACAAGCTAAACACTCATCCATTGATTCTTTTACTTCGTGAGAAAAATCATAAACGCCTTTATTTTTATCGCGGTTATGTTGATAGCGTTCCCACCAAGTGATCACTTCACCTTGATTAAGTTGCTTTTCTACTTCGAGTAAATCAATGTCTTTAGATTCTTGTAAACGTAACCACTCGCGCATTAAACTTGCACGCCCTTTAGGCGAATTGCGACGGTCTCCAGTTACTTTGTACGATGGGCACATCGGTGATTTTTCATCGTAATTAAAGCAAATGCCATTACCGTTGCAGGTCATAGCATTGTTAAAACTGGTTTTTACATCAACAGATATTTGCTTATCGAACCACGAACGCTTTTGTCCATCAACACTCACAAGTGAGTCTTCACTTTCAATAGGAGTACATATTTTACCGGGGTTTATCCGATTATGCGGATCAAAAGCAGCTTTTATGATGCGTAATTGTTTAAACAGGTGATCACCAAAAAATTCAGGACCATATTCACTGCGGTAGCCTTTGCCGTGCTCGCCCCACATTAGTCCGCCATATTTTGCAGTGAGTTTTACTACATCATCAGATATTACACGTAATAACTGTTCTTGTTTTGGGTCACACATATCTAGCGCTGGACGTACATGCAATACCCCCGCGTCCACATGGCCAAACATACCATATTGTAAGTTATGGCTATCGAGCAACGCTCTAAATTCGACGATAAAATCAGCTAAATTTTCAGGTGGGACAGCAGTATCTTCTGCAAAGGCCAATGGTTTTTGTGAGCCTTTAACATTGCCAAGTAAGCCGACTGATTTTTTTCGCATACCGTAAATTTTTAGAATGTCGGTCTTATCACTGGTTAGTTGATATCCAATAACACCATTAGTTTGATTTTTGACACATTCATCTAGTAAACGGCACAAGGTGTCTACTTTATCTTTGATACCTTCAGGCGAGACTGCATTAAACTCAACCATGTTGAGCCCTTGCATATCTTTATTTTCAACATCTGTTATTAAGTCCGATACTGAATGCCATACAATATCTTGTCGTGCTAAGTTCAGAACTTTACTATCGACCGTTTCTACTGATGTGGCACGGGCTTCGACTAAAAAAGGAGAATGGCGTAGCGCAGAATCAAAACTATCATATTTAATATTTATTAGGGTTTTGAATTCGGCGATCGATGTGATGTTAAGTTTTGCTTCAGTAACAATACCGAGTGACCCTTCAGAACCGGTGATCAAACGACTCATATCAAAAGTTTGTAAGTCATCACTTAGCACATGCTCTAGGTCATACCCGGTTAAAAACCTATTTAAACGAGGAAATTTTTGTAATATAGAATCACGGTTATCCAAACAAACATTTAATACAGTGGCGTATAAATTACCAATGACGGTGTCTTGCTCAGCAATTAATTTTGCTTTATCAATGGCGATTGGGTTTGTAGTCATTTGTGTGCCATCGACCAAAAAGGTGGTTAAGCCTAAAACATGGTCACTTGTTTTACCATAAACGAGAGAACCTTGGCCTGACGCGTCAGTATTAACCATGCCACCTATTGTTGCGCGATTACTGGTCGATAAATCTGGGGCAAAGAAAAAACCATATGGGCGTAAAAAGTCATTAAGTTGATCTTTTATTACACCGGTTTGCACACGAACCCAGCCTTCATCTGTATTTATTTCTAAAATCTCACGCATGTAACGGGACAAATCAACAACAATACCGGGAGTTAAAGATTGACCATTAGTTCCTGTTCCTCCACCGCGTGGGCCGAAGGTTAATGACAGGAATGGATCTTGTGCAGCAGTTTGGAGGGCTATTTGAATATCTTTTTCAGATTTAGGAAAAATAACTCCCTGTGGAATTTGTTGATAGATACTGTTGTCGGTTGATGCAGTAAGGCGTGTACCATAAGTTGCATCCGTATCTCCGGAAAATCCCTTGTTAGTGATTGTTTCTAAATAACTTACTACTAATTCGCTGGCGCTATCTTGTTGACTTATTGTTGCTATCATGACGGTGATAAATTAAGACATTTGTTACATTATACCATGCAAATAGAGATAGAAAATTGATGTTTTTACAGTTTGTAACACTCTTTTTATCGTATTTAGCCGTGTATTAATTATACTCAATTTAGTGAATTGAATGACGAGTTATAAATATGAAAAAATGTTTGTTAATTTTACTTGGTAGCTTTTTCATGCTGCTAGGATTGTTTTTTGCGGTTGTGCCTGGTCCATCATTAATATTTTTTATTACGGGCTTAATGTGCTTTTCGTTTTACTACCCTAAAGCACGGCATTACCTAAGTTTATGCCAGAAAGCGTTAACAAAATCATGCGCATTTTTAGACAAAAAATTAGCTCGCTAATTTAATAAAAATAATTGAGTAAACAAAAATGCCAGCAATATAGCTGGCATTTTTTATCAATATAATGGATTAACTTGCTAGTTTTTTAGCAAGGTATAACCATGTTTCAAGCACTGTATCTGGGTTAAGAGAAACAGAATCTATACCCTGCTCTACTAACCATGCAGCAAAGTCTTCATGGTCAGATGGGCCTTGGCCACAAATACCCACGTATTTACCTTTTGCTTTGGCAGTTTGAATAGCCATAGATAAAAGCTTTTTAATAGCTGGATTACGCTCATCGAAAAGGTGTGCTATTAAGCCTGAATCTCGGTCTAGTCCAAGCGTTAACTGGGTTAAATCGTTAGAACCGATAGAAAAACCATCAAAGTGTTCTAAAAATTCTTCAGCTAAAAGTGCATTAGAAGGAAGTTCACACATCATGATTACTTTTAAGCCATTTTCGCCACGTTTAAGGCCATGCTCTTCAAGTAATTCAATTACACGTTTACCTTCTTCAAGAGTACGTACGAATGGGATCATGATTTCTATGTTTGTCATGTCCATTTGATTGCGAACACGTTTTATTGCTTCACATTCAAGAGCAAAACAGTCGCGGAAATCTTCCGAGATATAACGCGCAGCACCACGAAAACCAATCATTGGGTTTTCTTCTTCTGGCTCGTATTGTTGTCCGCCAACTAAGTTTGCGTATTCGTTTGATTTAAAATCAGACATTCGAACAATTACACGCTCTGGTGCAAAAGCACAACCTAGTGTTGAAATACCTTCAACAAGTTTAGAAATATAAAACTCTACTGGCGAATCATAGCCGGCAATCATGTCGGTAATTTCTTCTTTTAATGCATCAGTTTGAGCATCAAAATTAAGCAGTGCCTTAGGGTGAACGCCAATCATACGATTAATGATAAACTCAACACGGGCTAAACCAACACCAGCGTGCGGTAAGCGTGCAAAGTCAAATGCGCGATCTGGGTTACCAACATTCATCATAATTTTCATCGGTAATTCTGGCATTTTATCTACACGTGAAGTGAGGACTTCAAAATCTAAAATACCTTCGTAGATGAAACCGGTATCACCTTCAGCACAAGAAACAGTGACTTCTTGCCCAGCTGTGATTAGGTCGGTAGCATTACCACACCCCACTACTGCTGGAATACCAAGTTCACGTGCAATAATTGCAGCATGACATGTACGACCACCACGATTTGTAACAATCGCTGCAGCACGCTTCATGATTGGTTCCCAATCTGGATCTGTCATATCAGTGACTAAGATATCGCCTACTTGTACCTGATCCATTTCATCGATTGAATTCAATACACGAACGGTTCCTGAACCAATCTTATGGCCTATGGCGCGCCCTTCAACAACAACATTGCTGCTGCCGTTTAATTGGAAGCGCTCCATTACGTTTGTGTCTTCGTTTGAACGAACTGTTTCTGGACGAGCTTGAACGATATATAGTTTACCGTCGTTACCGTCTTTGGCCCACTCGATATCCATCGCGCGGCCGTAATGTTTTTCAATGATCACAGCTTGCTTAGCAAGTTCTTCTACTTCAGCATCTGTGATTGAGAATTTGTTAGAAAGTACGTTATCAACATCTACAATTTCAACTTGCTTGCCATGAGCTTCATCATCTGAATAAATCATTTGAATAGCTTTAGAACCGATATTACGGCGTACAACTGAAGGCTTACCTTTAGCAAGAGTTGGTTTGTGTACATAAAATTCGTCAGGGTTAACTGCACCCTGTACAACCATTTCACCTAAACCATAGCTTGATGTTACAAAAACAACATCTTCAAAACCAGATTCAGTATCAATACTGAACATTACACCTGATGCTGATTTATCTGAACGAACCATGCGCTGGATACCCGCAGATAAAGCAACGCCACGATGATCATATCCTTGGTGTACACGGTATGAAATTGCACGATCATTAAATAAAGAAGCGAATACATGTTTAATGGCGACCATTACGGAGTCTATACCACGAACATTTAAGAAGGTTTCTTGCTGACCTGCAAATGATGCATCAGGCATATCTTCGGCAGTTGCAGATGAACGAACTGCGAATGAAACATCAGCTGCTGTATCGCCGTGGAGTTGGCTATAAGCTTCGCGGATTGCTTGGTCTAAATTAGGTTGGAATGGTGTGTCGATAATCCATTGGCGGATATCTGCACCTACTTTAGCTAGGGTGTTTACATCATCAACATCAAGTGTGTCTAAGATGTCATGGATTTTTGCATTGAGTCCTGATTGTTCTAAAAACTCATTAAAAGCGTCTGCAGTTGTTGCAAAACCACCAGGGACTTGCACACCAGCGTTAGCTAGGTTTGAAATCATTTCACCGAGTGAGGCATTTTTACCACCAACACGTGGAACATCTTGCATACCAAGCTCTTGATACCAGAGAACGTATTCTTGCACGGGATCTTTCTCCAAAAAAACAAATTGTAGTATTAACTGTGAGAGTTAAGAAAGAAAACCTTCTAAAAAGGTCACCTTCATTCTACACTGGCAACAGTCCTTACGTAAACCGTATAGGGGCTCAATTTACTACAATAGGTAATAAAAAGGTTAATATGAGAACTGCATTTTATATTTCTGATGGCACAGCCATTACTTCAGAGGTATTTGGCCATGCGACACTGTCGCTATTTCCGGTCGAATTTAATCATAAAACAATCCCGTTCGTAGAAACAGAACAAAAAGCGAACGAAGTTAGACAGTTAATAGATAAAACAGCTCAACGAGATGGCGAGCAGCCTTTTGTGTTTTATACTTTTGTAAATCATGAATTGAGTGAAATTATTAGTTCTTCGTGCGCTGTTTGTTATGATTTTTTATCAACTTACAGTGATAAAATAGGTAAAGAGTTAAATGTTGCGCCAGTCCCAAAAGTCCACCGAACACATTCAATGCATGAAAAAAGCTATGATTTCAGGATTGATGCAGTAAATTATGCATTAACAAATGATGATGGTGCCAATATAAAAAATTATGCTGAGGCAGATATTATATTAGTTGGTGTTAGTCGAAGTGGTAAAACGCCGACTAGTTTATATCTTGCTTTGCAATTCGGTATTAAAGCAGCAAATTACCCTTTAACGGAAGACGATTTAGAAACAGGCAAATTACCCGAATGTTTAACCGCTTATAAGCATAAACTATTTGGTTTAACAATTGACCCTGTTCGACTCGCCGATATAAGACAAAGGCGAATGGCTAATTCGAAATACGCTTCGTTAAAACAATGTAGAATTGAAGTACGTGAAGTTGAGATGCTGTATAAAAAACATAAACTGGCTTATTTAAACTCTACCCACCACTCTGTAGAAGAAATTTCAGCTAAGATTATATCTGATACGAATCTTGAGCGACGTAAGTACTAACTTATTTAATTTCAAGTGCAGATATCGGACATAAAAAAAGCCACTTCAAAGTGGCTTTTTACTTTTGAAAAATATTATTTACGTGCGTCTTTTAGTAAGTCAGCTACTAAAAAGCCAAGCTCTAAAACTTGATCTGCGTTCAAACGTGGGTCACATTGAGTACGATAGCGTTGTGCTAAGTCATCATCAGATAGACCATAAGCACCACCGGTACATTCAGTTACGTGTTGACCTGTCATCTCTAGGTGAACACCGCCTGCATATGAACCTTCAGCTTTATGAACAGCAAAGAACTGACTGATCTCACGCAGGATATTATCAAAACTACGGGTTTTATAACCAGATGTCGCTTTTTCAGTATTGCCGTGCATTGGATCTGAGCTCCAAATTACTTTGCGACCTTCCTGTTGTACTTTACGTACAAGCGCTGGTAGTTTTTCTGGCAGTACGTCTGCACCCATACGCGTTATAAGTGTAAGGCGACCTGGAATATTATCTGGGTTTACTGCATCAATTAAACGGATAAGTTCATCTGGGTCCATACCTGGGCCAACTTTGACGCCAATTGGGTTTTTAATCCCTTTGAAGAACTCAATATGTGCGTGGTCAAGCTGACGAGTACGTTCACCAATCCAAACAAAGTGAGCAGAACAATCATACCAGTCACCTGATAGATGATCACGACGTGTAAGTGCTTCTTCATAACCTAGCAATAATGCTTCATGAGACGTATATAAGTCTGTTTCTTTTAAGCTTGGGGCGATTGATGAGTTAATACCACATACTTCCATGAACTCTAATGCATCTTGTATTTTATCAGCAAGCTGTTGGTATTTAGCTTTTAATGGATTTGCTGCAACAAAGCCCATGTTCCAACGGTTAACTTGATGTAGATCAGCTAGGCCACCTTGAGCAAACGCACGAAGTAAGTTAAGGGTTGCAGCACTGTGATGATAAGCCGTCATTAGACGTTGAGGATCTGGAATACGTGCTTGTTCAGTAAACTCGAAGTTATTAATGATATCACCACGGTACGATGGTAATGATATGCCATTAATTGTTTCCATATCGGCTGAACGCGGCTTCGCGTATTGACCCGCCATACGCGCAATTTTAACTACCGGACATTTCCCACCATACGTGAGAACAACTGCCATCTGTAAAATTGTTTTAAATGTGTCACGAATATTGGCTGCATTAAAATCACTAAAAGATTCTGCGCAATCACCACCTTGAAGTAAAAAGGCACGACCTTCACACACATCTTCTAGTTGTTTAAAAAGGCTACGTGTTTCTTCAGCAAATACTAAAGGTGGTGCACTTTTTAACTGCCCTTCAACTGTTTTAAGGGCTTCTTGATCTGGGTACTGTGGCTGCTGAAGTATAGGGAGTTCTCTCCAGCTATTTGGGTTCCACGACTGCATAAAATTTCCTCATTCCTACTATTACCTGATAAACAGAAATTAACGTATGCAGCCCCCCTGTTCAAGGACTATATTCGCGTATTATCAATTATTTAGTTATGAGATAAATTAAAAGGTAGTTTTAAACTCTTCTGACATCGTCAATTGGGTTTAATTAGTGATTTTGATTAAGTTAAGGCTATGATATTAAACCCTTAAATTTATACTTGTAGTGCACATATGTTTCTACGGAGATGAGTTTTATTTTAACGCCCATAAAGAACACATCATACTTATACCGTGGTTGAGTGTAACCTTAACTGTACAGTTGGATTTAAATTAATTTATTAAGAAATGGAATGCGTATGATTTTTGTGGTAATGGGCTGGTTATTCGAAACGCATATAGACAAATAACGAGTGAAAAAAAGGTCTTTCAGTCGAAGTCTACGAGTTCATTTATATATGTAACACACGAGTTAATTTGAACTGCAGACTTAGGCTGCACTAAAATTGCTTATTAATTTTAAATTGTGTGACATCTAACTCATGTCACAAAGTAACACCTATCAACACATCTTTTAGTTGAATAAATATAGTTTCAACATTAGAGTTGCTCTAGCGTAACCTTAAAGGTTATTGGATCTCAAGAAAACTTAAAGTTGCACTCTGTTAATGATCAAATAGTTGCGCCAATAAAACATGACCAAAACAAAACTCACGTGCAGATTAACCAAATTACAAATTCGACACCATTGTCTCGCTATCGTTTCTCTATTAAAGCTGTATTAAAAATCTTCACTTACCCACAGCTATACATGATGAATTCTCGATGGCTTTTATAGGTCGCTTTACTGCTATTAGTTCTGCTGCTATCGAGTTGCATGTTACCTTGACCTATTTAACAAACAACCTTGTTAAATAGACGTCAACTTTGATGTTGAAACTGAGCTACTCTTTTTACCTGACAGACATACGTTTAAAGATACGTTCTTCCTTACTGACACAGAGTACTTTGAACAAGTATCTCAAGATGGCGGCTACTTTTTGTCAGAGAAAATAAAAACATCAAGCAATCGTTTCATCTGTTTATTCCGAGGGTATAGAGCCCAAAGAAATTAAACTCAATACGTTTCTTTATAAATTCGTAAGCCAGCGAGTTAAATTAACAGTACGCTTGAAGAAGACTAGACCAGAGATACAGACTTATCTATTTACCAGATTTTCTTTTACTAATTTAAAAGAAACACATTTAACTTTTATGAGTTACTCCATATATACGCGTTAGTTGGCAAGTTCAGTTATTTTTCAACAAGCTAAAGTCATGGAACAACTTATCACACGAGATCCTCATATCCCCAAATTATTGGTTTGGTAGAGCATATTGCAAACACTGAACAAGCGTCATATCTTCCAAAGTGCAGTAATGATGTTTAAGTGTCTGATTTCGATATTAAGAGCGAGTAAGTCCAGTTGTCTATAGTCACCGTATACTTAAGTTGCTAGCGGTAATCCATCGAAAAAGAGAGTAATATTTACCATTTTAAATAGGCTGTTACACGAACAATATTCCTTAATAAAAATGTTGATGTAAAACATTCCACCTTAATCCCATAAGCTCTACTATATGACCATACACAACTATAACCAAGAGAAAGAACACATCATACTTACAACTAATATGTATATAAACTTAGCATTAGAGTAAACTAAACATAGAATAACCAAGGAATAGACAAGAAACTAATAAATGGTAAACTATAGATATCTATTTAGTATGATGTGTTCTTATGGTTACTAAAATACAAATTCGAAGTCAGTTTGATTTATTAAATGACCTTACTAATTTATTTATAGAAGATTTAAAAAAGTGTGAGTATTCCAAAGCTGAGTTTTATCAGTTACCGGAAATAGAAAGTCATGATGAAAAGATAGTTCCTCATACTATACAAGTAACAAAGCAATCAGGTGAAATTGCACACAGGTCAATTTTAAACTCCTTTTCTGATGTATATAAAAAGTCAGGTTTTAGTTCCCGTGTTCTCAAACGTCACCCAGGATTATTAGTATTGAAAAATGCCAATAAAGAAGACCTTGTTGCACGTATCCAACAGTTAAATAAAGCTAAGGCGGCTTTTAAGGAATGTATATTATCGATCGATAATAATGATGCTCGATTTGAAGCAGTGCATAATGCCATTCCAAATTTAATTACACTTGCAGCATATAGAAAGGTTCACTTTGAACACGAGTCCCCTTTTTCGGTTCGTTTTACTTGGATGCACAAGCATGCGACTAAAACATTAACAAAAAAAATGGCTTTAGCAATGCTCGAAAAGTCAGCCGGTTATTCGAACCCTCGGATGATCGATCAACATAGTTGGCAAGCGCTTGTTGCTCAAGAACAAGTCCGAGTTGCAAGTTTGGGTGATAAAGAAAAACTAAGAATCCGTAGGCCAACAAGAGTAAGTCCACAGGTAAATGTGAGATACACAGCGCAGAATAGATATCATGTCAGTGCAGCATTACCCTTTATTTTAATAAATCCAGAACCAGATGTTAAACTCGGCACTCTCCCAAATTATATAAAACCCGAAAATCACCCAAGAAAAAAAGAGTATGATTTTTTAGTTGATAGACTTTACTTGGAGCAAGTACCTGATTGATTAAAAGCTATTTAACGCTTATTTCATTATGTTAAATAGCGTTTTTTAGTGCTCTTTTGCTGTTACTGCTACAAGCAATAAAGCTAATTAGCTTTATTAATACAAAAAAGCCTTTAGTAAAAACTAAAGGCTTTAAAAATTAATTATCTTCGACTATTTCTTCAATTTTATCTTCATCGATCAAAACTGCATTTTCTACAATTCGTTTACCGCCTTGTATCTCAATACGTTTATTTTGTTTATTAAGAGTAAGAATTTCATCGCAGAATTGATCAGAAGGGTGCATCTCATAAGTATAATCAATAATGTTCCCCGTTTTATCATCTTTAACATTAGTAATACTGTATTCTGAAATCGCACCTTTCTCGATTAAATCTTTCATCGTGGTCGTCATATCGCGACGTAACGCTTTTAATTTATTTTCAGTAATATCATCCGTTGAATAAATCGAACCGTATTTTTCCATAATTGATAATAGTCTAAAATGATATGTCTTGCCTGGGGCAGCATAACGCCAGAGGTGGTATAAACGCAGCATCATCCAACGTGACAACCCACGCTTTAATTCTTGAGCACTATTAAAATAGTAACCTTTATATTCTAAGTTATCTATCATGTTATGAACAAATGCATTAAGGCAAGCAACACATTTGACATTACCGCCCTGCCCTTTCTTACCACTAAAGTGCAATGATGATAAAAAATTCATATTCGACTCGTAAAACGAATCATCAATATCTGTATTTTTTGTATCTGTCGCTGAATATTTAAAGGATAGTTTAGAGCCTTGTAAAGCTTCTAATGCTTCTTTAATTTGAGGATACGGCATTGATTGGCCAACAGCTTTTAATTCTTGCGCTAATTCGTTCATCGAAAAAACCACAGCATATTGAATACCGGACTTAAAATTTATTTTAACGATTTTTCCTTTTGAAGCTAACCGGATAAGTGCTCGTTCAACTTTTTCTTCACGATCAGATGGCCAAACTAAAAACTCAACATCTTCACCATCTTTTCGAGAGCTCACAACAGCCGGTGTTATTTTTATTTCACCATCATATAAAATACCATCGACTTTTTCAGAAATTTTACGCGTAATAATTGTTTTCTTAGGGGCTTCTTCTAGAGGTAACTTTTTATGACCAGAACGAACAAAACGTCCCCATAAATCATAATGGTTAAATGTATTCGAATACGCTCGCAATCCATGTGCTGCATTCTCAATTGAAATGCGGACATCTTTATTATCAGTAAATAAAGCTAAGCTTTCATTATCGATTGCACTTTCCACCCCGTGGATTTGACCCCGTAAAGTATCGGGCAAGTTATCTACCGAGATGTTAACCTTTCGGCTCATTGTTCTTATTTCCAAATTTTATTGCGACAGCTAATAACAACACATATCACGGGAAAAGTTAAATGTTTAAGTTAGTATAAATTTGATCCAAGTTTAAAATATATATTCAGATCACTATTTAACTAACTATAAGTGTGAATCACTTTATAGAGATCAGTTTTTTACTAAGTTGATAGCTTCAAACCGAGATTTTACTAACTCAGTTGTATTTTTGTCCAGCAAAAGCGTTTTTTTTATCAAAAGTACACGACAATTATAGCTGATTTTTATTCTGCCTGTGTATAAATATGATTTGAGTTAGGATAGATCTGATCTGTACTTGCTACAGATCAGATCTATACTAATTAAATACCCTATTCTAACAATTCAGCAGTGCATAACTTGTTATTTTACTTAGTAAAAAACTGATCTACGAACCACTTTGTGTGACTAACTCTGTGTTTAAGTTGTGCATAAAGTAAGTGATGAATTATTAGTTAGTAATATTGTGATCTGTTAGTTACTAAAGATCTGATCTTAACTAAGTATAAACCTGATCTAATTTTTTCGCTATTATTTATAAAAATCATACTGTTAGGTAATATATTTTAACTCTTATCCTTAATTACCTTATACTTTAACCACTTTTAAACTTCTTTATTTATACTAAGCAATCTTAAATTTCCAAATTAAGTTTTTAATGTCTTCTATTTAAATCACATGTCGCCATAAATACTTGTTTACAGCAATTTGAATGGACATTATACTTAAAACCTAACTTTGAGGAATAAAGCATGTCAATTCATAATAATGCCTTAGCCACTTATCGGCTTTTAAAAGCAACAGCAGAAGTTGCAGAAAAATCTTTAGAAGGACGTATCCAGCATTATCGTGCTCATTTAAAATCAGAAGAAAAAGAGTTACGTACTTATACTCAAAAAGCAGCCGCTGATCTTTTAGGTTGTAATAACAGGACATTGAAGCGTCGTCATGATAATGGTGATTTTGATGAATTGAACATCAAACGTGGTGCTAACGGTCATTATGCTTACACTTTAGTAAATATCTTTGCTATGGCAGATATCATGGATATTCAACCTGATCACCGTAATGCCGATGATAAATTACAAGTTATTGTTATAAACTCTCTCAAAGGTGGTTGTGGTAAAACAACAAGCATGGTTAATATTGCAGCTGCTTTAGCTACTACTAATATTAAACGGTATCGCATTGGTATCATTGATTTAGATCCGCAAGGTTCCTCTTCTAGTTTTTTTCCTCCAAGCGAACCAGATCCAATCACGGTTGGTGATTTAATGCGTGACTGCATTGAGCTAGATGAAGGTGAAACATGGCCACAACTGGTTTCTAATTCTTTTTTACCTACTCACATTCCAAACATTAGAATGCTACCCTCTGGCATGGATGACTTTTATTTTGAGCATGAAACGGCAACATTATTAAAAGACAGCTCCAGTTATGATAAAACTCGCCATTATCATAAATTACTAGAAAAAGTGATTGAACCAGTAAAAGATCAATTTGATATCATTCTAATTGATACTGCACCATCACTTAATTTCATGTTTTACAATGCTTTAATGTCATCTACAGCCATGTTAATACCAGTTCATCCAGAGGCTGTTGATTTCGATGCTAATAATAAATATCTAAAACGCTTAGGTGAAATTTATCACACTGTTGCATCATTAGGTCATGAAGGTTGGGACTTTATGCAATTCTTAGTGACTAATTACGTAAAAGGTAATCATTCACAGCGCGATATTGTAAAAGATGTGCGTAGTGCTTTTGGTCGTCAAGTAATGAGTTATCCAATTAATCATAGTTCTGCAATTACAGCTAGTTCATCATCTTTTAATACCATCTTTGATCAAAAAGCTTCAGATAGCCTCGCAAGCCGAGAATCCCTACTTCGCGCTCAAGAAAATATCAAAGATGTTGTAGATGAGTTAGAAATGTTGATCCGTTCTAATTGGAAATCTACTGAATCACAATTAAAAAATCCTAAGTAAGGTAGTTAATAAAAATGGCTAAAAAACGTAAAAATGACACCAGCTTGGATCCCTTTGCTACCTCAATTGGTAACAGTAATCTTGATGAGTTATTAGAGCAAGCAAGTGCAGGCGATGTTATAAAAATGCCTGCACCAAGTGATCCTTCACGGTTGATTACATTAATTTGTAAAGTAATCCCCCACGATGAAATCAAAAAAACAACTAAAGTTTATGGTAAAAATCGTCGTGTCCAAGCGCTATTAAACGAAAAGTCAGTCGCTGATATACTCCCTGCAATTGCACAAGATGGGCGTAACCAACATCCTGCATTATGTTGGGATAAAGGTGATGAAACTCTTGTATTAGCAGGTTCACGCCGCCGTATGGCTTGTATCCTAAGTAATGCTGATTATATGGTACTTAGCTCTGCTGATTTTACTGATTTGGATGCTAGAATTTTAGCTGTTTCTTCGGATCAATATATTGCACCGAGTCTCTGGGAATTAGGCCAAGCGTATCAATTAACGAAAGATGAGTTGATTGAGCAAGGTAAAAAGGGCTCATATCGCGAAATAGCAGCCATCGAAGGTGTATCTCATACTGCCGTTGCTGATGCAATCAAAGCTTTCGAAAAGCTCCCTGAGAGCGTTCTATCACTCTATCCTACTGCTAATCATGTTGGCCGTGAGGTTGCAAAAAAACTCATTGCAGCAAAGGAGCGTGATGAGAATACATTTAATACCTTAGTGATAGAGTTATCCAATGATACAAATCTGACTCAAATAGAGGGAGATGATAAACGCGCACTGGCTATAACTAAATTACTAACTGCAGAGCCTCATGCTGAGCAACGTAAAGAAGCCCTTCTTGAAAATGATTTTATCACTGTTCAACGCAACCTAAAAAGTGGGGATCTATCTATAAAAATAGATAATAAAGTTATGACAGACAGACGTTTAGAACAGCTAACTAAACTTCTTAAAGCATTTAATTAGTTAATAAAATACTGATCTGAGATCATGCTTTTGTTAGTAAAAATATGATCTCAATACTTAATCTAGTTGGTAAAATAATGATCTCTTCTACTACCAAGCAGCTATTTAAACCTCTTAGATCATTATTTTACTAACAAAATACACGCTATTACCATTTTAATCGTATTTTCCTCTCGTACTTAGTAAAAATTTGATCTGTACAGCCTCCTTTTTGTTATTAACTTGTATATAACTTGTGTGTTTCTTGTCTGTTATTTTTAATGTTTCCATTATTTTGCCATAAACCGATTTTTTACTAACTTATCTACTCCAACCAGTTTGAATTAGTACTTTAATGCTTTTTCTCCACTGCGATAAATCATATACTGGGAGAATTACTTTTTATTTACACTGCCCTAGGCGCTATGTCTGCTAATTTATCAAAATCTGACCTACTTGCTATTTTTGAAGAGATCAAACAAGAGCAAGCAACTTTGTTTCCTCTTTCAGAACGGTTTATTAAGCAACTATTTAAACCGCAGGTTCTTGCACAAGCAAAAGAGTATTTGGCAAATGGTCAAATCAATTGGTTAGAGCATAATAACGATTTTTCAGTTATTGATTCCTCTATGTTCGGAAACAAAGGAAGTACCTTTACCCAACATATTGAAATTAATAAGTTAGCGAATGGCTTTTCAGTTGACTGTCATTGTTCATGTAATGCAAAAACTAATTGTCGGCATTTAGCCGCTGTACTACTAAAACTTAAAATTGATAATTCTGGTGAATATGGCCAAGATTATATTATGAATGATTGGTTTGATGAGCTTAAAAAAATTAAGCTAACTCAGTCAGACATAGCAAAAAACGTTTTATTATTTGTTCTTGATGTTGATGCGTCTAAAGTTGTGTTAACACCAAAAATAGCCGCTGCTTCTAGTGATCATAATTATACTTTAGGGAGAAATCTAACTGATCAACAACTTAATAGTTTTGTTACTCCCACAGATCTCCTTGAAAGTGATTTTAGACTTTATAGTTGGATCCGCTCACAAAATGCGCTCGGAAGCCTCGAGCTCAAAGGTCAGTGGGGGTTCGCTGCGTTGCAACAACTTATTGCAACCCAAAGATTGTTTTTTGGTCGTACGCGAAACTCAATCAAGCCCGATGCGGCTGTTGATTTAAATTTTGCTTGGTCTGAATCATCAGAACTTATGCAACTGATAGTAAATATTCATAATAAAGATTCATGGCTGCTATTAAAAACGACACCACCTACTTATCTTGATACTGACACATTAAAGATTGGTCGTATTCGCACACCTCTCAGCGGTGAGGAAGTTGCTCATATTCAGTCTATCCCTGCCATACATAAAGATAATTTGGCCCGTGTTTATAAACAATTAACTTCTAATTTTGGTGATGGTGTTATTCCGGATTATCAGCGCTCAGCCCAGAAAAAGCTAAAACGCCATACAGAAACCCAAGCTGTAATTGAAGTTGAAAACAGCAGCAATCAGTTTAACTTGTATCTGCAATTTAATTATCAGGGCAAATGCTACCCCCCCAATTCTGCACCTAGTAATGTTTTAAATACTGCTGTCGAAAACACGGTCGTTACTGAATTAATTAACTTAGGTTTTGAGTACTGTAAAGGGCCTTTACAAAGTAAGTTTATATTTAATAAGCAAAGTCTTATATATCAGCACTGGTTTAAATACGAGGTTATTCCTAGTTTAAAGTTACGAGGGTGGAAGGTAGTTGATCAAAAGCTAGTGATAAAAAAGTCACGTATCCCTGTCTCACTTGATCTTAAACGTGGAAAAGGGCATCAAGTAGTTAGTAAAATTTTGATCTCTAAATCTAAAGCGGCTACTGTCCTTGCGAATGAAAACCCTGATTTTCAATCTTTAAACAGACAAAGTGATCAGTTTTTCTATTTTTCTAGTGGTAAAAGTTTTGCTGTTATAGATAAGAATACGTTTAACACCCTCAAAGACTTCATTAAACGCTTTGAGTTTATTAAAACACGGGATGAACTACTAATACCATTGTCTTTTTTGCCTCAATTAATGGCGTTAGATTGTTTAACCGTAAATTTAGTGGATGATAATTTAGAATCTTATCTTAGTGAACTTGAACACTCAAATAGCATAAAAAACAAGCCTCTCTCAGGCCTCAATGACGGGGTTATATTACGCGACTATCAGCAGCAAGGGGTTGATTGGCTAGAGTTTTTGAAACGGCATAAATTAGGCGGCATTCTTGCTGACGATATGGGGCTTGGCAAAACATTGCAAGTTATTGCTTTCTTAGCTAATTCAAAGAAAAAAGTGCAAGCTGGACCTACACTTATTGTTTGTCCTACAAGTCTAGTAAGTAACTGGCAAAATGAAATCGAAAAATTTACCAGTAGTTTAAAAATTACCACAATCTTTGGTGCTTCACGTATAGAGCAATTACAGCATCTCGCACAGTCAGATTGCATATTAACGACTTACCCTTTATTAAAGAGGGATATAGCGTATTACACCCCATTATATTTTGAAAATATCATTCTTGATGAAGCGCAATACATTAAAAATGACAGTGCTCAAGTTTCTCGTTTAGTAAAGCGATTGAACGCTGATTTTAAATTGTGCTTAAGTGGGACACCTATTGAGAATAATTTATTTGAACTTAAATCGTTACTCGATTTTGCCATGAGTTCTTTACTTGGCTCTGTAAACCATTTTAAGCAGCACTTTCAAGTCCCTATTGAGCGTGATGGCGATAACGATAGAGCTAATGAGTTAAAATCTCTTATAATGCCTTTTATCTTACGCCGAACTAAAGCTGAGGTTGCCCAAGAGTTACCTCTTAAAACTGAGCTAGTAAAAGAGTTTGAGTTTGAAGCACAACAAAAATCAATGTATGAAGGGATCACTAATTCATTAGAAGAGAAAATGATAAACTTATTTGCTGTTCAAGGTGTGCAAAAGAGCAAGCTAGCATTCTTAGAAGCACTATTAAAGCTTAGGCAAGTATGCTGTCATCCCAGACTAGTAGAACCTCAAACGCAAGCTGGTAGTGCTAAGCTGGAATGGCTAAGTAAACATCTGCCAATTATGTTAGCGCAGGGACGTAAGGTCATTATTTTTAGTCAGTTCACATCTGTACTAGATATAGTTGCTGAGCAACTTAACTATTTAGAGATTAAATATAGTTTACTGACTGGTCAAACACGTCACAGAGAAAAAGTTATTGATGAGTTTACACAAGGTAATACATCTGTATTTCTCATCAGCCTGAAAGCAGGCGGTACAGGTCTTAATCTTACTCAAGCCGATACAGTTATACATTTTGATCCCTGGTGGAACCCAGCTGTTGAAAAGCAAGCAACAGATCGAGCATATCGTATTGGTCAAACGAACCCTGTATTTGTTTATAAGTTAATAATGGCTAATTCAATTGAGCAAAAAGTGTTTAGAATGCAGCAAGAAAAGCAAGCATTAGTTGATGCACTATTTACCGATAAATCAATGAGTTTTACTAGTTTTGATGAAAGCCAAATGTTGTCACTAATTAAACAATAAAGTTTTTGTTTATTTTTTTGAACTAAATAAGGATTTGATCGTCTACTATGATGCGTGTGGTTAAATTGCAGTTTACCCATGCATCATGTTGATTTCCCTATTTCGTTACTAATTTAGTAATATTGAGCCAGCTCACTTTGAGCTGGCTTTTTTTATGCCTGGGTAAAATAAGCGCGCTAGTGTGTTAATTTGATCTTGTATCAATTTTTTTTGAACTAACTTAAATTGTGGGCGTCTACTATAATGCGTGTGGTTAAATTGCAGTTTACCCATGCATCATGTTGATTTCCCCGTTTAGTTACTTATTTTAGTAATATTGAGCCAGCTCACTTTGAGCTGGCTTTTTTTATGCCTGGGTAAAATAAGCGCGCTAGTGTGTTAATTTGATCTTGTATCAATTTTTTTTGAACTAACTTAAATTGTGGGCGTCTACTATAATGCGTGTGGTTAAATTGCAGTTTACCCATG
>NZ_MXQF01000047.1 GCF_002165575.1 Pseudoalteromonas sp. A601
TAATGATTGCACTTAATACTTGAATTCAAGACTGATTTAATTATCGATATTCGCTACAACGGCGGTGGTTTTCTACAAATGGCAAGCCAAGTAAGCTATATGATTGCAGGTGCTGCGAATACTAACAATAAAATTTTTGAACGCACAATTTTTAATGATCAACATCCAACATTTAATCCTGTCACAGGGCGACGGTTAGAACCTGTGATGTTCACCGATGAGTTTATTGGCTTTGCAGATAACCCAGGCCTTACCCCAGGAACACCTTTACCTTCTCTCAACCTAGAGCGAGTTTATTTATTAACAACCAGTAGCACTTGCTCAGCCAGTGAAGCCATTATTAATGGGCTTCAAGGTATTGATGTTGAGGTAATACAAATCGGTGCTGGCACCTGTGGTAAACCCTATGGTTTTTACGCTACAGATAACTGCGATACCACCTATTTTACCATTCAATTCACAGGTGAAAACAACAAAGGCTTTGGTGAATACTCCGATGGCTTTGCACCGCAAAATACGGTGAATAATGAACGTTTACCGGTGCGTGTAGCTGGTTGCGCTGTTGCTGATGACTTTAGTCATCAATTAGGCGATCCAAATGAAGCACTGTTAGCAGCTGCTCTTAATTATCGTGAAACACAGAGCTGCCCAAGTGCAACATCAACCGCTAGCCAACAAGGTTTTGCACCAGCCCTTTTGGCTGATACCCCTGCGGTAATCGATACGCGCGCAAGTACATTTGCTCAACAGAACAAAATCTTGCCTCAGGATCAAAACAGGTAGCTTACAATGAAAAAAATACCTTACATTTTAGTCAGTATGAGTATATTACTACTTGGTTGCAGTGCACCTAGCGAGGCGCCAACACCTAAACTACAACATGCACTTTTGAAAAAGCCCCAAAGCAATTTGATTGCACAAGGATTAGCACGCCTAATGCGTAGTGACAATATTGCCGTTGCAGATGATGTATTTATGAAACGCAGTTTAATGGTCGTCGATAACGTCAATAAAGCCGATGAACTTGGCAACCCTATTATGGGTAAACAGTTAAATATGCCTGACAGGTTTGAACTGCTGATCAAAGATAATTTATGTTTTATACGTCACTTAGATAGCAAAGCCACCGAGCCATTGCCTGATGTGAAATGTAAGGTGAATAATAAGTAGGTGCTAGGTGCTAGGTGCTAGGTGCTAGGTGCTAGGTGCTAGGTGCTAGGTGCTAGGTGCTAGCAAGACGTTAATAGAAGAAGTGCCTAGAACAAATAATATTAACGAGAAGCAAGCTCTGCTCGCTTCTCGAAACTCGCGACTCGCGACTCGTCGCTTATTTTATTTCTACTCTTTGTGAACGCATCACAATTTCATCGTTTAGTTCAATACCCAAACCAGGCTCTTCGGATACTTCAAAGAAGCCATTTTTTGGTTGTGGATCTTGTAAGCACAATTCGCGGTTCCACTTTTTAATTGCATAAGTATGGTGCTCATGAATTAAAAAGTTCGGAATAGCCGTTTCTAAATGCAAAGAAGCAGCAGTCGCCACTGGACCACCGCATACGTGCGCTTGAATTCTTACATCAAAAATATCGGCATAATCACATACTTTTTTAGTTTCGGTAAAGCCACCACATAAACCTATATCTGGTTGTAGTACGTCAATGCTTTGGTCTTCAAGGTATGGGCGCACACCCCAACGATTATATAAACGTTCACCACCAGCGATTGGTACAGCAACTTTATCTGCAACTTTTGCATGCAGTGAATGATTTAAGTAGTTAACCGGTTCCTCATAATACATACAATCAAATTCTTCAGCTATTTCACCGATTTGAATCGCAGATGTTGCTCCTGGTAAACTGTGACATTCAAAAATAATGTCCACTTCATCACCCACCGCTTCACGAATAGCTTGCATACGCGCACGGTATAGTTTCATTTCAGCACGTGAAATGATCTTGGTGCGATCATAATATGTATTACCGTCTTTATCATACTGAATAGGGTCAACTTTAACGGCATCGTAACCTTCTGCAATCGCTTTTAAAGCTGCTTCTGCATATTCTTGTGGTTGTACTAGGGCTTTAAATTCACTATCCCAGTCAAACTGTAATTGTGAGGCATAAGTACGCAGCTTATCGTTAACTTTACCACCGAGTAACTGGTAAACAGGTAAACCAAGTGCCTTACCTTTAATATCCCACAGTGCAGTATCAATAGCACTCATTGCAGCATAAACCACAGGACCACCACCTAAACCCCAAAAGCTTTCACGTAGCATACGCGACCATAACTTTTCAGTTTGAAATGGGTCATGGCCAATCAAAAACGCATCAGCCATTTCTTTGATCATCGCAGCAGCGGCACTATGGCCTAAATCGTACGCAAGACCTGCCTCACCAACACCGCTAATACCTTCGTCAGTGTGAATACGGACAAACACAGGAGTCCACGCTGGACGCTCAGGGCAATGGATATCAAACACTTCAACGCGATTAACTTTCATGAAAATTCCTTAATTAGCAAAACTTGGATCAAGACGATAGGCTTTACGTAACATGGCAGGCCAGGCTAACTGACCACCTGTGCTACCACTGTGCACAACATTGGCTTGATTATAAATATTATCGATTATGGCTTGAGGAACTGGCGTAACGTCTACGCCACTTGATTGTAATGCGAGTTGAATTTCACACGCGCGCTGTAAATCATAAAAGCGCATGAAAGCATCACCCACAGTTGGACCTACCGTTAAGCCGCCATGATTTACTAATAACATGTGATTAGTATTAGCAAGATCACCTTGCAATCGCTTTCTCTCATCATCATTTACTGCAAGCCCTTCGTAACCATGGTAAGACAATGAAGGTAAAGAAAACATTGAATATTGGCTCAGTGGCAACAGGCCTTGTTTTTGCGTCGCAACAGCAATGGTTTCTTTGGTATGTAAGTGAATAACACAGTGAGCATCGTCACGCACTTCATGAATAGCACTGTGAATAGTAAAACCCGCCGGGTTAATTTTAAACGGAGTGTCATCTAAAATATTGCCTGATAAATCAACTTTCACCAGGTTTGATGCCGTTACTTCGTCAAATGTTAGACCAAATGCATTTACAAGGTAATGATCAGTGCCCGGTAGCCGTGCCGATAAATGCGTATAAATTAAATCACCCCAACGAAAATGATCAACTAAACGATAACACGCGGCTAAATCAACACGTAATTGCCACTCCTGTGCTGATACTTTATTTTTTAAATCAAGTTGCGGTAATTCAAACATATTTATGCCTTGTATAAACACAGTGCGAAATAGATGTATAGAAGTCTAAAGCAGTCTAGAGTTGCAATCAACTGTTAGAAAACAAAACAGCCACATCAAATAAATTGATGTGGCTGTTTAAGCGCTAATTGAAGTACAGATTAACGTAAAATTATTTAACGTTTGCTAAGTAGTCAGCAATTGCTGCCATTTCTTCTTCAGATACATTAGCAACCATAGCCTTCATTGCCGCAGTCATCCCATTACTACGCGCACCTGATTTAATGTCTTTCATTTGCGCAAGTAAATATTCTTTATTTTGGCCATTTAGTTTCGGGTACAATGCCATAATTGGCGCTTTGCCTTCAGGGCCGTGACAAGTTTGACAAAGCTTTGCGGTATAAAGGGCTTCACCTTCAGCGGCCACTGATGTAAAAGATGCGCTAGCTGCCATTGCAAGGCTAGCTCCTAAAAGTAATGTTGTTATCTTGCTCATTGTATTTTCTCTTCTTTTTGACGGTTTATAAATTTACTTATTTAATTGTAGACCATGCATAATAGCATGCTAATTTTGTACGCAATTTATACACATTGAAGATCACTGGGGGCGTTTTAAAAGCTCCGATTGCAAAAATTACCAAACAAGATCATCTGGCACTTCAAAGTCTGCATACGGGTCATCATCATCTTTGCCCTTATCTTCTGGCTCAACGTGAAATACGATGTACTTTTCATCTACTTCAGCGACTTTACGTGCAGGTTCATCTTCAAGTACAAAAAATTGCCCTTCTAAAACACATATAGCTAAACGACCACCAGCAAGTGCCTTTTGTGTTTTTTCATTAACGTCTAGTTCTTTAACTTTGTTTTCATAGGTAAAGTTAAAAGTACGTTCACCACGAATTTCATCTTGATTGTGGTGTTCTAAAATTTGTTTAACTCTGGCTATTTGTTCACGCTGCTTTAAATCGCCTTGACGAGCTTGGTTTAGCTCTTCAGCTTTCTTTTGTTGCTCTAATTTAGTTTGCTGAATGTGCTTTTGCAGATCACTTGGGTTGCTCGTGGCACCTTTTTTCTGCTTTTTCTGTTGCTTGCGTTTCTCGCTTTTTGCAACTTTCGCTTTATGTGATGTAGTAAGTCCTGCTTGTAGCAATTGGTCTTGTAATGAACCCATGGCCTTGTTCCATTAAAAACTTAGATTAGGATTATTTTATACCTATAGCTAAGTTACCTCAACAATGAAGGTTGTTGCATTAAAAAGTAATCTAACAAAGTCTGTAAAATAAAACCTGATATAGCGCAAGAAAACAACATATTGATATTTAAACTGAGTAATTAAAGCCGCTTTATCATTGCTTTAAATGTTGCCAAGCGTAAGCTATTAACTTTTGTTGTTTGGTCAAAATAATGCGTATTTCCCACTTATTATTGTGCTCATTGTTTATCTTTTTTGTCTTGTATGCACCGCAGCCATTATTAGGCCTTTTTGCTTCACAATTTAAAGTCACGCCCGCCAGCGCTGGCAGCTTGATGACGGCGACCATGCTACCACTTGCCATTGCGCCCCTGATATACGGCTTGTTGCTTGCTAAACATAACCCGTTAACTATTTTACGCTATGCTATGTTGATGCTGGCATTAAGCTGTATTGCGATTACTTTAGTGCCCAAATTTGAATTACTACTTCTGCTACGCTTTATTCAAGGGTTAATCTTGCCTGCTGCCCTCACCGCTATGACCACCTATATTGGCTGCACTTATAAGGCTGATTATTTACAAAAAAATATGACCTTGTATATAGGCAGTACTATTGCTGGCGGGTATTTTGGTCGGGTATTGGCTGCTGTATTTACAGACTTACGGAGTTGGCAGAGCTTTTACTATGTAATCGCTGTCGCTTTAATTTTATTGGCTTTAGCCATCCCTAAAAGCCGCCATGAAACGATAACGCAGGTATTATCACCGCTGAGTTATTTAAAACAACTCGCCACAGCACCTATTTTAAAGCTGTATGGCGCAGTATTTTGCATGTTTTTTTGCTTTGCAGCGTTATTGAATTACCTGCCTTTTATTTTGCAAAATACATTTTTAATAACAAACACCCGTGATATCGGCTTGGTTTACAGTGGCTATCTAATTGGTGCGCTGGCATCAATTACCACGCCTTGGCTACTAAAACGCAGCTCTAGTCCTTGGTATTTACTTAGCGGGGTATTTATTTTTTATTGTGGAACAATATTAATATTGATGAGTAACCAACTCATAATATTCTTATTAGCTTTTACTGGGTTTTGCGCTGCAATGTTTATGATCCATTCAACCGCGGCACCATTGGCTAATAAAATCAGTAGCGCGCCACCGAGTGTCACCAATGGCGGTTATGTATCATTTTACTATAGTGGCGGCGCGCTGGGTTCTTTTTTACCTGGCTTGGTATACCAGCACTACGGGCACATCGCGTTTATGGCTGCGCTATTGCTTGTATGCTTGTGCGGATTGGCCTTAGTATTGAGTGGTTATTTAGCAGGTAAAAAAACCACCTTAAGTTGATGCCCTGTACTGGCAAAAAACAACTCTAAATCATTTTTTTTCATTAACCATGTTTCGGTGTTTTCAAACGGATGACAATGAAATAGCTCACTAAACCAAATATCTTGGTCTAACCATAAAGTCACATTATTTTGTTTGTCGTTCATAAGGGCCAGCATAGACACACAACCTGGGGCTACTTTTAAATAACGCGCCAAACGCTCGTCTGAAGCAAACCCTAATCGTGATAAGCCTTGATATTTAGCCACCGCTTTTAAATCAAGCTGTTTATCATGTGCGGTTATCACTAAGAAATGATTTTTCCCTTCATTATCTCGTAAGAAGAGATTTTTTAAGCGCGTGCCTGGACGCTCAATTAATAGTGCATCGGCATCTAGGCTACCATGCAAAGCGGGGTGCTCAATCACATCGTACTGAATATTTAAATGCGCTAAATACTCGGCTAACTTATTCTTATCTTCTAACATGTTATAAACAACGCCCTCTAAGTTGTACGCTTAGATCACGCCAAACAACTTCATCTATCTCATAATTGCTCGGGCAATACTGTTGCTGCGCTAACTCGTTCTGCAGCAATTCAACCGCTTGATCTTCAAGTTGCAGCTTAAGGCTATTTGACTCTTCAAAATACTCTTGCTCTGCAAAGTCTTTAAACTCTCTGCGGGTTAGCGGACGATCTGAATTACGACTTTTTCTGCTATTTGCTTTAACTGACACAACATAAGCAAAGATTTTATTACCTTGTTCATCCAGCTTTTTATACAATTGTTTATTATTTATTTCAAACGGCGGTTCGTCTTGGCTGGCGCAACCAAAGAGCAAAACCAGTAACACCCAGGCATATTTTTTCATTATTAGTTTCTTTGTGCTTTTTAATAGTCGCTAGTCTAACAAAAATTCACTGTTTTCGTGAAAATTGATAAAAAATATAAAAAATGCTTGACCAAATTTATAAATCTCATTAAAGTTCGTCCCGCTTAAACGGAACCTTAAGCAGGTTACAAAATTTGTAACTTTAGGAATGTGGGGCTATAGCTCAGCTGGGAGAGCGCCTGCCTTGCACGCAGGAGGTCAGCAGTTCGATCCTGCTTAGCTCCACCACTTTCCTAACCCCAATATCACAGTATTTCTTCTTTTAAAACTCTTTAGATTCAATATTTTCAAACACTATTAGCACTAAACTCTTGAGCATTTCAGATTAATTAACTATACCTAATCTACGATTACTTTATTAGGTTCAATTATGGATTTGCCTAAACGGGCAACACTCAAGAAGATCGCCACTTTAAGTGTAGGCGCTGGCATTATTACCCATGTACCCTATGTTTTCGCGCGTAAAAAAACCACTCTACGTGTGCTCGGCACACATGTCACACTCCAAGAGTCCCTACGCAAACAAGCAATGGAAGATTTAGGTATCAACATTGTGTTTAATCCTGCAGGTAGTTCATCTGTTTTACAACAAGCTTCCATGGATCCGAGCTCTTTTGATCTTTATGAACAATGGTCTAATAGTATAAATGTTTTGTGGAATGCAGGCAGTATCCAGCCAATCGAAAAAAAGCGCATCACTCATTTTAATGAAATTAACTCATTGACTAAAACCGGAAAGCTTACTCAAGACGCATCTATTGGCGCAGGAGATGCACCTTACAAATTACTTAACATTCAAGATGATGGCTCTCTAAACGCACAAGAAACAGAGTTAATAAGCTATTTACCGTATGTCCACAATGTCGATTCATTTGGCTACAACTTAGATAGCATTCCTCTTGGAAGCGCATATGAAACTGAAAGCTGGGCTTGGTTACTCGACGAAAAAAATCGTGGCAAAGTAGGCATAGTAAATGCGCCAACAATTGGCATTTTTGATTTGGCGCTCGCAGCGCAAAGTAAAGGCTTGATAAAATTTGTTGATATAGGCGCTATGACACGCGACGAACTAGATAGGTTATTTTTTATTTTACTCGATTATAAAAAACAAAAACACTTTAATGGCTTTTGGAACTCAGTACCTGAGTCCGTTGAATTTATGAAAAATAACCGGGTTAGCATTCAAAGTATGTTTTCACCCGCGGTAGAGAGCTTAAATAGTCAAGGCATCAATGTGCGATTTGCAGCTCCAAAAGAGGGTTACCGAGGCTGGCACGGTGTTATGTGTCTATCTTCCCAAATCACCAATAATACAAAAGATGCCGCCTATGATTATATGAATTGGTGGCTCAGTGGCTGGCCAGGCGCTTTTATTGCTCGACAAGGTTATTACATTAGTAACCCAGAGCGTTCAAAACCGTTACTTTCAGAAGCTGAATGGGCATATTGGTATGAAGGGAAAGAGGCAACGGAGACACTGCTTAATACGCAAGGTAACGTATCTGTAGAAGCAGGTAACGTTCGCAGTGGTGGTAGCTATTTAAAACGCTTCAGCAATGTAGCTGTCTGGAATACAGTTATGCCAACGTATGATTACAGCTTGCAAAAGTGGTATGAGCTAATTAGTCGCTAATGAAAATAAATTCTATCAAATCAAAAATCATAGCTGCGATCTCATTATTAGTTATAATTATACTGTTTCAAAGCTATTTATTTTCAAGTGCACAAAATTCACTAAGAATACTTTTGACAGTACAAAATGATGCTCAAACCCAAAGTGAAGCAACCAACGATCTTGAAAATAACGTCATCTCACTCCAAGGGCAAGTAACTCATTACGTTGATAAAGCCAAGCCAATTTCAGTAGATAATTTTAAACGTTTTCAGTTGAATGCTAAAAATGACTTAGAGAAACTCAATACCAATGCACAAAAACATTCAAGTTCATATAAAGACCTGCTTACTCGTTTAGGAGAGCACTTAATAAACTTTAACCGGACATTTGAGCAAGTCGTTAAAAACAGAAAAAATCGTGTACGCTTATTCAATACACGCTTCAAGCCCGCGGTTAATAATTTAATATTGCACCTCAACGCGTTGAAAAACGTTGAAGGCTCGAGTCATGAGGCAATTTACGCAGATGCAATACTAACGCTTTCAAATATAAACTACGCGACGGAAAACTACTTAGAAAATACTGACTTTGATATTTCGCAGACAACCAGCCAAAATGTTGATCAGCTTAAGCTGCAGCTAGATAAGATAGAAAAATTTATTGAACCAGGCTCAATACAGCCTAAGAGTTTACTAAATAGAGAGTTTTTAGAAATCAGAAAAAGCTATAACCAGCTTATTTTACTGTCGAGAGGCTATAACTACTCGGTAAATGTTGTTTTAACAGGTATTGCAAATGAATTACTGTATTTAACAGACCAGATAAACCGTACTGAAAAAAACACCTTTCTCCAAGCCCAAAAGCAAGTCAGCTTACACCTAGATCAACAAGCGGAACAAAGTAAAGTATTTGCGCTAGTGATGTTGGTATTATTAATTACAATATGCATTTTTATTGTGCGCACAATAATATCCCCTATAAATAGCCTTTCCTTGCTTTTGAACGATATGAACAATGGTAAGCAACGTGGTCTATTGGCTGAGCCTGAACTAGATAATGAATTTTCGCATGCAATAAAAGCGGCCAATTCTCTGTATAAGAAAAATAATGAAACAAACACACTACTGATAGAAGCCCAAGAGCTAAATGACCAAATGAAAGCGGTAAACTCAGCATTAAAAGCAGCAAAACATCAAGCAGATATTGCCAATGAGGCAAAAAGCAAGTTTGTCGCTAATATGAGTCATGAGCTGCGCACACCCTTGAATATCATTTTAGGAATGCAGCAACTTTTATCTGAAGAAATTACAGATGGTACGCATAAAAAGTATATTGCTAAATCCCTTACCAGTGGTAACAACCTGCTTTCATTAGTAAATAATATTTTAGAGTTATCAAAGCTAGACTCGAATCAATCCACTATCGAAAATATTAACTTTACCATTAAAGAAGTGTCACAGTACTTATCAGAATCATTTTCAAGCTTATGTAAGTCTAAGGACCTAGAATTCAATATATTACTTCATATGGATGAAGACATCGCCTTGACAGGTGATTATTTAAAGCTAAACCAAACCTTAAACTTTGTGGTCGACAATGCAATCAAATTCACCGAGCAAGGCAGTGTCACAATCACGATAACGGCCGATTCATTGATCAATGACTCAATTTCCTTAGTTTTTTCAGTAAAAGATACGGGAATTGGTATTCCTGAAGATAAGTTATCAGCAATTTTTAATCCTTTTTATCAGAGCGATGACTCCTACTCCCGTAAATATACTGGAACAGGGTTAGGATTAAGTATTAGTCAAAAGCTGATCAAACTGTTAAATGGCGAAATTCAAGTCAAGAGTAGACAAGGTGAAGGCACTGAGGTGCTCATTTTTTTAAATTTTGATATCAATTCAGCCTTTTTAGCAACGCCTAATTTCTCCCAGACACAATTGATAAACTTGCCCGTGGCTTTAGAGAACTTAGACTTTAATGATGTACTGCTAAGTGAGTCGTTCGACCGGTTTACTAAAGACTACAGTAACTTTATAAAAGAAGCAGAAGTGCTTTATAAGCAACAACATACTCTTGAGTTAAGACGTATGTTGCATACGTTTGTAGGTTTAACCGGCACTTTGGGCTTGGAACGATTAGAGGAAGTAGCTAAAAAACTCCAAAAAGATATAAAACAATCTACACCGATAAACTTTACTCCCTGCCAGCTGCAACTTGAAATTTCTTTGCGCGCAATAGAGCAGTTTGCGATTGCTAACCAATTGAAAGCAAGTCAAGCAATCAGCCTTAATATTGAAAGTAATATGGAGTACTTAGATGAAATACTTGAATTAGCTAAGTCAGCTAAACCTATTTCCCAGGTACTTATTTTACAACTTGAGCAGCATATAGAAAACGCAACAGAAAATACGCAATTAGTACGGTTAAAAGAAGCGATAAATCAATTTAATTTTCAATCAATTAAAACAATCATTAATAACTACTTAAATGACCTTAAAAACTAGACAAAGCTCTTAACTATGAGCTATTTTTTATCTAATGGTGAAACTGTAATTGAGAAATGAGTGCCCCAAAGCTTACCAACACAAAACGCTGACCGTCAAAAGCCGTTAATTCTCATCGTTGATGATGAACCCAATAATCTGCATATATTGGTTGAAGGCTTGCTATCAGATTATGATGTTCGCGTATCAACTAGCGGCAGAAGTGCGCTTGAATTTATTGAAACGACACGTCCAGACTTAATATTACTTGATATTATGATGCCTGAGATGGATGGCTATGAGGTCTGTAAAAAGCTAAAGCAGAGCCAAAATAGCAAGGGGATCCCTATTATATTTGTCACCGCCCTCACTGAAGAAGAATCCGAAGAACAAGGTTTCGAACTGGGCGCCGTAGACTATATTCACAAACCTTATAAATTGGCACTCGTTCGTGCTCGTGTACGCGCACACATCTCTGTGCAAGGAATGCTCGATCGCCTCATTGAAAAAAACTTTGAATTACATGACAAATTCATTGAGGTAGAAAACCTTGCTTCTGAGCTTACCAAGCGTGATGTTGAATTAAAAAAACTATCAGCCAAACAAGCTTTATTTTATCAAGCCCTAACCAGCACAGCCGATGGCGTAGTAATCACAAATCACAAGGGTATTATCATTGCCGTCAACCCATCTTTTTGCCGAATAACAGGCTTTTGTGAAAGTGAAGCTCTTGGAAAACCATTAAAAGAAATCAAACAAAACAACCTACCAGAGATAAACTTTGATGATATATGGCTACATGCGAGCAAAGCGGGTTACTGGAGTGGTGAGCTGACTACACGACGAAAAAGCGGTGAGTTATATCCTGAATTACTTACACTTAGTATGGTTAAAAACGAAGTCGATACCAACATTAACTTTATTGGTGTATTTAGTGATATTTCGAGTGTAAAAGTCACTCAAGAGCGTATTGACTATTTAACATGGCATGATGAGCTTACAGGCCTCCCTAATCGTAATAACTTTTTAAAAATTCTGGAACAACAATTACGAGAGCAAAATAAACAGCAAAGCTATACCTGTATTTTTATTCTAGATATAGATAGCTTTCATTCAATTAATGATGGCCTTGGCCTAATGGCGGGCGATAAAGTATTAAAAGAGTTTTCAACACGAATAAACGATAATTTAGGTAATAAAGATATCGTTGCACGCCTTGGCAGTGATGAGTTTGCTGTACTATGTGAAACACAAAAAGGCACTGGTTATGAAAGAACACAATCTTTAGCAAATGTAACCGCGCAAAAACTGCTATTAGCCGCCAGTGAACCATTTGATATCGAAGAACAAAAAATTAGTTTAACGATCAGTATCGGGACCTATATTCTTCCTCGCAATGAATTAAGAGGAAGCGCAATTGAAACTATTCGAAACTGTGAAGCTGCTTGCTATAAAGCAAAAGAAAAAGGCGGTAATAGAGTTACATCATTTGATACATCTTTTGGCGAACAAGCTAAACGGCGTTTCGAAGTAGAACAAGACTTACGCCAAGCAATTGCACAGCAAGAACTAGTACTTAACTTACAATCACAATATGATCACAACCATACCCTAAAAGGGGCTGAGGTTCTCCTTCGCTGGCAACATACAACAAAAGGTTTTATTAGCCCTGCTGAATTTATACCGATAGCCGAAGAGTCTGATATTATTTATGATTTAGATTGCTGGGTTACAACTCAAGCTTTAAAACTACTAGAACAAATTAACGAGCAAAACCCAAGTCTAGCTATTTCGATCAACATCAGCGGCAGACATTTTCATGAAAAACGTTTTCTAAACTTTATCACTCAAAGTATTATTGATGCACAGGCCAATCCTGCAAATCTGACGATTGAAATCATTGAAGGCACACTGTTAAACAATATGGATGATGCTATTGCGGCAGTGCACCATCTAAAACAGCTGGGTGTAAGGGTTTCTATTGATGATTTTGGAACTGGCTACTCAAGCTTAACCTACTTAAAGCAATTGCCTATTGATGAGCTTAAAATTGATAAGTCATTTGTTTTAGAAGCGCCAACAAACAATAACGACAAACTGATTATCGATATGATAGTTAGTTTGGGTGATTTATTTGACCTGAAGATTGTTGCTGAAGGAGTAGAGAATCAAGAGCACCTAACTATGCTACAAGCTTTCCCTGATATGACTTTACAAGGCTACTTTTTACATAGACCCGAACCAGCAGAAGATTGGTTAAGCGATTTAAGAAATAAAAATGCCGAGTCTTAAACTCGGCATGAAATACTTACTTTAACAATTAATAAGTAAATTACTCGCGAACTTGACCTTCACCATCCACTAGGTACTTTTCTGTTGTAAGCGACTCTAAGCCCATAGGACCATAAGCATGCAACTTAGAGGTAGCTATACCAATCTCAGCGCCTAGACCTAATTGCGAGCCATCAGAAAAACGTGATGATGCGTTAACCATTACAACTGATGCATCCACACTACGTTGGAATAATTTAGCCGCATCTTGGTTTTTAGTACAAATAACTTCAGTGTGATTTGAACCAAACTGAGCGATGTGATCAATGGCACCAGCAAAATCAGGAACAACTCGAATTGCAATTTCTAAATCCAGATATTCTTGACCGAACTCACTATCGGCAAGTACTGTTGCATCATCAAAGTATTTAGCTGCTTGACCATCTGCATTAATTTTAACGCCTTCTTGACGAAGTACGACTGCACATAAATTTAAGAACTCGTCTGCTACAGCTTCATGTACGACTAGACCTTCTAATGCATTACAAACACCTGTACGCTGTGTTTTACCATTTAACAGTAAGTTAAGTGCCACTTCTAAATCAGCATCTTTATCAACGTATAAGTGGCAAACACCTTTAAAGTGCTGGATCACTGGAATTGTACTGTTATCAGTAACAAAGTTAATTAGCCCTTCACCACCGCGTGGAATAATCAGATCAATGCTTTCTCTTTGCTGCATTAATTCCATAAGCAACGCACGGTCAGGATCTGGGATCACCGAAATAAGCGCAGCTGGCAGATCATTTGCTTCAAGGACTTTGTGCATTACGCTAGCAATGGCTTGTGAGCTTTTAAGCGCTTCTTTACCACCACGTAGAATAACACCATTACCTGATTTAAAGCACAGCGCACCGGCGTCTGCGGTTACATTTGGGCGTGCTTCATAAATCATACACACCACACCTAGAGGCACGCGCATTTTACGAATTTTAATCCCATTTGGACGCTCTGTAATATCTCGAAGCTGACCAACCGGGTCCTCAAGGCTAACAATAACTTCAATACCCTCAGCCATTGCTTCAATACGCTCATCATTGAGCGTTAAACGGTCTATCATTGATGCAGCTAAATTATTGTCTCTAGCAGCTGATAAATCACTTTCGTTTTCTGAAATTATAAATGCTTTTTGCTCACGTAACGCTGCCGCCATTTCCAGTAACACACGGTTTTTTGTCTCGGTATCGAGTAAAGCTAACTGGTGAGCAGCTTTTGCTGCTTGGCGTGAAATATCCGTAATTAAACTCATGACTTCTCCAATAATGCGATATCTTTTTCTGAAATAACGGGACCAATCGAATCTTGCATTTTGTCGCTAAATTCACTTTGCTCGTTATCAGCTATAAAATTCAATAAACAGCTACTATAGTTAGCTGTCGCTTTAGCCAGACGCGTACCATCGTTACTACGCACTAAAATAGTGTCGCCGATCCCAAACTCACCATGCACGGCAACAATTTCATCCCCACGTATACAGCCTGTTTCGCCTTCAAGCGATTCATCAAATGAACCTTCAACCACAACTTCACCTTGCTCATTAGCTGTGTGAGTCATCCAATGCACAGCTTCTTGCATCGGTTTTTCATAAGGTAAAAAGACTGTACCTGGGTTAATCCCTTCTAGTAACTGATTAAATGTTTGCTCTTTAAAACCATTAATAATGTAGGTTGTGATACCATGCGAAGTGGCTTTTTCTGCCGCCTCAATTTTGGTTTTCATACCACCTGTGCCAACCGCACTGGTCGCACAACCTGCCATTGCATAGATTGATTCATCAATTGATTTTACTTCCGGTAATAACTCTGCGTCATCATGTAAGTTCGGGTTTTTGTTATAAAGCCCATCTACATCTGAGAAAATCATTAATGCATCAGCATCCGCTGCTGCGGCAACCATGGCTGATAAATTATCATTGTCACCAACTTTCAAATCATCTGTTGTTACCGTGTCATTTTCATTCATGATAGGTAATACGCCATGCTCTAGTAATGTGAACACGGTTTCACGAATGCTCTCATAACGTTCACGGTCACGTAAATCACCATGAGTTAATAAAATTTGTGCTGACGGAAAATCAAAAAAGCGGTCCCACATAGCCATCATTTCTGTTTGACCTGCGGCTGCCATGGCTTTTTTCATGGTAACGGTGCGTTCTTGCTGATCGGGGAATAAATGCGCGCCAGCAGCTACAGAGCCCGACGAAACTAAAATAACTTCAATGCCACGACTACGGCAGCGAACAATAAACTGTGCGATAGTTAATAAATAACGTGAACGACAACCATCTTGATCCGGAGCGATAAGTGCGCTACCAACTTTAAGTACAATACGTCGCCAATTTAACTTTTGCATAATGTGTTTCAACTTTCCATTTAACTGTAACTTCTCAAAAGAGAAGTAAGAAAACAATCTCTTAGCATTAAGGCTAAGATACGAGTTTACATTTTGTATGTCCAAATACACTTTTTACACACTCACCCAAAAACACACACCTTTAATTAAAAAAGTGAATTTTAGATATAGCATAACTTTTACTCAATCATTAGATTGAACAGTTATAAAGTAAAATAAAAAGTGTTGTTTATGCATCGCTGTAAAAAGCTGTGTGAAGCTTCTTTATTAACAACATACATAGAGCCTCTAAAGTCAGGTACACCAACAGATAGGGTGATGACTTAAGGACCGAGATTTGTTCACCACGATGGGCGCCAAATATTGAACAGGTAACAATTCAACTCAAAATATAAAAATGGCAATTTCATGCCCTTATTATTACAAGCGAACCAATACCCAAAAATGAGTAAATACATACAAATTGTGTTCAAAACAATTAATTCATTGAATATTAAGCAAATAAATATAATAACCTTCATTTAAGTAAGCATAATTTTAACTAACTTAAAAATAACTATATGTATTCGCTTATACCTAACTAGTAACTAATTAGACAACAAATTGTTTGAACACTAAATATAATACGCTAAAATCATCTGTGAGATCAAGGCTATATTTTATTCACATACCCACACCCACCTTAAGAAAAATAAAATATCAATATTTATCAATGTGTTGCATTAATATGAATTTTTTATGTAGTTGCGTTAATTTCTCAAGAAAAATTATTTCTACAAAAAAACCATATACAGCTAAAATTCAATTAAGATAAATGAACATATCCCTGTATTATTAGTTTTGCTAGCCTTACTCTTAACTGAAGTAATAAATAAGGAATACCTCTTTTATGTCAGCTATTTACATCGCAGGGATCGCTCTTTGCTCCGTTCTTGCGCAATGGGTTGCTTGGGCTTTTAAAGTTCCAGCAATTTTATTTTTACTACTCACAGGTTTATTACTTGGTCCTGCGTCCAGTATATTAGATCCAGATGCATTACTGGGTGATTTACTATTTCCTGTTGTTTCCTTGAGTGTTGCCGTTATTTTATTTGAAGGCTCACTGACCTTACATTTCAAAGAGCTTAAAGGAATAGGCAAAGTAGTGCGAAACCTATGCTCCATAGGGATGATCGCGACCTGTATTATCATTAGCCTCAGTGCCTACTGGATTTTAGAACTTAACTGGCGCGTTGCAGCCGTGCTGGGTGCGGTATTGGTCGTTACCGGGCCCACTGTTATCGCCCCATTATTAAACTCAATGCGTCCAACTCAAGACATTGACCGTATTCTGCGTTGGGAAGGCATTGTTATAGACCCTATTGGCGCGCTATTCGCGGTATTAGTTTTTGAAGCTGTAATGCTCGTTGGCCAAGGTGAAGTCTTTGTTCATACCCTTATTGCACTATTTAAAACACTAGGTGTAGGTTTATCTATAGGGGTGGTTGCAGGTTGGCTTACAACATTGTTAATCCGCAGAGAGTGGTTACCATTTGAATTACATAAATTTGGTATATTAGCTTTAGTGCTTATTAGCTTTACCATTTCTAACCATCTAAGCCATGAGTCAGGCCTACTGGCTGTAACAGTATTTGGTATCTGGTTAGCGAACCAAGATGACTTAGAAATTGACTCTGTATTAGAGTTTAAAGAAGACTTGTCGATGATTTTAATTTCGACATTATTTATACTATTAGCAGCAAGATTACAGCTCTCTGATTTAATGATGCTCGACGGTGATGTATTTATATTTTTAGCCGTTGTGCTATTTATTGCGCGCCCTGTCTGTATTGCAATTTCAACCTTTGGTTCAGATTTACCACTAAAATCCCGCTTAGTGCTCGGATGGATAGCACCCCGCGGTATTGTAGCAGCTGCCGTAGGTTCGGTATTTGCACTCAGCATGATGGAAGCAGGTGTCGCAGACGCAGAAAAGATAGTACCGTTAATATTTACTGTAATCATAATTACTGTAGTACTACAAAGCTTAACAGCTATTCCTGTTGCTAAATTGCTTGGTGTGCGTCAACCTTCACCGAATACAATTTTAATCATTGGCGCAAACCATGTCGCTCGCGCCATCGCTAAAGGGCTAAATGATCAAAGTATCCCTGTACATTTATCAGACCCAGCATGGGAAAACTGTAAAATGGCAAGAATGGATGGTTTGCCTTGTTATTATGGTAACCCTCAGTCAGAGCATGCTGAGCGCTACCTACCCCTAACCACTATACGCAGCGTACTAGCACTGTCTCCTAACCGACATCATAATGCGCTGGGCGTACAATATTTTTCTCATTTATTAAACGAAAAAAATGTATTTTCACTACGCTCTTCTACAAACCATGCTAAAGCAAACAAAGACAGTGCGACATTTTTGTCACGCCAAATTTTGTTTGGTGACAATGGCGCTTATGCGCGTCTAAGCAGTTTGATTGCGAAAGGTGGCAAAGTAAGTGCAACCCGTATATCTGAAGAGTTCAGCTGGGAGCAATACCAAGAAATGAATAACGAAGCTATTCCGTTATTTATCTTGCACGGAGAAAAAGATAGCGACGACTCACCAATTAAAGTACGTCCATTTACTATTAACATGGAAAAACTACCGCAAGAAGGCGAGCGAATCGTTGCTCTGCAGCCTCCAAAAATGTCAGTGTTAAAAGATCCTAATAACGGGAAAACGAAAGAACCAAAAGAGTAAAATGGTAAAGCTAGGAATTTAATTCCTAGCTTTCCTTTTAGCTAATCACCTGAAAGTAATAGCCTAATTACATGCAACTTACTAAAACATGACAACCTGTAATCCTCACCTTACAGCATAGTTATGTTAATACATCGCCAAAAAATGCATTCATGCTGCAACTTATATATGCTGCCGCAAAATTATTATTCTAATTGGTGGAGTATAAATGAGCTCATATCAAGATGTAGCACAGTTAGATACATCGACAACAAGTAAAAACAAGTGGAACCTACATGATACTCAGTGGGTTTTAAGTCTATTTGGCACCGCGGTTGGTGCTGGGATCCTGTTTTTACCAATCAATATTGGTATTGGCGGATTTTGGCCTTTGATCATTTTGGCCTGCTTAGCTTTTCCTATGACCTTTTTAGCTCACCGAGGTTTAGCACGTTTTGTTTTATCGTCAAAAAATAAAGATGCTGATTTTACCGATGTTGTAGAAGAGCACTTTGGCGTAAATGCAGGGCGACTGATTTCATTATTATACTTTTTATCTATCTTTCCGATCTTGCTTATTTATGGTGTAGGGCTAACTAATACAGTTGATAGTTTTATCGTTAACCAACTGGGCATGGGGTCACCTTCGAGAGTATTACTTTCGGGTGTGCTTGTAGCAGGCATGATCAGCCTAATGCTGGGCGGTGAAAAACTCATGTTGCGCGCATTCGCCATTTTAGTGTATCCGCTAGTCGCTATTTTATTCTTTTTATCTATTTATTTAATTCCAAGTTGGCAAATGCCTAATATGGCGTTCCCTGAATTTACAAGCTTTACTAAGACGTTGTGGTTATCAGTTCCAATCATTGTATTTTCGTTTAGTCATGCCGCTGCGATCTCAAGCTTTGCCAATGTACAACGCGGTCACTATGGCAATGATGCAACAACAAAATCAGAAGCTATTTTAAAGCGTACCAGCTTATTATTGATTGTTTTCGTACTGTTATTTGTATTCTCATGCGTGCTTTCTCTTTCAACAGAGCAAATGGCGCAGGCAAAAGCTCAGAACGTGTCTATCTTATCGTACTTAGCAAACATTACAGATAACTCATTTATAGCAACTCTAGGCCCTCTAGTGGCGTTTATAGCCATTACATCATCGTTCTTAGGGCACTTTTTAGGCGCGCGTGAAAGTTTTAATGGCTTAGTCACCAAGCAAACCAAACTAAGTATGAAGAGCGCTGATAGGTTGGGTGTGGTAATTATGTTTTTTGCTATCTGGTTTTGTGCAGTTAAAAACCCTAGTATCTTAGATATGATGGATCAACTATCAGGCCCTATTATTGCCATGATCTTATTTATCATGCCAATGATAGCCGTATTTAAAGTTCCCGCACTTAAAAAGTATCGCGGTAAAAGTGCTTATTTTATATTATTTATGGGCAGCTTAGCGGTTCTTGCACTGCTGTATAGCTTTATAAAATAATTAGTAAATACAGAAAAGCCCAGCAAATGTCGCCATTTGCTGGGCTTTTTATTTGTTTAACGCAAATTATGTTGAGCTTTTCCGATTAAAATTTGTTTAATTTCGGCGCGAAGTTGGTGGCCAAATGAGCTAAGTAAAAGTCTAGCAAGAAAGAGTGAAAGTTATCGTTGGGATAAAAGCTATATCATGGCTCTTTGGGTACAGCCGTGTTTGGAAGTAGCTAAGGATTGGGAAAGTATAAAATGTTAAGAAAAGAGATTGGAGCGGCACACGAGGCTCGAACTCGTG
>NZ_MXQF01000048.1 GCF_002165575.1 Pseudoalteromonas sp. A601
TAAGAAATTGCACTTATTATCCGAATCTAGGTTAAATGTAAAAAGCCGCTAACACAGTAGCGGCTTAATAATGCTTTATTAATATATAGCGTTTATCACTATTAATTAAAAGTTGTAGCGCATACCGATATTATAGCGCGCGCCGTTTTGTTCAAGGTTCCATAATTGAGCTTCATAGCGGCCATGTTGACGCATATTTTGCTCAGTTATATTAATACCTTCAATAAAGAACGACATCTGTTCACTGTAATTATAGGCAACATTAAAATCAATTTGATAATACTCTTCAGTAAAACTTGGCTCATTAACGTATCTTGCAGCACTGTTTAAGAATTTATCACGCCAGTTATAGGCAATACGCGCTTGAAACTTATCATTTTCATACATGGCGATAAAGTTAGCTGTATCACTTAAACCTACTAATGCAAACTGAGTGGTGGTCGGATCGGCGGCAACGTCAAAGTCGATATCACCGTTTACGATTGTGTAGTTTGCTTGTAAACCAAAGCCAGTATCACCAAAGAAGTGTTGAACAGCAAATTCATATCCATCAATTTTAGCGTCTTTATTATTGGTGGGTACTTGCGCAGTAAAGTCCATCAGTGGGTCGTCACTGTTTGGCAATACATCATAAGCGGCTTCAAATTCTTCGTAGCTCATCGAGTCAAAAGCAACGCCATTTTCCATCGCAGCGACCATTTGGAATAAATTTGAATCTGTTAACGCTAAACCTTGTGCTTCTAGTTCAGCTCTCGCTGCTTCGGCACGAGGGCCCGCCGATACATCGCGAAGACCATAATAGTTTTGTGTCATTGGTGATAAACCAATAAAGTTATCTACTTTTTTGTTAAAGTAACCTAATGAGATATAACTAACATCAGTAAAATACCATTCAGCTGATACATCAAAGTTATCAGATTCAAGTGGTACAAGCCCAGGATTACCCGTTGCAGCAGGTGCATTGGTTGTTCCAGGAATAATTGTGGGTCCGGTTGGTACGCCAACGGTAGCCGCTGAACTTAAATTATCATAGGTAGGGCGGGCGATTGTGGTGCTATAAGATGCACGTAATGTGACATCATCAAGTACATTGATATCAAAATCTAAACTAGGTAAAAAGTGATTGTAACTTGAGCTTAGTGAGTAATCTTCTTTGTTAGTTCCATAGCGTACATTAAAGTCGTTATTTCCTTCCCATGCTACGGCATCAGGTAAATCTATGTTCGCTGTTGAGGTTATATCGGTTGTCTCATAGCGTGCACCAATAACTAGATTAAATGGCATATCGCCAATTTCATTTGTGTAGTTATATTGTACAAACGCGGCTTTAATGTCTTCTTCTATGGTGCGATTGGTTGCAAACGCGCCATCGGCTGCAAAATTAAAACCGTATTGTTCAGCCGCCCAATAACCGACTTCAGATGCACTACCTGTAAAACCTTGATTAAATGAGCCATCCGTATTGTAGTCATCAAACTCAGCTAGGAAATTGGTTGGATCTAAATAACCTTCAGGCAGCTCTCCTGGATTTTCAATGCCCCAGTTACCCATAGTATTTCGAGTAAGTGATTGCAGTGAGTGGCTCTCCATTGAGCGAGCTTCTACACCGAAATCGATACTGCCGTTATCCATTTCATAGCTACCGTGTAAACGAAATTCATCAACAGTAGACTCTTGACTAGCAAAGTTTGAATCTAAAATAGAAGTTCCTACATCAGATTGTTCCAGTGTATTTGTGCAGTTTAAATTGGTGCGGCTACAATCATCAAAATCAATAACCATTGATGGTAAATCACGGCTAAAATCAACTTCTTGAGCCGCGACTACGTTGGCTCCTAACCCTGCATTTACCCAGCTTCCGTACTCGGCATCAGGCTTGCTGGTGGCTTTTGAACTGTGGACATCAAACATAAAGCTAAGCTGATCATTAACAAAATATTCAAGGTTTAAACCGATCGAATTATTTTCGTTTACCTGGTTTTGTTCTTGTAGTGCTAAACCTAGGTCACGGGTTGACAAGTCACGACGTTCTTCGCGGTAATAAATCGGTGTTTTTACGTCATTGTCATCAAAAGTTAAATGAGTTTTATAGTTATCCATCCAAATTGATTGCTCAGCGCGGGCTTCAAACAACTCTTGTTGCGAGTAGGTATAATCAAGGGTGGCTGTAAATGAGTCAATCGGGCTGTATTGTAATGTTAGCTGTGCATTCGTACGTGTACGTTCGCGATCGGCAATTGTGTAGCGTAAATCGGATGGCATCGAGTAGTACTGGCCCATTGCAGGTGCGTTTTCTACAATTATGTCATCAGCAGCTTGAGGGATAGTGCCGTCATACTCAGTGGTACGCCATTCGTTTACAAATGCGCCGGTGCCTGAGCTATCACGTTGCTGCATACTGGCGGTAAGAGACGCGCCGAATTTAGCGTCTTCATCAGTCCAGCTAAAAATACCTGAAATTTCAGGGGTGATATCATCGCCTACGCGGTTTGTTGTATCGTGTTGTGCTTTTACACCAATATTAGCAACAAGGCCTGGGTTATCAAGCGGGCGGGCGGTATTTATATTGATAGTGGCACCAATGCCACCAGACGCAATCTGTGCTTTACCTGTTTTATAAACTTCAACAGATTTAACACTTTCAGATGCAAGGTTAGCAAAGTCATATGCACGTGAATTTGGTGTACCACCGCCGGCTGGTAAAGAAGCTGCTGGCATTGTACGGCCATTCAAAGTCACCATATTATAGTCTGGGCCAAAACCGCGTACGGTTACTTTTGAGCCTTCACCATTACTACGGTCTATTGAAACACCTGTAATGCGTTGCAGTGATTCGGCTAAATTAGTATCAGGGAACTTACCAATGTCCTCAGAAGAAATAGCATCAACCACACCCGATGAATAACGCTTGAGTTGTGTTGACTCTTTAATACTTCCTTTAAACCCCGTTACTTGAATGACTTCTACGTCATCTAGTGGCTCAACTTCAGCGGCTAAGATCGGCAATGCAGTTGATGCACTTAAAACCAAAGATAGGCTAGTAGCCAACTTTGTTTTCTTCAAAATATGATTCGACATTAGGTTTCCCTCGTACTTTTATCATTATTATTAACCGCAAAATAAAATTAAGCGATATCACTGTGTGTGGAAGCGCTTCCATAAGGTTGTAGATTCATTTGTTGGAAGCGCTTCCAGAAAGGCTAGTGGATTTTCCCCGTATCGTCAACTGTTGTGATTAATAAAATGTTTTTAAAATGTATTTCATAATTAACAATATAAAAAAAGCTATGCAAAATAAGCGGGTTGGCAGTATTTAATAAATGACAATATTTTTCTTTAATTAAATATTCTATGAAAAACAGTGTCGTGAAATGATTTGAAACTCAGCACAGTCATCTTATTTGTGCTGTTATATTTTCATTTGATAGGAATTGATTTTGGTCAGTGCTTACGACTTGGTCACGCCCTTGAGATTTCGCAATGTACAAACGTTTATCCGCAAACTCTAATAGACGCTTAATTGAGCATGTGTGGGTGTCACAACAACTTACTCCGGCACTAACTGAAAGGTTAAGTGTATTGCCTTTATATTTTAAGGTGTTCTCTCTTATTGCTACACAAATATTTTGTGTAGTGCGTTTTGCTTGATTGAGGGTTTGCTCAGGTAACAAAATAGCAAACTCTTCACCACCGATGCGCGCAGCGATATCATTGTCATTAAGTTGGTTTAAAATATGCTGAGCAATCCACTTTATTGCCATATCACCGGTACTATGACCATATTGATCATTCACTTTTTTAAAGTGATCTATGTCTATCATTACAACTGAAAATGCGTGTTTATGGGATTTTAATTCTTTGCTTATTTTATCACCGTTGATAAAGAAGCCCCTGCGGTTTAGTAAATTGGTGAGTGAATCGCGATTAACTAAACGTTGTAATTTAGCTTCTAAATCTGCAAATAGCACAAATGGCATGACGACAGCGGTAGCGGTTGCCAATATTAAGTGATTAATTAGGATGACTTGTAACGGCTGGGTAAAATCAGAGACGGTGAGACTTGTTAGTGGTGCTGCTAGAAGCGCGGCTTGAATAAACATAATTAGACTGTGAATAGAAAAGCAAGCAAGTAGAATCTTCTGTTGTAAGTGGGCATTAGTGTTTATTTTATAAACGATAGTTGCGGCATACAAAAATAGAGTGGCGATGATGATAGTTGTTAATAGCTGTCCGCCACTAAGATCGTATAAAGGCAGTAGCACCAGCGCACTTGTAGCTAATATAATAAAATATGGCAGGGCTGGTTTGGCTTTATGTGACACCTTTTGCAAACCAATAATTGCTAAAAGGGGACTAGCAATTATAAATAAATCAGCTAGGTAATGCGTTATAAAAGGCTGATCGATAACTAATCGTAGGCAGGCTAGCACTTCTGCAACAGCGAAGGTGCCACAAGCAAGTGAAAAATATAAATAGCAGCGTTGCTTCTTATAAAAATAAACAGATAAAAAGAAACAACTTATTAAAATATTTAAAAGTAATGAGATGCCTATCACTGTAGGTAAATGCAGCATTTGAGGTTGCTCTGTGTTTAACGGTATTAATCGGTTAAGTATTATGTATTAGTTAATTCATAGCAAGCTAATCCTAATTAACCAGTTGAAAATAATAATATAGTTGTGCTTTATCAATGCTGAATAGTCGGTAGAGTCGATACTGTATTTTTTGAATTTAAAAGCCAGAGTATTAAAAATCAGTGCGATTAAGCTTGTGTTTATGTATTAATAAGGGTACGTTGTGGTCTGTTATTTATACGGTGAAGACGCGATATGAAAACCCTTAATTTTTTAATATCAGGCTTAACACTCATTGTTTTATTACCACTTAATACATTTAGCGCAGAGGTGGATTTTAGTTCAAATCCATTTCTAGAGGAAAATAAACACGTACAAGGACCACAGGTGTTTTCTTTTTCAAAGCAGCCAGAAAGAGTCCCTGATATTTTTAACGGATCTAGCTATGTTGAACTGGCAAAACAAACTCAAGTTAATGGATTTGCTTTAGTAGAGCCTAACCAGGTTATTGATTTAACTACTTGGATAGAAGGTTTTACGCAGTACACCGAGACTTTTTCAAAAAAATTAAAACCTTTAATATTGGCTGAGCAATCAGATTATGATCAAAGCCATTTAGTCAATAATTTTGCTGCTGATACAGATAATCTGGAATCTGTAATAGGCAAAGAGTTTACAGTGAAAAGTAAAAACTTGGGGGGAATTTTATAGCAGGTAAAGGGTGGGATCACCTCACCTATATAGTTACTCATCCTGACTACGAGATTGTGGTTATTGAAGTTCAGGCATTTGATGAAAGCTCAGAGGCGGTAATGGACGCTGATGCGATAAATTACCAAGTAAAAGGCAGTCCCGCTATACTTTATGTATTGCAAGATAAGACGGGTAACGCGTCTACACAGCTTTCATGGTTAACACCACAGGCATCGTACAATATTCAACTTGAAAAAAACGTAAATACTGTGGCATTACAAAGCAAATTTAACACCTTAGTAGAGACAATTACACCTGATGATTAAACACTTGAACCGCGAATTATTAATCGTGGTGGTAGTAAAGTGTTTTCAACCTCATCACCACGTATCAGCTTGAGTAAATTATTTACCAGCATTTGACCTGCAAGGGTTGTGTCTTGTTGTACCGTAGTCAGTGGGGGGTTTGTAAAACTGGCTACTGCAATGTTATCAAACCCAACTACATGTACATCACTGGGTACTTTTATACCGGCTTCTTTCAGTGCTCTAATGGCACCTATCGCAATTAAATCACTGGCTGCAAACAAAGAGTTAAACGCAATATTATTAGCAATTAACGAACGCGTGGCGTGGTAGCCAGACTCTTCAGTAGAAATAGCATTAGCCATCTTACGTTCGCTTAAGCTTACACCATGGCGGTTAAACTCGTCTTTGAAACCTTGATAGCGGGCAAAAAACTCAGGGCTGTGTTCTGATGCATCACCAATAAATGCGCAATCTTTGCGATTGCTTTTTAATAGATGCTCAGCCGCAAGTCTTCCGCCTCCGTAATTATCACAGCTAACTGTTAAGTCTGGGCGATTATCAACACTGGCTCCCCAGCAAACAAACTTTGTATTTTGCTCTATTAGGCTTCTGAATTTTGCTTGGTAATCTACATAATCACCATAACCTAATAATATGATGCCATCAGCGCGATGGCTATCTTCGTAATCGGCTTGCCAGTCTGCGCTGGTGGATTGAAATGAGACTAGTAAATCATAACCTTCGCTAGCACACGCGCGGGTGATACTGCCAAGCATTGCGAGAAAGAATGGGTTTATTTGCGAGTCGTCAGCAGTCGGGTCTTCAAACAGTAACAAAGCGAGTGTACTGCTTTGTTGTGTACGCAAATTACTGGCATTTTTATCTACTTTGTAATTTAGCTGTTTGGCTACGTCAAAAACGCGTTTACGCGTTTCTTCATTCACTAATGGGCTATTACGTAATGCACGCGATACAGTAGATTGTGAAACCCCTGCGTAGTGGGCAATATCAAATGATGTAGCTTTACCTTTCATATACACAACCTAATAAGAGACGACGTAAGCAAACTGCTAACACTTCGTGCCATTTTCGTTTATTTGTTAATTTTTTCAAGCAATTTATCAGGATTTGAATATTTATATTGATCCCAACCTGACACCGGTGTCATAATGTCGGTGTTTTATCATTTTGTTGTCAAAACGTATTGGCTGCCCATTTATGGGCAGCATTTTTTACTAGGATAGCTACTTTGAGGTGATAGCTCAAAGTTTATCTCATAGCGATGGCAAAGCCGTTGAAACTATAATAATAAGCTTGGTTATAGCTATTTAATAAACCGCTTAGACAAAAGAGAAAACATGAACAGTTACAACCTAAATACAGAATTCGCCCCCATTTTAGTCGCCGATATTGGCGGTACTAATGCTCGCTTTGCTTTGATTACTGCGTTCAAACCTGAGCTGAACCAATTTGTAATTGAGCATAATATCACATTTCCAAGCGCCGACTTTGCTTCTTTAGAGGCCGCACTTGCGCATTATTTATCGCAAGTAAGCCATATTAAACCGACACGCGCATGCCTTGCTGTTGCTGGCCCTATAAAAGCAGGGCAAGTACACCTGACAAACTTAGGCTGGCATTTTAGTGTTGATCAAGTTAAGGCCGAATTTAAATTTGCACAGCTTGAAGTTATTAATGACTTTGCAGCATTTGCTTATGCGGCACCTTACTTGGATTTAAAACAGAATATTACCGTTAAAGCCGGACAAGCTGATACCGATGCCACTATAGCCGTTATGGGGCCTGGTACCGGTTTTGGCGCGGCAAGCTTAGTTAGAAGCAGTCAAGGCAGCGCCGTTCTCAGCTGTGAAGCAGGTCATATTAGCCTTGCCGCAGTTAATGAACTCGATTCTCAGCTGATTAATGAATTACGTAAACAGCTAGCCCATGTGTCAGTAGAAACAGTATTTTCAGGCCCAGGTATTAGCCACTTGTATCAAGCTATGGCAGCCGTTAAGGGTGTTGAAGCAAAAAACTTAACAGCGGCACAAATCAGTGAACTAGCAAATAGCGGTGAATGTAGTGTGTGCGATGCCACACTGAATCAATTTTGTGATTGGATTGGTAGTGTAGCAGGGGATTTGGCACTTACTTTTGGTGCGTTAGGTGGTGTATTTATTGGGGGCGGTATTTTACCTCGCATGCAAGCTCGTTTATTAGCGAGTCGTTTTGTAGAGCGTTTTACGGCTAAAGGGATTATGTCTCAGTATGTTGGCCAAATACCGGTAACTTTGGTTACTCAGGATAATATTCCGCTTATTGGTGCCGCAGCTTGCTTGCATGTCAATGAGCAGGCATAAAACATCGCTTTATAAGGGTGTCATTGGGAAGGTTGGATGAAAAAAGTTACTATAAATAGTGTTGCAAGTTATGCTGGTGTGTCTAAAAAGACGGTATCACGGGTCTTAAATAATGAGCCTAACGTCAGCGATGCGACCCGTGAAAAAGTTCTAAAAGTTTTTAAAGAACTTGATTACACGCCCAATCCAATTGCCCGAGGGTTAGCGCAGAACCGAAGTTTTATCATTGGTTGTATCTACGATAACCCCAGTAAAAGTTATATCACGCGTGTACAAACCGGTGCTTTGGCTGCCTGCCAAGAAAATAATTATAACTTGCTGATTCATCCGTGTGATTTGCGAGGCGATGCCTTGATCAGCAATATTGAGCATTTAATTCAAACTTCACGCCTCGATGGTTTAGTACTTACGCCGCCATTTTCAGACTTTAAAGTGCTGGTCGATTTCCTCAAAGCTAAAAAAATACCTTATGCTCGGGTTGCATCTGCAGTACTCGATGATGAGTCTATTTCAGTGCGCAGTAATGATGAGCAGGGGGCATTTGAAATTACAGAACATTTAATTCGTTTGGGTCATAAGTCAATCGCATTTATTAAAGGCCACCCTGATCACAGTGCGACAGAACAACGTTTTAATGGGTACTTAAGAGCACTTAATACTCATGGTATTGAATTCAACGAACGTTTAGTTGAAGAAGGTAACTTTAGTTATCACTCCGGTGTTGATAGTGCTCGCAGCATATTAGATTTGAATCCACGTCCGACGGCTGTATTTGCATCGAATGATTACATGGCTGCGGCAGTACTTAAATTAGCAACTCAGCGCCAATTAAAGGTGCCTGATGATATTTCAATTGCCGGCTTTGATAATGCCCCGATTGCACGGCATATTTGGCCTGGGTTAACAACCATTGCTCAGCCCGTTGAAGATATGACTAAGCAAGCGGTTACCAAACTGATCGAGCATATTGCTGAGCCACAAGAGGCGCCTTACCAAGTGACGCTTGAAGCGCGTTTAATCACCCGCGAGTCAACTGCACAAATCAAATAACTTTTAGCGCCTGCCAACCTTGTTAAATCAATTAATAGCTTACCCGAGTGTTGAATACTCTGCACTTGGGTGCTTCTACAGAGCATAGCTTTTTGCTTATACCATTTTTATAAATGAACCCGCTAAATAAATGATAATAAGATTCATTTATCGGCTTTAATGTCGAGAAATCTGCTTTATTTTAAATTTCATCTGGTCATTATTTGGTCATTTTAAATAATTATACTAAATTTAAGTGATAAGGTTGACACCGGTGTCACAGTCATGCGTTAATACAGTGACACCGGTGTCAGGTTGATTGTGAGAGACAACCTGACAACGTATACCTTTGAACGGGTAAATCAAAGATGCTCAGTGCAATTACATTCGTGGAGTATGTGGTTGCCACTGAGCCTTTATCCTCTAACCATAGAGATGAGTCGAATTTTATGTTGCATCCTCGTATTCAAGAAGTCACCGAACGCGTTATCGAACGCAGTAAAACAACCCGCCAAGCCTATTTAGATCGTATTAATCACGCAAAAAAACAAACAAGAGTTCGTTCAGGTCTAGGTTGCGGGAATATTGCCCATGTTATGGCTGCATGTAGCAGCGATGACAAAGCTCGCTTAAAAGCAGACGAGCAGCCAAATTTGGCTATTATCAACTCATATAACGACATGCTTTCTGCGCATGTACCGTATAAAGATTTTCCAGATTTAATTAAAGACATTGCGACTAAATATGATGCCACAGCACAAGTAGCCGGGGGTGTACCCGCTATGTGTGATGGTGTTACACAAGGTCGTGATGGCATGGAGTTATCGCTTTTTTCTCGTGACGTGATTGCAATGTCTACTGCGGTATCTTTGTCGCACGATGTATTTGACGGTGTATTTTGTTTAGGTGTGTGTGACAAAATTGTCCCGGGCCTTTTAATTGGCGCATTATCGTTTGGTCATTTACCTGTGTATTTCTTACCAGCAGGGCCTATGCAATCAGGTATTCCAAATAAAGAAAAAGCCCGTGTTCGTCAAAAGTTTGCACAAGGCTTAGTGAGCCGTGATGAACTGTTAGAAGCTGAAAGCGCGTCTTACCACAGTGCGGGTACCTGTACTTTTTACGGGACTGCTAACTCAAACCAAATGTTAATGGAAATAATGGGTTTACACCTTCCAGGTAGCTCATTCATTAACCCTTACACAGAGTTACGTGACGGCTTAACTGGCAATGCAGTTGAGACCATGCTTAAACAGTTAATCCAAAGTAAAGATGCGAATACGCTTGCTGATGTCGTAACTGAAAAAACCATTATTAACGGCTTAGTTGGTTTGTTGTCAACGGGTGGCTCTACTAACCATGCTATTCACTTAGTTGCTATTGCCAAAGCGGCGGGCGTTCAGCTGACATGGAAAGACATGTCAGACTTATCTGAAGTGGTACCACTATTAACCCGTATTTACCCGAATGGGTCAGCTGATGTAAATCATTTCCAAGCTGCTGGCGGTATGGGCTTCTTAATGAAGCAGCTAGTTGGCGCTGGATTCTTACATAATGATGTGAAGACGATTGTAGGCGAAGGCTTAGAAGCCTATACCCAAGAGCCTCGTTTAGACACTAACAATAACTTAATCATGACCGACAGCTCAGGCCCGAGCAAAGTGAAGTGGGTTCCATGTCCTGAAAAGTCACTTGATGAAGAAGTACTTCGTCCAGTTGATAACCCATTTAGCAAACAAGGTGGTTTACAGCTATTAACGGGTAATTTAGGTAAAGCAGTTATCAAAGTATCGGCTGTAGCAATAGAGCATCAAGTAGTAACGGCACCGGCTAAGGTATTTAGTTCGCAAGGGGCATTACAAGAAGCTTATTCCCGCGGTGAACTAAACCAAGATTTCATTGCGGTATTAAAAGAGCAAGGTCCTAAAGCGAAAGGCATGCCAGAATTACATAAGCTCACACCTGTTATGGCAACATTACAGGATCAGGGCTTTAAAGTGGCAATTGTTACAGATGGCCGTATGTCAGGGGCATCAGGTAAAGTGCCCGCAGCCATTCACCTAGCACCTGAAGCGGTTGAAGGGGGCATTATTGCAAAAATTCACGAGGGCGATTTAGTCACACTAGATGCACCTGCAGGTATTTTAAAACTGCATGTAAGTGACGATGAAATTGCACAACGTGAACTACAACTTAGTCCTGCAGCGTTAACATTTGGTACAGGACGTGAGTTATTTGAAGGGTTCAGAAACATTGTAAGTAGCGCAGATTTAGGCGCTAGTGCGTTTGGAATAGAATAATAATCAGCCATTTACAGGGTAATGAGGACATACAATGAGCATAGAAAAAATCTTATCATCGGCACCGGTTGTGCCAGTAGTGGTGATAGACAAACTTGAAGATGCCGCACCGCTCGCCAGAGCACTTTATAACGGTGGCCTAAAAGCGTTGGAAATTACATTGCGTACGCCAATTGCGGCACAAGCAGTTAAATTGATGAAAGCAGAAGTACCAGAAGCCTATGTCGGCACAGGCACTGTGGTTGATAAAGCAAGTTTTGATGCATCTGTTGCTGCAGGTGCTGACTTCATGGTGAGCCCAGGTGTAAACGACGAGCTTTTAGCGCTAGCGAAAGACAGCGACATTCCATTTTTGCCAGGTGCAGCGACACCGAGCGAAGTGATGAAGCTAGCGAGCCATGGCTTTAAGTTTTTAAAGTTCTTCCCAGCTGAAGCTGCCGGTGGCACTGCCATGCTTAAGTCAATTGGTGCCCCATTACCACAAGTTACCTTTTGCCCAACAGGTGGCATTAGTTTAGCTACTGCACCCAATTACTTAGCATTAAGCAATGTGATTTGTGTAGGTGGAACCTGGATGCTAGATAAACAACTTATTGAAAACAAAGACTGGCAAGCCATTGAAGCGCTTGCTCGCCAAGCAAGTGAAGTTAAATAATTTAAGGGGAATTTTGAAATGATTAATGTAGCAATTAATGGCTATGGCCGTATTGGTCGCAATGTATTACGTGCACTTTATGAGTCAGTGCAAAATAACGATATTAAAATCGTTGCAATTAATGACTTAGCACCGGCTAACGTAAATGCACACCTTACTCAATTTGATTCAGTGCATGGTCAATTTTCTCAAAAAGTAACCCTTGCTGATAATACAATGCTTATTGGCGATGACGTAATTACCCTGACACAAGAGCGTGATCCAGCGAACTTACCGTGGAAAGAGCTAAACGTTGATATCGTTTTAGAGTGTACAGGCTTTTTCACTAAGCGTGATGATGCTGCAAAGCATATTGCTGCTGGTGCGAAAAAAGTGATTGTTTCAGCCCCAGGTACTGATTTAGACGCAACAGTTGTTCATGGTGTTAACAGCGACGTAATTAACGCCGACAGCAACATTATTTCGAATGCATCTTGTACGACTAACTGTTTAGCGCCAATTGCAAAAGCTATTAACGACACAGTAGGTATCGAACAAGGTAGCATGACAACAATCCATGCTTACACGAATGACCAAAACCTATCAGATGTTTATCACCCTGATTTATACCGTGCACGTAGTGCAACACAATCTATGATCCCAACTAAAACAGGTGCAGCAAAAGCAGTTGGCTTAGTATTACCTGAGCTTGCGGGTAAACTGGATGGTATGTCAGTACGTGTTCCAACAATTAACGTATCATTAGTTGATTTTACCTTTATCACTAAACGTGAAACAACTGCAGCTGAGATCAATGAAGTGATGAAAGCCGCTGCTGAAGGTTCAATGAAAGAAATCCTAGAGTACAACGAGCTGCCGCTTGTTTCTATTGATTTTAATCATAACCCAGCGTCTTCAATCTTTGATTCAACGCAAACAAAAGCCGAAGGCAAATTAGTTAAAGTGATGGCTTGGTATGATAACGAGTGGGGTTTCTCAAACCGCATGTTAGACCAAGTTAAAGCGTTAGGTCAGTACTTATAATTGACCCTATAAAAGTTTAGCTTTATCCAACAAAGCCGCGTTTATCGCGGCTTTTTTATGTTTAAATCCCTGACTTTACAGTGCTATTTTACAGTGTTAAAGAAGAGCGCTAAGTGTGGATAAATTCGGGCGTAGGGTGATTTCTCTATTCATACATTGTGCCGCAACGTGCTGCAGTTTAACTACCGTTGCGTTAGCCTCATCACAGACATTGAGTAAATCATCAATTAAGCAGCCAATCGCTCTTACTTCTATCATCTGCATTTGCAGACGTTGATAGTCAGTAAGTGAATCTAGATATGTTGCTGCACCAAAGTCACCAAACAATACGGTGTATTCATCGTTTATCATCATGTTATGGGCGTAAACATCGCCATGGCTTACTTTATTAGTATGTAAGTGGGCAAGGGTACTGACCATTTGTTTTACAATGTGCTCAATTGCTTGGGCGCTAAATTGGGTATGCTCGGCAAAGGTATCGCGAGTACAGGTTTCAAGTGTGGGTGGTAAACCAAGGTTTTGATAATCTTGGCTTATAAGCTCCATAACAAGGCCTAATTGCTGTGGGTTATCAATATACGCAAGCACCTTGATAAGATTAGCGTGAACGCCGGCTTGTAAACAGCAGTTTACTTCATCGAGAGGGTAGCCATCACTGGTGATTGCCCCTTTAAATAACTTTAATGCCACGCTTTGTTGTTGCCAATCAGCTAAATGAATTATGCCCGATGCACCTTCACCAATTTGATCTATAAGTTTAAACTCGTTGAGTTCGGCTTGTATTAAGTCAGCATTGTGTAAAGATTGCGATTTATTAAACTCGTTTCCCGCAAAGGCAAGCCAAGTTAGCTTGGGAAGTTCAAACAACCAATCATCTATTTGAGTCAGTTTATTTGCTGATAAACGCACAAGCTCTAGTGCTTGGCAGTTTTTCATACTCTGCGGCAAGGTCGTTAATTTATTGCCTGCAAGAGCTAATTTGCGTAGTTGTGTTAGCTCACCAAATGACGCTGGTAATTGCTCAATGTGATTATCGGTTAAAATTAGCCATTGGGTAGTAACAGGTAAGCTATGCTCGGCAAATTCACTAATCTGATTCCCTTTAAACGCAATCATTATAAGGGCTGGGCATTTTGCTAATACTTCTGGGATATGCTTAAACTGATTAAACGATAAAAACACTCGTTTTAGCTTTGTTAAACAGGCAAATTCATCGGGTAAATCTTTGAGATTATTATTTGATAAATCGAGAACTTCAAGGGTGTCACGTAGGGTAAAAATCTCTTCTGGGAATGTGTCTAGCTGCTCAACTAATTGTAAGCGTTTTGCGCCAACTAATTGACCACGGCGAAGCTGTTCAAGGGTATTCAAAATACAATTCCATTTTTTATGTTTTAAAAATCAAAAAGGCCAAACTAAGTTGGCCTATTTTTAAGTCTTAATGAATGTTATTAAAACTGTGCGTTGTGGTACACGTTTTGTACATCGTCACAATCTTCAAGCATAGCTAAAAAGCGCTCCATCACTTCTACGTCTTCACCCTCGATAGGGGCTTCAACTTGTGGTACAAACGCAATTAAATCTTCGTCAAACTCAGTGATGCCCATTTCTTCAAGCGCTGTGCGGGTATTGTTGTATTCAGTGTGAGGGGAAAATACAGTAACTTTACCAGCTTCAACTTCTACGTCAGTAACATCAACATCTGCCATCATTAGTGCTTCAAGTACTGTTTCGTCATCATCGCCATCAAACACAAAAATTGCTAAGTGATCAAATAAGTGAGATACCGAATTTTGTGCGCCAATTTTAGCGTTGGCTTTAGTGAAGCATACACGTACATCGGCAAAAGTACGCTTGTTGTTGTCAGTTAAACAATCAACAATGATCATACAGTTGCCTGGGCCATAACCTTCATAGCGGGTTGCAGCGTAATCTTCACCGCCGCCACCCTTGGCTTTGTCGATAGCTCGCTCAATAACATGTGCAGGCACTTGGTCTTTCTTTGCGCGTTCTATTAAACGACGAAGTGCTAAGTTGCCATCTGGATCAACGCCACCATTTTTAGCGCAAATATAAATTTCTTTTCCGTACTTTGAGTAAACTTTTGTTTTAGCACCCGCAGTTTTAGCCATTGAATCTTTTTTGTTTTGGTAAGCTCTTCCCATCTGCGTTTCGCCTTAAATGATTTTTAAAAGTATAAATTTTGTAATGCCGTATTCTAAAGGTAAATTTCGGGTAGGGCTAGTAAGTATTCGAAGATTAAAGTGCGAGCAGTGATAATGAGCTCGCTTTAGGGCTGTAAGAATAAAATAACCCGCGAATGCGGGTTATTTTAAGGTTTATGATTTTTTATTCACGGGTACAAGTTACCAAATACGTACACGCTCTTCCTCAGGTAAGTAAAGTGCATCACCAGGTTTTACATCAAATGCTTTGTACCAAGCGTCATGGTTACGCGGGGCTTGTGCTCTGAAGCGACCTGGTGCGTGCGTGCCACCACGCAGTTGATTTAGCATACTTTGCTCTGTGCGTTTTTCTTTCCATACTTGCGCCCAAGCTAGAAAGAAACGTTGATCGCCCGTTAAGCCATCGATCACAGGGGCTTCCTTACCATTTAAGCTTAATTTATATGCATGGTAAGCCATTGCTAAGCCGCCAACGTCACCAATGTTTTCACCTAAACTGTTACGACCATTTACGAAATTACCAGGGATTGGCTCGTACTGGCTGTACTGGGCTGCAAGCTGATCGGCTTTAGCATCAAATGCTGCACGGTCGGCGTCAGTCCACCAGTTACGTTGAACACCATTGGCATCTGATTTCGAGCCTTGATCATCAAAGCCATGGCCCATTTCATGACCAATTACAGCACCAATGCCGCCGTAGTTAACCGCAGGATCAGCGTTTGGATCGAAAAATGGGGGTTGTAAAATAGCAGCAGGAAATACAATTTCGTTAAATGAGCTGTTGTAATAAGCGTTCACACGTTGTGGCGTCATACCCCAGCGGTTACGATCTGTTTTTTCCAGCTCTTTGGCAACACTGTCAGCTCTAAAAAATTCACGAGTATTTTTAATATTAGCCATTAAATCATCTTTGCTGATAGTCAAACCATCAAATGATTGCCATACGTCTGGGTAGCCAATTTTTGGTACAAATGCGGCAAGTTTAGCGTGCGCATTTACTTTGGTTTCTTCACCCATCCAATCGAGATTATCAATACGCTCGCCAAGAGCTGTACGTAAGTTCTCTACCAGTTCAGACATTTGTTGTTTTGAAGATTCAGGGAAGTATCGGTCAACATACACTTTACCAATCGCAAAACCTAACGATGTGGTTCCTGACATTTGGTTAATAGCACGTTTCCAGCGAGGACGAGGCTGCTGTTGACCGTTTAACTCTTTACCATAAAAATCAAAGTTGGTATTAAAGACTTCTTCTGATAATAGTGACGCGTTACCGCTCAGTGCGTGATACGTTAAGTAGTCTTTCCATACAGCTAAATCTTCTTGATTGATTAGCTCAATCATGGCTTTAACAGGTTCTGGTTGAGAAACATTAAGCTGCGGTACTTTATAGCCCGTTTGCGCAAAATAAAGATCCCAATTAAAATCGGGGTAGGTTGTGCTGAGTTCGTCACGTTTTATTTGATTTAATGTAAGATCGCGATTACGGCGTTTTTCACGCGGCCAATGACCTTGTGCAATTTTTGTCTCAAGCGCTAAGACTGATTTTGCACGTTCTTCACTGTTATCAACGCCTGCCAATGTTAGCATTTCACTGATATGTGCAACATAGGCTGCGCGTGTTTTTACAAAACGCTCAGAATCTTCAAGGTAATAAGAACGATCTGGTAAACCTAAGCCACCGGCGCCTAATGACATTTCATACTTATTAGGGTCTAGACGGTTAAACCACATGCCACCGCCAATCGGCGAATTTACACCAGATAACCAGGCTTGGCCAAATAACGTAGTTAAATCATCAATCGATGAAACGGCATTAATGTTATCAAGCAGCGGTTTAATAGGGGCTAAGCCTAATTTGTTAAGCGTTTGTGTATCCATATAGGCATTGTAAAAATCAGCAATTAATTGCTCTTCTGGATTTAAATCATCACGCGCGGCAATTTCTTCAATAATGGCTTTAACACGCTCTTCACTACGCTCTGCTAATCCTGAAAACGCGCCATAGCGAGTTTTATCTGCTGGCATTTCGTAGTTGTCATACCATGTGCCGCTGGCGTACATAAAAAAGTCGTCGCCAGGCTTCACCGCTTCATTCCGCGCTGAAAGATCAACACCAAAGCTACCAAGCTCTGCTTTTTGTTCGGTTGTTGTCGTTGCTTCGGCTGGTTGTGTTTCAACTTCGGTTGTTTCAGGCTTTGAGCAACCTGCTAAGAATAGGGCAGCGATTGCTGCTGCAACAAGTGTTTTTTTCATTAAATTGCCTTTATTATTTTTTATTTAGTTTTAATGATCAATTGTTATTGAGAATGGTGTACAAAACAAATTATTTGAGTTGAATCCCTTAACAGCTCGATAAGTTGAGCTAGTTTGTGAGTTTGGTTTGTTGTAACTGCCACATATGTGCATACTCTCCTTGTTTTTCAAGCAATACTTGATGAGTACCCTGCTCAACTAATCGACCGTGTTTAAGCACAATTATATTATCAGCATCAGTAATGGTTGATAATCTGTGGGCAATGACAATACTTGTATGATTGCTAGCAACTTCACGCATAGCGCTCAAAATAGCTTGTTCAGAATGAGAGTCAAGTGCTGAAGTTGCTTCGTCAAAAATTAAAATAGGGGATTTTTTTAAGATAGCTCGGGCAATCGCTATGCGCTGTTTTTCGCCGCCAGACACTTTTAATCCGCGCTCACCGACTAAGGTTTGATCGCCTTTTTCTAAGCTGTTAATAAAATCAGTTAAATGTGCCATGGTAATGGCTGTATCGATCTCTTCATCAGTGGCCGCAGGTCGCCCGTAGGCAATGTTTTCGCGTATGGTAGTATTAAACAAGACGGTGTCTTGCGGCACGATGGCGATAGCTTGGCGTAAACTATGCAGTGTTACTTCGTTAATTGCCTGTCCGTCAATGGTTATAGTGCCTGCGATTGTATCGTAAAAACGATAAAATAAGCGTGCTAATGTACTTTTACCTGCCCCACTTGCGCCAACAATAGCAACTTTACTGTTAGCAGCTATTTTAAAACTTAAATCATTAATGATAGGGCGATTATTATGATAGTAGAATTTTACAGCGTTAAAGCTTATTTCTCCTTTAGCTAGCAATAGCGGTTTAGCACCTACTTTATCTATTATGGTTGGTTTTCGAGTAAGAAGTCCGAGCATGTTCTCTAAGTCGGTAAGAGCACGGCGAATTTCCCTATACACAAAGCCTAAAAAGTTAAGCGGTAAAAATAACTGAATCATGTAGGCGTTAATCATCACAAGTTCACCAATAGTCAGCTGCCCAGATACAACATCTGCTGCGCCAAGCCACATTAATGCGGTAATGGCCCCAGCTATGATGAGTGCTTGGCCTGAATTGAGGGCTAATAGAGACAGTCTGTTTTTAAGCCTGGCATGCTCCCAGGTAGCTAAAAAAGAGTCGTAATTACTTGCTTCAAATTGTTCATTGTTAAAGTATTTCACGGTTTCATAATTAAGTAGGCTATCTACTGCGCGGCTATTACTGTTGTTATCGGCTTGGTTGGCTTCGCGAATGAAACGATTGCGCCATTGAGTGACATTAACAGTAAAGGCAATATAAACAATTACTGCGAGCAAAGTCACCAGTGCAAACCAAGGCGAAAATAAAGTCGCAAATATCACTGCAACAATGACAATTTCCAGTAATGTAGGCACGATGTTAAACATTAAGAAGCGCATTAAAAAACTGAGGCCTTTAGTACCACGCTCAATATCACGGCTAATGCCACCGGTTTGTCTATTTAAATGAAAACCCAGTTCAAGAGCATGTAGGTGCTTAAACACTTTTAAACCAATGTGACGCATGGCATGTTCAGTGACTCGTCCGAATAGGGCATCCCGTACTTCACCTAAAAACACGCCAGCAAAGCGAAGCCCACCATACAGCACTAATAAGGCTATAGGCACTAACAATACGGCATGTAAGTTACCGTCTACTGCATCAATGATTTCTTTTAACGCCCAAGGCATTAAAAGTGTAGCGCCTTTTGCGCCTACAAGTGCCAGTAAAGCTAAAACGACACGACCTTTAAATCTCTTCGGGTTTATTCCCCGCCGC
>NZ_MXQF01000049.1 GCF_002165575.1 Pseudoalteromonas sp. A601
CGCCAGTCAGCTTAACTGACTGGCATTACTAGTAAACTAGGCCTTAAGAAGAATCAAATATTTTTACTGATTAGAACTTAACGTTAACACCAGCAAAGAAACGACGGCCAAGTACATCGTATGTGTACGGGTCTGTATTTGAATCGTTGTTACCTGTGTAGTAAGGAGGCTGCTTGTCAAACAAGTTATTAACACCAGCTGATAAAGATACAGTCTCGTTAACTAAATATGAGCCACTAATGTCATGGTAAATAACTGACGGCGTAGTAGGTGCGTAACAGCTTGCAGGATCATCAATACATGCAAAGCTATCCATACCTGAGATATATCGAGCCTGGTACTGCGCATCCCAATTATCACCAGCAACATTCAGTGTAAAGTTCGACTTAACTTCAGCATAACCACCTGAACCTGATGTGATGACACCTGTGTAGTCAGTTGGTTCGCCCGTAACTTGTGTAACATATTCATCAAGATACGTTGTATCAAGTCCAGCTTTCCAATTTAAACCTGCGGCTTCAAAACTATACGCAAGGTTTAAATCATAACCTGATGTTTTCTCTGAACCAATGTTTTGTAATTGGTTATTGAAAATAATACGTCCAGTACTATCAATTGTTGCAGATGCAGATTGACATAAAGCCGTGCCAGCATTTGCAGCGTTATTTACACATTGATCTACAATGTATTGACTATCAACTGTCACAATTGCATTTTCAATTTCAATGTCATAGTAATCTAATGTCATTGAGAAGCCTTCAAACCACTCTGGCTCATATACGATACCAGCAGTTAGCGTATCTGCTTCTTCAGGTGTTAATTGATCATTACCACCTACAGTTACTTCTGCTTGGCTTTGAGCACCTGGGTATGTAACATTCTCAAACGAAGGTGAATTACCAGAGTATAGCTCTGAAACAGTTGGAGCACGGAATGCTGTTGAAACAACGCTACGGAACATTAGTTCATCATTAGCTTTCCAAGTTAAACCAAGTTTCCACGTTTCATCAGAACCAAATGTGCTGTAATCAAACGCACGAATTGCAGCGCTTAATTCGACGTTTTGAGCAAATGGTGCATCAGCTAGTAATGGAATTGCAAATTCTACATATGCTTCATTTACATCAAAACCACCTGATGTAGGTTCAACTGGAGGATCGTTCGCTAAACCTTGTGCAGTCAATGAATCAGGCGTGTACCATGCTTTTTCTTGACGACGTTCAACACCGGCTGCAAATGCAGCATAGCCCGCAGGAAGCTCAAACATTTCACCAGATACAGAGGCTGCTAAAATAAATAATTGGCTACCACCATTATTTACTTCAGTATAAACATTTTTACGGAAGTCTTCTGATGTCCACGCAGCTTGATCTAACGGGTTGAATGTACCTTCAGTGATTTGATCTTGAATAGCGCCCATATTATGAAGGTTGCTTAGTTTATCCACTGAATCGTTACGACCGAAGTTAGCTGACACATCCCAAGAATAATCACCGACAAAACCTTCAGCACCAATTACAGCACGAACCGTATCAACAGATTGTTCAAAATAACGAGCACCTGTATCAGACATACGACGGCCATAGAAAATATCATCACCATATGCATAGTTTGCGCTTTCAGTAATGTAGTCGCCATTTGAGTCACGATCTGCAATACCATTACCGTCACGGTCAACTTTACTGTTATATGTTTGCCCTAATAAAGAGTCACCCATCGCTTCATTGTATTCAAAACCAAACCATACTGGTTGTGCAGCCATTTGCTGCTCTGACCAACGTTTAGTGTAAGTAAATTCAGTAAAAAGATTAGTATCATCATTTAATTCATATGTAGCGATACCTGTTAGGTTTAAACGCTCCATTGGCGTGTAAAGGTAGCTAGCTGGGGCAAAGTTATAACGATCTGAATCAGTAAATGGGTGAAGACCACCTTGACCACTTAAGCCATTATCACCAATAGCAAGACCTGATGTAATTGGATTACCATCAGCATCAACTATTTGACCGTCGGCATTTATATCACCAATAAGGCTGTCTTGCCAAATGTGACCGCCTTCAGAGTAAACAGAACCGCCATTACAGTTTAGGCCATTTGCATCTTCAGCAATTGGACAGCTTGAGAAGTCACGATCAGACTGTTTTGCCTTACCACGGTCAGTATATTGCATACCGATTACGATGTTACCTTTATCGAAAGACGTGCCAACAGTAAAATCGATAGAATTTTCTGATGCGTCGCCTTCACCGGTGATAGCAGCATTTACATTCATATCAAGGCCTTCAAAATCATCTTTTAAGATGATATTTACAACACCTGCTACAGCATCAGTGCCGTAGACAGCAGATGCACCATCTTTTAGGACTTCTACAGATTTAATCATTGATACAGGGATGGTATTAAGGTCAACAGTTGACGCAGCACCAGTGCCCGATGCAATCATACGGCGGCCATTTACAAGCACTAATGTCCGATTAGAGCCTAAACCACGTAAATCAATTGACGCATTACCGCCAGAACCATTATTGATACCTGGGTTAGTCATCGCACCGCCAGTGGCAGTCATTTTTTGTAATACGCCATCGATGCTTGTTGCACCCATTGCTTTAATGTCGTCTGCACCAATTAATGTAACTGGGCTTGCGTTTTCCATGTCTGAACGCTTAATACGAGAACCCGTTACTTGGATTTTTTCAATAGATTGTGCTGCTTCGTCTGCAGCTATAACACTTGTTGAGAACATAGGAATTGCTGAAATAACAGCTAAACCAAGAATTGATTTTTTCATGTGAAACCCTACTTGTTGGAAAAAGTACCTTAATTCAGGTAGTGCTCGTTTTTGTTAGAATGACGAGTCAACGGCGGGCAACTTAGGCTGAGTTAACTGAATGAAAACTGAATGAGAGAACACAATACAAGCCACTGTTTTTATTAGGAACTACAGAAGAAACAAACGTTAATTGATGTTTCAGTGTTAATACTATAAAACATATAAAAATCAGTATAATAAGAACATCAAATCACATTAAAAACACGAATGAAATCAAATGGCTGGACTTTGTAATTTGATGTAATTGAACGCCAAATATACCCAAAACAGAAATTTTCACATATTGATCACACTGTTTTATAGAAACCGTAAAACTCGCTGCTAAAAACTAACCATAATTATTCTGTAAGAATGCGTAAATAATCGAAATTACAAACTATGAGTGGCATATAACACTAGGTATGGCTATATTCATTACCGTTTATTGCGAAATAGAGGTAAAAATATGCAAGAAGCTGAGAGTCTATTTTATATATTAAAGAAGCAGGAAGATTGTTTGGAACTAACGCAACCTAAAATTGGAACCTTAAATAGTGCAGAGATCAGCCACTTGGTTTATAAATGGTTCTCACGCTATATGAAAATAATATTTTAATGCTTAGGGTGTAGTAAAAGCGATAAATGATAACCCAGGCAAAGTTATCGCTAATACCTAACAATGAAAAAATAAGTTATGTGCTGTGTATGGCCCTCTAAGTCTTGCAGTTGTAGCCGTAATTTCCATTTCATGTTTTTTTCAGAACAAATACCGACCATAGTAGTAGCTTGATAAATATCATCAATAGCCTCGAAAGTAACAGGGATGTAACCCATATACATAGTCACGCCCTCCAATTTGGCAGAAATAATTGCACTACCTTCGGGAATAGACAAATTGATTTTAAAAGCTGTTTCCGGTGTTAGGTCTGTTACAGGTAACCAAATTTTTGTTGTATTAGAATAATCACATGGTTCATTTGGTTGGCAACTTGCAGCAACGGGCTGCTCTTCTATACTAATCGCTTGGGGATTACATGCAGTCAAACAGAGTATTATCGACAAAAAAAGAATTACCTGGCTAAAAGTCATGTGTGCTACCTATTATATAAAAAGCAAATACTAATTAGCGCACACTATAAACACAACGACGATGAGTTAAAAAGCAGGTTAATTTCAAAAAGTGTAACAAAAAATAGTCAACTACATGATAAAAATTGATTGATGTCATAATTTTATGCAATTGACCTATCTTTTTTAGGTCAAAAATTTTATCATTTCCCCCGCAAAAAATAGGGTTTCTCGAGTTTGTTTTCTGAAGCAGTCAAGTATTGGTCGTTTTAGATAACACACTTGTGGAGTAATAGTAGGCCCCGCTTTTTATTAAGTGGGTAATTCATTTCTAAACGCATATATTGCAGCGGAAGCCAGAAAATGAGCCAAACAGTAGCATCACAAACTGAGTACAATTATAAAGTTGTACGCCAATTCGCTATTATGACAGTGATTTGGGGCATCGTTGGCATGAGTATTGGGGTTCTGATTGCTGCCCAATTAGCTTGGCCAGCACTTAACTTTGATACACCATGGTTAACATACTCTCGACTTCGTCCGTTACATACGAACGCAGTTATTTTCGCATTTGGTACAAGTGCACTTTTCGCAACATCTTATTATGTTGTTCAACGTACTTGTCAAACGCGCCTTCTTTCGGACAAATTAGCAGCCTTTACTTTTTGGGGTTGGCAATTAGTTATCGTATTGGCAGTAATTACACTCCCACTAGGTATTACAAGCTCTAAAGAGTATGCAGAGCTAGAGTGGCCTATCGATATTTTAATCGCGATTGTATGGGTAACGTATGCAGTGGTATTTATGGGTACTATTGCTAAACGTAAAGTATCGCATATCTATGTTGCTAACTGGTTTTATGCTGGTTTTATTATCACTGTTGCAGTATTACACATTGTAAACAGCATGGCGGTACCTGTATCACTCACTAAATCCTATTCAATCTACGCAGGTGCTGTAGATGCAATGGTACAGTGGTGGTATGGTCATAATGCTGTAGGTTTCTTATTAACTGCTGGCTTCTTGGGTATGATGTATTACTTTGTACCAAAGCAAGCTGGTCGCCCTGTCTATTCGTACCGATTATCTGTAGTTCACTTTTGGGCATTAGTGTCTCTTTATATTTGGGCTGGTCCTCACCATCTTCACTACACTGCACTACCTGATTGGACACAAAGTTTAGGTATGGTGATGTCTATCATCTTATTCGTTCCTTCTTGGGGCGGTATGATCAATGGTATTATGACGCTATCAGGTGCATGGCATAAGCTACGTACTGATCCAGTACTTCGCTTCTTAGTTGTTTCATTATCTTTCTATGGTATGTCTACCTTTGAAGGCCCTATGATGGCAATTAAATCTGTAAACGCACTTTCTCACTACACTGATTGGACCGTAGGTCACGTTCACTCTGGTGCGTTAGGTTGGGTTGCAATGATTTCTATCGGCGCTATCTACCATCTAATTCCGGCACTATTCTCACAAGGTCGAATGTACAGTGTGAAACTTGTTAACACCCATTTCTGGTTACATACAGTAGGTGTAGTACTTTACATTGTTGCTATGTGGATTTCAGGTGTAATGCAAGGCCTAATGTGGCGTGCTGTTAACACTGACGGTACATTAATGTACAGCTTTGTTCAGTCACTACAAGCATCACACCCTTTCTATGTTATGCGCTTCTTAGGCGGTGTATTCATCGTAACAGGCATGCTAGTTATGGCTTATAACGTTTACCGTACAATTACAGCGAAAAATGATTCGTTGAAATTAGACGCGCAAGCCCAGTTAGCATAATGGAGTGAGATGATGAGCAATAAAAATTCACAAAATAAACACGAAATAGTCGAAAAGAATATCGGCCTAATGGCTATATTGACTGTTTTTGCTATCAGCTTTGGTGCATTAGTAGAAATCACTCCTCTAATGTTCCAAGACGATACAACAAAACCGGTAGATGGCTTACGTCCGCTAAACGCCCTTGAAATGGAAGGTCGAGATATATACGTACGTGAAGGCTGTTCTAACTGTCACTCACAAATGATTCGCCCTTTTCGTGATGAAGTTGAGCGTTACGGTCACTATTCTGTAGCCGGCGAATCAGTATGGGATCACCCTTTTTTATGGGGTTCCAAACGTACTGGTCCTGATCTTGCCCGTGTAGGTAAGCGTTACTCAGATGATTGGCATTATGCCCACTTAATGGATCCACGAGCAGTGGTTCCTGAGTCAAATATGCCAGCGTTTCCTTGGTTAGATGAGAATCGTGTTGATACAAGCCTGACTCTTAAAAAACTTAAAATTTTCCGTGATACGTTCGCTATCAATCCACAAAACCCAGCTCACCCAGGCTTAGGTTATGGTAGTGATGAAGAACTAATCGCTGATATTGCTAAAGTTGATGCAATGAATGACGGTAAAGGTGCAACAGAAATGCAAGCACTTATCGCCTATTTGCAACAGCTTGGCACACATTTGAAGTAATTAATTATGGATTACGGAACATACAGAGGCATTTTAACTCTGGTAATTTTAGTATTGTTTATTGTGATTGTTGTGTGGGCATATAGCAAACGTAGCAAAACGCGTTTTAAAGATGCAGCTAATGCCATCTTTGAAGATGAGAGCAAACACAACAAAACACTCTCTAATGAGGAAAAGGGGTCTGAGAAATGACTAGCTTTTGGAGTATTTGGGTTATTGTATTGACCCTATCATGTCTAATTATCTTGTTTGCTCTGCTTGTGTGGAACTTAAAAAACTACGCTGGCGTTGAAGAAGGTGAAAGTTGTGGCCATGAATTTGATGGCATTGAAGAACTAAATAATCCACTGCCAAAATGGTGGACATACATGTTCTTCGCTACATTTGCATGGTCTGTTTATTACCTAGCAGCTTACCCTGGTTTAGGTAACTGGGAAGGGCTAGGTAAATGGACCAGTTCTAACCAAGGCATAACATCTTTAGCTGAATCTAAAAAAGCAATTGAAGAAGCCAAAGCCAACGGCCAATTTGTTAAGCTTGATAAAGAATATGAAGCTGCAGACGAGCGTTTTGGCCCAATCTTTGAAGGTTTTGCTAAACAAGATATTGAAACATTAGTTAAAGATGAAAAAGCGCTTGAGATTGGTCAACGTTTATTTGCGCAAAACTGTTCACAGTGTCATGGTTCTGATGCACGAGGTGGTCAAGGTTTTCCAAATTTAACTGATAAAGATTGGTTATATGGCGGCACACCTGACAAAATTAAAGAAACACTTTTATATGGTCGTATTGCAGCAATGCCACCATGGGGTGCAGCGTTAGGTGAACAAGGCATTAAAGAAATGACTGCCCATGTCCTAAGCTTATCAGGTCGTACTGTAAACCAAAAAGATGCGAGTGCTGGTGCCGCCAAGTTTGCTATGTGTGCAGCATGCCACGGTGCTGACGGTAAAGGCTCTGTTGCTCATAATTTACCATTTGGTGCTCCTGATTTAACCGATAACATCTGGTTATATGGTGGTTCTCAACGTGCAGTTGAAGAAACACTTGTTAACGGCCGCGCTGGTGTAATGCCTGCTTGGAAAGATATTTTAGGTGAAGACAAGGTACACTTATTAACTGCTTATGTTTACAGTTTATCGCAAGATAAATAAGCAAAATGTTAATAAAACGTTTAAACTTTAATCTTTTATATCAATAGATTAATTAAGATCAAAAAAGCCTCCAGATGGAGGCTTTTTTTTAGTCTTTTTATATCAATTCCTATAAAATGTCCTTATCACAAACTAATTAAGTGTTTTTATGAAACCTACTCCTTGGTATAAAAATTTCTGGCCTTGGTTCTTAATCTTTTTCCCAGTGGTTGCCATTATTGGATGTATTTCATTGTTTATTACTGCAATCGGACATGGCCCAGATATGGTTGTTGATGACTACTATAAGAAAGGCAAAGCGATTAACTTAGAATTAAGTAAATTTGATAAAGCCAAAGCATTATATTTACATGGTAATTTAACCGTAGAGCACGACAAAGTTAGCTTTAAATTTAATAAAGGTGACACCAATAATATTCATTCGTTAAAAATGTCTTTTTATCATCGCACAATTGGTGAGCATGATTTTAGTGCGCATTTAACACCCAATGCGAATGGCGAGTTTACTGCAATCATTGAGCCCTACAGCGAAGGCAATTACACCGTATTTATTGAGCCCATTGACGCTAGCTGGAAGCTAAAAGAAAATATTACTTTGCCAAATGAGCAAAGTATTGCGATAAATCCGGAATATAAGTAGTAAGTTATCATGTCAAAAAACTGCTTTCATTGCCTTGAAAGTGTACCGACTGGGTTTAATGCTAGCGTTGTAATAGACGGTAGCCCTGAACCTATGTGTTGCATTGGCTGTCAAACTGTTGCCGAAACAATTGTTGCTCAAGGAATGACGGATTACTATAAATTCAGGACCGTGCAAGCTGGTAAAGTTGAACAACTCGTACCTGAGCAATTAAAGCTTGTTGAAAGCTACGATAACCCTGATATTCAAGAAGAGTTTATTTCACAAACTAACGAAATCAGTGAAGTTTTATTAACTGTTGAAGGCATAACCTGTGCGGCATGTGCATGGCTTATCGAAAAACAATTATTAAACATGCCTGCTGTAAAGCGCGTTGATGTGAACACCTCGACTAACCGCGCGATGATCCAATGGCATAAAGACGAACTACCCCTTAGCGAAATAATCAAATCATTATTAGAGATAGGCTACAAAGCCTACCCTTTTCAAGCCGATATTGAAGCAAGTCAAAAGCAACAAACTGCAAAAGCCTATATTCGCCGTTTAGGTGTCGCAGGCCTGATGACCATGCAAGTGATGATGTTCGCCTTTGCTATGTACTTTGGTATGTTCTCTGGCATGGAAGAAAACTTTGAACAATATTTTCGCTGGATAAGTTTAATTCTTGCTTCTCCGGTCATTTTATACAGTGCCCTACCATTTTTAACCAATGCTATAAATGGTCTTAAAGCCAAACAGTTAAACATGGATTTACCCGTTTCCTTAGCCATTTTTGGAGCCTATGGAGCAAGTTGCTATGCAACGATTATGGCCGTGGGTGAGGTTTACTTTGAATCAATTTGTATGTTTACCTTCTTACTTTTATTAGGTAAATACTTAGAATTTAGAGCACGTCTTAAAGCCAGTGAGTTCACCGCAAACTTACAAAAGTTACTACCTTTAACCGCCCGTATATTAGATGAGCAAGGTAAAGAGCAGATTATTGCAGCCAAAAAACTTAAATTAGATGACCGGGTTCTAATAAAGGCAGGTGAAACAATTCCTGCGGATGGTATTGTATCAGCTGGAACCACGAGCGTTGATGAGTCAATGATGACGGGCGAACACCTCCCCGTTAATAAGTACATTGAACATCAAGTGTTTGCAGGCACCGTGAATCACGATGGTGTTATTGAAGTTCGCATTAATAAGCTTGGCCAAAACACTTTATTAAACCAAATTATAAAGTTACAACACAGCGCCCTTGCCACACGCCCCAAGCTTGTAGAAATTACTGATAAAGTAGCTCAGTGGTTTGTGGCATGCTTGCTAATATTTGCATCGATTACCGCGGTTGGTTGGTATCAAATTGACCCCGAGCATGCATTTTGGATTACCATCTCGGTCCTCGTTGCTACTTGCCCATGTGCACTTAGTTTAGCAATACCAACGGCGTTAACCTGCGCTGTCGCGACACTCACACGCAAGGGCATTTTAATCAAACAAGCCCATGTGCTTGAGACTTTGCCGCAGTTAACACGCGTTGCGTTTGATAAAACAGGCACATTGACGCAAGGACGCTTTAGTCTCGATGCGATTGATATACTTGCAAAGAATATCAGTAAAGAAGATATATTAGCGCTGGCTGCCCAACTTGAAAGTTACTCTGAGCACCCTATCGCTTCAGCGTTTACTCAGTTTACTCCCCAAAGCCGTCACCTTGAAGGTATCAAAGTGCATCCGGGGTTAGGCATCACAGGTACAGATGAAAGCCACCGCTATGCCATTGGTAAAAGTGGATGGTTTGAATCTAAAAAAACCAATGCCCAAGCAACTTTTTATATTGATGAACAACCCATTGCACACTTTTATTTTGTTGATGAAGTAAAACAAAATGCCCATGGCTTAATTGCTTCACTAAAAAATCAAGGCTTGAGCTGTCATATGTTGACAGGTGATGCTTCAAATGCAGGACAAAATATAGCCAAAAAGCTAAACTTAGATAGCTATACGAAGGGTTGTTTACCTCAAGATAAACAAAAGTATGTCGAGACTTGGTCTGCTCAAGGTGAAATCGTCGCTATGGTTGGTGATGGCGTAAACGACAGCCCTGTTTTTAACAGTGCGCATTTATCTATCGCCATGGAGACTGGCGCTGATATTTCCAAAAATACGGCCGATGTGGTATTACTTAACAGTGATTTAGCAGCTATTTCGCACTTGCTTAGTGTATCGAAAAAAACACGCCGTATTATTAAACAAAATTTAGCCATTTCATTACTTTATAATGGGTCAATTTTACCGCTTGCTGCAATGGGCCTAGTTGCTCCGTGGATGGCAGTGATTGGCATGTCTGCCAGTTCAATCATTGTTATAACTAACTCCCTGAGGTTATTAAAGTTATGAGTATAATTTATATCTTGATCCCGATCGCTATCTTGTTTGTTATTATCGCCATAGCGGTGTTCTTTTGGGCTGTTCGAGGTGAGCAATTTTCAGATCTAAATAAACAAGGCCACAGTATCTTGTTTGAAGACGATAAAGAGCAACACAAAAAAAGTAATGATTAATCCTCTTTTTATTAGTGCATTCATTATGGGGTTAATTGGTAGCGGCCACTGTATTGCTATGTGCGGGGGCATTGCCAGCTCTTTACAATTGGCAACAGATAAAACGCGGCCCTTTGCCTACTCGTTAGCTTATAACTTAGGCCGTGCAACGAGCTATATGCTAGCAGGAGCGCTAGTAGCTGGGATCAGTAGCCATTTTGCAAGCCAAAGCCACTGGTTTGCCATGCTATTAGCATTTTTAAGTGGTCTGTTCATGTTGCTTGTTGGGCTGTATGTTATGCGTTTAGGGATAAGTTTACAGTGGCTCGAATCACTTGGTAAAACACTTGTTTGGCAACACTTAGTTAAACTAAATCGTTTCATAATGCCAATAAACTCATTACCAAAAGCAGCAGCTTACGGTGCACTTTGGGGCTGGTTGCCTTGTGGTTTAGTCTACTCAGCACTGACATGGGCAATGACTAGTAAAACAGCAATAGATGGCGCCTTAGTAATGCTATTTTTTGCGCTGGGAACTTTTCCTGCCATGTTAAGTATTGGAATGGGCGCACAAGTTTTACATAAATTTCTCAATCACCCATGGGCACGTGTGGCTATGGGCAGTATACTTATATGGTACGGTTTATACTTACTTATTATTGCAACTGACAAATTAGTGCATTAGTCTAACTAAAAATACGCACTTTAATGGATTTAACTGATGGATTTATCTCACAATAAAGCGAAAAGCAACTGCACAATTAGCTGTAACGACTGCAGCATTAGCCAACTATGCTTACCATTTACCCTTAATGGCCAAGAAATGGATAAACTTGATGAAATCATTGAGCGTAAAAAACCCTTGCATAAAGGCGACTATTTATTTGAATCTGGCGCGCCTTTAAATGCTATCTTTGCTGTGCGTTCTGGTTCATTTAAATCATACACATTATCTGAACAAGGCGATGAACAAATTACTGGTTTTCACTTAGCCGGAGATTTAGTCGGTTTTGATGCTATAAATAAAATGCAACATCAAAGCTTCTCCCAAGCTCTTGAGACATCAATGGTCTGTGAGATTCCGTTTGATACACTCGATGAGCTCTCTGGTAAATTACCTAAGCTGCGCCAACAAATAATGCGTTTAATGAGCAACGAAATAAATTACGATCAAGAAATGCTACTACTGCTCAATAAAAAATCAGCAGAAGAGCGCCTAGCTAGCTTTATACATAATTTATCCAACCGGTTTGGTGAACGGGGATTTTCTCGTAAAGAATTCAGATTTACTATGACCCGGGGTGAGATCGGTAATTACTTAGGCCTTACCGTTGAAACAATCAGCCGTTTACTTAGCCGTTTTCAAAAAGCTGGCTTAATAAAAGTTGAAGGTAAATTCATTACTATTTTGAATAGCGACGGTTTACGCGAAGCTGCTGCAATACACACAAAATAAACTTTGATCTAAAACAACTCTTCTTTAGCTACACCTTTAACTACGCAAATAATACGTTACACTGTATGTAAAGTAGTTAAAGGAGCAGCTCATGAATACCATTAAACAAATTCTTGCCGTAATTGACCCCACAGCTGATTCACAGCATGGTCTATCTCGCTCAATTGATTTAGCTAAAAAATCAGGCGCTAGTATCACTGCCTTTATGAGTATTTACGATTTCTCATATGAAATGACCACGATGCTTTCAAGTGACGAACGCGAAGCTATGCGAAACGCTGTCGTAAAAGATCGCCAAGCCTGGCTTGATGAAATACTCGCGCAATACTCTGATTTAGAAATTAACAGCCAGGTGGTGTGGCACAATCGCACTTACGAAGCCATAATCGATACCGTCATTAATCAAGGTTTTGATTTAGTTGTCAAAGGTACCCACCAACACGACACTCTTAAATCAGTCATTTTTACACCAACAGATTGGCACTTAATTCGTAAATGCCCTGCCCCAGTATTATTAGTCAAAGAACATGCATGGCCAGCGCAGGGAAATATTTTAGCTGCTGTGAACGCAGTCAGCGAAAACGAGCAACATCTAGCATTAAATAATCGTATTATAAAAGACGCACAATTTTTATGTGAGCTTGCCAATGCTAAATTAAACCTTGTAAATGCCTACCCAGCAACACCAGTTAATATTGCTATAGAAATTCCTGAGTTTAATCCAAGTGTTTATAACGAGTCAGTGAAAAAACATCACCTAGAATCCACCTATGAATTAGCCGATAAACACCAAATCGCTCATCAGAATTGTGCGATTGAAGAAGGTTTACCTGAAGATGTCATCCCTGATGTAGCTGCACGTTTAAATAGTGAGCTAGTGGTTATTGGTACTGTTGGCCGTACCGGCTTAAGTGCTGCATTAGTTGGTAATACCGCAGAACATGTGATCGATAGTTTAGACTGCGATGTTTTGGCATTAAAGCCTGATGGTTATGTTTCTCCATTGGCAAAATAAATTAGCCAATAAATAAGTTTTGAGCATTGCCATTTTCAGCATATAATACGCCCCTTATTTTTACGTATAGTATCTCAAGGGGCCGTAATGTCGCATTCTGTTCAAGCCAAAGCTCAATTTAACTTCAATAAGTTACAAAAGCGCTTACGCCGCCAAACTGGTCAAGCAGTAATGGACTTCAATATGATTGAAGAAGGCGACCGCATCATGGTGTGTTTATCAGGAGGAAAAGACAGCTATACCCTTTTAGAGATGCTGAAGCACTTGCAGCGTGTTGCACCGATTAAGTTTGATCTTTTTGTTGTCAACCTTGATCAAAAACAGCCCGGATTCCCAGAGCATGTGTTGCCTGAGTATTTAGACACTCAAAACGTAGAATATAAAATTGTCGAAGAAGATACCTACAGTATTGTTACCGATATAATCCCTGAAGGTAAAACAACCTGTTCATTATGCTCTCGCCTGCGCCGCGGCATTTTATACCGCACCGCAAAAGAGCTAGGCGCCACTAAAATAGCACTTGGTCATCACCGTGACGACATGATAGAAACCTTATTCTTAAATATGTTTTACGGCGGTAAGTTAAAAAGCATGCCAGCAAAATTAATGAGTGATAACGGCGAACACATGGTTATTCGTCCTCTTGCCTACTGCAAAGAAGCTGATATTGAACAGTATGCTATACACCAAGCATACCCGATCATTCCGTGCAATTTATGTGGCTCACAAGAAAACCTACAACGTAAGCACACAAAAGCCATGCTTGCTAAGTGGAATACCGAGCACCCAGGGCGCATTGAAAGCATATTTACTGCAATGCAAAACGTGGTGCCATCTCACCTAGCGGACAATGAATTGTTTGATTTTGCCCACTTGCAAACCGGTGATGTAATAGATGGTGGTGATATTGCCTTAGACAAGCCTGATATTCCTAAACAGCCTAGCGCAGAGCATGAGCAAGAAACTGCTGATATGGTCACTATCAACTTAAGTTAATTACCCCCGTTTTATTTTAAATAATTGTATTAAAAATGCCGCGTTATTCGCGGCATTTGTTGTACTTTATTTAAGGCATATCCATTAGTGCTTGGCTTTTCTCATCTAGCTTTACTTTATAATTTTCAGCACTTAAGCCTAAAAATTGAGGTAGCGTCGCAGCGATACAAATTGATGATAGCGTGCCTACAACTATCCCCGTAAATAATGCAGTTGAGAACCCTTGAAGTGGTGCCCCAGCTAATAACCAAACGCTGGCGACAGTAGCAAGTGTCGTCCCTGAGGTAATTAACGTTCGCGTTAATGTGCTGCTAATTGCATTATTGATTACTTTATCTACCGCAAGGTTCTGCGCAGTATCAATGCGTAATAGCTCCCTAACCCTATCTCCTACAATAATAGAATCATTAAGGGAATAACCGATTATGGCGAGTAAGCTTGCAAGCACGGTTAAATTAAATTCAAGCTGTAACCAAGCAAATAGCCCAACCACAATAATAATATCGTGTAACAATGCAACCACAGCCCCCAGTGCTAAACGCCACTCAAACCGCATAGCTAAATACAACATCACCGCAACCATGGCCGCAAACAAAGCTAAGCAACCTTGCTCAAACAATTCATCGCCTACTTGCGAGCCTAAATAAGAAGAGGACAAAACATTCACTGAAAAATCCTCGTTCTGCTCAAGTGTATCTAACCAAGGGTTATGCTGCTCACTTTCTCTTAGTTGAAAATGCTGAGCCGACTGCGCAGTTACAGTGTAATTCTCTAACCCTGAGGCATCAATTTTACTGCTCAACTGACTTAGTGTCAGTGGCGTACTTGTCGTAAATTCAGTTAAATAACCCCCAGTAAAATCGAGGCCAAAATTAAGCCCTTTACTGGCAATGCCAAATGTTGAAATAAATATTAACACGAGTGAGATTACCAAGCCTGCAAAACGCATTTTCGAGCCACTTTTTAACCAATTATAATTGATTTTCATGCGCTTGCTCCTTGTTTATCAGCCAGTTTTAAGTACAATGATTGACTTAATGCTTTTGAAACATAGACGCCTGTAAACACACTAGTAATAAGCCCTAGCGCTAACGTAATAGCGAACCCTTTAATAGGTCCATACCCTATGCTGTATAAAATAATCGCAGTGATCATGGTAGTTATGTTGGCATCGAAAATCGTGCTAAATGCTTGGTTATACCCTTGTTCGATAGCTTGATAAGGCGCTCGCCCTTTACGACGCTCCTCCTTAATACGCTCAAAAATAATCACATTAGTATCGACCGCCATACCAATTGTAAGCACTAAGCCTGCGATTCCTGGCAGTGTTAATACAACACCTGGTAGCAACGACATTAAACCGACAAGTGCGGTTAAGTTTAGCAATAACGCTATATTTGCAATCAAGCCTAAACGGCGATACCACAGCGCCATAAAAACGAGTGTAATTCCCATTCCAAGCATTAAGGCTGCTAAGCCGTTGGTTATGTTATCAGCCCCTAAGCTTGGCCCAATGGTTTGTTCTTGAACTATGGTAACTGGCGCGGTTAATGACCCTGCACGTAACAAAAGAGCTAAGTCTTGTGCTGCTTGTGCACTTTGCATATTGGTAATACTAAACCGACTACTCAAGTGCTGAATAATATTGGCTACATTGATGACTTCGCTATTTTTTACAATCTCACCCTGCTCATTTTGGTAATACTCAGAGTAGACTGTAGCCATAGGTTTGCCGATATTGCGTTTTGAGAACGCAGACATAGCCTCACCACCTTGGCTATCTAAACTTAATTGAACTAATGGCTTTCCCCACTCATCTCGTCCGGATTGAGCATTATTAATATGCTGCCCTGAAAAAATAGCCACCGGATCTAAGTTAATTGTTCCGCCATCTTTATGCTTAAATGATTTACCACCCACTTCTTTTAATTGATAAAAATCTAAAGAAGCTGTTGCACCAATTATACGCTTTGCTTCTGCAGGGTCTTGCACACCAGGCAACTCAATGCGAATACGTTGCTTACCTTGGCGCTGAGTGACCGCTTCTGTAATGCCTAGCTCCTCAATACGGCCTCTGAGCGTTGTGAGTGTTTGGCTCATCACTTCTTTTGTAAATGAGCTGACTCCGCTCTCACTAAAGCTAAATGCCATTGATGTCATATTCCCTTGATTATGACTCGTTGCTTGCAAACGCTCGAAACGTGCTAAAACTTCATCCTTAACGCTTTCTAAGTCAGTGAGGGATTTATCTAAAGCATGAAGTTCAAACCCAGCGTCATTTTTTTGCACTCTGACTCCTCGAGCTTTTTGTTCCCGAATAATGGTTTTGGTTTGCTCAAATGCACTATCAAGCTGCTCTTGCTGTGCTTTATCTAGATCAACGTCTAAAACAAAGAGCACACCGCCATTTAAATCTAACCCTAGTTTGATAGGAGCAAGCCCAAGCCCTTGGACCCACGAGGGACTTGTTTGATGAGTCACAATTTTGGTTTCAAGTGAAGTAAATTCGGCTTTTAATGCCTGTTGTGCTGCCGCACTTTTACTAGGCGTGTTAAATAAGATATTTAACGAGCCGCCATTCAATTGTGGCTCATCAATAGATTGCGCAACTAGAAAACCATGCTGATTAAGAAACGCGATAACATCTTTTTGGGTGTCGACTTGCACCGCTGTTTGACTCTCCTGCATTTGGATATGCAGCCAAGATTTAGCGGGGTATAAATTAGGTAACGCACTGATAGCTAATAGCATCAGTGCCATAAACATTGCCACATAGCTAATTTTAAACCGTTGCCACAACGGTTTTTTCGAACTTTTTTTAAACATAACTTTCCTTTAAACCAACGCATAGCATTGGTTCATGCCTATTAGGCACATTAATTTTTTAATTGGTTTAGGTTTATAAATTAATGTAGAAATTAACTATGGTAAGTGTTTCTTGCTCGATAAATCAGATTAGCGTCTTTCCAACCACTTAAACGCGATTTTCTCCCCTCATAAGCCGTATACCATGGTTGTCTAATTGGCGGCTCTAAAGGTTGTAAAAACAGTTCTTTAGCAAGAGTTGGAGTAAAAAACTCAAAGATAGGGGCATATTTGGGTTCAACTTGAACCTGATGTAAAAATAAAGATGAATTACTAACAACTAAACGAAAGTAAGTTGGCTCAAAACCAGAGGAATTTTGCTCATGAGAAACATGTTTAACTGATTCAGCCTTATCAAATAATTGTATTTTTATGCTGTGCTCACTATTCAAATCTATAAGGAACTCATGAGCAGTAATAGATTGAACCCAATTTGCTTTATCTGCTCCCGCAGCATTGCTTTGCGCACTAAAAAATGCAACAACAAATAACAACACAGAAAAAATTAGCCGAAAGCGAATCATTTTATAATCTATTAATATCAGTAAACAGGTATATGGGGGCAATTTGAAATAATTCAATGATTAATTAAACCGCAATATAAAATTTCAATGGCAACATCTTCATCCTGTATTTAACTCATGTTTAGAATTTATTATACCCAAGGCTATGGCTGAAATATTTGAGTATAGCTGTCATTAAAGTTTATACTCGACTTTACTATCAGACTTAATAACGTATTAATTCATCAGGAAAAATATGCGCGGTGCCGGCCAACAAGAAGTAACAAAACATCAAGACGCGATGCATCTCAGCCAAAGTATTAAAACACTTTGGCCCTATTTAATGGCAATAAACATCCCCGGGGCAAGCCCTTCTGC